>JAVHLL010000006.1 GCA_031082155.1 Thermodesulfovibrionales bacterium | reverse complement strand
GCAATGGGGAAAGAAACCCCTAAAAGAATTTACACATAAAGATTGACACTACCAAAACAGGATTATATTTGAATCTTTAGTCTTATTTCAGTATACTTTTTTTAGAAGTAGAAGAGATATGGATAACGCATTGAAGGGGACAGTCAGGTTGCAAAGTGCAATGAACTCTTGCAGAAGACGACTCGTTTTTGCAGACAACCTGACTGGAAACCTGGGTAAAAGAACAGAAAGGAGGTGATACAGACATGAAAAAAGCGATTGTAGTAGCAGGCATGTTTTTATTTGTGTTCGTCAGTATATCGGCGTACGCAGCGGAAAAAGCGTCGCTCGGAGCAGGGCACCTCGCAGTGAAACTCGGATACATAGAATTTACGAATGGAGATTTGGGTGACGCAGATGTCGATAAGGCGCTCTATATCGGACTGGAAGGCTATACCCAGCTTGTACCGCAGCTGTACCTCGGTCTTGAGGCCGGATACGCTCACCCCGAAGGAGAAATCGGTCCTTACGACACAGAATTGACCTATGTTCCTGTCGAATTGAATGCCAAATATGCCTTGCCGATTAGCCCCTACCTCGTTGTAGATCTGGGTGCGGGAATATCGTACAACTATAGCGAATTCGAGATTTCGGACGGGCTTGGGTCCGACAGCACGGATGATTGGGTATTCGGAGGACAGTTCTTTGTCGACGTCAACTACATGTTTGAGAAAATCTTTATCGGCTTTAACGGGAAATATCAGATAACCGAGGAATTCAAACACGACGATTTTGAACTCAGTAACTGGAGACTCGGCGGACAAATAGGCTATATGTTTTAGGAAAAAACTCCAGGGGAAGGGGAGAAATCTTTCCTTCCCTTTCTTTTCATCCCGCCTGTTTAAAATAATTTGCTTTATGGGATATGGCTCAATTCCTAAAGCCAGATAAACTCCCTTTGTTTCTGTACATGCTTTTTTCTGACTATAATGTTTGCACTCAATTTATACGTGAGGCTTCCGCTTCGTCTTCAGCCTCATCGGGATTACCCGTGATCTGGCTTAAGGAATTGAGCCATATCCCCTGATTTGCAGCGCGGCAAGCATATATTTTGGACAGATGTGACAGAATTGATGAATTCAATGAGTTAGACCTGGAGAAGAAATAAAAGGGAGAGAATTCAATAAAAAAAGTGGTGCTTGCTTCCCCTCTTTCTCAGCAAATTGTACATCTTGAGACATACAGCTAAAGACTTTTAACGTCTGCAACTTTACGTCCTACGACCTTACAACTTTAGTGCTGAGTTCGAGAGGAGCAAGTCCACCACTTTTGGTAAGCCCGCTCTTCTTACTTCAACCATATCGCAATTCAGAACGGTTGTCAAGCTTTTTTTGTATCAGTCAGGAAATTGCCGGGAACTCAGCAAGTCGCGCTGCACAAACAGAGCTCTCCCGGTTTCTCTTTGATCTGGCCTACACATTGAACCTGAAATTAATAATATCCCCGTTCTGTACTTCATATGTCTTGCCTTCAAGCCTCAGGAGCCCCTTTTCTCTCGCTGTATGCATATCTCCTGATTTCATGAAGTCAGCATAAGAAATGACTTCAGCCCTGATAAATCCTCTCTCGATGTCCGAATGGATCTTTCCCGCCGCAGTCACTGCATTCGTTTTGTTCCTGATAGTCCAGGCCCTCACTTCGTCGTCTCCTACCGTAACGAATGATATGAGGCCGAGGATCTCATAGCATATCCGTATAAGTCTGTTTGCCGCAGGCTCCTTGATGCCGAGTTCCTCAAGGAAAGGCCCCTTTTCATCATCGGGAAGCTGTGCGATTTCCATCTCGATTTTGCCGCAGAGGGCAATGGTGTGTGCAGACGGATACCGGTTCAGCAATGCTGACTCAACTGTCTGTACATGTTCTGTGTCGCCATCCCTTTCGCCGGTATTCAGCACAATAACTTTCGGAATTGATGAGATAAACTGCAGCTGGCTCATCGCCTTCAACTCCTCTTTGGTGAATTCCACGTCTCTCAGCGCAGTTTCCTGCATAAGGAAATCCCGGCATTTCAGAAGCAGTTTCCTTTCTGATTCGTCAGGTTTCTTCCCCCGTTTTTTGCCGTCCTCCATACGTTCGAGGCGGGTTTCAACGAGTGCAAGGTCGGCAAAGACCAGTTCGAGTTCAAGCGTTTCAATATCCCTCACAGGGTTTATGCTTTCCATTGGATGAACCACAGACTCATCGGAAAAGGTCCTCACGACATGGACGATAGTGTCAACGTCTTTTATCAGGTCGAAGACCTTCCTGTTCTGTTTGAAATCACCCTTGGTCAGACCGATGTAGTCAATATATTCAATTGTGGCGTATGTTGTCTTTTTCGGCATATAGATTCCGGAAAGCGTATCAATTTCCGGATCGGGCACTTTTACGACCCCGATATTCGGTTCGCCGGATATTGTCGGATAGATTGTTGTATCACTGTTCAGTCCTGTCAGTGCATTGAAGACTGTTGTTTTCCCTGAATTCGATAAGCCTGTAATCGCGACCTTCATTGGTCCTCCTTCAAGAGCATAAAAAATGAAATGGATACCGTTCTGTTTCGTATCCTGGGAAGATCACTCCTTGCTGAGCTTTGGCCTCCTGTTTGCTTCGAGCACCTTCTTCCGCAGCCGGATGGACTGGAGTGTGACCTCGACAAGTTCATCCTCCCTGACGAACTCGATTGCCTGCTCCAGGCTCATGGGCCGGGGAGGAACAAGCTGCAGGGCCTCGTCGGCATTCGACGCCCGCATATTCGTGAGTTTCTTTTCCTTGATCACATTCACATCAAGATCATTGTCGCGCGAGTTCTCTCCGATGATCATGCCCTCGTATACGGGTGTGTTCTCCCTGATAAAAAGGACCCCGCGCGGCTGGAGGTGGTGAAGGGCATAGATCGTGGATTTTCCAGGCCTGTCGGCAACGAGTGCACCGGTCTGTCTCTTGGTGATCGACCCCTGCCAGGGCTCATAGCCGTCAAAGATGTGATTGAGAAGGCCTGTGCCCCTTGAGTCGGTGAGGAACTGGGACCGGAAACCTATGAGTCCGCGTGACGGGATCCGGAACTCGATCCTCACCCTGCCATACCCGTTGTTCTGCATCTTCTGGAGCTTCCCCCGCCTTATGCCCGCCTGCTGGGTTACCACTCCGACATATTCTTCCGGCACGTCTATAACAAGGATTTCCATCGGTTCATGGACGGCTCCGTTAATGGTTTTCGTAATGATCTCGGGCATCGAGACTGCCATTTCGTATCCCTCTCTTCTCATCATCTCGATGAGGATGGCAAGCTGGAGTTCTCCCCTTCCCTGAATAATGAAGGAATCGGTGCCGGAGAAATCGGCTCTGATCGCAACGTTGTAGAGAAGCTCCTTTTCGAGACGTTCCCGCAGATGCCTCGACGTGACATAAGTCCCTTCCCTCCCGGCGAATGGAGAGGTATTGACCTGAAAGACGATGGAGATCGTAGGTTCATCAACAGTTATCCGTGGGAGAGGCATGGGCGTCTCGGCGCTTGTGATCGTATCGCCTATGGTAATCCCCTCAATACCTGCAAGAGAAACGATATCTCCCGCAACTGCTTCTTTTACCGGAATCCGCTCAAGGCCCTGGAAAGTATAGAGAGAGGTGACCTTTGTTTTTATCGTCCCGCCGTCAGACTTTACCATAGCCACGATATCCCCGACCCTGACTGTCCCTGAGAAGATGCGCCCGATGGCCAGCCTTCCCACATAATCGTCGTAGTCGATGTTCGTGACAAGAAGCTGAAGGGCAGAGGTCGCGTCATCTCCGGGAGGAGGGATGGTATTCAGGATCGTTTCGAAGAGCGGCTGAAGGTTCGAAGATTCATGCAACAGGTTTGTTTTTGCAATACCCGCCTTTGCATTTGTGTAGAGCACCGGAAAGTCAAGCTGCTCTTCTGTGGCATCGAGATCGATGAAGAGGTCATAGACCTCGTTCAGGACTTCCTGGATCCTTGCGTCTGTCCTGTCTATCTTATTCACGACAAGGACCGGCGGGAGCCCCAGCTCAAGGGCTTTTTTCAGGACAAAGCGTGTCTGCGGAAGAGGACCCTCGGATGCATCGACAAGAAGCAGAACGCCGTCTACCATCTTGAGTGTCCGCTCAACCTCTCCGCCGAAATCGGCATGGCCGGGGGTATCAACGATATTTATCTTCACGCCGTTATACTCAACAGCTGTGTTCTTTGCCATGATTGTGATGCCGCGTTCACGCTCGAGGTCTATCGAGTCCATGATACGCTCCTGCATCTTTTCCGGGGAACGGAATATGCCGGCCTGCTTCAGCATACCGTCCAGGAGGGTGGTCTTCCCGTGGTCTACATGCGCAATAATTGCAATATTTCTGAAATCGTCACACTTCACACTACTCATTTGATTCTCCAGTGTATTGTATTGGGTTGCTGCAGGGAATGGTCTCCGGCAACAAAGCCTTTTATTATAATCGAAATGTCCTGATAAAAGCGAACTTTAACAATGAAAAACAGCGTCTGACCGTTCTTTTCTTATTCATAAAACTGATCATATAAAACATGGTGGATGTGATATTTTTGCGGATTTAAATTCTGTGGAGAGGGAACGGAACAGAATTTCCCTCGGAGGGTGATAGCCCGAGAATGAGAAAAAATACCGCATCCACCATGATAGAGATCAATTGTATAAATGACGAAGACTAATACAAACGATGGCGGAAGAGCCATCCTGCAATAGTCAGATTTACCATGCCGATCACGGCCATAGGCCAGAATTGATTGATCAGCCGGTGAAAGGGCGCTCCTTCCAGAAAAACTCCGCGCAGAATTACCATGAAGTATCTCAGGGGATTCAGAAGGGTAAGGTCCTGCAGGAATGGCGGCATATTGGCAATGGGTGTCGTGAAGCCCGACAGAATAATCGCGGGGACAAGAAACAGGAAAGCGCCCAACAGTCCCTGCTGCTGGGTGGTCGCAAGGGAGGAGATCATAAGTCCGATTCCGATGGCAGACAGGATGAAAAGGATTATGCCCGTATAGAGTGTGAGTACGCTTCCGCGCAGGGGAATATCGAACCAGAATACCGTTGCGAGAATGATTATCGTGGCTTCGGCAATCCCGATGAAAAATCCGGGGAGTGTCTTCCCTATGATGATCTCAACAGGACGGATCGGGGTTACCAGCAGCTGGTCGAATGTGCCCTGCTCACGTTCCCGGGCGACTGAAAGGGCGGTGACCAGTGTGGTGACGACAAGAGTAAGGAGGCCGACAATACCGGGAACAATGAACCATCGGCTTTCAAGGTTCGGATTGAACCAGGCGCGGGTCACAAGGTGCGCAGGAGGTCCGGTTCTCCCTGAACGTTCACTCCACGTTCTGTTGAATTCGTTCACTATTGTCCTGGCATAATTCATGGCGAGCATGGCTGTATTCGAATTCCTGCCGTCTACAATGACCTGCACCGGGCTCGTCCCACCCTTCAGAAGATTACGGCTGAATTCCGGCCCTATGTGAATGACGAGAAGCGCTTCTTTCCGGTTGATGACGGAAGAGATTTCCCCTTCGTTCCGGAGTGCCGCAACCTCGGTGAAATTCCCGGAACCCCTGAAACGGGAGAGCAGCTCTCTCGAAAAGTTCCCTCTGTCCTCATTATAGACCGCAAACGGGACATTCTTCAGGTCGAAGGTCGCCGCATAGCCGAAGACGAGCAGCTGGACCAGGGGTGGAATAAAAACCACCAGCCTGCTTTTCTTGTCTTTCAGAAGGGCAAGGAATTCTTTGACTGTAAGAGCAAAAACTCTCCTCCACATGGCTATCCTCTATTCAAGACGTTTCCGGAATTTCCGCCGGCTGATACCAAGGAATACCGTTGACATGACCACCAGTGCCAATGCATTCCATGCGATCACGGACCAGATATTGCCTGCCAGGAATATTGTCTGGAGTATTGCCACAAAATACCGTGCGGCGATAAGATGGGTGATCACCTGTATCGGTGCAGGCATGCTGTTGATGTCGAAGATGAAGCCGGAGAGTATGAACGCAGGGAGAAAGGTCACGATTATCGCTGCCTGGCCTGCAACAAACTGGTTCTTCGCAAGGATCGAGATGAGAAGCCCCATCCCCAATGCAGTAAGCAGGAAAAGCGATGAAGCCGCAAAGAGCACGATAACCGAACCTCTCAGCGGCACATTGAACAGGAAGACTGCCAGAAGCACGGACAACGCCATGCCGCCTATACCGAGGGTAAAGTAGGGAATGAGTTTGCCGAGGATTATTTCTCTCCGTGCGACAGGGGTGACCATAAGCGCTTCCATGGTGCCGCGTTCCCATTCCCGGGCCATCACCATAGCGGTCAGCAGGGCTCCGATCAGGGTCATGATGATGGCTATGAGGCCGGGCACGAGGTAGTTGCGGCTTCTCAGTTCGCTGTTGAACCAGACCCGATGCTCCATCTGCACGGGTATTTTGAGGTCCGTCCCCTCTGCAATTGCCTCATGTCCGAGCCACCTGATCCATGCACCCTCTATATATCCCGAGAGAATGCGTGCGGTATTCGCGTCCACTCCGTTTACGATGACCTGCATAGGAGCATCTCCGGAAGTCTTTCGCTTTTTTGAAAAGTCCTGCCTGAGGTGAATAATGGCGTCTATAGTCCCTGATTCTAGGGCCTCCACTGCTTCGGGCATGGTAGAGAGAAGAACAGGTTCGAAATAGCGGGACTGTCTGAAAGACCCGAGAAACCGTGAAGTATCCTGGTCAGGCTTTTCAACCACAATGCCGACCGGCATATGTTCCGCATCGAGTGAGACGCCGTAGCCGAACAGGAAGAGGAGCACAACGGGCATCAGGAAAGCGATCGCAATGCTGCTGGGATCCCGCAGGATCTGGAGGAATTCCTTCCGCACAAGACCCGCGAGCCGCATCCTGCTCCCTGCCCTCCGGGATTCGGCAGGGCCGGATTCTCCGGGTTTCCCGTTCATGAAGCGCGTTCTCCCCGTGCACTTGTTTGAATGAGGCTGATAAAAGCGTCTTCCATCGTCGGTTCCGGGATTTTAGCAGACCGGACTTCTGACTTGATCTCAGCGGGTGTGCCGAGGGCAAGAACCTCGCCTGCAGTCATAATAGCCAGCCTGTCGCAGTAGTCCGCCTCTTCCATAAAATGCGTGGTGACCAGGACGGTTATGCCATGTTCTGCGAGTGCATTGATACGGTGCCAGAATTCCCTTCGCGCGAGAGGATCGACTCCGGACGTGGGTTCGTCGAGAAAGAGGATATCCGGTTCATGCATGAGCGAGCATGCCATCGCAAGCCGCTGTTTGTGACCGAGCGAGAGATCGTTGCTTGTGGATTCCGCATGATCGCCGAGTTCGAACTGGTCCAGCGCCCACTGGATTTTTTTCTGGCCGGCGTTTCCCGTGAGTCCGTACACACTGATGAAGAAACGCAGGTTTTCTCTGACGCTGAGGTTCCCGTACAGGGAGAACTTCTGTGACATGTAGCCGATATGCGCACGCGCTGCAGAAGGAGCCCTCCTGAGGTCATGGCCTGCAACGCTTAACATGCCCTCGGTCGGGGGCAGCAGGCCGCACAACATTCTGAACGTGGTTGATTTGCCTGCACCGTTTGGGCCGAGGAGGCCGAAGACCTCGCCTCTTTCTACGGAAAAGGTTACGCCTTTCACGGCATAGAAATCTCCGAACCTCCTCTTCAGGTTTTTCACCTCGATTACATTCCCTCCGTTCCCTCCTGGAGAAGGACCCGGCTTCGTATCTTCCTCACGGTTCATAATCCTGGCTGAGCGCTGCTGCCTGAGCACCGAGATAAAGGCGTCCTCGAAGCGTGGCTGAACAGGCCTGAGTGTAATGTCCGGCGTATCGGGCACAAGGGCAGACGCATCGGGGTTGCCCTGTGTTTGCATAACAAGACGGATGCAGTCACCCTGTACAATCGCATCGGTTACGTCCTCGCGCATAAGCAGTTTTTTCTGGAGAATACGGCCTTTCATGCCTGGGACCGATACAGTGAATGTGCGGCCTTCCATGGTGCTGCTGAACTTTTCCGGCCGGTCCTGGCCGAGGATCTGCCCCTCAAACATCATGATTACTTCATTGCAATTTTCGGCTTCATCAAGATACGAGGTGCTCAGGAGGACGCTCATGCCCTCTTCTCGCACGAGACGGGAGACTATAGACCAGAGTTCCCGGCGCGAAACAGGGTCAACGCCCACTGTGGGTTCGTCCAGAAGCAGCAGTTGCGGATACCGCACGAGGGTGCACGCCAGTCCGAGCTTCTGCTTCATTCCTCCGGACAGGCGTCCTGCCAGCCGGGAAACAAAAGGCCCCAGCCCTGTCATGTGCATGAGTTCCCGAAACCGTTCGTGCCGTGCATCCCCCGGAACTCCCTGGAGATCGGCATAAAGGTTGAGATTTTCCGAAACGGTCAGATCTTCATACAGGCCGAATCTCTGAGGCATATACCCTGCTGAGGCCTGCACCAGCAGTGATTCAGCGGTTGCATCCCTGCCGAGCGCGGTTACTGTGCCCTTGTCCGGTTCCAGAAGGCCGGCGATCAATCTCATAAGGGTTGTTTTTCCTGAACCGTCAGGTCCGACAAGGCCGGTTATCATACATCTCTGCACACGAGCACTTACATTGTCCAGTGCCTGGATTGTTCGTTTCCCTGTAACAAATGACTTGCTGACATTGAGAAGCGTGATGATCGCATTGCCGTTTCCCGCTTTGCAGGTGCCTTCTGGCTGAAGGTTTGCCATCAGGGATTTTTACAGCGGTCCTGCTCAGAAGTTGTCTCTCCGGTATCCTGACCAAGAGGAATAGTAACGGTAGCAGGCATGCCCAGACGGAGCTCGTGCTCCGGATTACAGACGTAGATTCGCAACTGATAGACAAGCTTGGTCCGCACCTCTGTCGTCTCAACAGATTTTGGAGTGAATTCCGCGGTTGACGAGACAAAGCCTACCCAGCCTTTATATGTTTTATCCGGGAAACTGTCAGTACTGACTTCTGCAGTCATCCCAGGTTTCACCTTTCCGAGGTCGGGCTCTTGTACATATGCCCGGACCCATACAGGATTTACCAGTGCGAGTGTGAAGACGGGTTTCAGAGGGGAGGCCATATCGCCCGGTTCCATGATGCGGTTCTGGATCACTCCGTCCGAAGGAGCAGAAAGAGAAGCATCATCCAGCCTGCGTTGTACCACCGCAAGCTCTGATTCAGAAGCGTTCAGAGTGGCTTTCGCCGAGGCAATATCTTCTTTGCGGGGGCCCTTGAGCGCGAGTTCCAGAACCTCCCGGGCTGCCTCTAAATGTGCAGCAGCCGCTTCTGCCGCCGTGTTCGCATCGTCTCTCTGCTTGATCGTGACTGCTCCCTCTTCTGCCAATGATTTCATGCGTTGAGCATTGGTTTTTGCATTCTCTGCTTCCGCTTCCGCCGCGTTTACCTCGGCCCGGGCTTTACGGATTTCTTCCTGCCGGCTGCCGGCTTCCAGCCGTGCAACAAATTCTTTTTGTGCACGCACCTGTGCCCCGGCACGTGCGACTTCGTGCACCAGACGGTCGGTCTCAAGAGTTGCGAGAAGCGTTCCTTTTTCCACTCTGTCACCCTCTTCCGCCAGAACTTGTGCAATGCGCTCATTTGCATTGAATGCGAGGTCAACCTGACGGATGTCAACATTGCCGTAGAGAATAAGGGTGTTCCCCGAAGTTCTGTTCCTGGAGGAATGCCACAGACGGATACCTGCGAATATCAAACCGGCTAGAACCAGAACCGTGATGAGAAGGCGAATTTTTCTGTTCTTCATTGCTTCTTCTCCTTTTTCTTTCTTCCCTCCGGTTTCCTTTCACCAAATAACTCGAACCTTTCTCCCTTTCTCATAATATCAAATTATAGATAATCCGGGCCAAACAAAGCGAACCTCTGTCCCCTGGAATTGGACGGAGATAAATTTCCCTTAATCAGAATACAATATGAATAAGAATGGTTGACAGGATTTATCCTCCTGTTACAATGGTTCTATAGCCATGAACGCAGACAAAAATACTCCAAAGAAGCCATCGAGAGTGCCTCGGAAGGTCAAATGCTGGGAAATCTTCACGTGTGAAAAAAAAGAATGTCCTGCCTATAAGTCACGGAACCTCAAATGCTGGCTCTTTTCCGGGACCCATTGCCGGAACGAAATCCAGGGCAGGTTTATCGAAAAGATAGAGTTGTGCCTCGGGTGCAGGGTCCTGAAATCGAACAAAGATGTCGCTGCGATGAAAGCAACGCTCGGCGTTGTCAACAGGCAGTTCAATGAATATAACAGGATTATCGGTGAGCGCGACAGGGAGCTCGAGAGCATGAGCATGGAACTTGCCATCAGTCTGTCTGAAGTGTTCGAGGCGCTGAAAAAGATCGCCTCCGGAGACCCGACGGTGAGGGTTGACGAGATTTCGGACATTGAACTGATCAGGAAACTGAAACACATGGTCAACCTTACCGCTGAAGAGATAGGAGAGATTGTTGATCAGTCCCATGAAATAGCGATAGGCCTGGCCGAACACTTTGAAATACTCCATAAGGTCTCAAAAGGTGAACTCGCCGCCCGGGTATCCGGCGAATCGAAGATAGAACTCCTGGAGTCGCTTAAGACGGTGACCAATGAGATGATTACGGGCATATCGCGGGAGATCAGTGAAAGGATCAGGACAGAGGAGGTTCTGCAGGACCGTACGCATGATCTCTGGGAACGTGTCAAGGAGATAAACTGCCTCTACAGCATTTCAGAACTCACAGAGAAACGGAGCATTCCACAGGATGAAGTGCTGAAAGGGATCGTTGACAGGATCGTTTTCGGATGGCGGTATCCCGAAAGTACATGCGCACGTATTACGCTGGGAGACCGCGAATTCAGGACGGGTAACTTTGCGGAGACTCCCTGGAAGCAGGAAAGCGGGATCTCGGTCTACGGCATGTGGATAGGGGCAGTCGAGGTGTACTATCTTGAGGAAAAACCTGTGGTTGATGAAGGCCCTTTTATCAAGGAAGAGCGGGACCTGCTCGATGCAATCGCAAAACATTGCGGAAGGTTCATCGAGCGGATGAAGAGCCGACAGGCACTGAGGGAATCCGAGGAGAAGTACCGGACCGTCTTTGAAAACACCGGGAACGCTACGATCATCGTTGAGGAGGACACGACGATATCCCTGGTGAATACGAAATTCGAAATGCTTTCCGGATATTTAAAAGAAGAGATCGAATGGAAGAAGAACTGGACGGAATTTTTTGATAAGGAAGATCTTGAGAAAATGGAAAAATATCACCATGCACGACGGACCTATCCCGGGAATGCGTTTACGAATTACGAAACACATTTTATTGACAGGCATGGCAATGTGAGAAATGTGCTCCACAGTGTATCGCTTATCCCGGGCACGGGGAAGTCCGTCGAGTCCCTGATCGATATTACCGACAGGAAAAAGATGGAAGAACAGATGCTCCATACAGAAAAACTGGCGTCTATCGGCACGCTGGCTGCCGGTGTCGCGCATGAGATAAACAACCCCCTGGCGGTTATCCTGGGATTTACTGAATTGCTGATGGAGAAATTACCCGATGACCCCGAAGCATACGATATGCTGAAAACCATTCAAAAACAGGGCAATAACGCAAAAAGGATTGTAGAGAATCTTTTGAGCTTCGTGAGATACCGGGAGTACAGGGAGGAAGAAATAGACGTGAACAAGTGTATCGAAGAAGTGCTTGCAGTGAAGGGGAATAACCTGTCGATTAATAATATCTCTGTCGAAAAAGACATGGAAAAGTCCATTCCTCTTATCAGGGGAGACCCCAATGAGCTTCAACAGGTTTTCTTTAACATCATCAATAATGCCATTCCTGTCATGAAAGGCGGCGGCAGGCTTACGATACGAACAAGGCAGATCGAGAGAGAAGGCATGCGGGACGTTGAAGTAAGGATTTCGGATACAGGCGCAGGAATAAGACCTGAGCACAGATCAAGAATTTTCGACCCGTTATTCACCACGAAAAAGGTGGGGGAAGGGACCGGCCTCGGGTTGACGGTATCGTATGCGATCGTGAAAAAATATGGCGGAGATATCATATTTGAAACACGGGTGAAAGACGAAGCCCCTGATTCGGGGACCACATTTATCGTCACCTTGCCTGCTCTCTATAAATCAGCGTAGCATAGGGGATTTTATTTTCTTCTTCCCGCTTCTATCAGAGCTTGCACAGGTTTCAGTCCGTAGGGGCTGCCCTGCTCGATGGCGGTCAGGACTGTCCCGCCGCCGGTGAAAAAGTAATAATTGGCATTGTCCATCACCGACAGGTAGAGTCCCGGACAGAGGTCCTTGAACTCCTGGAGCGTATCCCCCCCGCCGTACATCTTCATTGCTGCGCTGTTATTGTCTATCGTGTGATCGAGTGCCTGTGAGCCTGCGGTAAAATGAGGGGTGAATCCCATCACCGCGTTCACGAAGATAGTTTTTGCACCGGCGAGAACAGTCGAAACCGCGACGTCCTCAAAGGATGCAGGATCGATGTCGAGGATATATCCATAGAATTTCCCCGGACTGAAATCCTTTACGGAGATTGTCCTGTGTTTCCCTTCCTTCTTTCCCTCCAGGATATCCGACTCTACAATATAGGGAAGCTCGACAATCTTTTTCTGATCCCGGTCCTTCGCTACCAGTTCCTTTGCAAGCTGGATATCTTCATCGGTCACGCCTTGTATGCGTATATCATATTTTGCACAAAGGTAAGTGTTATAGAGGACGCCGCCGAGAATGAGATGGTCTACTTTTTCATAAATCGCATAGAGCGGCCTGATCTTTGTATCATACTTTGCGCCTGCGACGACCGCGAGGAAGGGCCTTTCAGGGTTGAGCACCCTGTCTAGGTTCACTATCTCCTGCTGTAGCAGAAATCCTGCATAGGACGGAAGATAGCGGGTGATGAGAGAGGTTGATGCATGGGGCTGCCATGATCCGAAAGCGTCATTCACATAGATATCCGCCAGGCCGGCGAGCTGAATGGCAAAGCTTTCCCCGGCCGCTCCCTTTGACTCTTCGCCGCTGAACCACCGCGTATTTGGGAGATAGAGAGCGCCGAGTTTCCTTTCTCTGAGTTCCCTGATGGCGAGGTTCACCGAGGTATCTATTCCGGCAATCCCTTTCCCGTTCTCAGCAGGAAATCGCGGGATATGGATCTTTGTGTGGAGCTTTTGCTCAAGATACTGTACGATCGGTTCCACTGATTCTTCAGGTCTGCAGAGGATGTTCCCTGTCTTCTTGTCCCTGGGCCTTCCCACATGGGTCATCATGACAGGTCTGCCCCCCCGCTCCACGATGTGAAACAGTGTCCCGATTGTTCTGTCGATCCTGAAGGGATCCCGTATCTCTCCCTGTTTGACCACATTGTGGTCGAAACGGACAAGGACGATTTTGCCGTTCAGGTCCGCATCCTGGATCAACGGCAGGCCGTGTTCTGTAAGAGTATTCTTCAATGGTCACCTCCTGAAAGGGTTTCGCGCATTGTTTTCTGGGATTCAGCCAAAGTTTATTGCATCTGGAATCAGTTGTCAAACAGGGTGAAATGCAGTGCGATCCATCGGTGAAAGGGTGTAAAATATAGCCATGGACAAGAAGACGGCAAACAAGAACCCCTGTCCCGACTGTACCTTTTGCCAGTACTGCTCCAATACACGATGCAACATGTGCCGTGCTCCCCTTCAGAAGAAGAGGGGGAAAGAGAAAAAGCCGAAAATCCATAAACCGCTCTTTCTGAAATTTTAGCCGGCTGTAAAGATTTTCTCTCGCTCACGCCTTTACCGACCGGCATTTCTTGTGGTATTCTTTTTCATACTCAAATACTCTACTCGCAGGTATATATACCAATGGCCTTTACCGGTGACTTAGAACATCTCCATATAGTCGATATCATTCAGCTGGTCCATACGACCAGAAAATCAGGCACCTTTTCTGTCAAAGGAGAGAGAGGTGAAAGCCGGATTATTTTCGGCAACGGGTATATTGTCGGCGCGAATCATCTCAGCAACAAGGTGCGTATCGGGACCGTCCTCGTAAAAATAAATGCCATAACCAGGGAAGATCTCGCGCAGGCCCTTGCCATACAGAAGAAAGCCGGGAAGGACCGCAAACCTTTGCTCACAACCCTGATCGAACTCGGGAAGCTGAAACACGAAGATGCATCGAAAGGGTTGAAGAAGCTGATAGAGATGACGATCGTAGAATTGATCGGGTGGACACGCGGAACCTTTACATTCGATACGGAAGCGATTGCTGTTTCTCCAGAATGCAGCTATTGCCCCGATTCAATGGAACAGGAGGTGAGTCTCGACGCCCAGATGGTATTGATGGATGCGCTCCGTATTTTTGATGAACGGGAACGTGACCGTGTTGCAGGGAAGCATGTACTGTCCTATGAGGACGAGTATGCGGATATTCTTATACCGGGCAAGACTGCACCACTCGAGGCAAAGAGTGCATCCCTAAGTGCAGAAGATCTGGGCCTTGCCGATCTCGACCGGCTGGAGAGAAAAATGCCCCAGCCCCTGTCTCAAAAAGAAGTTTTTAGCCCGATCGAAATGCATCGCCAGAACATCAGGGAGACACTGGTCGATTTTTCATCAGAGGAGCAGGAGACCTTTGTCTCTTTCCTGGAGAAGTCCATAATGAATGCAGGCGTCTGGACGGAAACGGTAAGGCCTGAGGGGAAGGCCGGCGCTCTTATCCTGTTCAGCAGCGATAAGCTTATAAAACATTCTATTATGACCATTTGCAAAAATGAGGGCATCCTTGTATTTGCTACGGAAGAAAAAGAAGAGCTTGATCGTATCATAGACCAATGTCTCAGCAAAGAGATCCCCTTTATCCTGGTTTTTGATAGCCCCGAAAAGTCAGAGGGCAGACTTTCCGAGGAAACAATTGTCAGTCTGCGAAGGCATGTGAGAGCACACTATCCCTCTATTCAGACTATTCAGTTTGCTTCTCCCCTGGATTACACCTTCACCCTGCAGTCTTTTGACGAGGGAATGAAAACGGTTCTCCCCAAGCCTCTCAGAGATGTCAGGAAAGAGATGTTTATTGAAGATACGATAAAATTTCTGGAGACCTTTAAATTGTATGTCAATGAAATGTTGCGGGAACAGGACGGTATCTACGGAACATCCGCCGGGATGAAGAAATTCAGAGGTCAGTTCCTTGCTCTTCGGGATCTGAACGATCCTCCCGATATTTCCTTTGCCCTCCTTCAGTCTGTCGCAGAAATGTTCAGCCGCTCGATCACCTTCATAGTGCGATCTTCAGAGCTTATCAGTGAAAAAGCCATCGGGGTTTATACAGACGAAACTGGGGGGCAGGCTACGGCCCCAAAACTGAAAATCCCTCTCACAAACGGTTCGGTGTTCCATGACGTGATCGAACACGGACAGGTTTTTTTCGGAAACAGTGAAGATGCAGTGTTGAAGGAATCTCTCTTTGAAAAGATCGGCCATCCCCTGAGATCAACTATACTGCTCCTCCCGGTGAAAATTCAGGGGAAGATCATGGCCCTGGCATATGGAGATTTCGGCATGGAAGAACCGTCACCTGTGCAGATGGATGTGCTGGAGATGCTGGCCAGTCAGGCAGGGTTGGTTCTCGAAAATGCGCTCTATCGGAAACATATCAAAAAGGCTTCCCAGAAATGACGGGAAACCGGTATTCATTGTAACCAGCATGCCAATAAAAAAGGAACAGACTATGGACATTGCCACATTCAAGCAAATTCTGGAGATTGCCTTTGAAAAGAGGGTTTCAGACATTCATTTCGAAGTCGACAACCCTCCTCTCTTCAGGGCCCGGGGACACCTGATCCGCTCAAAACTGAAAAATCTGACAAATAAAGATACCGAATTCCTTGCAGACACTGTTCTCCAGCAATGCAACCGGAAGCTCCCTGAAGACCTCAGGGAATTCGATATGTCTTACACCTTGCCGGATGTCGGCCGTTTCCGCGCGAGTATCTTCCGTCAGCGGGGGAATATCGGCATCGTGATGCGGGTAATACCCCATGATATCGGGACGTTCAAGGAACTCCATCTCCCTCCTGCCCTGGGAAAGATCGTGCAGGCACCGAATGGCCTGATTCTTGTCACCGGCCCGACAGGCAATGGCAAATCTACGACTATGGCTTCGATGATAAGATTCATCAATGATAATTTCAACTACAATGTAATTACTATCGAGGACCCTATCGAATTTCTTTTTTCTTCCAATAAAAGCTGCATCATCCAGAGAGAAGTCAGCATCGATACCGAGAGTTTCAGCGGAGCTTTGAGGGCAGCTATGCGCATGGACCCCGATGTCATCATGGTTGGCGAGATGCGCGACCTGGAAACAATTGACGCCTGCATCAAAGCTGCCGAGACGGGTCATCTGGTTTTGTCGACCCTCCATACCCATAACGCAGCCGCTACCATTAACAGAATCGTCGGATACTTTCCCTCGCAGGCACAGGATATTATCCGGCAAAGACTGGCGGAGATGCTCGTGGCAACAGTTTCGCTGAAACTCGTCACTGATAAAAGTGGTGAATACCTCGTGCCGGTCGTTGAGGTGATGTATTCAACATCGACGATCAAGGCCTGTATCCGGGAAGGCCATCTTGATGAAATTGAACAATACATTGAAAAAGGGCGCGATGAATACGGCATGCAGACTTTTGACCAGCATTTGATTGAACTCTGCAAACAGGACAGAATAACGATGGATGAAGCAAAAAGGATTTCCCGTTCTACCGACCTGGAAAGAAAGTTTATGTATTATTAGTTCGCGGGCAAGAGGATCGATGCAATTTCAAATAATTCCCTTGAGAATATCAGGTTTGTCTGTGGCGATGCCGTCAACGTCTTTGGCCCTGTAAGTCCTCGCTTCATTTTCGGTGTTGATCGTCCAGACAATCACCTTCAGGCCTTTTTTATGGGCTTTTGTCACCTTTGCTGCGTGAACGAATCTGTACAGCGGGACAATATATTGGGCATTCAGCCTGAGTGCTGCGTCCAAAGGTTTTTTTAATTTTGTATAAACAAGTCCGGTTTCGATTGTCCTGTCGAGGTCCCTTGCCCGGGCAAGAGATTCTTCGTGAAAGGAGAGAAGGATCACCCGGTCTGTCAAATTCATTTTCCTGACTGTTTCGATGACCTTGTCTTCATACCCGACCTCTTTTAATTCCACCAGTATTTTTTCGACCTTCCTCCCGATATACCGCAACGCCTCATCAAGAGTGGCAATCCTGTTGCCGGTCAGTTCCTTCAATTCATTCAGGGTCACCCCCTTTACGGGCACATCACTGCCGAAGACCCTTTTCAGATTGTCATCGTGGATGAGAATCAGTTCACCGTCTCCCGAGGTTCGCACATCGAGCTCAATTGCATTTGCCCCCAGTTCGATTGCTTTCGTGAAACTTTCGAGCGTGTTCTCGGTTTCGTAGGCTTTGGCCCCGCGGTGGCCTACTTTAAGGAATGTTGACATAAAGACCACACAAACAGGATTGAGAAAGGAAATACATGGCCTGAAAATGATTGCGCACGATCAAAAATAATCCTCCCAATGGAAGATCAACGGGTCAACCTTATCTTTCAATAATTTCCCCGCAGTGACTTCCCCGATGAAAAGGGTGTGGTCCCCGGCGGAAAAGGTATCAACTACTTTGCATTCCAGATATGCCGTGGAACCTTCGAGTACCGGTGAGCCGTGAGGAGCATCGGAATAGGATATCCCCTGAAATTTATCGACTTTTCTGCCGCTCTTGAACCCGAAAACTGCAGCGTAGTTCTCCCCGTCTTCATCGATCGTATTGATTGCAAAATATCCGGACTCTTTTATCAGATTGTGGGTATACCGTGCAGGGGCGATTGAGACCATGAGCAGGAGAGGCTTCATGGATACCTGGGAAACCCATGCAGCTGTCATGCCGTTTATCCTCTCCTTTGTCCTCGCCGTAATGATATAGACTCCGTGTGATATTGCTTTTGATACAATCTCCTGCATATGTTCCCTCCTTGTCAGTAAAGATAGTCGCCTAAAGAAAGTATAGGAGAAAGGAGGGCCAGGGTCAAGGCACTTCACAATTGAGCTGCTTCCCGGATGAAGAACTGACCATTGATCCGGGTGGAAAAACCTTTATAGCCTTTGTCTTGAATCCTCCATTCGGGCCTTCCTTCAACTTTATGAATCGACTTTGCCGGGGAATTAGCATATAGTAGAAGAAGTGAGATTTGAAGAACTACGTATTCCGGAGAAGGTGCTTGAGGGAATCAGGGCAGCAGGGTTTACCGAATGCACACCGGTCCAGGAACTGACGCTGCCGGTTGCACTGAGCGGCAAAGACATCGCGGCTCAGGCCCAGACAGGCACCGGCAAGACCGCGAACTTTCTGATCGCGGTCTTTTCGCGCATGCTCCAGATACCCTCCCCGGGACAGGGATCTTCTCCCCGTGCGCTCATCATTGCCCCGACGCGTGAACTTGTCATCCAGATACATGCCGAGGCAAAACTGCTGGGTGGTTCTTCAGGCTTCAGGATTGTCCCTGTGTTTGGCGGGATCGACTATCAGAAGCAGCGCGATGACTTAGCCAAAGGCGTTGATATGGTCATAGGAACGCCCGGAAGGCTTATTGATTATCTCAAACAGAGGGTCTACAACCTGAAGAAGACCCAGTTCCTCGTGATCGATGAGGCCGACCGTCTGTTCGATATGGGCTTCATCAGCGATGTCAGGTTCCTGCTCAGGCGAATGTCTCCTTACAACAGGCGGCAGTCCATGCTTTTTTCCGCCACGTTGTCCCACCGTGTTCTCGAATTATGCTATGAATACATGAACATGCCGGAACGGTTTACTGTGACACCGGAAAAAATAACCGTGGAACAGGTCGAGCAGGAGATTTATCATGTCGGCATGTCAGAAAAGGTCGGCCTCCTCCTCGGAATCATTAAAAATGAACCGGAGGGCCGGTATCTTATCTTCTGCAACACCAAAGCTGCAGCGGAACGGCTTGAAGTTCTCCTGAACGTAAATGGTTTTGCTACCGCAGCCATTACCGGAGATCTCCCCCAGAAGAAGCGGATTCAGGTGCTTACCCGGTTCCGGGAAGGCACGTTATCAATCCTTGTGGCTACGGATGTGGCAAGCAGAGGGCTCCATATCGAAGGGGTGACGCACGTGATCAATTATGATCTGCCCCAGGATTCGGAGGACTATGTGCACCGTATAGGCAGGACGGCCCGTGCAGGAGCACGCGGCAGAGCGATCAGCCTTGCGTGTGAGGAATACGTCCGTTCCCTCCCGGACATAGAGGAGTATATCAGACAGAAGATACCGATAACGCCGATGACTGATGCGATGGTAGTCACAGACTATCGCAGGAGGTCCAGACCTGCCGGGAGGAATACCGCTGCGCGGCAGCAGGGAAGGCCGTCCAGGGCAACAGACCGAAAAGAAAAACCTGCACGAACCGGCGGTGAATCACGCGGCTCCGGGCATGCAGGCCGGCGTCGGGCCGAAAGCAAGAGAGATCCTAAAAAAAATCCGCAGCGCTAAGAATCCAAAAATATTTTCAGGCATACCCTATCTGCCGTATCCATCCGGGAATTTATGAATAGTATGGGTTAGACTATAGGTATGGCTGACAATGATAACAAGCAAAGGTGTCCTTTCGATGTGCTCTTCGATATTATCGAAGAATGGCAGGAGAAGGGCAAAAAGTCATCTTCCCGTGAAAATATAAAGGATTTTCAGAATAAAAGATGTCCTTCCTGCGGAGCATTTGTGACCCAAAAACAGACTGAATGCTCCAATTGCGGGAAAATATTATAGTACAGTCAGGACTTGCACCCCCAATTTTTAAATGTAGTATTGGTATTGCGGAATCGGGACAGGACTTCTGTCCTGCCTTCACTCGCTAAACCCTGCAGAGCCTCAGGCATGCAAACAGAGCGCATCTGCTTCTTTTTTCAGCGCGAGAGCGGTTGCATGATCAAGCCCGCTCTGCTTCAGGAAGTGCTGCTCGTCCATATCAGCAATATCTTTCGCGAACATGATGTTTTTGCGGAAAAGGGCTTCGAGGGAACTCTTCTTGATGGATGACAGGACGGTGACGGGATAGAGCATCTTCTGCTCGATCATTTTTTCGAGGCTCAGTGCGGGAGGATACTTCCAGCTTACTATTTTCAGGCCTACACATTCAGCATATTTCTGTGCGTCAGAGGTGCACCGGGTATTTGTGACAAGCCATCCTTCAGTGATGTGCAGAGTATTCCCGGGCTTGACCGAAAAGGCCTTTTTGATGTCTTCGAAGCGTGAGTGAATATAGAGGGCTGTTTTTACATCGGTCGGATTTTCTCCGTTGCTGTGATATTTGCATTCAATGACGCAGCCCCTGTTATCCTTTACTGCAAAGACATCGACCTCATGGGTTACGCAGTATCCGGCCATAAACCTGTTTGTCTCTGCCTCATACCCGTACGCCATGAGTATCCCTGAAAAATATTTTTCGAACTGATATCCTGCAGGCCCCAGAGAATAGAGAGCCCTCTTTATGGAATATTTCATGTCCGATGTCTGGGTATACTGCTTAAGGAGCCGTCTGGCCATCCTGAAAATATGTTTGGTATGCGCTGGCCGGGTGATCTTCTTCTCAACTTTTTTTGCGATATTCCATGCGATATCCGGAGATGCTCCGGAGCGGATGAGGGAATCGACGAGCTTGCTGATTTTGAACTCCTCGCTGCGGCCGGATGCCTTTACGATTGTGAATGCCATGGGGGAATTCTATACTATATCAGTGGCAAATGAAAAGATTGGGATGATAAGAAAGGGGTAGCATGGAGCCTGGGCACAGGCGTACTGGATTTCATTGCGCCGGTTTTTTACAATAGAACAATGAACTTCTGCAGATTTCACCGGAGAGTTTGCCTTTCCTCTGCTATCGCTTTTTTCCTCCTCTTTTTTCCCCTTCTCACTACGGCGAATCAGGCGGCAGAACTTCCCGTTGTTACGGACACCAGTGCCCTCCTTAAAAAACGCGTAACAGAAGCCGGCATTCCTCCAAAGCTTATGGTGAGGAATGAACGTCTGCTTGCTGCGGAACTACTCGCTGGTTTTTATCAGAAGCTCAATTACCGACCTGTATGGATAGGACTGCAAGGCCCACTCGATAGGGTAGAATCCTTCGTTGATGCGATCAGCAGGGTCGGCGAGGAAGGCCTTATCCCGGAGCATTACCATCTGTCAGCGATCATATCCCTGTTCTCGGAAATTTCCGCCCATAAAGAAAAACAAACGATGCGTTTTTCCGAAATGCTCACAGACCTGGAACTCCTTCTCTCTGATGCGTATCTGCTTCTGGGGTGCCACTTTTCGGCAGGATGCATTGACCCGGTGACACTTCAGGCAGAGTGGTTTATTCGCCGGGATGAACTTGATATCACCTCAGTCTTTGAAAGAGCACTGAGGGAGGACAGGATTCAAGATTCGCTCCGTGGGCTGCTTCCCTGTCAGGACGAATATACGAAGTTGAGGCAGTACCTTATCCGGTACAGGGAGATCGCTGCCCGGGGAGGATGGCCGGTTATTCCCGAAGGGAAAAAGCTGAGGAAGGGGGAACCAGACGGCAGGGTAATCCTTTTAAGAGAGCGTCTCGTCATCGGGGGATATCTGAGCCCTGGGCAGAGAAACTCCGAAAAGCTTTTCGATGCCGCACTGGAACAGGCGGTAATCCGGTTTCAGAAACAGCACGGCCTTGATGCCGATGGGATTGCAGGCCGCAGGACTCTGAAAGAACTGAATGGATCTGCAGGGGAGCGCGCCCGTCAGATAGAACTGAATATGGAGCGTCTCAGGTGGTTGTCGGGAAACCTTGGACAGCGGTACATCAAGGTCAATATCGCTGACTTTACTCTTGACGTTGTAGAGGCAAACAGGAATATACTGCGCATGAAAGTTGTCGTAGGCAAGCCGTTCTGGCATACGCCTGTTTTTAGTGAGACTATGAGGTATCTTGTTCTGAATCCGCAATGGAATGTGCCAAAAAGCATCGCGCTCGAAGAGGTTATCCCGAAGGTACAGAAAAATCCGGACTATCTGGGGAGACAGAATATGAAGGTACTCATGGGGCGGGGCGGGGAAGAGGAGGAAATTGATCCTGCAACGATACAATGGGCCGACATGAACGGGGAGACGTTCAGATACCGTTTCAGGCAGGAGTCCGGACCAAGGAACCCGCTCGGCACAATAAAGTTTATGTTCCCGAACCGTTTCGGAGTATATCTCCACGATACCCCGAGCAAGAGGTTGTTTGAGCGGAGTGTGCGTAGCTTCAGCCACGGATGTATCAGGCTTGAAAAACCTCTCGACCTTGCAGAATATGTCATGAAAAAGGATCCGAAATGGACGCGTGAACGGATCGTTTTGGAAATCAAAAAAGGGGAGAAGAAAGAGGTTCGTCTCCCCGATCCGGTGAATGTCCATATCCTTTATCTGACCGCATGGGTAGATGAAGACGGCCTGCTCCATTTCCGTGACGACATCTATGGAAGGGACGCAAAGCTTGACGAAGCGATGAAAAAACATCCTCCTTTACTCTAGGATTATTCAGAAGTTTTTCGATGAGCATGGTGGATGCAGTATTTTTGCTCATTCTCGTCTCCCGATAGGAATCGGGAGACTCCAAGGGATCCCGATAAAAATCGGGATAAATCCGCAAAAATACTGCATCCACCATGATCGATATGAATAAGAGCGGATATCCCAGGTGTAAGGCTTGGTATGCTTGAAAAATATCTGCCGGCGCAGTATAGTTGTTTTTGAGTAAAATCGAAGCAATACTCTCGCCCCACGCGAAATGAGAGAAAAGGAGTGGTTCTATGGCGGAACATCAAGTGTTGAGCAGACTCGAAGACTTTATATCTCTTGCAAGAAAAGGAGAAAAGGTCGATCTCACGGTCACCCTGAACAAGCGGATTTTCACCCGGAAATTTTCTCCGCATACAGCGGGAGAATCCGAAGATGAAATAGATATGTATATTCTCTCAGCTGATTATTTCTTCGTGATCGAAGGGAATGTGAATGAAATTACAAAATTCTATGTATCAGGGATTGAGGGTGAGTCAACCGCCAAAACAGAACGGAACATATATATTGCGAACGAACGTCTGAAAATGGATTATAGCCGGTTAAAAGATGCAAAGATTGTTTTTCTCGAAAAGTTTTGGGACGAGCATTCACCCGGAAGAATATAAACAATTCACCGGCAGAATGATTCGGGTCTGAATATTTCCCTTTTCCCTGCAGAACTTTCGTCTGATAAGACAGGTAAAGTGCGGTGATGAACAGTACACGCATCCGTCATGACAGGGATGCCGAGAGAGAAGGAAAAAAATGTTTGAAACATTAAGAAAGATTCTTTGCCGTATGCCGGCCGATTATGCAGATATACGGTACGAGATCATGAGCGATACGAAGATCGTGTTCCATGGCAGGGAACTCTTCCATATCGGCACGAATGTCACGGACGGGTATGTAATAAGGGCTATGAAAAACGGCGGCTTCTCGTCGGTAGCCTTTACCCGTCCGGACGATGCCGAAAAAGCTGTCCGTACTGCGATAGAAAATGCGGCGCTGGTGGCCCTTCATGTGAAAAGACCTGTGCAGTTTGCCCGGGCGGAAATCATCAAAGATACTTTTCTTCCTCGTCTCCATGAAGACCCGAGGAAGGTCCCGGTTGATGAAAAACTTGCAATGACGCGAAATTACAATGAACTATCGCTGAACCATGACAGGATTGCAACAACGAATATCCAGTACAGCGAAGTGAGCCGTGAAAAATACTTCGTGAATTCCGAGGGGATGGAGATAAGGGAAGATCTTGTCACAACCTCGATAAACGGCCTGATCACAAGCAAAGACGGAACACTTACCCAGAATGTCCGGGTTGCCCTTGGGGGAAGCGACGGGTTTGGCTCATTGAGGGGTCAGGAAGAAGAATTCGAACAGAGGAAACGAATAGCCCTCGATCTTCTCAAGGCAGGTCCGGTGGCTGGAGGAACATACAAGGTGGTACTCAACCAGGACCTGGCTGGTGTATTCACCCACGAGGCATTCGGTCATTTTTCCGAAGCTGATCTCATAGAAGATTCTCCGCTCATGCGTGAGAAGATGCAGATTGGCGCAAAACTTGGCAGTGAGAGCGTCAGTATTGTCGATGACCCCCTGGTTTCCGGCCAGCTGGGCTTTTATCGCTATGACGATGAAGGGGTGGCAGCGAGGCGTATCGTGCTTATGGACCACGGCGTGCTCGCCGGGCGGCTCCATTCGAGAAGGACTGCGGCAGCTTTCGGCGAAAGACTAACAGGCCACTGTGTTGCAGAGGACTACCGGTATGCTCCTATAGTGAGAATGGGGAATATCTTTATAGAGCCCGGAAGAAACACCCTTGCAGAACTCCTTGAGGCGCTCGGCGATGGTCTGTACATCCTCGATGCAAAGGGCGGCCAAACGAGCGGAGAGAGTTTTACCTTCGGAGCGCAGTTCGGCTACATGGTGAAAGACGGGAAAAAAGGAGAAATGATACGTGATATCAATATCTCCGGCAACCTTTATCATACTCTAAAGAATATCACTGCCGTCGGCGATGACCTTGTCCTCAGCAAAACAGGCGGCTGTGGCAAAGGGCAGTTGAATATCCGATCATGCCACGGAGCGCCTCATGTCCTGATCAGTGCCGTGGTGGTGGGAGGAGCCTGATGGAAAAGCTGCTCGATATGGCGATCAGCGAAAGTAATGCGGCTGAAATCTATGCTGCTGATATGCAGGCTGACGGCGTCTCGTTTGAGGATGCACGGTTAAAGGATATCGAGAGCAGGATACAGTCGGGGATCAGCCTGAGGATACTGAAGAACGGAGTTCAGGGGTTTGCATACACACGGAACCTGAGAAGCAGGGAGGAACTCATCCGGAATGCCCTTGAGTCCCTGAAGGGAGGGGTTGAGGGAGCATTTGAATTCCCTTTCACAACCGGCTTGCCGTCCCTTGAAACCTATGATCCCTCAATTGGAAACCTCCGGAATGAGACTATGGTTGAAGAATGCGCAAGGGTCTGTGATCTTTTATCACAGAGAACGACCGCACAGATTAACGTGTCCGCTTACCGTTCTGCCGGCAGTATGCGGCTTATGAATAGTTCCGGAACGGACCTTTCACTGCAAACATCTGCATATGGTTTCCAGACAGGGCTTCTCTATCCTTATACCTCGGCGTCTCTTTACCGTACCTTTCGGGCAAAGACATTTCAAACGCTCCCGGAAGAATATATGAATTTTCTTTCCGAAACTTACACAAAGTCTGCCAGGGAAGTCATCCCGGGCAGCAAACCGCTGAAGGTCATCTTCCTGCCGGAGACGGTGTATGTCCTCATGTGGAGACTCCAGACCGCGACAAGCGGCTTGAGTATTTATCAGAACATCTCGCCTCTTGCTCAGAGGATGGGTGAAAAAATTTTCAGCGATCTGGTTTCCGTATATAACGATCCATTGAATGACACACTGCCCGGTGCACGGGCTTTTGACGATGAAGGCATGCCCTGCAGCCGGTTTCCTGTTATTGAGAACGGCGTGCTCAGAAACTGCTATTATGACCTCTATTTTGCGCATAAAATGAAGACCCGGCCTGCAGGACACGGGTTTAAGAGTTCGGTATCCGGAAAACCGGCGCCGTCTCTCCACCACCTCACCATGCCTCCGGGTGGTTCATCCTTTGCTGATATGGTTCGGTCCGTAGACCATGGGATAATCATTGCCGGCGCCCTGGGTGCGCATAGCGGGAACATTCCCCATGGAGATTTTTCAATCGGTGTCTCTCCCGCCCTCTGTGTCGAAAAGGGTGAAATCACCGGCAATGTGAAAGACGTTATGATTGCAGGAAATATTTATGATACGATGCAGCATGTCATTGCTGTCGAAAACAGACTCCACCCCTCTTCCGGAGGAAATTTCCCGGCACTGCTTGTTGAAAATGTCCATGTTACGATTAAAAAGTAGGCACCTTATCCGGATAGACCGGGACTTCCCGAAAACATCATGAGACCGCACATTCCTCATAACTTCTTTCAACGGAAGAGGGTTTACAAGTGCACTTTTTGTGTTCACCATACATAACGAGGGGAAATCCAATGACCCCAATTTACCAATATGAGTTCACGGTTCCAGAAAATACTGTTGACGAGAATGGTCATGTGAATAACGTGGTGTATATCCAGTGGATGCAGGACGTTGCCGTTCTTCATGCAGAAGAGACGGGGTGTACGCGGGCCACGCGGTCAGCCGGTGCCACATGGGTTGTTCGCTCTCATACTGTCGAATACCTCCGCCCGGCTTATATCGGGGATACCATTGCGGTCCTGACCTGGGTCGTCAATTTCCGCAGGGTCAGATCACTGAGGAGATACAAATTCGTCAGACCGAAAGACAACGTTGTCATTGCGCGGGGAGAGACCGACTGGGTTTTCGTAGACGGAAAGACCGGACGACCGCTCACTATCCCGGATGAGGTGAAAAATACGTTCGAACTCGTCGCTGAAGATCAGGAACCATGCATTTGACAGTATGGGATGCCTTGTATTAAGGTATGAAGTCATGGTTCGTTCGCTCAAGAAATTCTTCGACAAATACATACAACCCGCCCAGAACAAGCCGGATGAGGTTTCAGAACATTCCCTTCAGCTCGCGACAGCCGCCCTTCTCATAGAGATGATGCGGGCTGATGCCACGATTCAGGAAAATGAACAGGAAACAGTGATGAAGACCATTCAATCGAAATTCGACCTTGGCAGGGAAGAAACGCAGACACTCCTGCAGCTTGCAGATGAGGAAATCGGGAAAGCTTCGGGGTATTATGCATTTACGTCTCTCATAAACAAGGGTTTTACGTATCAGCAGAAGATCAGGGTGATAGAGCACCTGTGGGAAGTTGCCTTTTCAGATGCAGAACTTGAGAAACATGAGGAGCACATGGTGCGGAAAATCGCAGACCTGATATACGTTGAACATAAAGATTTCATCCAAGCAAAACTCAGAGTAAAGAAGAAGCTGGCTCTACAGTGAAAGTGTGCAATGAAATGAAGAAATTATTATTTACAAGTCTTTTCCTGTTGATATTTCCCAGTTCACTCATATGCGGATGCAGCACGAGTCAGTATGTGTCTCCTGCGTCGGGAGTAGTCGATCACGTCACTGCCGAACAGGTAATGAAATTGCTCAATGAGGCACGTACGAGGGGAATGACTTGTGGAAGCGTGTATTTTAGTGCAGTTCAGCCGGTGCGATGGAATGAGAAACTCGCACGGGCATCTCTGGACCATTCCCTGGATATGGCGAAAAACGGATTCATGGGGCATAAAGGTTCGGATGGCAGCGGCACGGACAAGAGGCTTGCGAGGGCAGGTTACGCATGGTCCGCATATGGTGAAAATGTCGGTCAGGGCTACAAGACTGCCGGGGAAGCAGTAAACGCGTGGCTGAAAAGCGAGATGCACTGCAGGAACATCATGAACCCGGATTACAAAGAAACCGGAGCCGCCTTTGCCAAGAGCAAAAACCTGAGGACTTTCTGGACTCTGGTTTTGGGGACCCCCCCATAATGATATCCTGTCGATACTTTTTTATATTGTGACCAGGTGGGAATACAAGTACAATGCCCAATGAGGATTTGTCGAACAATGAAACCCTGCGGATCATTGAAAGCAGGCGGAGTATCAGGGCGTTCACAAAACAGAATGTCCCGGACGAGATTCTGAGAATTCTGCTTAAGGCGGCAAATGAAGCCCCTTCTGCCCATAATCAGCAGCCTTGGAGGTTTTTCGTCCTGCGGGGGAGGAAGAAAGAGGACCTGGCGCATCTCGTTAACTCCAGATCGGCAGTATTCCCCAAGCCTTCATCAACCCTGCTCCGGATGGCTGCGCGGAGCATCATGAGTGCGCCACTGGTAATCGGTGTGGCAAATACGGGTGAGTTGATCAAGCACGGGACTAACCTGTTCAAGGTCGAGAAGGAAATGGCCCATGATTTTTTCCGGACCATGGAAATACAGAGTTCGGCCGCAGCAGTTCAGAACATGCTCCTTGCTGCAACATCGATCGGCCTTGCAACCGTATGGCTCGGGATTCTTTTCCTGATCAAGGATGACATCCTCGATTTTCTCGGTGAACCGCAGGGAGAATTCATGGCAGTAGTACCCGTGGGCTATGCAGAACGGTCCTCCCGGGGTCCGCAGAAACTCCCTGTTGAGATAAAGGTAAAATATATCGCGGACTGAGAATGGGTGAGAACATTCTCCACCCTATGAGAGGTGCAGTTTCAGGAAAAGCCCGGTCTGGGCGAATATCACATGAGGGAGAGGATATTCCTTATCGGATACCCTCTCTTTGCAAGCCGTGTATCTATATATTCAATCTGTATCGGGATCACTTTAATAACGCTCATGAAATCAGGCAGTGCAGCATCCTGTTTTCCTCTCCTTTTCCGGTATGCTGCGAGTCCTTCATGGAATATCTCCGAGCCTTTTGTCCCAATCTCCGCAGCTCCGGTAATCTGAAGACCCCGCAAACCCTCCCAGTTCGTGAATGCATCGGAGACCGCTATGGATACCTGGGGGTTCTTCCTGATATTCTCAAGCTTTCTCCCCCCCTCGGTAAGGATATAGACAGCCAGTCCTGAGGGGAAGAACTCCACTGTTGATGCGCGGGGCATGGTGTCGGAGCAGGTAGCAATTACACAGGTAGCACGGGCCTTCATGAACTCTGTGATGAGGTCTTCTAATTCTTTCTGTGTGAATTCCTTAGACATATCGGAATGCTCCCCAAATTGATCCTGCCCGAAGCGTTTCTAAGAGTTTCCCAGTTACATACCCCTGTACGACAATCAGAAATCCGGTTAGACAATAAATCAGAAAATATGGAACTCTTTTCATATCATTAATGATAAGGGAAAAACCTTCCGGATACAAGCAGGGGTATGAAAATAATTGCCGCAAATCTTTTTTCAAGAAATAGAAAGCAACAATATCGTGACGGAGGCAAAGAGTGAACGCAGGAATAAGGTAGCAAGCGAGTGCCACGCAGTCTCCGCACGCATGACAAGTTTTTTTGTGTTAAATTAAAGTAAGGAAAGAGGAAGAGAAAGGAGTTTCTTGTGGGCAAGACAGGAGAATTCGAAAAAACGGTTGTGGCAGAGCCTCTCAAAGAGCCGCTGCCCGCGAAAAGAGTGATTCCGGAGGTTCCGGAGCCTGTGAAGAAAAAAGAACTGCAGCCTGTTAAGGTGAAGCCATCGAAGAAGTGAAAGAAATTAAAGCGCCTGATTATTGTATGCCCCTTGTAGGTTGGCGTTTCTGGAAGATCAGACAGAATCTTCAGGACGGCACTCTGTGGATGAGATCTATTGTTCGCGCTGATTTATGACCGCCGGGGGCACGGATTGAGGCGCAGGGCGAATCCGTTCCAGGGTTGTATGAACAGAATATTCCCTAAGGCTTGACCACTGCTGTCGGTACCCCATTTTATAGCATTTTGAGGTATAATATTTAGTCACACACCGCGTGCCCCCTTAGCTCAGTCGGATAGAGCACAGGTTTCCTAAACCTGGTGCCGCAGGTTCAATTCCTGCAGGGGGTACCATCTTTTACCTAATAAAATCGAGGAGTTATATTGATGGTATGACTCCTCAATTATTGCCTTAACCCCCTGGTGTGATAAAAGTGTGATAAAATTCATTCACCCTTTCTTTCTTTTCCTCTTTTCACGCAATGTTGCGGGCTTTTCTTCAAGCACTGACGTCGCCTTATTATCGAGGATCTCAACGCCATCCCTGAGAGACTCGGAGCAATGATGAGCGTACCGCTGAGTCGTTGATATGTCTTCGTGCCCCAGCAGTTTTGCAATCTTGTAGAGGTCGACGCCTCTCTGAGCAAGCCTGGTTGCAAAAGTATGCCTAAGGTCGTGGAAGCGAAAAGAGGCAATACCTGAGTCTTCACGTGCTTTTTTAAATGTCTTTTTCAATTTCCCGGCATCAATCTTATTGCCCGCTGTATTGAAGAATACATAACCTGACAGCGACCGAACCTTTGCTCTGCGCGTGAGAATCTCGACTGCAGCCGCATTGAGAGGGATGATACGAGTAGGCCTATCCTTTTTCTTTGTCTTTTTCCGTGTGGTTCTCAGGGTTTTGCTGGTAAGGTCGATTTGAGACCACTTCAAGTTCAGGATTTCCTCTTGCGACAAACCAGTATGAAGGTCCAAAAGAATGATGTCAGGAAGTGTCCCGAACAATTTGTCTTCAGCAGCCGTGAGAAGAAGTTTTTCTTCCTCAGGATTCAGCCAGCGGTCGATCTCATTTGCCTTGAGCCCCAATTTCAATCCTGAAAAAGGGTTCTCTCTAATCCACTTCCAGATATGTTGGGCAATGTTCAAAGCATTTCTGAGCATCCCAAGCTCGTTTTTGACTGTGTTTTGCGCAACGCCTTCTGTGAGCCTCTTGTTCTTGTAGGACACAATTGCATTGCTTGTAATCTTATCGAGGGGCATCCCCTTAAAGGTTTCTTCGAGGTTAGCTTTCATGCTGAGATCTTTCTCATATGTAGAGGCGGCTTTATTGATCTTCGAATGTTCATTAAGGTACCTTTGCATCAACTCGTCAAAGTCATGGAACTTTGCAGTATCGATGTCGAGCCATTTCCCCTCTGCAATTTGTGTCTCAATCTTGTTCAGTATCTTTTGCGCTGATTTCTTATTACTTGTGCCGGTGCTCTTCCGGTGCTGAACACTGTCCGCCGTAAAACACATCCACCATACATTCGTGAATTTGCCATTCTTCTTTCGCTTAAATAGTCCCATCTAAACTATCCTCCTTTCCTGCCTCTTTGAGGCATTAAGGGACCAATTAAGGCTTGAAAATACAGTTATAGTTTACCATTACTTCACCCCTCCTTTTCACCATTTATCACACCGAGGCTTTAACCTCCTCTAATGTATAAATGCATTGAGAAGACAATTTTTTTTGTTTCAGCTGCAAGATTCTCAAAAAATATTTACGGGGTATCAAAAGAGGGATTAATGATTAGGTAAATCAGATGATTTAAGATTTCTTTTCCTAAGTTTGTGGAAAATTGACCTGACTTGTTACAGTCCGAAGGATTATTTGTATGTATGATACGAATGATCTCAATAGCACATAGAAGTCTATACTTTAACTACTTGTCGATAATCGATAATTTCAGCGCAACTCATAGTCCGAAGCTCCAAATATAAATTAATCAATATTAATTAATTTATATTGACATTTAATTAAATTTATGATAAACAATTAAAAGATAGTTTTAAAAATTAATATTAAGCATGGTTAAGGAAACAGGAAGAAATAGAGTAAGAGAATTTAGAGAGGCCAAGCCTTGGTCTATCGCTGAACTTGCACGAGCTGCAGGCGTTGCATATCAGACAATATCTAAGATGGAAAATGGCTTGTCAACAAGAAGGCATACTCAGTTAAAAGTCGCAAAAGCACTCGGGAAAAATCACGAGGAAGTTTTTCCATGACACAGTCAATCTTTGCATTTGACTACTTTATCGAACATACTCTAAAATATAGCTCTTTTTTATTTTGTAGAGTAAATTGATAGCATGGAAAGTATTTATGACAATATAATTATGGCGGCCGATGAGCTCAAAGCTTCTTTAGAAGCGGATCCAATGCATCCTAATATAACAGCTTTACGTAAATTACGCCATTTTTGCTCGCGAATTTTTCTTGAGTCTCAGCATAACAAAGACCGATTTATTTGTTTTTTCATTTGTTCTTTTATTGATGATATTTTTTTGAACCTTGGAGGAGATACTCCCTATGATTTGCAATTGCATAAGGAAAGGATTTCTTTGTATAACAAGATTTCAGAAATATTGACTAAGATAGGGAGAGAATGTGGTGAAGAGAATAATGCGCAGAGATTGTTGGATAATTTATCTGCTTTGGTAAGCAACTATGCTGATAGCATCAATTTCTTAAATAAAACAATGGTGAGTTCTTAAATTAGAAAGGAGGGCTAAGTGTTTTATAAACAAGAGTTATGTAATTGGGATGACCCTGAGGAAGCCTCTCTTTGTCTAAAAATTGCTGGATTGAGCTTACGGAATAGTGAGTATACGCTTATAGGTGGTCTACCCAGCGCGCATTATTTTGATATAGATAGCTACTTAATGGAAAATAAAAATAATGCGACAGCTTTAGCTAAACTTCTTGCAGATAAAATCAATCAATTATCAAAAAGTCATGAATTTAATAAAGTCGCCTTTATTGAAAAAGGTGGTGCTGGGCCTGTTGGTTTAATCTCGATTAGATCTACGCTCGGAACACTGATCGAGAAGGAAATGATAATAATTAGATCTAAAAAGCGTCTGCTACGAGGTACCATTAAGGGCTCGCTAAATAAAGACGACCGGGTGATAATACTCAGTGATGTTGCAACAATAGGTTGGACCATTTTCGAAGCGGCAGAAAAAGTCTGGGATCTCGGCGCCAAAGTACCTTATGCTTTAGTTGTTATTGATAGGGATCAGGGTGCGACTGTGAACTTGGGGCGAAAAGGTATAGAACTTTTGTCAATCTATACCGCCAAAACGATACGTGAAAAGAAGGGCTCGGAGTTAAAAGAGCACTATAAAACAGGGATAGAAGATAGATTTATCATGCAGTTGGTAGATTTCGGTGGAAGTTCCTCTACTTCTGTCTACTGAGTTCGCATCTGATGTCTGAATCACCACTAAAGATTACCCAGACTCCGATTGATGAAATCAAATATTCGGTATCCATTAAAGATGAATATTTCCTACACCTAAAGGATGCCGATTGTGTCAGAACCATAACCTATGTTAATGAAGGACTCAAGAGTTTTCCTGTCGATTTTAAAAAAATCGATATTGCTTTTTTCTCTACCTGTGAAAATTTTACAGTAAGCATTAATTCGATAACTCACCCAGGTTCATTTAAAGAAGATTATGAAAACTATTCAAAGATAGTACGAATTAATTATTCAGGAGAGGTAGAGCCTGGAAAAAAATTAGAAATACAGATTCGTTGCAAGTGGAAAAATTTTGTCTCTTCGATTGACGATAGTTTTTTTACATTTACCTTTCCTGAAAAAACCAGATACAAACTAATAATTCAAGGCATTCCTATAGAAAATAGACCATATTTTTTTCATATTGGAGATCGCAAGGCAGAAAAAAATAAGGATTATTTCATCACATCCGATTCAATCATCTTCAATGATATTGATCTTGACACAAACAATCCCGTTAGAATAAGACTCCTTGTACTTTCAACAGCAAAAACACTTTCAACCTTACATTTTTTTGCAGACAATGACAAAGTAGATTTTTCCGAATATATAATTATCCTTATTCAACATTTATTGAGCGATTTTATTCATTTAGTTGATGCTCTTGAGCAAAACAAAGCTGATAAATCCAATATTTTTATCATAGGAATTCCCTATTCAACTAAGGATAAGACAGTCAAATATCTGAAACTCAGCAATTATAAAAATTTGACAATACCTCAAACTTATCCTTTTGATGATCAAGTAAGGCTAACAATGTTACAAGCCATTGATCTTGCTATGGAGACAGGCAAGCAAATTTTAATTATTGAAGATGGAGGATATGCTGTTCCAATCTTGCATAAGGAATACTATGAATGTTCAGAACATTTTGTCGGAGCTGTTGAACAAACTGCTAATGGCATTTGGAAAGATGAGGAGCTTTATAAAGAACTTCTCAAATGTAAGCGCAATTACTGTATTCCAATTATGGATGTTGCAAGATCTGACATCAAATTGCGGCTGGAAAGTCCATTGATTGGAAGAGCAGTTTACCATAATATTGCACTATTATTAGGTAAAGACTATCTTGAAATTGCAGGGAAAAAGGTTGGGGTAGCGGGTTTTGGTAACACTGGTTCCAGAATTGTAAAAACCCTCAGGGACATGGGAGCAAATGTCACCATTTTTTCAGACAAAAAAATTGATTTGAGTTTTGCAAAAGCTGAGGGATACAATATCGCCGATACTGCAGAGGAGTTGATAAAAAATTGTCGAATTATAATAGAAGCTACCGGTAGAGAATGGGCTGGTGTTGACGCGATTAATTTTTTTCAAAACAACAGTTATTTCGTCAGTGCTTCTTCAAAAAGGCTTGGGATAAAATACTCTGAATTCATGAGCCTTATTAATACTGATAAAGTTCTTAATGTTCCAGGCATTGGCGTAAAGTATGAAATAATAAGCTCTGGTAACGCTGTAACTCTGCTGGCAGATGGATATCCTGTGAACTTCTTTGATAGTGAGAGCGTTCCAGATAAGGCGATAGAATTTATTCCTACGATTCTTTTCGAAAGTGCTAAATTCTTGGTCAGGAATAGTAAACTCTTACCAAAGGATATTGTAGAGTTCAGGGAGAGGAAAGATGACTCTGAACAACTCCAGCATAAGAAAAAGGAATTAATTGAATTGCAAGATAAAATAGCCGATAAACATTATAGGTTCAATTAAAGTATCTAATGAAAAATTTTGCCGATAAATTAATTAAAGAGATTAAAAAGAAAAAAAGTCATGTGATTGTTGGCTTAGATCCAGATTATGACAAGCTTCCTCAAAGTCTCAGGAAAGCTTACGCAGTATCTATAAAGGGCGTCGGAGCTGCCATTTCAGAGTTTAATTGTAAGCTCATTGATGCTGTGTATGAGCTTGTGCCATCAATAAAACCTCAAATTGCATTCTATGAACGCTATGGCATTGAAGGAGTAAAGGCTTTTATAAAGACCGTTGAATACGGAAAGCAAAAAGGGTTGATTGTTATAGAAGATGCGAAAAGAAACGACATAGGATCGACTGCCACTGCCTATTCAGAGGGACACATTGGAAGAGTAAAGCTGGCCACTCACAGTGTATCAATTTACGATGTTGATGCTATTACGGTTAACCCTTATCTTGGCGCCGATGGAATAAATCCTTTTTTGCATGATGTGAATAAATATGGGAAAGGTATTTTTGTTTTAGTAAAGACGTCTAATCCATCGTCTAAGGATCTGCAAGATCTGGAGGTAGTATACAATAGGAAAAGATTGAAACTGTATGAAATGGTTGCGAGACTCGTTAATGAATGGGGAAACAATAGTAAAGGTAATTCAGGGTATAGCTCCGTTGGGGCCGTAGTCGGAGCCACCTTCCCCAAGGAAGCAAAGATATTACGAAAGCTAATGCCCCAAGCATACTTCTTGGTTCCCGGATACGGGACTCAAGGTGGAAAAGCTTCTGATATTATAAACTGCTTTAATACAGATGGATATGGCGCTCTAATCGCTGCTTCACGGAGCATAAATTATGCTTTTAAAAGTGACAAAAGATTTAAAGATCATGAATTTGCCGATGCAGCACGAGAAGCAGTAATAAGAATGAATAAAGAAATAAATAAAGAACTGCAGAAAGCAAAACTTCTAAAATGGTAAATAATTTCGGAGAACAATATAAGATATGTGCTATCGATACGAAAAAAAGAAAAACAGCGCTCAGATATGCAAGAAAATTAAAACAGCGAGTTGATTTAATAAGGCATACATATGCAATTAAAATAGGTCTTATTAGTATCATAGATAATGGCTTATCTATAATTAATGAGCTTAAGAAAATAACAAAGCTTCCTATCATATGTGATCTTAAAATCGCCGACGTTCCACATATAGCCGCAGACATTTCTGAAAAAGTTTACGCTGCAGGAGCGGATGGTATTGTCATACAAGGTTTTGTTGGGAAAGAAGTTATTAAACATATTAAAGCTCGGACTCCTTATTTACACATTTATCTCGTTTCTGAAATGAGCCATAATGCTGGTGGTTATACAAGCGAGCATTTAGAAGATTTCTGTAAAATGGCAAAAGATTTTCAGCTGGAAGGTATTATTGGCCCAGGGGAACGACCAGAACGAATACAACTGATTAAGAATTCAGTAAAAGATGGAGTAAATGATAAAACGAAAATAATTGCGGTAGGAATAGCCAATAAAAATGAAGAAGATGAAGCGATAAAGCATGGGGCAGATCTTATTATGGAGGGCAGAGAATATCAAAGACTTCTTGACAAACAGGACGTAAAAAAACTTCTTGGCCAGATAGGAATATATGCAGGAGTAGCCTTTATTTTAAGTCTTCTTTTAACAATATTGTTGCCCGACGCAATAAAAAAAATTGCAGAACCACCGTTGGTAAATATTTTTGTTTCCACATCCATGACAATGACTGGTGTAGTGATCGGATTTTTAAAGGGAGATGCTAGAATCTAAGGGAATTATCTTTGCGGCTGATATCGAACAAAAGAAGCAACTTTTTGACGTTATAAAACAGGTTGCGCCTTATATTGAGGCTATAAAAATAGGGAATTTGGTTCTTTACGAATTTGGATGGAATATTCTTAAAGAATTAAAAACATATACTAATAAACCGCTAATTGTAGATTTAAAATTAATGGATATCCCATACATATCGGAGAAACTATCAAGAAAAGCCTTAGAAAATGGAGCTGACGGAATGATCATTTGCGGGCCCGTCGGAGATGAAACTATATCAACATGCAAAGCTATCTTTAAATCAAAAATGATATTCCTTTTTACAGAGTTTACGCATCCATCAGGATTGATCACCGATGAAATGGCTGATGAGTATATTGAGCTTGCATTGACTCTTAATTGTGATGGTATTCAAGTTCCCGGGACTAAACACGAAAGAATATCAGCGATTAAAAAGAAAGTAAATAATAGATTAATAATTATTTCATGTGGTATCGGTATACAAGGACCTCAGATTGGAAGTGCAATCGCTGCAGGTGCTGATTACGAAATTATTGGACGATCAATATACAGTCCTAACGAATTAGGAACGACACCAGGGGAGGCAGCAATGACAGCCCATAAAATGATTTCAGTGGGATTAAGGAAATATGATCATCAACTGGCAAGTTCTAAATAAGATTGAGGATGGATGTGGGGGAATTATCTATAAGATATTAGATACTGAAAATTCGGAGCTGCAGAATGTGGAAATTGCCTTATGTATTTTTAGCCCTGGAGAAATTGCAAATCTGCACTATCATAATAAGTTGGAGGAGATATACTTCATACTTGATGGAGAAGGTGAAATAGAGATAGATGGAAAATGGCATAGGGTCAGGCCGGAAGATAGTATAGCTATACCTATCGGCAAAAAACATCGAATGAGAAATACAAGTAATAAAAAAATGTTAAGATTCCTTTCTATTAACTCTCCATCTTGGCAGATTTCGGACATGATACTGATCGAAGAAGCAGTTTAATCTGAACCAATACGGAAGATGTATGTTCATTAATCCGCAAGAACGAATTATACTTACGTTAGATACATCAGATTATAATATTGCCTTAGAAGTTGTAAAAACTTTCCGCGAACATATTAATATTTTCAGAGTTGGACTTGATCTATTCATTTCATCAGGTTTAAATATTGTCGAAGCAATTAACAAACTAGATAAAAAAATTTTCCTGGATATTAAACTTAACGACATACCTAATACGATCACAAATGCAATCATAAATGCTGCAAAGGCAGGTACTTATATGATAAGTGTGCATTCTACAATCGGTGCTGAAAATATTAAAAACAGTTTAGGAAAAGTGTCTGAATTCTGCCTAAAAGAGAATCTTAAAAAACCAATAATATTAGGTGTAACTGTTCTTTCAAGTTTATCTCAAAAAAACCTAAATGAAGAGCTGGGAGTAAACCATTCATTTTCTTCGTATGTAAAATTCTTAGCAATAAATTCACAAAAAGCTGGTTTTGATGGTATTATGATACCGGCCTTTGAGATCGCGAAGGTAAGAAAAGTTTGCAGGGAAGATTTTTTACTAGCTGCTCTTATAAGGCCTTCATGGGTTCCTCCTGATTTTTATAAGACAACAATAAAACCTCAAGAAGCTGTAAGAGCTGGAGCAGATCTTCTTATTTTAGGAAGAAAATTTCTGCAGCATAATGATTTAGCTAGTATGATTGAATTACTAAAACTTGAAATATTAGCTTCCTAAAGAAAATACGATTAGCACACATTTAACTAATTGAGAGGTGTCAGGATACTCCGAAAAGAATTATATTTCCTTCAGGCTGCACACATTTGTGGTGGTAGTGTTTCTTAATTAATAAAACATCACTTGAAGTCAGCAGGGGATTGTCACGATAAAAGTGTAGCCAGTTTCTCTATGACAAGATTAACGACATCATAAGGAGCATTGCAATTAAACTCTGCATTCCGGCTCTTCCAATCGAGACTTTTTATCTGATCTGCAAGAATGACGCCCGATACGCTTGTCCCTTTTGGGAGTGCAACCTCAAAAGGATAGCCTTTCACCTGATTCGTTATAGGGCACAACAAGGCTAAACCGATCTTTTCATTGTAGGCAGCTGGAGACACTACAAAGGCTGGTCTCCTCCCTGCCTGCTCGTGGCCAGACTGTGGGTCAAAATCTATCCAAACGATATGCCCCCGATTGGGAATAAAACCTCTCCGTTTTACCATATTTCCTTGCCAACCCTCTTCCCAGTGCTAATCTCACCATGGATATTTTCCTTTGTCACCCCTGACAATAAACCTTCTAAAGTAAATTTCCTTTTCTTGACGGGAGTGAGGATAATTTTACCGCCTTCTTCGGAAACGTCAACGACTGCTCCCTTGTGAAGATTTGCTTCCACGGCAAATGCCTTGGGAATTCTCAAAGCCAGACTATTTCCCCATTGCTGTATCTTTGTGTTCATGCTCTACCTCCTTTATTGTATCTACAATAAGTATACTATGGAGCGGTCTTTTTGACAAGACAATAAGAGGCGTTCCCTCCATGTCTTCGGCCATAGATTTTCAATCAATGCTTTGACGATGGTATTCAGGATTCGCCTCCGGGAACACATGGCACTCTGAAATAGGGTTAGATTTTCTTCATTTTGAATCAATATTCTTAGGATTAAAGGCATTCCAACCGATCAAAGAAAACTTTTTTTGACGAAAAGCAACAAAGTCCGAAAAAATCCCCTTCTAGATGCATTTATTAAGTAGAGGCACAAATAGGTACACAAAGAAGTATAGGGAGGATACGATGAGAAAAGGGTTGCTGCTCACGGAAAGAGATCATGAGCTGCTTAGGCATCTTTCACTTGGGCCGTGCACAGTAGGTAATATTTTTAAGTATTTTTTCAACACTGCGGATTCGAATCCAAAGACCCGGGAGAGGGTAATGCAGAGACGGCTGAGAAAACTTGAGCAGGAGGATCTTATAAGGTCGATCAGCAGTCCGATCGTTAGCGACCGCATATATGCGCTCACTAGTCACTCTGCTTCGATCGTTGCCAACGATCAGGGGATAGAACTGTCCAATGTGTGGGTCAACCCCAATGTGAAGAATATCAAGCATGATCTTTATGTTGCCGGAGCAGCCAAGAAAATCCATAGAGAAAGTGAAGAGCTGAAACTCTATAAGCTGACTTTTCTCCAATTTGAATATGGCCTTAGGAGAATTGAAAAGCTACGGAAAGGAGTTTACTTGCCGGACATCATATTCGCAATTCAAGGGCTGGATAATAAACACATACTGGACTTCAATCTTGAAGTAGATTGTGGAACAATCTCTCGGAAGGATTTTCTCGGAAAGATTAAGTACTTCCAGGACACCCCCCTCGTTATCATAAACACGCAAAAGCGGTTGAGCCTGCTGAAGTCGTATCTGAAGGCAGCCAGGATCGCAAAACATGTTTATCTTACTACTTTCGAGGAATTTTTCTACACTGCTCTCCCCGAGTGTAATTGGCATACGAATTTCTCTGAAAATCCGATAAAGTTGACGTTGTAAGACGGGTAGGAATATGCAAGATAAAGAAGAAAATATATCAAAGAAAGAACCCATAAAGAGAAGCATAGACATCATTAGATTTCCAAAGAATGGGTCAGTAGTAGATGTTAACTCACTCCTCAGGAAATATGATGAAGACGAGTCAGAACTCCACAAGATGAGATACAGAATCGAACAGGGAATTCAGTCCGGCAATGCTGAATGTGTCTGCTACTACTGTAAACAGCCGGTGAAGCTCATCAGTTTTATGGCCGGTGTGAGAATATTTTACTTTCAACATGTCCATAACAGCGGCACATGTCCTGTAAAATGCAAAAAATCACGTCTTTCCGAAGCAAGAATAAGGGCACTACAATTCAAGGGTGCTCAGGAAAGTAGGGAACATAGAGAGCTGAAAGAATCAATCGGAAATCATTTGTGCATGGATAAGGCAGTTTTGGACGTCAGAGTCGAAGGAGTTCACAGGCATTACAATAATCGCCGGAGGTGGCGGAGACCCGATATATTCGCAAAGTTCAGTGATAAAGAAATTGTCATCGAAATTCAGCGGTCCCGAACATTCCTGAGTACGGTCGTTGGACGGGAAAATTACTACCGGGAAAATAACATCTATCTGTTATGGGTCTTTGTTTCGTTTTCTACAGAAAACAACGGTCAAACGTTCATTGAGAAAGATATCTGCTATAACCATCTGTATAACATATTTGTATTTGACGATGAAGCACAGAGGATTTCCAGGGAACTAAGTGAACTCGTATTGGCCTGTTATCACAAAAAGTTCTACCTGGATGGTTGGGTAATCCGGAGCTACTGGGGGAAAGACTTCATCGGAATTCATGATTTGATTTACGATACAAGCCACAACGTATACTATTACGACAGTGAAAAAGAGAAGCAGAGTTTGGAACATAGCTTGTCAGCAAGCAAGAATAGTCCCTCTTTGACGATGCAACCGGGTCCGCCCGCAAGTAACTCCTCGGGCAGGTAAATCTTATTCAATTAGATTGGCCTTACACATTTTTTTAGAAATATCAAAGCGCCGTTAAATATTCTAAAAAAATTATCTTTCTGAATGCATTTATGTATTAGGAGGTCAGTGAATGGAAAAATATTTGACGGCTGGGGACGTGGCAAAGCTTCTAACCATTGAAAAAGTGTCTGTATACGGCATGGTCGCGCGGAAACAAATACCTTGCCTGAAGATCACGGGGCGACTGTTGAGATTCAAGGAGTCAGAGATTCAGGCGTGGTTGGATTCAAAGTCCCGAGATGCAAAGGACAGGATAAAGCCCGGCTTCAAGCAACCGGTGAAGAGCAAGAAGACCCTGGCCACAAGCGTAACTGACGTAGACAGAATCATTGAAATTGCCAAGAGAGAAGTTTTAGGTTAGATCGAATTTTAGTCCAACGAATATTAAGGGTTAATAAAGAAATGTATGAAACTGACTTAATGCTTCTTGTCAAACTCATCAAGGCTGCGAATTACTTTTGATGGAGAAATCTTTTTTGTCCTCATTTCAGCAATGAGTTTCTTTTCCGCATCTGTCAACGAACTCATCAAAGGTATCTCAGCGGATTCAAATAAAGGTTCTATATCTCTTCGAACGGCAGTCCACTCGCGTATTATTTCGTAGAGACGGCTATCAATCTTTTTTATTTTGAAGGAGATCTTTTTCCCCTTTTCTTCGGACAGTTGAGTAATTCTTGTCTGCAACTCTTTTTCTCCTGTGACACTTCCCCAGGCCATGTGTGATTTTCGTCTGAATAGAAAAATGTTATTTGCCGAATCGCGCGCGGCCATAGCATAGATGACTGCTTCAAACGGGTTAACGATAGTGGCAGCCCTAACGTCGGGAGAGAGAAACAAGAAGTCCAGGGATCTGTTTGCCTCAGTTGCAGCAAGAAAATATATCAGTGAATAGTCGAGAGCCAAGGTCATGGTGTTTTCGGGCAGATATAGCTTAATGAGGTCATTGCTGCCACTCTTGAATGGATTCACCTCTTTGATAGCAATATAATCCGGATTTATGTTCAGGAGAGGGGCAATTTTTATAAGAGTGTCATTACTGAGAGATGCATGGCCCCGCTCAAACTGTGCGATGGCGGAACGTGCCAGGCCGACTGCTTCTGCAATATCATTCTGAGTTATTCCCTTCCCTTTTCTAACCACCGCAAAAAGAGCACCCAACTCAGTTTTAGATTCATTCTTTTTCTTCATACAAAAATTATAACGGAAACTACTAACATTGTCAACAAATAAAACAAACCTTGATATAAATTAAAGGCTAGTGTATATTACTAACAATGTTATTGGTTAACGCTAACTAATTTAAAATAAGAGGTGGAACTGATAGGACAGCACCACCTCTTCAAAAGGAGGTGCCGTATAGGTCAGGTAAACGCACTTGGCGCTCCCCCTCGCCACGATTATAACACGTTGGAGGAGAGAGGAGCAGTTGTTGAAAGGAAATATCCATGGCTACTGCTGATTGCAAAAACAAAGTACTGTGACTACGATTGGGAGGAAGTCGCACATGAGGGCATCAGCCGTTTTTTGGTATCTCATGTATCTATCGTCAACGAAAGACATGCGTGTGCGATACTCGTACTCAGCCTGAGGCAGGCATTCAGAGATCTTTTTCTGAGTCACAAAACAGAGAGCCTGGAAGAAATGGTAGAGACGGGGGGCGAACTTCCTCAGTCCAATAAGAACACCGAAGAAGCAATCGTTGAAAAAATGCATATCAATAAGGCGTTAAGTCTGCTCACTCCGCCAATGCAGGCTGTTCTGAGCCTGCGGCTGCAGGGTTATACGCTCCAGGAAACATCCATTACGCTCGGAATGCCTTTGAGCAAAGTCTATGCATTAGAGAAACGCGCACCCAAAATCATGCGTCAACTGATTTCGGGCCGTTCTCTCGAAGCAGTGTAGAGGTGCCTATGGGGGAATACAAAAAAAATGTTCTTGCTCTGACTTCACGGTGCATACCATATTATCCGGCACTGCGAAAGATCGCAAAGTCGATTTCCGGTTCAATACTGTTTCAACAGCTTGAGTATCTGTTTAGTATCAAGGAAGGCGAACCATTCTACAAATTCATGGAACCCTGTCCGGACCATAAGGACTACCGTGAAGGTGATTCCTTCACCGAGGTTTTAAGCTTTAGTTCTTCTGAATTCAGAAACGCATTTGACGAAATAGGGATCAGATACAAATCCAAGACTGCTTTTATAGAAGCATCACTGGCAGGAAATCCATTTATGGAAAAGCCTTATCTGAGCTATATCGACAAACGAACAGGCCTTACATGGTACCGAAGGAATCAGACCGTTGTACAGGGTATTATAGATGGCCTAACCGATTCAGCAGCAGATAATTATTCTTCATCTACTGTAGATAATAAAACTGCATCTTCTGGAGAGCATCAACCGACAGATGCAGAAATGAAAGAACTTGACCTCAATTCTAATACAAAGAATACCTCAGAGAATACGCAAAGAACTACTACGGGACAGCAGCCGAATGTAGTAGTTATTGATAATGAAGAAGAAAGAGAATACACACAAGACAAAGTCGCAGAATTTTTACCCATTAGCGCCCTCTCGGTAGCCGAGAGCGTTGTGCTCGCACATCCCAAGTTGTCCAGGGGCAAAATATATCATGCGCTTTGGGTTCTTCATTGGCAGGTGCAGAATGGGTATGTTGTCGATAAAACATGGAGAAATGTCATCGAGGGGATGATACGTGCTGGTATCCTGCATCCACCCGAGTGTCCTACTCCAGGCCAGCTCATTGAGGTTAAACACAGGGAAGAGGAAAGACGTTTCGTCGCCAGAATGAAATCTGAACAGATCCGAGAAATTGACGAAAGGCTGGAGTTGGAATTCAACGCTCTTCCCGAAAGTGAAAAAGAAAAATGGCACCAGGTGTATATTCAAAAAACCGGGATAACAGGTCAATCTGCTGTTTCGTTCGGCGCAATAGGCGAGTGGAAAAAATGGAAAAATGGGGAGTTGTGACAAGCTTGTTCCGACTCCGCTTCAGACCTGTCTTTGAATTAATTGTTCAGATGCAGACCATGCCGCACCCTGTGCGCATCCCCATACACGTGTCCATATCCCACCCTGAAAAACGGGCATGAACTAACTTGCTGTAATTATTAGTTTTTTGGTCCTGACTTAATACTGTCTGATAAGGTGAATTTTATGTCACTAGATATTTTGACGATCCGATGGGTAGCTATTCGCCTCACAGCGTTATATTCTCGATGATATTAGCTGAGAGACGGTACCTCTCTGGAGAAGTCCAATATCTCCTGCGTCGAATACTCTAACTATGGGTTGCACAACAACAGGGGACAGTTCCTTTTTCGCAAAGATGATTTCTTAATCTTAGAGAGGTTACCAAAGAAGCTTCATCGATTGTGCAGAGCAAAAATCGTGTTCTGAGGAAAGGGGTAGCCCACTTTCTCCTTTTTTTATTCTCTAAGTATAGAGGTCAGGCAAGCGAGAAAACATGATGACTTACAGTCAAACTAACCGAGACAGTTACATTGTAATCCATTAATTTGCATGTCAAGGTTTTTCCAAATTTTGACATCCTCTTTGCAGAGGGCGATTTTAATTTTCTTGTCATGTTTCTTTATCGCATCGACAATAACTCTGAACATTGCCAGGCGGTGTTCTTCAGGATATCTTAGTTTTGGTCCATCGTTAACTAATCCGGAATTAATCTTGAGGAGAGGAGAATAAGGAAAGCGAGAGCTGATGTGTGAAGCAAGGCCTTTTGAGGGACGATATTCTCCTATGGTAATCCGTTCGGGTTTAACAAATACAAATATTTTTTCAACAAGATCGATATAATCTTTTTTCCATGTTGAATAAAGGATAACAGGATCTATCCTCAAGCGTATCTCATACCCGGCTTGCTGCAGTTTCTTCGCTGCTATTAATCTTGCCTCTGGAGAAGCGGTTCTATGTTCAAGTTGCTGGTAAACCTTATCAGTATTGATACTGAAAGACATTATCGACCGACCCCCATGTTCTATATTCAATAAAGAATCTACATTGTCACTTTTTGTAAGGAAGAGCAGCTTTGTCTTGTAAGTTTCCTGTGCAGCAAATGGGATGAGTTCTTCAGCAAACCCTGTTATATCTTCAACTGCCAAGGGGTCGCAAAGTTCACCGAGATTCAAAACTCTTAGCATGTCTGGAATATTCGCTTTGTCAAAGCTGATTATTTCGCGGAACATCTTGTCATAATTTACGAAATGCGTGGATATGGGCATATTTCTAAATGTTAGGTACAGATAACAATACTCACACCAGAAATTACAGTTGTTGTAAGCAGTTAACTTGTAGAATTTGGAACATCTGCCGATAGGATGTTGGAACTGATCTATAAAAGCACTTGTCCGGTTTCTTAATAAAAGCACCCCTCGTTCAGCCCTGAGCTTCTCTATCCCTTTTGTTCTGTTCAGAGATGGTATTTTGTCGAACCACTGAAGAGGCAAATTTGCTCTTTTGGATATTTTCTGGGCTCTTAACTCATCACAATGTCCCCGAATTGCCCAAAGTTCGGAGACAAGAGGTTGTGGCTTGGGTTCTTGACCATATTTAATCACCTGCTCCCCGGTCTTCATATCTAACATTGGATGATTATCGTTATAGAGATTAGTCTTTTTCATTTTTGGCCTTTTTTATATCTATTAAAAATATCTTTGCTGATGTCCTTAGCAACATCCTTTTGAGATGCAAAATACAGATAATAAAGAGGACCGTTCTTTACATTTCTCATCAGGATCGGCTCCGGCACACTCTTGAAACCTATATTTTTAACTCTTTCCCCGAACTCTTTTGCAAGAGTAGGATATCCTTCAAGCTTAATGTGTTGTTTATCACCAAAAAGGGTATCCTGTTCTTTATACAACAATTCCTTCCAGCTTGCATCACCCCAAAAAGCGTTCATTCTTGCAATATTTTCAGGTGCAGCTTTAGCGAAATCATCAAATAGTACATTCCGATTGATATCCATTATTGGAAAGTTGATAAAGATATCTACTGTCTTTAACTCAGCAGCTTTCTTTATTGTTTCCCATTTAAGATGTAACCCATACGGATCAAGAATACATAATGCTCTTTTAAACGTGTCCCATCCAAGATTGGGAAAGATATCGTTAATAAGGACTTCGTTGCAGTCACCATGGTAAGAATGGATATTAGGATTCTCCCTGGCAAGTTCAATAAAAACATCTGCTCTTTCTTCGGCAAGATCGATGAAAAAATATTCTGTAAAAGGAGGCTTAACCTCAAGGGCATTTAACGGCGATCCAGGAACCATTTCCCCAGTTTGCCTACTGATGTGCTTGCCGGCTCCAGCAAATGCATCAATGTATACATACCCCTTGCACCATGACTGATTTTTCATAATGCTCGTATATGCGCCAGCGTATTTCTTGATTATCTCAAGCTTTATTTCAGACCAGAAGCCTATTTGATCAAGTTTCATCTCATCCCTCTAACAATCTATTCCCTTTACTCATTGCATAGAGAAAATGCACCTGTCCACTTTTTTCTGCATTATATTCCAAAAAGAGAGCGTATGAACGCTCTGTCACGTCTCCTATATACAAACTTTAACTCATCGTCCCATGCGCCAAATGCTCTGACGTGTGAATATGCCTTATCTGACAGCCTATCCTTACAAGCCGGTTCAGTTATACGATATGGGACTCCTCCAACAAAAATAATGCAATTACGATCCTTAGGAAGTTGGTGAAGTGCATCAGCTATTCGTGAACCAATAGATTTCCTCTGCAGAGCGTCTAATCGATTCGTACCAACCCGCAGTAATGTGAATTCTGGGTTAAGTAATCCCGTGGCTTTATCTCCGATTATCATTATATCTGTGTGGACTTTCACATTGGTAAGGCGGAACAACGAGTTACGCTTTACAACAAAACCACGAACAGTATCTTTATAAGAGAATCGTTTTATCCATTTCTTAGAGGTTTTTAGAGCTATGTCAATTGTATTTTGAGTTAGTGTTTGCAGCGATTCTCTAATATTGCCAATCATCTCGATTTCCAAACGCAAATGATCAGGCCATTGTCTTTTCTTCATCGCAGCTTGGAATTCTGCGACAGCATTATTAAACTTCTGAAATGCCTGCTGAACATAATGATGTGGTCGTTTACATTCAACAGTTAAACTTCCGCAAATACCATTCACATCGAAATCTGGATTTTTTATTTTCCCGTTCACCAGATAAGAAGGAGAGAACATAATATCTCTGATAGCTGGCAGGGTTGAAAACCAGTGAGCGACTTTTGTCTCAAAACAACTGTCTTCGAATTGCGTAGGATTCGAAAAACCGGCTGTAAGTTTATCAAAATCTCTAAATCTGGATAAATCTCTAAGCCATATACCCAACTCGCAAGCACGGGAGATCGAAAAAACCAACTTTGACTTCCCTGCGGGTATAGGTCCAAGAGTTCCATACTGGTATATCAACCATTCAGGCTCTCTTAAGAATAATGATAGGGAAGACAGCGCCTCAATAAAATCTCTTCGTGAAATAGTGAAAGTATAGTTGTCTATAGTTGGAAGAAATTTTGCCAGAGCTTCTCGATCCTTTCTTACCCGTAAGTCAAAAGCTTCCCTCATTGATGTCGCCTCTTGAATAAATTTAAGATGGTATCTTTTTCAATCTTCGCCAGCGCGCGGAAGCGCCTCTCGCGAATCATTTGTATTTCAAGCTAGACCCCGATTTGATCGAGTTCCATTTTCGTCGTTTCTATCACTCTTTCCCCCTTCAGAAAATGTACCTGTCCTCTTTCCAGGTTTGGGTTTCTCTTTCGTTCATCTTGAAGGAAAAAGTTGATTGAAGCGACTTTCAAATTCGAGAAACCTCTGCCCAATTTCAGTAACACTAATAAGCCCATTTGGGTCTACTTGCAAGCACTGATTTAACTCAAGAACGTCATAGGTTACCTGAATATTACTTTCTTCGATTCCTAAAACACGCGCATATTGATTGAAAGTTCCTCGTGTGATTGAAGGTGCAGCTGCGAGTATACGTAAAAGCGCCTTTGTACGTGGTACAAAAAATTGATTTAAGTAAACGAAAAAAGGGAATAGTTGTGCATATTCCTGAACAAGTCTACTTATAACTTCTTGATTTATTCCAACGGGGGTAGCTGTTTGTTCTTGAAATTCAACGGGCCCTATTTTTTTTAAGCCCGTAATAATGAAAAAATTCCTGATCTCATTTTGAAAAAGAAATATCAATGGAATTATTAATATAATAGTCTCTGTTAGGCCAATTTTCTCTTTTAAAACACCTGTTGCTGAAGTAATCATCACAAGAAGCGAGAAAACTAAATAAAGGTACTTTAAATTTGCAATAAGCCCACGTTTTATAAAAAGAAATGTTCGATATAAAAGCGGTGAAAATATAGGTAATGCCCTAAAAAAGTTAATTTTAAAAAGATGACATTGACCATGAGTTCCAATATCCGTAGCCCATGCTCCAGAGAGTTCACTACCATCTTCTGAGATGGTCATCGATATTTGACCTGCCTGTGGCTCTAACGGCAGAGGCTTGGCAAAAACAAAATCAAAGAGGTCGGCTGTAATTTGGCTATTGTTGAGTCTCCCCTTAATTTTGGCAGCCGCTGTTCCATATGCAATATCTTTAAAGACAAAATCACCGATTAAAGTCGCATTTGATATTTTGATGTGAACAAAGGCTTTCCCGCGATTAGTTCCCTGAACATATCCAGCCCATCCAGTCCATCTATTAGTTGTCATTTATTAAACCTCCAGCAATTACATTTCCTCAAAGACCTGTTGTTAATATAACAGCATTACAGCTTATCTTTTCCCCTCCACAATCGCAATCTCCTCCAGCGTGAGGTTGTAAAGATCGTTGACCAATTTATTTATCTCCGCTTCGAGGCGAGGGACATCCGGGCTGTCGGGATTGGCAAGGATGGTCTGAACGCGCTCGATAATGGGGGCTTTCTGCTTGTCGGAGGCGGAGGCAATAGGAAAATGTTGCATAAAAATGGCACTCGGTTCAAAAAAGCTGCCCCTCAGCAAGGGAAGTGTTGAAACGAACCATTGCATCCCAAGACTGGAATTGAGAATTGCCAAAAGACAGAGGTCATCGGTGGGGATAATAAAACATTTCTGATTGGTCAGGATGCCGGTTGTATCGAAAGAAAAGATGTTTGTTTTTGTAATATTGGGATAAACAATCTTCGGCTGCTCGAATTCTTTGTAATAAGCACATGACCTTAATTCCCACCAAAATTTCCCTTGGTCATCGCGCTTGACAAGCCTGTCTTCCCACTGCGACAGGTGTTTATGGATGGCGGGATAAGTTCGGGAAAATATTTTTTTCGCCTTTCCCTCAGTTTTTTCATCTGACCATTGCCAGTGATGATTTGCACTACTTGGAATATTTATCAAATACAATCCTGCCCATTCAGCCTTCCATTTCTTAATATCCCTTCCTCTTAACCACGACTTGATAAGTTCTTCGCTTTTAGGGTCTTCTGAAATAAGGTTTTTCCGAGTAACTTCATCAATTACAAAAGCCTCATTAAGACCTGTCAATATGCCCCGATAAAACCGTCCCTGCACATACTCATCAAGCGGCGTTCCGGCTTTGCGCAGTTTTTCCATCAACGCTAAAATCTCAGGCCGCTCAAGATTCCAGCCTTCTTCTCTCAATGAAGAGATTGGTATTGGAAATCCAATGTTTGATAGGGTTTCTTCCAGCCGTTCCAATTGGGCGGCGTCGGTAAATGTTGCGGCAAGAAATTCCGTTTTTGTAGGGGCAACCCTGTGTGGTTGCCCTTCTTTTGGTGGTTGTTGATTAATCAAATCAGGGCGGCCACATAGGGCCGCCCCTACAAAAGGCGTTTTCTCAACAAGGATAATTGACGGATATGTCGTTGCATCAAATATCGGGAGATCGCAGAAATCGATGATCACCTTCGGCGTTACCTGTGTAGCAAGCAATTTTCGAGTATTCTTGCCGTAGCCGGCCCGCATAAATTTGTTTGGCGCGATAAAGCAAAGGTGACCGTATGGCTTTAGCAGTTCGATTCCCTTCTTGTAGAAATAAGTATAGATGTCTGCCGTGCCGCAAAAGAAATCGCCGAATTCCTTCTTTAGCTCAGGTTTCAACTCCCTGATAGTTTCGTGACGTATGTATGGAGGATTTGCGAGCACAATGTCGAATCCACCATTTTTATGAAAAACTTCGCTGAAATAGACTTTAAAGTCGAAATGCTTATCATTATTCGTAATCTCGCTTATGAGATTATCAATTTCTTCTTTTATATGTGTCTTTTCTCTGGGTCTGGTCTCCTCAAAGTATTTCGCTTTGAGCCTCTCAAGCTTCTTGAGTTCGATGTGATGGAACAAAGTATTTACACTCGAAAGAGAATCTCCGCAGACGATCTTATAATCAAGATTAGGCAAAGGCTTGATGGTTTTGAAGTCATCTTCATCAACGACAAGGGAGAGCCAAAGGCGGAGTTTTGCTATATCTACAGCACCGGGGTCAATGTCGACGCCATAGATCGACTCTTGGATAGCATGGCGTTTGAAATTATAGGCGGTTCTACTTCTGCCCTCATTAATATAAGTTGTTAATGTTTCTCTTGCCCGAACAATCTCATGCATCATACCGACGGGGAATGCCCCTGACCCAATGGCAGGGTCACAGATTTTTATATCTGTTAGCTTGTCATCAAAGAGCCGCGCATTGTTCCGTATACTCTCGGGCATTTTGTAGGTATATGATTTTGTCCCTTGTTCTTTCGCAAGATCATTGTTTATTGCAAAATCGCCTCTCCTGATAAAGGCTTCAATGTCTTCACGAGGGATTACCACCTTATGTGTCTGAACGGTAAGTGATGCCTGTTCCGGCTTATCTTCTCCTATAAGACTTTTCTGAACAGGTTTTTGAGGAATTACAGTCTCTTCCTGAGTATTGATAGTAGTGTCCAGATAATTGATGAGGCTTTCCTGGCACATGTAGTGGACAATCTCGCGAGGGGTATAATAGGTGCCTTTTGACTTGCGGTCTTTGACCTCAAGCAGGTTCTCAAAAACCTTTCCGAGCATTTCAGGGTCAACAGCCACTTCTCTTTCAAGCGGTTCGTCCTCCCGGACGGTAAAATTGTAAAGGTCAAAGGTATCGAGGATCTCTCTGACGGTCTCGTTCTTAAGGAGAATATCCGTCTCCTCCCAGTTGTAACCATTAATCGGTTCGAACAAGCCGCCGTTCAGAAACGGGATTTTGCAGTTGAACCGGCTGTAAAATGATATTTCCCCTCTGTCTATTGCAAGTGCTTCGTAGAACAGAGGTTCGAGGATATCATTGAAGAAATTGTCATAGCTGACGATCTCTTTCTCAAAAAGCCTTCGTAAGAAGTTTCTCGGTCCGGTACCCCATGTCCTGTCTTTACCGACACCCAGCCAGCCCTTTTTCTGAATGAAATAGAGGAAAACGATCTGGCCGAGGAGCTTTTTGGCAAAGTTTGCAGTGTCAATTTGCTTGCTCTCGAATTCCGTTTTTATTTTTTGATCAACGACTACTACAGTATCCAGCTCCTCTTTCACTTTCAGGAAAAGGTCTTTATACCTGTTGAAAAATTCTTTGGTTACAGACTCGATGTTAAAGGCATGTTCGATATCTGCAAGGGTCGGATTATTCCTGTCATCTTCAAGAATGGGGACAAGTTGTTGCCGGGCTGTATGATTTGGCTCGTTCTCACCGACCAGAAAAGAGTATCTTCTCGCAGGAGTGAGTTCTTCCTCAACTTTTACCTTGCCGCTTTCTGTCTGGATTGTCCTGTAATCCATGTGGACAAAAGAAAATCGCCAGTCTTCCGATCCATCGGAATAAAAAGCGACTAAAGCTGCATCTTTGTTATCCCTTTGTTTCAGATGGTGGGCTACGAAATTCCTTTGAGTGGTCCTTGCTCTTTCGACTGAGATGCCCCTCTTGAGGTTCACAATCAGAACATCCAACTTTAACCCTTCAGAGTCTGTGAATGTTCCGATTCGTTTATACTGCCTGATACAATCTGAAAATGCGTTTTTAATGTAAGCGCCGTGGATTTCCAATGACTTCGATTCGTCAATTTCATTCAGCAGATTCTTTACAAAATACCGGAACTGCCATTCATCAAATGGTTTATTAAAGGTTTCTTCAATTAATCTGACTGCTTCTTGTCTATCCATATGGTTACGTTACTCCCGAAGCCACGCCTCCATTACAGGGTCTGTCAACCTGTATTTGCCTTCATCATCTTTTTCTATGAGGTCTCTTGAGAGTAAGACGTCCATTGCTTTTTGGGTGCCGCCTATTGAAAGCCGATGTCTTTCGAGAAATTCTCTGGAGTAAGGAGATGTTGTCGGTTCTTTGGCTATTGCCTTCAAAACCGATTTCTGTATCAGGGCCAGACCTCCCCATATGCCTTCAAAATCCGTCTTTTCCATAGTGAGGAGAAGAGTATAGGATTCAAATACTATTTCATCAGTGCATTTTCTTATCGTAATATCCCATGCTATAGAAGAAAGCTTCTGAACATAATATGGGTAGCCTCTGACGGTATCGTATATTTTTGCTGCCACCTCCGATGGGCAAACCTTTCCCGTTTTCCTGAATTTTGCCTCTATGAAGGGAACAAATTCATCCCTGGCTATTTCCTTCAACGTATATGAAAACGCGCTCTTGTAGAAAGCCCTGTTTTTGTCGGTAAACATATCCGTCAGTATCCGGCGTCTGCTCCCAATATAAAAATATGATATCTCTTTGTGGAACTGTATTTGCGAGCGTAGTATGCCCTCTATTTTTTTGGAATCAGGCAGTTCGGTAATCTCCTGAAATTCGTCGAGGGCAATACATGCCCGGAGCTTTTCTTTCTTTACATATTTATACAGTCCGTCTAAAAGGTCATCAAGCAGCAACCCTGTTTGGGAAGTACGGTCAAATCTGGCGGAGATATTATACCCCTCAGGCCTAACCTCAAGACTCGGGACAAGTCTGCTGAAGATATTTTTGAGCCTGTCCGCAATAGTACGGGTATCCGCGCCGCGCCCAATCCCTTTAAAAATGCCGTTGGAAAACCTTGAAATGAAATCCTGCTCCGAGGTTATCGGGTAGAGATCCACATAAACAGTCAGATATCCTTCTTCCCTGAGTTGTTCGATAATCCTTGCTATCAGAGAAGATTTGCCGTATCTTCTGGGCGAAAACAGAACTGTATTATCACCATTTTTTGCATGCTGTAACAGGTCGTTTATTTCTTTTTTTCTGTTGCAAAAATCATTTTTCTGAGCTATGCCTAATGTAAATGGATTTCGCATTTACTACTCCCATTGCATTATTCAAATTAGATTATGCTAAAAGAATACATTATAAAGATGCTTTTGTCAATATATGAGACGGAATTATTTTAATCCAATTCTCAACAGATATTCAGAGAGAATCACTTCTCTTCTGTCATGTCCGATTTTCTGGGTGGAGGGTGACACAGACAAAATGGTCGGGGGGAGATTCTTTTTCAGTATGGCAAGCACTTTAAGAGGAGCAATTTCTTTTTCGAGTTCATTTTTGAGACGTTTGCTGGTATTTTTAGGGACTACTCCGTTTTCAAAGGCCTTCAAGACTGACCTTATAAACTCTTCATCTTCTTCAGTAAAGCCCGAAAATTTCTGCAAATCCTTCGCTTTAAGCCGCTTTATGATATAACTTTCGTTCGAACTACTGGCTCGATGATCTTTTTCAGCGGTCTCGTCGGACGTTGCCTGATCAAATGCGGCTTTGTTCGCATCAAGGAATGGATAAAAGGTTTTAGGGAAGGCCGCTTTAGGGGTTGCAGAATCACATTTGAAAAGATCAACAGCCTCAAAAAATGTTAGTTCGCGCGAAGCAGAGGAATCCGCAAGGAAGAACTTTTTCAGCTTCCCCTTTCTGAAAAAAGTAATCAGATTATCTTTCTTGTTGTTTTCAAGCTCCCGGCATGTTCGGGCCTTTTTGGGAAGACGTTTTATTTTTTTGAATAAGGAAGGGTGCTTATCCCGGATATTCCGAAGAAGCTGAAGATACTCAAGCTCCGATCGCTCTTCTTCATCTTCCCCCTGAAACGTTTTCTTGTCACTTAATCTCTTATAAATAAAATCGCCAAATAATTCATGAGTGGAGACTTCTTCTTCTTCGGTAAGATACCTTGAATCTTCCCCGAGAGTGTCGTGGAATGCCTGTATCTTGGCTTTTATGTTTGCTTCCAACCCAAGGTGCATGTCTGACTGGGCAGTCGGGAAGAAGTTGAAGATATTTATCACTTTGTGCTTAGTCCCTACACGGTTTACCCTGCCTACCCGCTGCAATACACGAGTGGGATTCCACGGGAGATCGTAGTTAATGACCGTATTTGAACGGTGCAGATTAATCCCTTCAGCAAGGATATCTGTCGCAATCAGTATATTGATATCATCTTTCTGCGGTTTGTTCTTCGGGTCGAAGTTTTCCTTAATCAGGTTCCGGGCAACCGGTATGCTCTTCTCATCATCTCCATAAATTCCGCCCACACTGGAGTAGAAAAGAACCTTTGAAGGCAGATGCTTGTTTAGTTTTTTAAAGAGATATTCACCGGTTTCTTTGGATTCTGTAAAGACAACAAGCTTGTTCTCTTTCAAGATGAGATTCTCTTTCAGCTCATTAATAAATTGTTCGAGCTTCGGATCTGAGTCTATATCGCTCCATAGTTTTTGAATGTTTTCAAGTAAAGTGAGGTCTTTCTGAAGGTTACGAAGAAATTCTTCTTTGAACTCAGAGGATTCGTATTTCTGAACCCTGTCCAGATCCACAAGCTTCAATAGCTCTTCTTCATTGTCAGCATCAAGAAAATCATAAACATTCACCTTCTTGCTGATGTAAACAGTTCCCTGCTGATACATTTCGATAAATTTCCGGTAAGAATCGACAAAGCGTCTAAGGGTGTTCTTAAAGGCGTGGAAACTACTCTCCAGTCGTTTCACAAGGATGCCCTTCATGAATCCTCCGATATTCCGTTGAGACTGGAGTTCAAACTCGGAAACCGGCGTCTTTAGATAGAGCAAAGGGGTATATCTGGAGTAGGAGAAATCCTTCAAAAGGGCAATAGTTCTGTTGAAAACATCGCCGGTCTTCTCGTCAAAGGTATAGATAATACGTTTTGGATCGTCCAGTTCAGGGAAAGAGACATTCTGTTTCTCCATATCTTCACTGAAGTATTTCATAACCTCTGTGCGTGTCCTTCGGACCATAACAAATTTGAGGATTTTGTCTCTCACTTCCTTTGAGACAAGCTTTATTGTATCGATATATTCGGGCTGATTTTTCTGATATTTGTTTATTCTCTTCTTTAATGACCCAAAGAATTTCTCCAGATTTTGGACGCCGGGGATTGTGCTTTTCTTTGGCACCTGAAAGAGCTTTAATTGGCTGTAAATGTCGTCAATAGTGTTATTTAAGGGTGTTGCCGAAACGAGGATCACCTTCTTGCCAAAACAAACCTGATGGAGTTTTTCATATCCAAGGGTCACTTCATTTCTGAACCTATGAGCTTCATCGACAAATATATAATCAAATCGTTCCGCTCCGCTTTTTATGATATGGTCGAGCTTGCCCAGAGATTCAACTTTGTAGCCTCTTATCCCAAACTCAAAAAAAGTATCATGCCAGTAATCCTCAAGAACGGGAGGGCAGATAACAAGAATTTTCCCAGGAAGCTGTTGCGCGAGAAGCGCTGAAATATATGTTTTGCCCAATCCGACGACATCGGAGAGAAATACTCCGTTATAGGCATCGAGTATCTTTTTTGCTGAAACCACAGCCTGCTTCTGGTATTTCATATCAAGGAAACCTTCGGGGAGATAACTCTCAAAATCCTCATCTATATTGATATCTTCCTTGAGATATTCATAAAGAAATTTCAGATAAAGCTCATATGGGGTGATATAATCATTCAGCCAGGTTCTCGCATTTATCGTCTCGACATATTCCTTGGAGATATCAACAGCATCTTTCCATAAAGCTTCAAACTTGTCGAGGGCATACTTAACATCAGCGCTATTTTTCAGTTCAACATTGAATTCAAGGTTTTCAATAAGGCCGGCTTCTGAAAAATTGCTGGAACCGGTAATCACTCTCCCGTAATCACGGTCTTCTTCAGAAAACCGGATTATGTAAACCTTTGCATGGATTTTTGAGCTTGGATAGGCTTTGATTTCGAGTTTTCCTGACTGTAAAAATTCAATGAACTTTTTTACCCCTATTTCAGTATCATAAGTGTCCTCAGAATGTTCCATTTCATAAGCAAGGTCGTCGGAGAATACTTCCTTTGTCCGTTTGTGAGATTCGAAATCAAGCTTTCCCCGTGATTTTGAGGACTCGATTATTTCAAATGCTGTCTTATCGATATTTATGCCGACAAGGACTCTGATCTTATCTATTGTTTCAAAGGATTTGTAGAGACGGAAAAAGCCGCTTGTTCGGAAATAGCCGACGAGTATATCAAAGAATTGGACATCTTTCAGGGTTTTCCTGAATCTGTCAAGGATGGTAGCGCCCGGTTCATTCGTGAAGAAGGTCAAATCATCATGCACAATACCCTATCTCCCTTTATGAAGAACGAAAATTTTTCTGACCAGCCATGCTCTATGGTGCATATTCGACACATGCAAGAATATCCTCCCGCTCAAGTGTTGGAATTCCTTTTCCTTCAATCTTCACTTTTCTGAAAAATCTGAAAGGTTGTTATCTTACCTAATTCATTACCCAATTAAATAGATATTACCTATTTCCTTTTCTGCCACTGTGCGCTTTGACCCCTTCCGAGACACTCGACCTTTCCCTCGTCACGCAGTTTTTTCAAGATCTGACGGATCAAATCTACACTCACGCTGGGGCATTCTTTTTGAATATCAGCGATTCGAAACGGCCTAAGAGTCTTTTCTATTGCAGACCTAATGATCTCCGTCTTGGCTCCTTTTGGCGACCGCAACTGCCCGACCCGCTCTTCGAATTCCTTGTAAGCAGTCTTGAGTGTGTATAGAACGTAGTTTATATATGGCCACGGGTCATGTTTCCCCTCATGCCAGTCCTGTGAACTTTGTTCAAGAGTCTCATAATACCGATCCTTGCTTTGTTCAATAATCCGCTCAATGCTGATGTAACGGCCTGCATCATAACCAAGGTGATAGCATTGAAGCAGCAGAAGCAGCCTTGAAACTCGACCATTTCCATCACGGAAGGGATGGATAGAGAGAAAATCGAGATTAAACGCTGCCATAGCAACTATCGGTTGCACCCATCGTTCGCGAAGACATTGATTCCATAGGTCAATCAGCTCGGCCACAAATACCGGCGTCTTGGCAGGGGAAACCGTTCTGAATCGCACACGCGAAGTCCCGTCAGGGTATTTCTCAATGATGTCGCTTTCTTTCTCCTTGTATTTACCGGCATCCCAGATGTCACCTTTCGCCAGTCTGTGCAGATTCAGGATCGTCTCCTCCGATACCGGCAGTTTTGCTGCCTGCTCGTGAATGAGCTTTAACGCATTGCGATACCCTCGCACTTCTTCCTCATCGCGGTCGCGCAGATGCGACTTGCCGAACACGATAGTACGGATACGCGCATCAGCGACAGTCACACCTTCTATGCGGTTTGATGATACGGCGCTTTCTATCAACGCATGTTCCCTAAGAACCTTTAGCTTCTGAGGAGATTGCTTTGTGAAAAGCTCTTGTCTCCCGCGAGCTTCGCCGAGGTCTGACAGATACCACGACGTTATGCTTGGTACGGTTTCAGGCTTGATCGAGAATTGTTTTAAAGTCATCATGATTGCTGCTCTCCATATGTCGCTTGATCCTGTTTCCCCACTATTATAAAACCCATTATCAACATTTGGTCTTAATCCTTTGTTCAAATATGGCCTGTGCTGCTTCCTCGCCTCTTCCTTTATAATTCTTCAGATCAAGATAAAGCTGGATGTCAGATACAACATTAATACCGTTAATATCCTGAAGACCATAGAAGATACCTTCATCATATGGCTGAAGAAGCGTTAGATTTGCTCCGGTCTCTACTTTTTTCAGTTGTAGGGCTTTTGCAATATTTTCAATGTTACCATCAATATAGGAAAAGAACCGCATGAATCTTACAAACGGCGCTACTTTTCTTGCTCCTGAAAATAATGAGAGCCCGTAACGATATTTCCTTTTTTCACACTCTTGTTTGATTGCTGTCTCAATCTGGTCTTCTGTAAGACCTGAATAGAATGAAAAGCTCTGATTCTTTTCATAGGAATAATTATTGACCCACTGGTTAAGCACTTCTTCAGGTTTGACAAGATAGAAACTCTTGTTTTCTTCCTTTATCCATTCTTCAGAAAGAAGCGCCTGTTTCACCCTTGAGGCCAGCCCTATGCTGATACCTGCTTCTTTAGATAAGTCTTCGACATGCCATTTTTTTGATGGGGCAGAGAGAAGCACCCTCAGTATCCTGCTTGATTTTGGTGAGAAGACAGATTTTAATAGACGGGTAGCAGCGAAAGGATTGGGCCTGCCACTCCTGTCTATAAATACATTCTTGAAGGATAGAAATGCGTTACCTGCCAGATCAACGCAACCTATGCCGGCCTCTTTGCATATCTGCCTGCTGGCGTCACTTAGATAGGGAGCGACAAGTATGCCATAGGAGTCTTTAAAGCCCTTAAGATAATCTTTAAGCTGAGCAATTGCCATTCTTACAAGACGAGGCTCGCCTTGTGATTTAACTTCTACAATAAATTTTGCAGGCTTTCCGGAAATAAGGGTGCTTAATACAAAATCGACTTCTTTATTGTTGGTTCTGGCATTGGTTTTAAAGTCCTTTAGTGCAAGGAAGGTGATATCTGAAATAACAGACGTTATACTGTTCTTTGCTCTCTTAAGCAGATCTTTCTCGATAAACTGTTTCACTTTATAAGACTGTTTCACCATATGGTGAAACTATATATTATAGTGAAACAAAAGTCAAGGAGTGTAACCTTTTCAATCACTTCAACAGGAATCAGTGCTTTCATTGTCCTCATTTTTCTTTCTCTTTGATCAACGTCAGTAGATCATTAGGCTGGCAGTTGAAAAAGAGTAGAAGTTTTTCAAGGTCCTTCCGGCTGACGTTGTAGTCGTGATTGGTTGCGATCCTGGATAAGGTTAAAGCCTTAACGCCGGTTTCCTGCTCGATTACTTTATAGGTAATCTTCCTTCTTTCTACAGCGCTTTTCCGTTCTATGAGAGCTTTGAGGTTTACGATCAACATGGTTCACCCCGCCTGTCTTTAAATGTATACATATTATCACCTGAAGAAAAAAACATCAATTTCTTAATCAAATAATAGCATAAAATGACTTGACAAATGATCACAAAATGCTATAATTACTTCTTAATGATATTAAATTATCTTTAAAAGTTTATATGATATCACTAAAAATAACCAAGAAAGGAGAGATAGCATATTGGATGATGTAAGGAAGAAGATCTTTGTGATTGATACCAGCGTGTTAATAGAAGATCCGGATGTCCTCTTTAAACTGGGGGGCAATGAGATCGTCATACCCACCGCTGTTCTCAAAGAACTTGACGGGTTGAAGAAACATCCTGATCCGGATGAGCACAGGGCGAAAGCGGCAAGGCAGGTGACAAGAACTCTTGATATGCTGGGAAGTTATCAGGACATATCGACCGGGGCCAGGACTTCCGCTGGATCCATCGTGAGGATATACAATCAGTATCATGTCATTGATGATCTCGCCAGCAGCGCTGACAACAGGATCGTTGGAACCGCAATAAAGCTCAAGGAAGAAGGTATTGGGCGAGTAATCCTGGTAAGTACAGACGGCAACATGAGGAATGTGACAAGATCTTACAAAATCAAGGCGGAGAATTATCCCTTTTCCCTGGGTGATTCCGTTGACAGACCCAAAGCGAGATTATTGGAGGAATGGAATAGCACGGACGTATATGTCCCCAGAATACCCAAAGTGGCTCCACACAAAATTGCTCTGAACAATCCGTATAAGTTTAGAAGCACTCGAAAAAGATGGATTGCTGCGGTTATATTGACTATCATTCTCTACTATCTGATAACAAACATTCGATAATGAGAAGGACATGTTTATCTTTTTTGGCAATCAAATCCCCTGTGTGCCGGCATCAAAACCCGTTCAAGCACTACGGCATAAGGATTCAAAAGTTCTATAATCATACAATGAGAATAATCTTTGTCACAGATTTACATGGGTCCGTATGGAAATATAATCGGCTGCTTGAGGTCGCAGCAGCCTCAAAGGCACATATTGTGATCAATGGTGGCGATATGCTGCCCAAAAACGAAGGGCTGTCACAGCAAAAGGATTTTATAACATCATTTCTGGATGGATACTTTAAGAAGTTTAATGATGCAGGAATCTACCATCTCTGCTATCTGGGAAATGACGATCTTATGATTTACGATCAGCTATTCGAGGAGGTCTGTGGCAAATACAACTTTGTCGTGCCTCTGGCCCAGCGAAAGTATGACATCAATGGGTATGAGTTTATCGGTTTGAATTGGGTTGTCGACTATCCCTTTCGTCTGAAGGACAGATGCCGGATGGATACGAACGACTATGTATTCGAGAGGCAGCTCGGTACGGGCCTGTTGTCAACTCAACAGGGATTTAAAGAGTTAAAGGACTGGCCTGCCTATGCCAGATCACTGCCTACTCTCAAAGGTGAGTTGGATAGGCTGGTTCGTCCTAAAAATATGAGAAAGGCTATATACGTTATTCACATGCCACCCGCCAGACTGGGACTGGATAAATGTTATGGCGGTATGGAAGTGGGTTCGAAGGCGGTCTACGACTTCATCAAAAAAAATCAGCCACTTTTAGCTCTTCATGGGCATATACATGAATCCCCTCAAATGACTGGGAAGTGGACCGCGAAACTTGGCAAGACAACCTGCATACAGCCAGGTCAGCTTGATGACTTTACATACGTGAAGATTGATCTTGATAGCATGCACTTCGAAATATTCAGAGAACGATACCGATAAGTCACTGCAATAACGATTTAAGGACTCTTATCAAAGCAAAATATGTCTTTATTTATTGTGAAATGCACAATATTAATAATACAATAAACATATAAAGAGGGGGTGATTGTATGGCAACTAATGTAAAAAATGCAACGTTTTCTTTGCCTGTAGAGCTACTCGAAAGATTAAAGGAATATGCAAAGAACCAGGACATTCCTTCTTTAAATGCAGGCGTCAAAGAAGCATTGGAAGAATATTCAAAAAAGATTGAAAAAGAAAAGCTTCGCAAACGGATGGCCGAAGCATCACAGGATCCTTTATTTATGAAAGACCTGGAAGATAGCATGAAAGCTTTCGAGGACTCAGATGCTGAAAGAGTCAGCAATCCTCTTTGTCTGAGACATGTCCCGCCCTTGAAGACCCATCCATGACGTGTTAACCCGGAATGCACCAGTCCTGATAAAACCCATAGGATTACATAGTCCTTTTCTGCCTGGTAGAAGCGAAGACCTTCTTTTTCCGCTATACGATGTAGTTCGGCAGTCGTAATCATGCCTTAATCTCCGTGTTAACCAATAATCCCCACCTGCGGTTGTATTTTCCATGATGCGGAAGTGTAGGATCGAGCGGAGAAAAGCCTGGGGCAAGGGTGACCACCCTTCGGAACGCTTCAACATTTCCCAGGCCTAATGTCTCCATCAAGAAACCAAGTCGCTTTGCAACAGCGCTGATACCTATTTTAACTGCATATTTACGAAGTTTGGATTCATTTAGTTGTGTCCAGCCGATGGACAATACTTTTGCGACTTCTGCTACTCCTCCGACATATTGTGGAAGATCCAGTCCATCAATTATGGTTTTCTCCCTGTCTGTAACCATAAAGGGCATCTCATTAATCCAGTCTTTTACAACGCCAAAAAACTTCTCAGGGCGCAGCGAGATGACCTTGTAACTAACACCAAGCACCTCACCAGGAGGCCTGCGGACAGGATGATTGGTAGCCACAAACACAGTCCGCGGAAGTTGCTCGGTCATGCCATGATGGTTAAGCGCAGACCAGTAGGCAATTGCTGCAGGGGATACGAGTTCCATAGCGACGATGAATTCATGCAGTTGAGGGGTACGGTTTTCTCCCGATGAAAGCGGTATAATAGCAAAGCGTCCGCGTTTAATACGTCTGATCCAACCCTTAGTTTGAAGGCGTTCAAGAAATTGTCTGGTTGGATCACTATCTTTGTGACCCAAGACACGGCGCGCATCCTCAATGCTGAATGTCGGACGGATGCCTATTCTGGCAAGAAATCGGGCTTCAGTTCTTCCTAATGGGCTTCTTGTTATATTTTGTGCGCCGTTTGACATCTCTACAGCCTACCTATGGCTTACATAATATAACATTTACAATAATTGGTCAAGAGAATTGATTGCTTTAAAAATGGCACTGTCTCTATCCCTACCTTTGTGCCTTCAGATCAACGTATCCGTCTCCTTTGTTTACTATAAATTTTTGCCATGTTCAGTAATATTTATTGTTTACTAAAGATGAACATATAAAATAAGTGAACACAATCCTTCTCCAATGACTGGGGGTTTTGGTATAAGTTAAGACAATGGATTTCGATTCTGCTGTTAAAACCATAAATAAACTACTGGTAGATAGACAACCTCAAACATTCAATAGTTCTTGGATATTGGGACTTGCTTTCCATATCAATATGTTAGGCTCGTCCCATTCTATATGTCTCAAAAGTTTTCGATCCTCATAGGAATAGAAAATATTGTGCTCGTCATGGGCATTGACGGTAAAATAACTTTCACCAGACAAATAATCGAGAACACCTTCGAGTTTATGGGCCTTAAACGGTATCCTGTTTTTAATAAATTCTTTGACCATTTCGAGAAAAGCCAATGCATACATGTAATTCGTCACACGCAAAGTAAAATAAGGATTGTTCAGGTCTGGTGGAAACAGATGAATGCCGTGGCCGAACCAACTGAATACTATCTCAAAGGGATGTCCTCCGCAATGTGCCTCGGTGTCTAACCAATGACTGAAGTCCTTTTTACTTTTCTTATTTTTTCTGCGGAGCATGCCGCAATCTCTACCGTCAGCCCATTTCCTGTACATCTGTTCGGCAGTCAAACCATTGGTCTTACTGCCAAAGGCAGCCTTGTAGCAAAGGGCAGCTGTATTCAGATAATCGCTAAGAGAGACGCCACGCGACCTTTTTCCCCTTTTACCATGGTCTCCATATAGCTTCAAAATCTCTTCCTTTTTCTCTATAGGTAACAGATCTTCCAGAACATATTTCCCAAGCACATGCCCTGTTCTAATATCAAATGGTATCGCCTTCGCGATAATCCCCGGATCTTTTTTGAGTACTCGTGAAAACTCCACGGTCTGCTGTATCAAACATAGATAAAACTCGTTCTTTTCCTTGCCGGTGTGCACTTCAACGTTTGAATGCGGAAATGCCAAAAAAAATCTTTTGTCATACAGAATTATTCCCAGCGGCACGAGAATAAAATAACCCCTCCGTTTGAGCGGCAGATAGAAGTCGAACCATTTCTTTTCATAGCTGTTTTCTTCAGTAGGATAAACTTTATCCGTAAGCCTTCTAACCGCTTTATAAAGGCTGCCATCTTGTATTTTTGCCTCAAATCCCTTCGGCAAATTCTGTTCGAGTTGCGAGAAGGTGTATTTGGGTTCAAAATTATACACCTCTTTTATCTCTTCGACCTTTATCATCGATTAAACCGATTATATATTAATCATAAAATGGTTAAAATATGTGCACAAGAAGGGACATATTTGCGAACTTGCCTGATTTGCACTGAAGAGGACCCTAAAGTAATTTATTTTTTGCCAGCCTCGTCAAACCCTTTCCTCAGTTTCTCAACCTGAAGCAATACTTCTTCAAAATGACGATCGAGTGTGAGAGAGCCTCTGATCATATCAGTGACTAATCTGTATTGAGACTGTTCCTCTGTTTCACTCTTTAAAATGGTCTTGACGATATTCAGTGTTTCTGGATCGGCGATCTTTGCCATATCCCGGCCAAGCAGCCTGATACCGGCGTGCCTCGTATCAAAATTCTCTTCCTGTAGCAGATCCTGCTCTTTATCGTAAAGCCTGTCAAAGTTACCGGCTTCTTCATATTTCTGCATAATGAGCAACATATCCTCAGAATCTTTCTTTCGTTCAGGATATTTCTCTTTCCAGGAAATGATTTTCATGAGCGCCAGCCCTGGCAAGGTAGGTAACTTGATGTCGAGTTCAGGATCAGAGCTTAGCCTGACTGTAATTGAGTATTCATAAGCCTCCTTAAATCCAACCATACTCATAAATATCTCATGCTCTGGCGGCCAACTTATCTGCTTGTTTTCATCAGTAATAGCTCCGAAGGGAACAATATCGATCATGACAAAATCGAAGCTGAGCCTTTGTTGTTCCTTTGCAGGAGAGAATTTGCCCGTTGCTATTAATGCTTCCTTCAACTGGTTGAACTGCTCCCAACCGGCGACTTCGACACCCAAGTCGATATCTCTCGTCATCCTCGGCGGTTCGATGCCGTAGCAATATTTAAGAATGAAGTCCCTTGCGGAAGCGCCAACTACAAAAAACGGAATGCTCAAAGAATCAGCAATCCTCTTTACCATAGCAAGGGCTTCTACGGTCTGTTGATCAATCTTCCCTGATAAGTCGAATGATATGTTGCTCATAGATCATCTTCGCTGTTTCAATATTCCTCTGATTCCCGGTTGCCAGGAGATCTGCATAAACAAGGATCGGATGCACAAGGTCTTCGTATTCCAATTTACCAACTGGCTTCCAGAACTTTTCGAGGATTTCAACATCTCCTTCAGGATCTTTCCTGAGTCTGTTCCCGAGTAACAGCTGATTGAGCTGCTGAGTCGTTGTATATATCGTGATGACCTCGGGTTTGAGGTAATGTGTGAGCTTTTCAGCAGCAACCTCTCCACCCCACTGTGCTGCCAGCGGGTCAAGTTTCTTCTGCTGCCACCATCCATGTTCGCCTTTATAATGCCCGAGAATTAGCTTTGGTCTCAATTTTTCCGGATAAGCTGTAACCCATCTTTGAAACAGATTTTCTCTTTCTGTCAGTTTATTCCCTCGTTTCCCCATATCCAAAAGAAAGCCAAGGTCCTTTAGTTCTTTCATGATCCAGCCGACTGTACCGAGGGCTACGTCTGTTGCTCCAGCTATCTCACGGTAGGTCTTATTCTCAAAACCGGGATTACACAAGAAAGCATAAATGATTCTGAGGCCTGCGGGCTTGAATGCTCTTTTGAGCGGAGCTGTTCTGACATCCTCTGTCGGTTTGTTACCCTTCAAAAATATATATGTTGGCGGCTGGTTTATAAAGGCGTTGCCGGCTGTGTCGATAAATTCGATGCCATCAAGCCTCAGCTGCTCCGCCATCTGTGCATTTACATATTTTGCGACCAATAAAAGAGGGTAGTTGAGTTTCTCTTTGTGCATCAGCAATAAGAGCTTGTATGGTTTCGTAATGGTTGTTTTTATTTCGGCATAGTAAACCATTGCCTTCTCTTGTATCATCATCCTTACTCGATGGTCTGGCCGAAACCCCATTGCAAAGGCAGGTTCCTCGGCCAAAATCTCAATCTCGGCTTGCGCCTGGATGTTCTTTCGGAAAGCCTCGATAGCAAGGCGAAAGATTTCTTCTTGTGTGTCTCTATTCGTTCTTCTGTCCATAGTCATTGTTCACTTATTTATACTGTTCAGTTAATATGAACATACAAAAAAAATGAACAAAAGTCAAGTTCTTGAATAAAAATCTTCTATGGGAGAATTATTTTTGAATCCAAGAGGTTATATTTGCACTCTCCAAAAAGCCAATTGACCTTGAAGGTTAACATGTTAACTTTTTCATGTTCAGTAATATTTATCGTTCACTGAAAATGTACTTATTAAATAAATGAACACAATCCTCTCCCAAATGAACGAGGGACTATTGAAAAACCTTCCTCATTTTCCTATTGTAAATCTACGGCCTCAAACGGAAAGCCCTGCAGTCACTACCGTTTCGATATAAGTTAAGACAATGGATTTTGATTCTGCTATTAAAACTTTAAACAAACTGCTAAGAAAGAAACAACCGCATACATTCAATAGCTCCTGGATACGAGGATACGCTCCACATATTTATCGATTCTTTCAGAAGAACATAAGAAGAGAAAGCGGCGGCATAGACTGGGATAGAATTACCCGTGCTTTGGATCGTAAATTTCAAAAACAATGGGTTACATCCCGGCGTAACGGAACCAAACTTTATCGAAGTGAAACTGAGGTCAACATTATTCTTCATAAATATAATGACAAACTCTACACCTTTTTAACTCCGGCTGACAAAGATAATGATTCTATACGGGACATTATCAGTATCGCGTTAGTGAGAATTGCCCAGAAAGGAAATGTGACAGCCAGACAGGAAATTATTAAGTTGGTAAGGTTCACTATTGATGAGTGGATCGAACATAATCCCAAAATTTCTCGTTGGGAGGGATATGAGTATTTGCTTCAAAAGAGTATTGAGGACTGCATACGACGCTATCGCTATTCGGGCTCGTTCATGGGTTACTTATTCAAAACACTTGAATATGCAGGAAGAGGGTTAAGACCTATCGTTGTTCATTCACTGGACGATTCTCCATATCCCGGAGGGAGGAAGAGAATAGATACAATCGCGCAGAATCCTGAAACTGGAGATTTACTGATATATGGTAGAAATATTAATACTTCATGACGCAATATGTTATAAAAATTATTTGTTGTTATCAGTTTGATATCCCACTGCATGCACAGATATACAGAAACGTCTAATGAGAGGATATTTTTCTCTTTTAAGCCCTTTTGGATTCAAGCCTTACAACAACTTTTGCATCAAGGGCATTCGCTATCTTTTTCAGTGTAGAAATTTTAGGGAGTCCATGTGTAAGTCCTTCGATTCGGGAAATCGTAGACTGAGGCATTCCGGCCTTCTTGGCTACCTCTTCCTGTGTCATCTTCTTCTTCAGCCTGTGCTCAATGATGCTCCGTGCAAGCTCATACTCAGGAAGAAGTTTTTCGTATTCCTCCCTGACCTTTTTATTCTTGAGCAACTCCTTGACATGTTCTTCATACGTTATCTTTTTCATGTTATACCTCTCCTTCACAGGAGTTCTATAGGATATCTCCCTTCAGAGTCGCGTAGTACTCGATTGTCCAACCCATGATTTAGCATATAGCATGCATGCTATAACTTCAACTTAGAAAAAGTTACTACATCAGGTGTGTAAGAACGTGGGGGAAATCCGTGTGCCGATATCAAAAATGGACCCGAAAAGAATATCTTCAGGAACTGGTAAATGGCAAAAACATGGATTTTAGTCACACCACAGCGACGTTCTTATAGAAAAGACTGGAGCAAAAATCGGCCCTTACAATAAGGATATTCGATAAGTGTCACCCAATTAAGAATTAAGTGCATTTTCCGGATGATTCCTGCCACCAATTCCTATGAAGGTTGCCATTTCCTACGCGACAGCATACGGCTTTATTCTGTTAAGTGTTTCAGCCATTTCGTCCTTTGCAACAGCCAGGTCGTAGTCAATCTGCAACCGTTCCCAAAACCCATCACTCAGACCGAAAAAACGAGACAGCCGGAGCCCGGTGTTCGTTGTGATAGCACGCTTGCCGGCTATAATTTCTCCGATCCGTCTTTGGGATACGCTTATTTCTTTTGCAAGCCGGTATTGTGTTAGCCCCATAGGCTTTAAAAATTCTTCAATCAGAATTTCGCCTGGCGTAGGATATGGCACTTGTCTTTTTCTCATACAACAGCCTCCTTAGTGATAATCGACAATCTCAACATCAAAGGCGTTACCAGCTTCACACCTGAAGCAGATGCGCCACTGATCGTTAATACGAACGCTCCATTGTCCTTGCCGTTTGCCCTTGAGCGCCTCAAGCCTGTTGCCCGGCGGCACTCTCAGGTCTTCTATCCTCCCGGCAACATTCAATAGCGCAAGTTTCCGCATAGCCCCAGACTGAATACTGATAAACCGCTCTATGCGTTTGCCGTTAAACATAGCTTCAGTATCACGGCACTTGAACGATTTAATCATAATTAATAATATCCCATCGCGTTACTATTGTCAAGCGTTATCAAGAATTGTGTATCAAGAATTGACCTATTGTCTGTAACAGGTGGCAGATTGACTGGAAACGGTGGCAGCTTTCACAGGAATACGCAATTTAGTACGTTGCATATATATCACGCCTTGAATAAAAAAGGCAATGAAATCGTCAAAAAGATTGGGGTTAGGCAATATTCTCTTTGTGTAACTTTTAAATATCTCCTTCAGTACGAGGCATCAAATCTTTAATTTTAAGGGAATTTCCCATTAAAGGGGGTGTGATAAAAGTGTGATAAAAATAGCTCAAAACAAGGCAAAATACGACAAATCTTAACGTAGTGCAAAAGCATGATAACTTATTGATATGATGCAATAAATTAGGTATTTTCAAGCCTTCTTGGTCCCGGCCAAATCGGTTTCCTAAACCTGGTGCCGCAGGTTCAATTCCTGCAGGGGGTACCACCTTTACCCTTAAACTTCGACACGTTACACAACCCCTGCTTTTGCTTCATTATGATCAGGATTATCAACTGTAGCAAATCTATAGCAATTTTCCAGAACTTCTACGCCATGTCTCAGAAATTCTGGGCAATGATGGGCATATCTTGATATCTTCTTTGGTGTCACGGCTTCGATTCCTGTAAGAGGCAAGGCAAATTGCAGGAAGTACGAAATGACAATTTTCCTATCAAAAAGAGATAAGGCAAGCTCTTCTTTTCTTATTTCATCTCTTTGCTGTTTTATGTATACTTAAAACATACTTATAAATATAGGAATATTTTAATCATGATTAAAAAGTATATCAAACGTTCATACTATCTCGACCGTATACTGCCTTTCATGAATAAGGACATCATCAAAGTCCTTGTAGGGCAGCGAAGAGTCGGGAAGAGTTATCTATTGTTCCAGATAATAGATGAGCTGGTCAGGCAGGGAACGAAAAGGGATGCAATTCTCTCTATCAACAAGGAGTTGCATGAATTCGAGCCGATCAGGGATTATCACGACCTGCTGAGTTATATAAAAAAGAGAGCAGGGAAACAAAAGAGAACCGCTCTCCTGATTGACGAAATCCAGGGCATATCTCAGTTCGAAAAAGCGCTGAGGGATCTTCAGGCAAGCGGCAGATTTGATATTTACTGCAGCGGAAGCAATGCCGATCTCCTTTCCGGCGAACTTGCCACGAATCTGTCCGGAAGATACGTGGAAATAGATGTGTACAGCCTCTCCTATCCTGAGTTTCTCGTATTCCATAATCTTGATAATAACGAAGACTCTTTTTTGAAATACATAAAATATGGCGGGCTTCCCTATCTGGTCAATCTCGATCTGAATGATATGGTTGTCTACGACTATCTGAGAAGCATCAACAATACAATACTCTTTAAGGATGTGGTTGCGCGGTACAAAATCAGGAGCATTGCATTTCTTGAGAGGCTTGTCGAGTATATTGCGGACAACACGGGAAGGCTGGTTTCCGCAAAAAAGATCAGCGATTTCCTGAAGTCGCAGAAGACCAACATTTCACCCAACATCGTCCTGAACTATCTTTCCTTTTTGGCCAATGCTTTTCTTATCTTCAAGGTACGCCGTTCCGAGATAGGCGGCAAACGTATTTTTGAGATCAACGAGAAATATTATTTTGAGGATAGCGGGCTGAGACATGCCCTTGTCGGCTACAAACCGTCTGATATCAATAAAATGCTTGAGAATATTGTATATATGCACCTCCGTGCATCGGGTTATACTGTCACGATCGGACAATTAGGCTCAAAGGAGATCGATTTTGTCTGCGAAAAACAAGGGGAGAGGTTCTATGTGCAGGTAGCATACCTTATTCCCGACGAAAAGGCGCACGCAAGAGAATTTGGAAATCTACTTCAGATTCGGGATAATTACCCGAAATTCGTGGTCTCTATGGACAAGATGATCGAAGGTGGTGAAAAAGGTATCACGCATGTACATATCACACAATTTTTGAAAAGATTCTTATAAATGGTCGAGGCTTATAGAAAGAAAATGTGGATAAACCTCCTTGGTAGAGGTAACGCGTTAGAATATTAAGGGACCATAGCATCCGATATCGTGAGTTTTTCCCCCTATGAAACCATTCTTGACACATAATCCTCTGCAGGTTTTTAGCAAGCGCAAGACTCCCATGGCGCTCTATGTAAGACAAAAGTGGTTACAGGAAGACACGCGCAGATGGAAAAATGATTTTAAACAAACAGTAGATGCTCTGTATTCAGAACAAAGTATAAATGGTTTATGGAAAAATTCTTTTCTAATCACAGTCCAAAGGTTATTTGCACTGCACCTGACAGTGAGAAATAAGAATGAACAGATCGAAAAAGCCCTCGAATGGCTCCTGTCACAGGAGGTGTTTTTAGAACAAGAAACGAACCTGTACATGCCGTCAGAAAAAGTATTTGCCCGGGGTCTGCAGAACCTTCCCTTTTCTCATGGCTGTTATGAGCATTTCGCAAAGTGTGCCATTCTTTTTCTTGCGACTATTTTCGGTGAAGAACGCGATACAAGAATCATCCGTGTCTATGAAATGCTTCGCATTAAAGGCGAAGAGAAAGAAGGCAAGTGGTGTGCTTGGTCATGTTCAAATAACTTTCTTAGGGCATTTGCAGTACATCCAAAGTATAGAGAAAGTAACGTAGTAAGGTTGTTTCTGTCAAGATTAGAAGCAGTGCAGAGGGAAGACGGTAGCTGGCCCATACAAATACCTTTTTATCAGACGGTGAATGCACTTAGACATCTGAATCTTGAACAATCAGACAAGTTACTCAAACGGACTTTGCTTAAATTAAGAGAGACGCAAAACAGTGACGGGACTTGGGGGAAAAAACAAAAAGAATGGAACACATTTCTTATCGTCCATGCCATAAAAAGGAAAAGCTACTTATTATCCTTCGAGAAAATATAGGATGCCCCATAACCCTATGCCGAATATCACATGAATCACCATCTGTTCAAGCCAGGTAAATGATCCTAATCTTCTTCCAAGGAATCCCTGTCCTGCGGTAGGAAGTGCTATAAACAGCATGGAAAGCCAGAGCAGGAAAACATAGAGGGCAATCAGCCATCCATTCAGTAATTCGAGTTTCATGATGCTGATGGGAACTGCATAGGCAAGGCCGAAAGTTACGCTGGTAAAGAGATGAACAGGAACTCCGAACAGTATCGCTTGTTGTTGGTTGTATTTCAACCTTGCTTTTTGCTGAACAAACATGCCGTCAATAATGAGAATGCTTGATTTAAACATCCCACCCTTAAACCCTGCATGGGATATCAGGCCCATCAGGATTCCCGCTGCTAATCCAGATACTAATCCTTCAAAAAGCGGCATCAATGCCTCCATTCGTTAGTTGTTCTGATTACGTAAAAACATCCGTAAGCGCTTCTTTTAGGTTTCCATAGACAAATCGAAACCGCATATCCTGAGAGGCCTCAGAATCCTGTGCATAGGGCGATACAATGTCCTTTACAATGTTTGGAATTTCTATTGTATCTCCCTTTCCCATAAGTAAATCGTTAATCTTCCGTGGAAAGATACCCCGGTAAAAATTCACTTTCCCTGCAAAAAAAGCAGTCGGTGTGGAGTATATCGGAGCTCTGCCAGCACAGTGAGAACTCAATGCTTGTCACCGATTTATCATGTATGATCATTGCTGTATGTTCCGGTGATATATACCTGTTCATCTTTGCCGTCCAAACCACAAGTTTGCAATTAGAAAATTATTTTTAAATTATATATAATTAATAAGGACCGAAACAACCGGACAAGAAGTTTGCTTTATCCTCTAAAGGGAAGATTTCATGAAAATCAGAAAAGTATCTAAGCGAATGTCATTGACCTGTAAATGCAAAAGCTCCTGTTAATGAGCGCATGGAACAAAGACGAAAAATGAATCGGTATAATTCTACATCAGGGTTAAAAGCATTCTGTATTTTAACCATAACTTCAATACTTCTGGGCCTGATAGGATGCGCTAAGATGTCGAAACAAACATCTTCCCCCTTACCGGTTGTTCCTTATGTAGATGTAAACCGTTATACAGGGGTATGGTACGAGATTGCGAGATATCCGCACAGCTTCCAGGAGGGTTGCGTGGGAAGCAAGGCAACGTATACTCTGAGAGATGATGGGAAGATCACTGTTCTCAACGAATGCTATGACAAGTCATTCAGCGGCAAGATAAGGTCTGCTAAAGGTAAGGCATGGGTAGTGGACAAAGAATCAAATGCCAAGCTCAAGGTATCTTTTTTCTGGCCTTTTGCAGGGGACTACTGGATAATCGACTTGGGGAAAAACTATGAATACTCCATTATAGGACATCCGAGCCGGGAATACCTTTGGATTTTAAGTCGCACCAGGAAGATGGAGGGAGAATTATATGAAGCGATTCTCTCCCGCCTAAAGGATAACCAATATAATACCTCGAACCTTATTAAAACAGATCAACCATAGGAGAAACATGACACTGAAAGAATACTTTGACAGCGTAAATGGTACAGGAGTTTTGTCTACGGCTGATTCATCAGGGAAAGTAGATGCAGCAATCTATTCTGTCCCCTATATTTTTGATGACGGAACGTTAGCTTTTATCATGAGAGAACATCTGACCCATCTTAACCTGCAGTCAAATCCCTATGCGGCATTTCTTTTTATTGAGAATGTCTCAGGTCACAGAGGTGTAAGGCTGTTTTTGAAAAAGGTAAAGGAAGCGACTGACTTAGCCTTAATAGCTAAAATGACCAGACGCAATTTGACCCCGGAAGAGGACAAGCAGAAGGGCCCAAAGTTTTTAGTATATTTTAGCGTTGAAAAGATACTCCCATTAATTGGAGGCGGAAAAAGCCTTATCAGCTTGTCCTGAAGTTACAATTCTCAGTTCGATTCCTTCTGTCAGCTGCTAAAATCTGGCCACGAAGGTTAGGCCGATAAGCGGTGCGATATCGGTCTTCGTACTGAAAAGCTCATCGCCATCCTGGTCCTCGATATATATCTTGTTGACAAAAGTGGAACCCCCATACACATCGATACATATCCGGGGTGTGAACTTGCAGGAAATACGGGCGAAGACCGGAACGGTCTTGTACTCTCCAATGCCATTCGGGATCGGGCCATCCTCCTCAAGGCGGAAGCGATAGGATCGGTATGCAGCGCCGAAACCGGTTTCCCAGTACTTGTTGATGGAGTAGACGAGTTCGAGACCCGCGGGGCCGGCAGGGCTTGTGCGGGAAGGATTGATGAGGCGAAGGCGTTCGGTCATCTGCCAGTTGACGGTGATATAGGGAAACACAGTGGTATCCTCAATGTTCGAGTAAACACCCGCGCCGAGGCCGATTAGAACGTCACGGATTTTATAAGAAATGCCCGCCACAGCACCATAGGACAGTGCATTGTCCCATTTGGCGCGCGATTCTCCAGCCCACTGGACTGAAGAACTCACGAAGAGCCTCCAATTGTCTGTGAAGGTGTAGTGAACCGGGACACTGATGCCAAAGCGATTGACCTCTGACCAGGGGCGTGCAATGGGGAAATTGGTAAGGCCTGAGAAGTCGTAATCATCATACTCATAGGCAAGGCTAAGACCGATTCGAAGATCCCTGCTCACCCTGCTCGACATGTCTAAGGCGGCGTTGTAGCGCGCAATATTCAACTTTCCGCCACCATCAACAGGCGCGTTAAACTGGTAGAGAGTGCTTGCGGAGAAGGAGAAGTTTACTGCATTTCCCGCTGGATTGTATCCGTCTGTCTGAGCGCAAGACGTCGATGGCAGAACGACCATGGAAATCGTGACCAATATCGTTAGACACAGAATCCCAGATAGGAAAAACCCTCGCAAAGGCTGGACCTCAAATCGGAGACCCATTACATTCCTCCCGATAGTACGCAGATTTGGTTTGGACGTGTAAATTATATCACAGCCCCTGTAATCGCATTGAGCGATGCGAGGCTATGTCTTGCGATTATCCTTCAGTTGGTTGTAATGCGGCTGAAACCCGCTTCAACGCTCGGTATCTTATAAGGTGTATTCTTCCATCTGAACAACACAATTTTAATCTTTGCTATAATGATTATTAATTCTAATGTCTTTCAACAATAGTAATGCTCAGAAAAGAGCCAAAAGGCAAAAGACAGGTTAAAACAATCAAAATCGAACTGGAAACATAAAAGATGGAAATAGGATATTTTTTATGCATGCGATATTACCAGCTGCAATATTTTAAGAGGCAACCATGAGATCGTTAAGGGAAATTAAGGACAATTACAATTTTACTTCTGATGACGAGCAGAGACTTATGAGACTGAAGCCGATCATGGAAGTCCATGTTCAGGAAATAGCAGGCGCTCTTAGCTCATATATTATGAGCACAAAAATTGGGGCCAGATTATTGACGGAAGATATAAGAAAAGCACATTTATTCGAAGCGCAGAAGAGTTGGTATCTGGCTATGTTTGAGGGAAAATATGACAATAAATACTTCGAAAGGCTCATTAAGATCGGTATTGTACATGTAAAGAGAGAAATAGATGCGCATTATCTCAACAGAGCTGTCAACATAATCAGAACCCTGGGGGTTGATATTCTCTATAACCAGAAAGATTCAGAGGAAGAAATCATTGCCAATTTGCTCGTCTTCGAAAAGATTCTTGACATCAATCTTGATATTATGACGTCATCTTATATTGAGGAAGAGATCAGAAATTATTCTTCAATCTACCGCATTAAAAGTACCCTCATAGATTTTTCGGAGAAATTTCTTCAGAGTGCAAATCTCATTCTTATCCTTGCACTGATTGGACTAACTTTGGGCGCTATTGGACTATTTATAACAGATGCACAAAAACTTTTTACAGGAGACCTTGAGCATGGCATCATCACTTCACTTGGTTCCCTGCTTATCATATGGGTGATGATAGAACTGATGAACACAGAAATATCCCATCTTAAGGGAGGAAAATTTCGGATCAGTGTATTTGTGAGTGTAGCGCTTGTCGCGGTCATAAGAGAAACGATGATTGCAACACTGAAACATGAACAGTCAGAAATGATGATGTACCTTATTGCCTCTATTTTGGTGATCGGCTTTGTTTATTGGCTTGTGATAAAAGGCGAGGAACAGCAGCGGTAGGGAAAGTTTTGCGCATTGTATCTCAAGATCAGAATACAATTGCCCCTGGGCCTGGTGAGGTATAAATTCCTATATGAAATGCCGCTATGCGACTGCAGCAAAATTGTAGCAGAAAATATCGAAAATATAAGATAGAGTTCAGAACCCATCTCAACATCTATTTAACAAAAAGGTGACTAAAACGTGACAAAACATATCTATAAATTTCGAAATATATACAGCTATATTTAAAACAAACCTGACATGGTGTATTTTACAGGCTATTTTTTACAGGCAACAGTTCAGATAAATATTGATCATATAAAATATCTTGATCCCTAATTATTAACAAATGATAAATATTAAGGCAAAATGCCTGAAACTTTATCCCTTTCGATTGAAACGATAAGCCTTGCCAGAAAATGATTATTTGTATTAATATGAAAAATGGAAAAATCACAGAAAAGAAGGCATGAAAGAAAAGAAATGGTGAAAGCCATGGAGTGTACGCTATATCAACAATCAAATCCTGTGAGAGAGTTTGATTGTATTATTGCCAATATCAGTCAGTCGGGGCTATGTCTTCTTGCAACAGAGGCGCTTAACAATGGTCAAGTGATAACAGTCAAGAATCATATCTTCCCATCTTCCCTGTCCGCAACTGTCCGCTGGACTAAACAATATAATGGTCTTTACTACAGATACGGCTTAGAATTTCTTGAACAACAGAAGCAACCCCTTCAATAACTTCCTGAATTACTCATCTGAAATATGGTGCTTAAAGACGATTAAGTACAAACGGAAATCTTTTATCGGTATTTATTATCACAATAATAATTGACCATGGAACTTCACTGGATGGAATGCAAGTTTCCCACACACACTGCCCGGGCCGCATCTTATTCCGGTCAGATCCTTTTGCCGATAAACCTTTCAATTGCTGAATGAAAACCGGCGCTCAGGTCAATGAATTTGATGCCATACCCATTGGTGTCATGTTCTGTTGTTCTTTCAAGCAATCTCATAACTTCGGCATTCGTAGTGATGTGAGTGGAATCGGGAAGGTAGAAACTGCAGGTGAGAGTGTCTCCATCTGCAAGAAGCGTTTCGGTATGCAAGAGCATGCCTGATACACTGATATTTTCCCCGTAGCCGGTAAAAGGGCCCCCTTTTGAAGTTACGTGAATTTTAATGCTCATGGGGATCCTTAGCGCTTTCCTCGGGGCGATATTCAGGAGCTGATGTATTTCCACCAATAACGTTGCGTTGTTTATCGGGGTGGTGATATAAGAATTTGCCCTGCACTGCAGACACCGTTCAGTCTCTGTTTTCGTGCCTGAACATACGATAAGAATAGAGACCCTGCATAATTTCTTGTCATCCCGGATAAGGGAACAGAGGGATTCCCCGTTCATTCTTGGAGTGTCAAGCTTTGCGATAATAAGGTCGGCTTTTTCAATCCTGTGCAGGGCAAGTACCTCCTCATTGTCCGATGTCGTGAATATTGTCATGTCCGACCTGTCGAGAAAACACTGCTCTTTTTCAAGGAACGCTTTGATGTCTTGTGGGATAATGATCTTTTTCATACAATCCTTTTAAGGTAAAGTATATATGCAAAAGGAAGGACTGTAAAGTATCAATATGCGGGGAAGTTTGGACCTCATCATGCAATGCCTCATCACAGGGTAATCACCACAAAAAATCGTTTGATATCACTGAGGGGGAGTCTGCGCATGATGATCTCAACCTCTGCATTGTTCATCATCTTCAGTTCCCCAGAGACTTTTGGTCCCTTACTCAAAACGAGCCTGCCTCCCGGTTTTACCATATGGGATGTTTTTCTTACAAAGTCCTTTACTGAAAACAGGGCTCTTGAAACCGCAGCATCAACAGGGATTATATCGCCGGGTGTCATCGCCTCTTCAACCCGTTTTTCTATTACCATGATCGCATCCAGATTCATTGTTCTGATAAGGTGGTTCAGGAAAGAGGATTTCTTTGCAGACGGCTCAATAAGGTACATGTTTATTTCGGGGCGGACCATCTTCATCGGTATCCCCGGGAATCCGGCTCCGCTCCCGATATCTGCGACGGTTATTCTTTTAGCGGGCAGAAAGTTCAGATAGAGCACCGAATCCAGGAAATGTTTTATGATTATATCTTCATCCGTCCTGAGTCCTGTGAGGTTGTATACCCTGTTCCATTTCTTCAGTTCCGAAAGATATATCATGAAGGCATCCAGCTTGTCAGCATCAGGGGGATAGCCGAGTTCCTGCAGGCCTTTTTTAAGAAGTTCTTTTATCTTTTCCCTCTCTCTTTCTCCGTTCGATTGCTACCATTAACAGCGAGAGGGCGGCAGGAGTGATGCCGGGGATCCTGCTCGCCTGACCGAGGTTTGCGGGCCTGACTTCCTGCAGTTTGCCGAGGACCTCGCGGGAAAGTCCGTTGACCGCGGTATAATTGAAGTCTTCGGGGATGACCTTCCCTTCTATCTTCTTGAGTTTCTCTGCCACCTCCATCTGGCGGACAATATACCCGTCATATTTGATCTGAATCTCAACCTGCTTCTTGATGACGGGAGCAAGGTTTTTATGGGAAGGAGAAACTTTGTCTATGAACGCATAGGTGAGTTCGGGCCTCTTCAGGAGCTGCTCCAGGGTTTCAGTCTTTGAGGGGTCGTTGTACCTGACGCGTGTTTTCCCAAGGCGTTCACGCTCTTCGTTGATCAGCCTTTTTCTTTCGAGGAATTTCCCGTACACCTCATCATCGAGCAGACCGATCGCATGTCCTCTGTCCATAAGACGGAGATCCGCATTGTCATGTCTGAGGAGAAGCCTGTACTCCGCCCTTGAAGTGAACATCCTGTATGGCTCATTGGTGCCCTTTGTGATAAGGTCATCAACAAGCACCCCGATATATGCTTCGTGGCGACCAAGGATAAGGGGTTCTTTGCCCTGGAGTTTCAATGCCGCATTGATCCCTGCCATAAGCCCCTGTGCAGCAGCTTCTTCATATCCTGATGTCCCGTTGATCTGTCCGGCAAGAAACAGCCCGTCGATATCCTTTGTCTCCAGAGTATTCTGCAGCTGCGCAGGAAACACAAAGTCGTATTCTATTGCATAACCGGGCCTCATGATCTCGACTGCTTCAAGCCCGGGGATCGTCCTCACGAATTTCACCTGGACATCATAGGGAAGGCTTGTCGGGATGCCGTTCGCATAGTATTCTTGTGTCTCAAGACCTTCAGGTTCGAGAAAGACCTGGTGCCTGGGCCTCTCTGCGAAGCGCACTACCTTGTCCTCTATAGATGGACAATAACGTGCCCCGATCCCCTTTATCTTTCCGCTGTAGAGAGGAGAGCGGTCGAGGTTGTTCAGTATGGCTGAGTGGGTTTCAGGGTTTGTGTAGGTGATGAAGCACGGCAGCTGCGGATTGGTTATCTCTTCCGTGCTGTGGGAAAAAGGCTGCGGAGGATCATCACCATACTGGGGCTCTGTCTTCGAAAAATCTATTGTCTTTGCGTCGAGGCGGGGCGGGGTGCCGGTCTTCAGGCGGCCCATTTGCAGTCCGAGATTCTGCAGGGAATCAGAAAGCCCTATTGAAGGAAATTCGCCGGCCCTGCCTGCAGAAAAGTTCTCAAGTCCTATATGGATCAGTCCCTTCAGAAAAGTGCCTGTTGTTACAATCACTGCCCTTGCACCATAGAAGACGCTGAGGGAGGTGAGCACACCCTTCACCCTGCCGTCTCCGACCTCGATTTTTTCGGCGAGAGCCTGTTTGATATCCAGGTTTTTCTGCGATTCGATACTCTGTCGCATTGCGAGCCGGTATAGTACCCTGTCTGCCTGTGCCCGCAAGGACCAGACCGCAGGACCCTTCGACATATTGAGCATCCTGAATTGGATACCGGCCCTGTCTGTGACCTTTGCCATCTCTCCGCCGAGGGCGTCAATCTCACGCACTATGTGCCCCTTTGCAAGTCCTCCGACTGCAGGGTTGCAGGACATCTGCGCGATGGTGTCAATGTTTATGGTAAAGAGGCAGGTTTCAAGGCCCATCCTTGACGACGCAAGGGCCGCCTCGCAGCCTGCGTGCCCTGCGCCGATTACGATCACATCATAATCCCGTTCCCTGTACATATCACTTACTATAAAAGATTCTCTTGACCTTATTCAATTTCAGACCATCCCCGAATAACTATTTCTGAAAGAACCAGAGGGATAAGGCTTTATTTCCAAATCGAAATAAACTCTCTCTATTTCTGTGCAAACCTTCCCCTGACTTTTCTGGCAGTGAACTATGAAGAGTTGAGAACTATGCTTCGTCTCCGATCTCATCGAGGTTATCCGTGATTTCTATCTGGAAATAAAGCCTTATCCCTATACCTGATTATTTTGAACAAATGGCAATGATTCAATCGAACAAAAAACACTTGTGGTATAATTTTGATATGAACGAAAGGATTTTTAAAAACCCCTTCATTGATCAAATCTCTCCCTGCCCCTCTTTTCCTGAAGAGGGGAACTTATAAAAAAGGACACCGTTGCTGCGGTATAAAGAAATATTCCTTGGCGGTGAATGCAACAATGCATGCCTTCATTGTTCCGCAGGACATAAGACTTCACCACAAATTGATTCAGAGTCAATAGTAGCCGCAATGAGCCAGAGAGAAACTGACAGCATCGCATTCTATGGTGGTGAACCGACTGTCCGGCACGATATCTTCAATATTCTTAAGGCTGCCAGGGAAAATGGGTACAGAAGAATCAAACTCTTTACAAACGGAAGGGCATTTTCTGATCCGCACTATCTCCACAGAATCCTCAGTACAGGGTGTTCTCTCTTTGAAATAAAACTCTGGGCTTCGAACCCCTCTCTCCATGACCATATTACCAGGGTGAACGGAAGTTTCTGGGAGACGATCCAGGGAGTGCAAAATATTGCCGAACTTCCCCAGGAAAAATTCATCTGCATACGCATCCCTGTCTGCAGGGAGAATGTCACTGATCTTGAAAATACTGTTACTACGGTATTGAATTTCGGAATCAACCGTATCATCCTCTCAGTATACGACTATTCCATACCCTTCGGGTCTCTTCTCCCCCGCATCGCGAATTCTCTCAATATCAGTATTTTCAACCGTGTCTGGATCCTCACCGAGGGCCTTCCCTTCTGTGTCATGCAGGGGCTTGAACCTCATATCGGTGAACTTTTGTCCGGCCTGACAGGTCTTTATGAAAGAACGTTCCAGCACCATAACGCGTGTGTTCAATGCATCTTCAGGGAACTCTGCCCCGGCGCTGAGACAAGATACCTCACGCAATTCGGAGACCGGGAGTTTTTCCCGGTAACCGCCAGTAAATACACCGAGAACATAAAGGCCTTGCATGTCTAAGAGAAGAGTACTCCTCCTCTCATTCAACTGGGCGAACCATTTTTCTCTGGCGCTCGGGTATCTCAAGGCCTATGCGTTCAAAGACGCCTTCATCCGGGATGTTGCCGAGATAGAGATCATCGACTTCGATACCGAGATGCTCAATGTACAGCAGGTTGTCTATTATCTGACCCAGTTCAGGCCCGATATGATTGGATTTTCCTGTTATTGCTGGAATATCAGCAAGGTTCTTGACACCGCACGGATAATAAAAACGATCCGCCCTGAAACAAAGATTGTGCTCGGCGGTCCAGAAGTCGGACCAGTCGGTGAAAAATATCTCCGTGAAAATCCTTCGGTCGATTTTGTTGTGAAAGGGGAAGGGGAATTTACCTTTACAGAACTCCTGAGGTGGTATGCGGGGAAAGGCAATCTCGAAGATATTCAGGGCATAAGTTTCCGGAACAATGGGAAGATTCAGGCAAACCCGGACAGAGCTCCCATTGAAGACCTCGGTATGATCCCTTCTCCCTATCTGGAGGGGATCCTTTCCCCAAGGGATAAGGTAACCTATATAGAAACCTATCGCGGTTGCATGTTCAAATGCCATTACTGTTTTGAAGGGAAAAACATTCCAAGGCTGCGCTTTTTCCCTGAGGAACGGGTCAGGAGCGAGATAGAACTTGTCCTGAGCCGTCCGGAGATAAAAAGTTTTCACTTCGTCGATACAGTGTTTAATTGCAGAAAAGAGTATCTGAAGAAAACAGTTGAAATGATATCACGGGCCAACCGGTATGGGGCTGAATTGCGGACAGTCGAGATCATTGCAGAATTTGTGGACGAAGAAACGATAACTCTTTTCAGGCAGGCGAAGATTAAAAGCATAGAAACAGGTCCGCAGACAGTGCATAAAGACACCCTGAAGAATGTCAACCGCTATTTCAACGAAGAAAAATACAGAAATGCAGTGAGGCTCCTCGAAACAAATGGAATAGAAGTTACTTCGGATCTGATCATCGGGCTGCCCGGCGATAACTTTTTCAAATTTGTCAAATCAGTAAAGACAATTATGGATATGCATCCTTCGAATATTGTTTTCAGCATTCTCCATGTGCTTCCGGGCACTGTCCTTTATGAAAAAAGTGAGGAATTCGGCCTAAAATTTGATGACAAAGCCCCCCATCTCGTCTTAAGCACTCCTGATTTCCCCTACGAAGATATCGACAAAGCGGTCATCATGGCGTACAGCCTGGACAAGGAATACAACATCAGACCGCCATCGATCGGCGTTTGATCAAATACTATCCAACCCTGCATACCATATACAATTGACCTTGTCCCTTAAAGATTTATACATAGGCTTCTTCGGCAATTGTAGTTGCAATGCTTGTTGTTTTAGGTACATAACGAAAGGTTATTTTTAATCCATGACCATCATAACAGGAACAAGTATCATTCGAGAGATCATGGTAAACATTTCCCATTTCGAAGCTTTTTTTTATTAAAGGGCGAAGTTTAAGTGAATTGAACTTAACCGCTTTCGATTTTGCAAACCATCCTTGGAAAAATATCTGAGCACGAAAGTTCACAAGTCTTCCTTTATAGAATATGAGATCAAGAATGCCCCACCTTTTCTCTGATTCTTTAAATTGAAATACCTTTTTTTCCGAACCCTCGGGCCAGGATGCACCCATGGCCAGGGTTTCAGTCTGAGGGATATCTGTTATATCCGTCAGACAATCTCTGCCAAATCGGTCAAAAATGTCTAATTGGGAATGAAGTTCTCTGAAATCCCTGAGAAATTCGGATACAAGAGTCAAATAGCGAATTTTACCATCAGGTTCGTATTGCTGCATTTAATCTCCTTTTATTTCTCTTCTCTAATGCAATGTTTGGTTCTTTGCATGTCAAAGTCTTTTGAATAGTCTTATTCATAGCTAAAAGTGCGTTTCATATACCCGGAATAATCCTTCATTATCGGTTCATACTTCGTGTTTAATAAAGATGATGATATCATGAAATCGGCAGTTGAACGATTACATGCAGTCGGAATGTTATATAAAACTGCAATCCTCAGTAAGGCCTTTACATCAACATCATGCGGTTGCGGCTCCATTGGGTCCCAAAGGAAGATTACTAAATCAATGTCTCCCTCCGCTATCATGGCCCCTAATTGTTGGTCTCCTCCCAAAGGTCCCGATTTTAATAAAGTTATTTCATATGGAACAGTATCTTCTTTTTTGAGTTTCGCTTTGATAGTCTGTTCAATTAATCTTCCGGTAGTTCCTGTACATATTAATTTATGGACTATTAACAATTTATAGTTCCATTCAACCCATTCGACTAAATCTTTTTTGCGATTATCATGGGCTACCAACGCAATCCTTTTGATTTCTTTCATGTATGCCTCTCTTAAGTTACCGAATAATAAGCAGTTTTTTAAATTCCTGCGCTTACCTCCAAATAGGTAGCTTTATCTCTATTGTGAGATCGGAGAAGATAGTAACTTTTATCTTTTATGCTCAGCGATTAAGAAATTACAACTCAGTTTAATCCAATATTTCGAGAACGAAACGCCTATCAAGCTTAGTGCCGGCAGCGCTCATTATTGTTCTCATTGCATGTGCTGTATTTCCCCGCTTTCCGACAACCTTCCCAATATCACTTGCAGCGACACGCAATTCAAACACAGAGGTTTTTTCTCCATCTGCCACTGTAACTACAACCTCCTCAGGATTATCCACCAGATATTTCGCCATAAGTTCAACGAGTGCTTTCATAACAACCTCCATAAGCAAGTGGGCTGGTTTTTACTGGCCCATAATTAATAAGAGTTTCTTTGCAGGAATCTGCGCTTTTACCTAAATTTGTGTGTTTCTTATATCTTAGCGCCTTCATCCTTTTCATTATTTGTGTATCCTTGTTTCTGGTTCGGCACCACAATATCTTTGCAAAAACTCTCTCCTGCTTGTCTTATGTCCCAAACATAGACCAGAAACATCCATCCTATTGCATCCTAAGGTATGACAACGTCCCTGGGAGCTTATAACTTGAGAATGAAACATCATGCCTTTATGATCCCCATTCTCTATATAACGGACATGAGGCAAAATGATAGATTTCCCAATATGGTATATGCGTTTACTCTCCCTGTTCTTATGTGTGCATTTGCTTATATAAAGTGGCAAGAAAGTCCTTTCTCAAAGATGAAAAGAAAAAATGTTCATAAATCTGGGAGACCGCTAAAAGGTGAGCGTTGCGAAATGAAATCTATTTATCAGTGCCCCTGTTCGATTATTTCCTCTGTAGTAAGCATAACATATTATCTTAATCAGACGTACAGCTTCTAATCCTTTGAGAGTATTTTAAGGAGAATAACGACTTCAGCGAGGCGCTAAACAGAAGGTCATCTCTGAAACAACAACTTGTGGAGCAATTTTTATGCGTATTGTATGGAAACCTCGTAAACAATATCCGAGTGGTTGGTAGAAGAGTCTGTACCTTTGCAACTGAGTGCTCCCTTGACCTCTGCCCTGTGGTTTCTGACCATCGTGGTTATAACCTGGGTGAGATCAAATCCACCATCAACGCAGTCTTTTCGTAAGCAATTCACTATGAAAAAAGCATAGCTGCTGGGAATGAAATGAAAGGTCCGGAGTATCGATTTTGTCCCTTTCTGGTTATAGGTCATATTCATGTTGATGCTTGTAACCTCAGGAAAGTTTGTCTCTATAGAGCCTGCGTCACGTCTCTGCTGCATCATCTCCTGCTTCCTCTCCATCATTGCTGCATGCTTATTATTATTCATGTCCCTCTCATTCTTCTCAAAGGAGAAGGCCCCCTCCACTGGAGAGGACCTTGCCCAATTAATTAGAGTTTAACTACATTGATCGCTTTGGGACCTTTCGGGCCTTGTTCAGTATCAAAGCTGACGTTGTCACCTTCGGCAAGGCTTTTAAAGCCACTGCCCTGAATAGACGTATGGTGGACAAAAACATCAGTATTGTCTTCAGCAGTAATGAAGCCAAACCCTTTGCTATCGTTGAACCACTTCACAGTTCCTTGTGTCATTTTGTTTACCTCCTTATCTATAAACTAAAATCTCAGAAGGACTCAATAAAAAAAAGCCACAAAGCTAAAAGTCTTTGTGGCCTTCTGTGAACGCAAAAACTTCTAAAATCTTATTAGTACCTTATCATGTGCTGAAGAAATTAGTCAAGGTAATTCGGGCATGCCGGCATATCATGGAAACCTGATAAGCCCCGGGAACCTGAGCGTCGTCTTCGGTCTCATCGAAGTTGTCAGTGGGTTCGATTCGGAGATTGAGCCATGTCCCATAAATTCCTAGTAGGTAGAAATAGTTATTTGAAACAGGTCTGCCTCCTTGCCAAGGATCAATGAAAGGGTGTATATTCTGTGATTTTAAAGGTAAAATAATTCATGCGTCTGATACTGTTCGACATAGACGGTACACTTATCGACTCAGGCGGAGCAGGGGTTCGTGCCCTTGATTTCGCCCTGAAAGAATTATTTTCAATAGAGAACGGTTTCCGCGGCATCAGTATGGCCGGAAAGACAGACCCGTTAATCATGCGGGAGGGTCTCATAAAGCACGGTTTGCCGGTAGACGGTAATCTGGAACTAGTCGTGAAAACATATCTCAGACATCTCCATTCGGAGGTACAGAATGATCGGAAGAGCATCAAACCCGGCATCTACGAGACTCTGGAGAAGCTGTACCACAGAAATGATATTGCCCTCGGCCTTCTCACCGGGAACCTGGAAAGGGGTGCACGAATAAAGCTGGAACCGTTTCAGCTCAATGCATATTTCCCGACCGGTGCGTTCGGCAGCGATGATGAAGACCGAAACATGCTTCTGCCAGTTGCAGTCACCCGCTACCAGGCGTTTTCCTCACACACAATACGGATTGAAGAATGCATTGTGGTAGGAGATACCCCCCGTGATGTGGAATGTGCAAAGATTTATGGCGCTGCCTGTTTTGCGGTAGCTACAGGCCCTTATTCCGCTGACGACTTAAGGGATGCCGGGGCAGACTATGTTGCAGGGGACCTTTCGGACCCTGCCCCTTTATTGCAGTTCCTGTAAATTACCTGCTTTTTCCCTGAGTGTGTTTGCAAAAAATTGAGAATCGTCTGTTCCCTCAGGCTTCTTTGAAAAATCAATATCAGAAGTCCGGAGTGGTTTTCCAAAGATACAAGTACGCACAACCAAAAGGCGCTGAAAAATGATTATTTATAAATCATCAAACAATAAGGCGGTATGCCTGTATATCTGTGAAAATTATGAGAAGATGCTACTTAAAACTCAACCAATAAGGAAACCACGGTACTCTTTTTGCTAGTTTCAATTCTCATCTTTATTTTATTATTGATCAAATCGGCAATGACAGCACCGACAAAAGCACCAGCAACATCTATCGCCATTTGGCTTCCGCTGAAATGATTGTCTTCTTCAGTGCTGTCAGATATCTCTTTTGCCAGACCCGGCAAGCTCCCGAGGACCGTACCTAACATTATTCTCCCGGCGTCATTGATGTCAGTTTTATAATGCAATACAGTTTCGCTCGCTGCCCCAAAAACCGTTGAAAACCCGAAATGTAATATATCATTCGAAGCAGCAAAAGATGTTGCAGGCATAAGCAGAAGAATAATGAGTACCACACAGTTGAACTGCATAGAGAATTTCATACGAACTACCTCCTGTGATAATTTACATCGGTTACTCTGAAAACTTGTCTTATTATTGTGACATAATCTTTCTTAGTAAATACGTTACGTGGCATATATGTAGTCAAATTATCTCTATAGAGCTATTTCCATGTCAAGGAGAAAAAGAAGATTGGATTGTGAAGTTCTTTTAGTTCATAAAATTAGCACAGGAGGGGGAATTGATAGCACATAATTTTGAATTATATTCGAAGGATCCTACACATATAGGATCCTTCGTGGAGTAAACGCGTCAAAGACTCTCCGTGGAACACCACAGTTCACATAGGAAGATAGATTTTGAGTAATTTACGACTTGTATTTTTTCCAGCTTGAAAATATTTCTAATTGTCGATACTATTTGATACATAACCTAATAAATACAAGGAGGAGGAAAATGAAGAGCAAAATGGGGATAGTATTACTGGTGGTATGTCTTTTAGGTTTACTGCCTGTGCTCTCGAATGCTGCAACTTCTTCACTTGATAATGCTCCGGGTGGTGCGGGCTTCGCATATTGGCAGGCCGGCGGGGGATGGCAGACCCTGATAAACATCCAGGAGATATCCGGAACCTGCGCAGCTATCCATGCGGGTTTCTATGACAGTGCCGGCACGAAGATCATGAATTTTAACCTGTCCCTTAAACCCCGTGACAACATCGGTATTGTGGTAAACGGCGACGGCGTCAATCTCTCGCTCTATGACTATGGGGATACTGCCTTTGGAGGCACCCCTGACCTCAACGAAGTATCCACCGGCCCTGCGGTTACCGTTCCTGCACCGGCGGGTTCTGACGGCATCCAGAGGGGCTATCTCAGTATAATCAGAAACAATACAGGATGTTCCGGTCCCGGCGGGGCACCCTCCGGTTCTATCGCTAATCAGTATGCCATAGCCCCTGATGTTCTTATAGTGAGATATGCTATGCTCAACCCAAACAGCGCTTTTGCATTAAATGCAGCAATGTTACAGGGCTTTGGAAATCAAGGACCAGCAATCGCAGAAGGTGCTGATTTTGTCAACACTACTACGACTCCAAATGTAGACCGCAATTGTGACTTGAATAATGATGGGGATACAGTTGACGTTTTCGCCATAGTAGACGACGCCAGCGGTGCTGACATTGATTTTGTCGAACTCTTGCTCTCTGACAATCTCTTCACCCCTTTTCCACCTTATATTGTATGTGATCCTGGAGATATCTTGTACCGTGCACTCGGTTCCTATCTAGGGAATTATTGGGCTCGCTACAACGAGAATGCTTCGGTAGGGTCAGAAACCATACTCGTCCTGGTTGCTCCACAGAGTTCACACCCTTCCTCAGCACACTTTAAAACAACCCTCTCTGGTTCATCCTATGACGACAATGGGAATTCTGCCAACTGGGACTATGGCGCAGTAGGAACCGTAAACGCCATCCCCTTTGGTTCAGGAGGTATCTCTTTTCTGAACGGAGTTGAGGCAGGAGAAACAAGGTTTGGCATTGGCGTTCCTGTTTTCGGTTTCACGTTTACCGAGACCGCTTCGTTTGCAGACCTCTATCCACTTGTAAAAGATAGCTATGCCATAATGTCACTCAATGAGGACTTTGATGACGACGCCGTTGATATCATAACGGTGCCTTAAAGGGTTGTTTCAATGAATGATACAGCGAGGAACTCTCAGGGGTCCCTCGCTTATTTTTTCTCTGAAGAGAAGATTCTTCCTTGTCTGTAGCTTTGGAACTGCGTTCAGATCTATATATTTCTTGTGAAAATCACCCAATATTCCGTCTTTCGATAAATAAGTGTTTGTAGTGATCAGACAATGTGACACAAGGGATGTTTGCAGAATGGCGCAGGAAGTATATTACCATAAAAATTCCAAATGCTTATTTGTTGCAACAATTTCCAGATTATGATTCTTTTGCATTATATAATCTCTATTAATTTTTGTTCCATCATCTAGGTATAAGTTTTTGTATACATTCTCCAGGCAATCAAGTATTGGCTTCATCACTTCATTATTTTTAAAAAATGTACTATGCAACGACAAATATAAAGTGTGATCAAAGGAACATAAGAAATCACGCGCTTCTGGCAAAATTAATATTTCGCTCCCTTCAACATCCATCTTAATAAAGTTGCAATTTGTAATTTTATTCATTTCAAAAAATTTGCTCAATGTTACCCCATCTGTAACCCAGGCAGTATTACTATTGGCAAACAATATACTGGACTTGCTGTCTCCTGGCAATCCAAGATAATTTCCCATAAGAGTCTTCCCATTTCTATTGTTTATTGCTCCAAAAAAAATGGTAATGTTTTCGAAATGATTTAAACTAATATTAGCATTTAAGATCTCCGTTGCTATCGGGTCGGGTTCTATCGCATAACAATGTTTTGATAATCGGCTTCCATAAAGAACTGTGGGACCAATCCATGCACCAACATCAACATAACAAAAATCTTTATTAAGGAAGTAAGAAAAAATCTTAAACGTATTGGGTTCCCATTGCCCATTCGCAACATCCCTCCAAAATCTTACAAGGTCGAAAACTTGATCTGCCTGCACGTCAAATGTGATTCCACCTTTATTAATATGCATTATCATCACTTTTCTCTATTCCCTGCAAATATTATTCATAATGATACTAATTAAGTGCAAGCATATCTGTCAGACCATTTATTTTAATCAAAAGAATTCCTCGAAGCTTTGCTTCGGGGTAACTATATCCCTTATTCTGTCATTCCCGCTTGTCGGGAATCCTTCTGAGATAATGCGTATACACAATAATACTGAAAAGCAAAGAAAGATTCCGGACAAGCCGGAATGACATCTTTAGATACTCGTCCCGAAAGCTTTCGGGACTGCGGGGTTATTCATTAAGGAATATGCATCTTTTTTATCATCGTTAGTTTTTGAAGCTTCAGGAAGTTATAAACTGACTTCAAATAGTTAAAAGGGACGATATCCTTTTATTTACTCCTCCCCTTGTAAAAAGCGGGGTGTTACCTTTCCCCACGATTTCGGGAAGTCTCTCAATAATCAATCCCCTTTTGGGGCTCAATCCCCTGCCTGTAGGCATGCTTCACTTCTTTCATTTCCGTTACCGTATGTGCTTTTGCGATTAACTCCGGATGGGCATCTCTGCCAGTGAGAATAAGGTGCAGAAGCGGAGGTTTCTTTTCGACTAGATCAAGGACCTGGGAGAGGTCAACGAGTTTCAGCAAGACCGCATTGTTGATTTCATCGAGGATCAGCATGTCGAACTTTCCTGAAAGCATTTTTTGCTTCGCCATTTCTGCTGCCTTCTGGGCATTTTTGCGGTGCTCTTCGTGTGAATGAGAGTCTCCCCGTATACCACAGAAGCCTTTGCCGGTAGTATGGAACTCAACTGCGGGTGATAATTTCTTTAGACCGTCAATTTCCCCCGCGTGCATATCGCCTTTCATGAACTGGATGATGCAGACCCGCATGTCATACCCGGCTGCCCTCAGTGCCATTCCGAGTGCAGACGTAGTTTTTCCCTTCCCGTCACCGGTCAAGACCACGATGAGTCCGGACTTTTTTTTCGGTTCAAGGAATTTGAGCTCCGAGTCTTCCACAGGTTTCCCCTCTTTTTTTTCTGTATTTCTGTTCTCTGCGGAATCTGTCAAATATTTCGCGAAGGACAGATCTCGTAAAGAACACATTCGCTGTGGTTCGTTTTTCTTGCCTGGCATATTCCCCTTCCGTGAAATATGAGAAGATGGGTAATGTTTCCCCATTGGTTTTTTGGGATGATTTTCATTAAATCCTGCTCGATTTTTACCGGGTCTTCATTCCGGGTAAGTCCGAGCCTTTTTGCAAGCCTCTTCACGTGGGTATCCACTGCGATCCCTTCGTTTATGCCGTAGGCATTGAAAAGGATGATATTCGCGGTCTTCCTCGCAACACCGGGAAGGCGTATGAGTTCTTCCATGGTCTTTGGCACTGTTGCGTGAAATTCCTCCATCAGCATTTTTGCAGTGTTCTGTATATTCTTTGCTTTCGTTTTGTAAAAATTCACAGAACTGATTTCCTTCTGGAAAGTTCCGGGCGGTGCGTCTGCATAATTCTTTATCGTCCGGTATTTTCTGAAAAGATTTCCAGTAATTTTATTGACAAGGACATCTGTGGTCTGTGCCGAGAGGATTGTTGCAACAAGAAGTTCGAAGGGATTGCCGAACTGAAGGACTGTTTTCAATTCAGGATACTCCTTTCTTAACCGTTTGATAATCTCCAGAGCTTTTTCTTTGGCGTCCATATATCCTCCTTGCCTGCAAGGCTGTAAGCAGTATGATACTGTATGCTTTAATCATTATATACAAATTCATGGTTTTCCAAAATATTCTGAGGAATGGATATGGCGAAATTTCTGAAGAGAGATAAACTATCTTTGCTTTTATCCCAGCCTTTATCTGACTGCAATGTTTTTATTCAATTCATACGTGAGGCTTCCGCTTTGTCTTCAGCCTCATCGAGACTACCCGTGATCTCTCTTCAGAAATTTCGCCATATCCATTCCTTTCCGGCAGTCTAAATCATTTGTTCTGGACAAATTTCGGTTGAACAGTCTCAGGGAATTTTGTCCTCAGGGTACGGCAAAATGACTTGTGAAAAGACGGGTAGGTGTATTAAATATCAATAATATCAAACAGTTGCAATCTGGCATTGCTCTTGCTCTTATTGGTATATACCTATGGACGTAAAACAGATCAGGGAACTTGCGAAGAAGTATACCGCAGAACAGATAGAAGGATGTATCACCCAGCAGATTGATACAGGGCAGAATATCTGTCTGACCGATAAAAACAGCGAAACAATCGTAAATGAGCTTTCAAAGGCTGATGTTGTGAGAGAACTCATGGATAAAGGAATGAGTCTTGCCGATTCGTTGAGGGAGCTGGCACAACGTATGAGGCTTGTGCAGCAGGGTTTTCAGTCAAAAGATACATAAATAGCCGAAAAGGAGGAACACCGTGGCGTACACTGCAAAGGATTATTCGAATATCGTGGGGATAGAGGGATTCAGCGAAACTCTCCTGAAAAATCATTTTACCCTCTATCAGGGGTATGTTACCAATACGAACAAGGTGCTTGATTCCCTCGCTCAGATGGTGAAGGACGACAAAGCCGGCAATCCTGAATTTGCGGAACTGAAGAGAAGACTCGGATGGGAATTTAATGGCATGAGACTGCATGAGTATTATTTTGAAAACCTCGGCGGCAAAACACCGCTCGACAAGGCAAGCCGGCTCTCGAAGAAGCTTGTTGAGGATTTCGGAAACCATGAAGTATGGGAAAAGGATTTCAGAGCTACCGGGGCGATGAGAGGCATCGGTTGGGTTGCTCTCTATCAGGATCCTGCAAGCGGACGGTTAATAAACTTCTGGATCAATGAGCACGATGTCGCCCATCCCGCAGGATGTACTCTCCTCCTCATCATGGATGTTTTCGAACATGCGTTTATGCTCGATTATGGGCTTAAAAAGGCTGACTACATCACTGCCTTCTTCAAGAACATCAACTGGAACGCTGTCGAAGGGAGGTTGAAGTAAGGGGGGTAGTGTGCAAGGGCAGCGAGGTGGTAGTTGACAGCAATCTCATCACCTCACGATAGCATTCTGAAATCCCTGCCTTTATGCGGGAGATCATGGAGATGCTGCAAAAATGAATAAATTAGCAAATGAAAAATCTCCCTATCTCAGGCATGCAGCAAAGCAGAAGATCGCTTGGTATCCCTGGTCGGATGAGGCATTTGACAGGGCGAGGCAGGAAGGCAAACCGGTTTTCCTCAGTGCAGGCGCCGTCTGGTGTCACTGGTGTCATGTCATGGCTCAGGAGTCTTTTGAAGACCCTGAAATTGCAGAGCTGCTCAATAAACAGTATATATGCATCAAGATCGATAGAGACGAGCGGCCTGATATAGACAGAAGATATCAGCAGGCAGTGGCTATGATGGGGCATGGAGGAGGCTGGCCACTCAGTGTATTTCTGTCTCCCGACAGGATGCCTTTTTTCGGAGGCACATATTTTCCTCCTGCGGATATGCAGGGAAGGCCCGGATTCAAGAATGTTCTCAAAAAGATAGCTGAATATTATTCTACAAACCGCGCTGAAGTCTTAACCTATAGCCAAAAGCTCCTTGATCTCCTGAAGCCTCAATATCCTGGAGGGGGTGAGATAAACAGGCTTTTGACAGACGAGGCTGTGAAAGGTGTCCTCTCTGCCTTTGATACCCGGAATGGCGGGTTCGGACTCTCTCCAAAATTCCCGATGCCGGGGGCTCTCACCCTCCTCACAAACAGGTTTTTCCTTGCAAAAAGAGAATCGGACGGAAATGCCGTAAAGAAGACCCTTGAAGCAATGGCGGATGGCGGCATACACGACCAGATCGGCGGCGGGTTCCACCGGTATTCGGTTGACGAGGCATGGATTATACCCCACTTCGAGAAGATGGCTGATGACAACGCATGGCATCTGAGGAATTACACAGACGCGTATGCGGTGTTCGGGGATGAATATTTCAGAGATGTCGCAGAGGGGATTATCAAATTCCTCAGAGATGTGCTCTCCGACCCGCAGGGCGGCTTCTACGCAAGTCAGGATGCCGATAGCGGTCCTGGAGATGAAGGAGGATATTTTACCTGGACAGAGGAAGATTTCAGACGGACGTTCAGTGATGACGAATATGAGATCCTGTCCCTCCACCTGCTTGATGAGCGGGGAGCCATGCACCAGAACCAGTCCAGGAAAGTCTTGTTTGTCTCGACGGCTCTGCAGGAAATTATCCGGAGCACGGGAAAGGACGCGCAGACAATACAGTCGGCAATCCGCTCCGGGAAAGAGAAGCTGCTCGCTGCACGGAAGAAAAGAAGAACACCTTTTGTGGACAGGACATTCTATACCTCTCTCAATGGCATGCTTGTCACCTCATGTCTCAAGGCCTCAAGAATTCTTGGTGATGCGGATATCCGGGAATTTGCGCTTACAAGCCTGAAGAGGATTTTACAGATGCATTTGGCCGGAGGGGAACTGTTTCATACAGAAGGAGTCAAGGCTGTGCTCGATGATTATATCTATCTTACAGAGGCGCTGATCGCTGCGTATGAAGTGTCAGGTGATTCCTCTTATCTCCATCGGGCAGATGAATGCATGGATGCATGCATCGGAAAGTTCTGGGATGAGGAAGAGGGAGGATTCTTTGACACAGAGACAGAGGTTGTCGGGTTGCGTTTGAAAAGCATAGAAGACATCCCCCATCCGTCGGCGAACGCAGTGGGTATTCTGCTTCTCCTGCAACTCTATTCCATGACCGGAAAAATGCAGTATCGTGTGCATGCAGAAACTGCGTTCAAGGTTTTTTCATCGACAGCAAAAAATTCTCCTCTTCATGCCGCATATTACTTCTGTGCCCTCGATGCATTCTTTATGATGATGAAATTAACAATACAGGCAAAGCCGGACAGTCCACTAACGAGAACAGCCCTTGCATTATACATGCCCTACCTGAGTGTTGTGTATGAAGACGACAGGGGTTTTGTTGTTCCCTGTATCGATACAATCTGTTACGCGCCGATTGCAGACCCGGAGGAGCTGAAAAAGTTCTTGCGGGAAGCCTATCCCCTGAAAGAATCTTAAGCCTGACTATCCCTGATAAATTCCCGGAGGAATACTGCATCTGACGTGTTTTGTGGTGAATTGATGAATCAAAAGAACTAAAAATGCAGATAGTGCTGAAAAAATAATTTTCGCACCATCTGCATTTTTCCAATACAGCAATAAAATGAATGTTCCGGATTAATAAGTCGGTTCTGTTTTATCGCCTTCGCATACTTCCCGCACCTGGTCTTTTACAAGCTGATCTTTTTCCCATACTCTCTCACGGACCTTATGGCATTTTGTCTGAGCGTTATAACTTACAGGATCAGCACGATAGACACCGGCGCCGTCATTAGTTCTGTATTCCACCGGTTGGTTTGAGGCAGCAGCCTCTTTCGATGCCCTCATCGAAATGTCTGTCAATGTCGCGCCGCCGACTCCGCCGATAGCTGCCCCGATTACTCCGCCTCTCCACGGGTTCTTATGGTCGAGGAGTGCTCCGGCTACGCCGCCGAGTAATGCTCCCGCTCCTGCTCCCTGTGCATGATATTGTGTGCAACCGAAAATCAATGAGAGCAGTAAAACAATCACGATAAGTGAGAGTATCTTTTTCATATGACCTCCTTGGGAAATTTTATATATATTAGCTTAACAACTCGGCCTGAGAAATCTCAAGAGACCTTTTCCTCTTCTCTATCCTGTATGCTTCAACCGCCATATCCCCGGCAGACGTGACCCTGAGCGAAGAGAAATTGCTGCGGTGAATTACCGAAACCAGGACTTCTTCTTCATTCTTCGCATCGGAATACCGCGCGCAGAGAGAAGCAGCGACGGTTAACGCCTCATCAGAAACCTGACCTCTTGCCAGCGCCAGCGGGCTTCCATATCCCTCAACCCGTAAAAGAAAATCAGTGTCTGTGCGAAGAGACTCTATCTTTGTGTTCTCGCTCTTGTCCCTCCCGATCACGATTTTACAGGTTGGAGAGAACCGGAAATGCCTGCCTGTTTTCAGCAGTGCGATATCCATGAGGGAAGGAGACGGGGTATGAACAAAAAGATCTTTCAGCCTGTGAGCATATATCGGATCAGTAAGCAGGCATCCGCCGGCAGGAGAAGGATAATCATTCAGGCCATATTCTGCCGCGAGTGCGATCTGTGGTTTGCGTGATCGGCCGCTGAACCCATAGAGCAGTTCTCTCTGTAGGATTCCCTGGGCCTCGGGGATTGTAGTTCTGAGCAGCTTGGCGCTCAGCGGTCTCACCACAAGGTTTTTCAGCCCGGTTTCCTTGTCTATGTGATAAAGCATGTCTTTCCTCTGACTCATCGGGCGCTGTCCCAGCACTTCTCCGGTAACAAGGAAGTCCGCCCCGATAGCTTCCATAATTTTGTTTGCCTCTCTCAACATAAGGATCCTGCAGTCGATACAGGGATTCATGTTTTTCCCGTATCCGTGCCGTGGGTTCTTGACCATAGCGAGGAACTGCGTGTCCAAAGCACAGAAGATAAGTGAAAAACCGAACTTTTCCGCCAGAGAGGAAGGATCTCCTTTCTCCGATCTTTCCCCCTGTATGTGACAGTCAAAGGGGGTAATAAATTTCAACGCATGGACTTCAATGCCCTGTTTCAGAATTGAAAGGATCGCAAGGGTACTGTCAAGACCTCCTGAACAGAGGGCTACTGCTTTTGCCATGTGGAAATTCCTCTCACTGTTTTGTTCATTCTCAATGAATACTTGTTCCTTGATATACCTGAAAACGGGGATTATGCCGACGACTTCAACTTACGACGAACAGAGGAAAATGAATTTCGTAATTGTTCCTGGGTAATCACGGCAGTTCCGACTTCACCTACCACGATGCCCGCACTGTGATTTGCAATGACTGCAGCTTCTTCCGCACTTGCTCCTGATGCGTGTGCAAGAGTATACACTGCAATAACCGTATCCCCTGCACCGGTGACATCATACACGTTTTTTGCCACGGTAGGGATATGCACTGCTTTGTCTTTTTTGAAGAGGCTCATGCCATGCTCTCCTCTGGTGATCAGGACCGCATCACAGCGCAGGTTTTTCAGAAGGGTCCTCCCTGCGGTCACAAGCGATTTTTCGTCCCTGATCTCTATGCCGGACGCTGCCGAGGCCTCCTGGACGTTTGGGGTAATGAGAGAAACAAGTCTATAGCAATGAAAATGGCCGACCTTGGGATCAACCGATACAAATATTTTTTTTGGCTTTGCCAGTCTTACAATCTCTCTCACAAGTTCAGAGGAGATAACACCCTTTCTATAGTCGGATATGATAACCGCATTATAATCCGGAAGCGATTTTTTTATATGCCCGATAAGATGGGCAGAGAGCTTCCCGTCGACTTTGTTCTTTTCTTCCCTGTCGAATCTTACGACCTGCTGGCCGTGAGCGATCACACGGGTTTTCATGGTTGTTGGACGGGATGTCCATAGGACGCCATCGTGCTGTATCCCTTTGTCATCGAACATTTTTCTGAGGATATCTCCCCCCCTGTCATTCCCTGCAATACCGGCAAGGGTCGCACTGCCGCCGAGTGATACGATATTATGCGCAACGTTCGAGGCGCCTCCGAGAAGAAAGTCCTCAGCGGTAACCTCAACAACCGGGACAGGCGCTTCAGGGGATATCCGGCTTACCTTGCCCCAGATATAACGGTCGAGGATGATATCCCCGATGACAAGTATGCGTTTCTTTTTAAAACTATTCAGTATTTTGCGGTAATTCATATGGTAAAGGTTAAGAATTATGAGATTGATTTTCACCTCTAGTTTATCAGAAAAGATTTTCCATTGACAATAAAAAGGGCGGCTCATATGAGCCGCCCTTTGAGATCACCTTATGCAGAATAAATTAGAAGGTGAGCGCTAAACCGTGAATAAGCTGTGTAACGGTCTCATCTTCTGCACCGATGTCCGTATAGAAATCATCCGGTTTGAACCAGCCGGCCTCTATGAAGTAGGAGAGGTTCTTTGCGAGCTTGTATGAAATCTTTGTGTCGATTTCCCAGCCGAGGCTGTCGTCAACGTCCACGCCGAGGTCATCTGCCCATGCGCCGGTCTCTGAAGCTATCAGATAGAAGCCATCAAGAGAAAGGCTGAGTTCTTTTATCGGGTTGACATCGACTCCGAGGTTGAAGTAGGTGGTATTTGCGATGCCGGTGTTTGTGGTGTTGCCGCCGACTGTTGTGGTAAGGGCTGCAGCATGAGCTGCTGTTCTGACTGTACGCTCGTAAATCTGTGTGTAATGTACGAGTCTGGCTGTTGCGTTATAATCAGAACCCTGGAGGGTCTGGAATTCGTCACAGTCTTCATCGTTTGCATTGTCGTCACCGCTGCCATATGCGAATGACGCTCTCAGGTTTACCATATCGAGGGCATAGCCGAGTTTTGCGAAGACCGCCCAGCCTTTTGCTTTCAGGTCTGCACCTGAAAAGAGGATATCCTTGACTTTGCCGAACTGCATATCAGCTTCTGCCGCATAACTTAAGCCGGCGATTTTGCCGTTTCCGTGAATACCGATGTTGTGAAAATTGAGGTCATCAACATTGATTCCCGAACCTAATGAAGGACAATTGCCGTCGCTGTGTGCATAGACCCAGTTGGCTCCCAGAGTATTGTCTTTGTCCCACATGTAGGTCATCAGGAGAACATAACCGTCAAGGTCATCCCAATGCTGCATGGTACCGCCTTCATTGAGCTTTACTGTTCCCGCTGCGACATGGAGTTCCTTCATGGGGTCTACCCAGACGAGAAGGGCGTCGTCGCCGAATCTTTCGTTGTTCAGGAACTGTTTCTCGCCGACTGAAATCGGCATATGGCCGATTTTGATTCCAGCAGGCATGCCGAGAAGGCCGGAACCGGTGTACTGAATCCAGGCCTGTCTGATCAGGATGTTTGTATTCGGTTTTGCATCATAACCGCGTCCTGCATCGCCCCAGTACCAGAGACCGCTTTTGCCGGATGAGCCGGTAGCTGTCTCGACTTCGACGAAGCCACGGACATTGTCAGCTACCTTTGCATCAACTGTTAAATTGACATTCTGGTGCCAGAAGGCATGCGATTCTGAATCAGTAGGGACTTCATCCGATCCGGATATACCGGTGACATTTTTAACATACCATCCTTTGACGAGGATTTTTCCGCCGATTGTAATATCGGTCTTGTCCTCAGCAGAGGCGGTAGCTGCAAGACTTATTACGAAAAGCAAACTTAACACTAAAACCAGATATTTTCTCACTTGCTAACCCTCCTAATTTAATTATTGAGAAATTTCCATGATTCTTAACTCGATCCGCCTATGGCGGGTTTACCACTCTATTTATAGAAATTCTCTATCTGCTCTAAACTTTCTATCACCTCCCTTATGAAAGGGTGCAGACCCCCAACGGAGGTCTTTTGCCTAATTTAAATACTGTCACTGTAATAAGAAACCCGTATATCAATCTAAATATTGACAAATTTATATCATTACTCTGAATATTTTGTCAAGAAATTTATGAGCAAAAGTATAATTAAGTTCTGACAATTTTGTCAAAGACCGTATAACCAAAAATGCAAAAAAGAGGCCAGATCATAAAAAAAACGCTCTTTCAGCGTTGCAGCTTCTAACCTGTTGTAATTATTGTAAAAATAAATACTTCCCCATATCCGGTGCCTGTTCTGTTCAGCAGGAGTGTCTGTATCCTTTTTGCAACAGGTGTATATATTCTGTTGCATATGTTATGCACAAAGTACGGAGAATCAAATATGCTAAAATGGTGCATGTATGATGTGGGAAAACTCCTCCTGGTCTTCATAGCCATAATGATTCTCCTCAGGAAGAAGCTCAATATAGGATTTGTCATGTTTCTCGCAGCTTCTGTCCTCATTTTGCTCTATAAGATGCCCCTGGACAAGATATGGACTACATGCAGGAGTACGGTCACGAATCCGGTTACCCTCAAACTCATCCTCGCATTATCGTTTATCAGAATTTTTGAGATGATCCTCAGGGAGCATAAAGTCCTTGCCCTGATGATGGATACGGTAAAAACGGTCTTTCGAAACCGCAAAATCGTAACGATCTCGATGCCCCTCCTGATCGGGCTCATGCCCTCGGTGGGCGGGGCATACTTTTCGGCCCCAATGGTTGCGGAGACGACGAATGATACCCGCATGAGCCCAGAGGAGAAAGGATTTGTCAACTACTGGTTCAGACACCCATGGGAATATATCCTGCCATTGTATCCCGGCATTCTGCTCGCAGCCGCGATTACGAAGATACAGCTCTATGATCTTATCCTGGCGAATTCTGCATATGCCGCTCTTCTCGTGATCACCGGATTCATGTTTGCCATGCACGGTCTGCGAGGGGGGACAGTTGCGGAAAAGCATATGTCTGCACATGGCATATGGAGTTTCGCTCCAATCGTTTCGGTGCTCCTGCTCGTTATGCTTTTTCGCATAGAGCTCCATTATTCCCTGATTGCGGTCGTTCTGTTCCTCTTTTTCTTTTACCGCTACCGCGCGAAAAATATTCTCGCCACATTCAGACACGGGTTTTCCCTTGATGTCATTGTCCTCATACTCGGCGTGATGTTTTTTAAGGAGGCGATGGAGAATTCAGGAGCAGTGAGAAATCTCAGCCAATTCTTCCTGGGGGAAAATATCCCTGTTTCTCCTATCCTCTTCCTGCTCCCCTTTATTTCAGGTGTTCTCACGGGGATTACGGTAGGCTTCGTGGGGAGCACATTCCCGCTTCTGATAAGTCTGACCGAAAATACCTCTGTGGCTGCAATCTCATTCGCGTTTGCATCAGGGCTCATCGGTGTTCTTCTGTCGCCGGTCCATGTCTGTCTTATCCTGACAAGGGAATACTTCAAGGCTGATCTCTGGAAGATGTACAAGATGATGATCCCGGCAGGAGTAATTGTTTTTGCAGGAGCGGTGGTTCAGTATCTGATTCTGAAATAATCAGGTGCAAAACAGGATTTCTTCTTATCCCTTTATCACCCCAAGCGGTTTAAGGCGAACTACCTTTGTAGAGATGCCGGCTGTATGGACAACCTCTACGACATTTGAAATGTCCTTGTATGCATCTGACATCTCTTCGGCAAGGGTCTCGCGGCCTGCAGACCTCACTATGATGCCTTTGTCTTCCATCTCTCTCCGGATTGATCGTCCCTTCGCCTTTCTTATCGCCTGATGCCTGGACATGAGCCTTCCTGCTCCGTGGCATGTGGACCCGAATGTTTCCTCCATTGCCTTTTGTGTTCCAAGGAGAACGAAGGAGGCCCTTCCCATGTCTCCCGGAATAAGGACTGGTTGTCCCAGAGGTTTATATATATCCGGCAGTTCCGGATGACCGGGAGGAAATGCCCGAGTTGCACCCTTTCTGTGGACAATGAGCTTCCTACTGACGCAGTTGATTTCATGTTCCTCAATCTTCGCGATGTTGTGCGCGACATCGTATATTAAATTCATGCCAAGCTTCCCAGGAGGCAAGCCGAACTGTTTCATGAAAACTTCCCGCGCCCAGTGCATGATGCACTGCCTGTTTGCCCAGGCATAATTGGCGGCGGCCTTCATCGCTGCGAGATAATCACGGGCATCGGGGCTGTCATAGGGGGCACAGGCAAGCTCCTTGTCGTACAAGGGAATCTGGTATTTCTGTGCAGCCCGCTCCATGACTTGGAGAAAGTCAGTGCATACCTGATGTCCGAATCCACGGGAACCGGTATGGATCATGAGCGTAATGTGGTCTTTGAAAAGGCCGAGACTGTTTGCAGCCCTTTCATCAAAAATCTTATCGATATACTGTATTTCGAGGAAGTGGTTGCCAGAGCCAAGCGTTCCCTGCTGCGCTCTGCCGCGCTCATATGCTTTATTGCTGATAAGAGAAGGGTCGGCGCCTTCCATACAACCCCCTGATTCAATTTTCTGGAGATCTTCCGCATCCCCGAATCCCTGTTCTACAGCCCAGCGGGCGCCCCTGACCAATATCTTTTTCTGGTCTTCAGGGCCGAGCCGTATCTTTCCCTTTGATCCGACTCCTGACGGTATTTCTGAATAGAGAAGGCTCACCAGATTCTCGAGTTTGGGCAAGACCTCCTGCCTGGTAAGGTTGCTCCTGAGGAGACGTACTCCGCAGTTTATATCGTACCCAACCCCGCCGGGTGATACGATACCTTCTTGGAGATCAAATGCCGCTACCCCTCCGATTGCAAATCCGTATCCTGTATGAATGTCAGGCATTGCCAAGGAAGCGCCGACGATCCCGGGCAGCGTTGCCACATTTGCAACCTGGTCTATTGCCTGCGGCTCAAGCTCTTTCTCAAGGAGTTCATCGACATAGATAATCCCCTTTACGTGCATCCCCTCTTTGTAATCAGCAGGGATTTCTATCCTCGCTTGATCAATTCTTTTGATTTTTTCCAATGACATATAGGCTTTCTTATTTTTGTTGTTTCTCTTTTTATTCTAACTGAAAATGGAAGGGCCTTTCACTTCAAATATCGAAGATAATATCAATCTTCCATACATCATTCGATTTCCGTATCCTGAGCCGATGATATGTGGCTGCCTTGATCAGCAGGCGGCTCTCGTGTCTTTCCGGATCGAAATCCTCGCCTGAGAGAACAGCCTCTATTTGGTAGGAGGTGGAGTTTGTTGACTGAACTGACAGAAGATTTGATTCAGTGATTAATATCTTTTTCCCGATAAATCCATATGCATCGAAATGGAAAACAAGTTCATTCAGCCAGGCAACCAAAAGGTTGTCAAGCGAATCATTCTCAAGCGAGATAGCAATTGATTTCTTCTCCTCAATTTTCCCGGTATCGGTAATGAGACTGTACATCCCGATCGCGGCATTGACGAACGCTTCCTGAACGGTTTTGCCAAAAGATCTCAGGCCGATGTCGCCTGAGATGTCGAGGATTTTAAATGGTTTCATGCACCGCTAAATATTTCGAAAAGCGCAGCTGGTGTGCACTGTTTCATTGCATTGATAATTCTATTTACCTTACTCTTGCGTAACCGAAGAATCCGATTTCTTAGCCCCGGATTTCCTTTATATGAGTCGCATACCGATCAAGTCGGGGAATGACAAAGAGTGTCAAGTTTCATGTTTTCTGTTTGATACCCCGCGGTTTTTACCGCGGGGTTTTTCCTTGCTTATTTCTTTTGTGGCTCTTGTTTTTCTTTCCCTGTTTCTGTCTGTTCAGGTTTCTGCTCTGGCTGTTCAACCGGCTCTTCTTGTGTTGCAGGCCCTCCTGACAGTTTGGCTACCGCATCTTTATTGATCTCAACCTTATATTGGGTTTTCAGGTTACTGATGTAAGAATCGAAAAATTCCTTCTGTTTTTCTGCTGCGAGGCGCTGGTAGATGTTGCTCTGAATCTTTTCGAACTCTATCGGCTTACCCATCTGTTTGTCGGTTACCTTGATGATATGGTACCCGAAGCGTGTTTTTACCGGCTCACTGATTTCGCCCGCTTTCAGTTTGGCAGCCGCAGACTCGAACTCGGGAACCATTTGCCCCTGAGAGAAAAACCCCAGGTCGCCGCCATTTTTCGCGGTGCCGGTATCAAGGGAGCTTTTTTCGGCGATCTTTGCGAAATCTTCGCCTTTCTTTATCCTTGCCAGTATTTTCCCCGCTTCGTCCTCACTTTTTACCAGAATATGGCTGGCCCGCATCTTGCTGATTGTTGCGAGATCATTTTTGTGCTGTTCATAATAATCTTTTACTTCCTGGTCTGAAACCTTTGTCTTTTCTTCAATCTGTTTTTCGAGGAGAACACTGATAAGCGTGAGCTTCTTGAAGTCCTCAAGTTTTTTCAGGTATTCGGTATCTTTGTCCAGGCCCTTCTTAACGGCTTCCTGATAGAGGAGTTCTTTCTTGACGAGTTCATCGAGGAACTTTTCCTTTCCCCCGCTGCCTTCAAACAGCTTCTGCGCGAATTCGGGCAGGTTTTTGATTTCACGGTCAAGGTCAGCTTCCGTGATCTTTGCGCTACCGACCTTTGCGAGATATGCCCCCTTCTGTTCACCCTTTTTTGCACATCCGATGAAAGCAAAAAGGAGAAAAATGGTTATCACAATTGTGAATCTTTTCATAGATCCTCCCATAAAATAAATTTTCTTTTTATAGCATAAGATACATTCTTTTTGATACAGAAAAGTGATATCATTGTTGCTGCAGTATGATATAGTAAAAAAAGATTCCTGAAAACAATTACAGGGGGATATTCATGGGGTTTACTCAATCACACAGGCTCTATAAAAGAGCCCTCAAACTTATCCCGGGAGGAGTCAACAGCCCGGTGCGGGCTTTCCGCGCGGTCGGGGGAAATCCGGTGTTTGTTACCAGGGGGCAAGGTTCAAAGATCTATGATGTTGACGGGAACAGGTATATAGATTATGTCCTTTCCTGGGGGCCCTTGATACTCGGTCATGCCCATCCAAAAGTCCTGAGCGCACTCAGGAAAGCCCTGGACAAAGGTACAAGCTACGGGGCGCCAACCTCCCTGGAGATTGAACTCGCAGAACTTGTACTGAAAGCCTATCCGTCAATGGACAAGGTGAGGATGGTGAACTCAGGCACCGAGGCAACCATGAGCGCAATCAGGGTTGCGCGCGGGTTTACGGGCCGGGACAAAATAATCAAGTTCGAAGGATGCTATCACGGACATGCTGACGGACTGCTTGTCAAAGCAGGGTCCGGAGCAACTACATTCGGTGTGCCCGACAGTCCGGGGGTGCCAAGATCTTATGCGAAAAATACCATCACGGTGCCTTTTAATGATATTTCTGCTTGCAAAAAAGTTATCAGAAATAACTGGAAATCTCTTGCATGTGTGATACTCGAACCCGTTGTCGGGAATATCGGCTGTGTTCTCCCGAAGCCCGGTTTTCTCGAAACGTTAAGAAAACTCACAAAGGCCCATGGCATCGTCCTGATCTTCGATGAAGTTATGACAGGGTTTCGGGTGACCTATGGCGGCGCTCAGGCTTACTACGGCATATCTCCCGATATGACCTGTCTGGGAAAGGTTATCGGCGGAGGACTCCCTGTTGGTGCATACGGCGGCAAGAAGGAAATCATGGCAATGGTATCACCTGAAGGGCCTGTGTATCAGGCAGGCACCCTGTCAGGGAATCCGCTTGCAATGACGGCGGGCATCGAGACACTGAAGATACTCTCAAAAAAGGATACGTATACAAAACTGGAGCAGAAAGCATCATTCCTGGAAAAAGGACTTATCGATGCTGCAAAGAGAGCCGGGGTGAAGACGCGGTTTTACCGTGCAGGGACGATGTTCTGCACTTATTTTACGGATACTCCGGTAGTCGATTATCAGACTGCGAAGATATCGGATACTGCCAGATTTGCCAAGTTTTTTTTGAGCATGCTCAAAAAAGGAGTATATATCGCTCCCTCGCAGTTCGAGGCGGGCTTCATTTCTCTCGCACACTCAGTGAACGACATAGAAAAGACAATTCGGGCAGCGTACGAGTCTCTCCTGGAAATCAGATGAACCAAAAGAACGCAACTCCCCTTATTTCCCCTCTTAACGGAAAGGGAGATTTTAAAGGGTTTTATGGATTACCAAACCAACCATGATATTCGACATAACAATTTTAAAGCAAATGTGGAAGGCCAGTACAGCTGGCCTGAACATAGTTATTGCTACGGTTATAGGCGGCGCCATAGGATACTTTTTAGAGAAACTGTTCGGCATGGAGAGCCATTGGCTCCTGTTTATCTTCGCATTGCTCGGCGTTGCAGCCGGATTCAAAGACCTGTTCAACATGATAAAAAATATTGATGACAGATCTGATAAAGAGAATAAATAAGCTGAGCATAGTAATCCTTGTGGCTGCAGCTGCGCTCTCTGCAGTCTATGAATGGAAAAAACTCCCTTTCAGCATCCTTGTCGGCGGGGCGCTGGGTTTGTTCAATCTGAAAGGCCTCGCATGGGGGCTGAGGGATTTTGCAATGTACAGAGCGAGCGGCAAGGTTATTTTTCTGAGCATATTCAGGTTTTTTACCCTTGCATTCATCCTTATCGTCCTTGCAGTGCTCAAACTGATCAATCTCATAGGAATTCTTATCGGGTTTACTATTGTGTTTATTTTAGTCATGGTGGAAGGAATACGCACTGCAAGGAGTTCACAGGACCAGACTGCGTCAGAAGAACCGCAATCCTTATCAGACAAACAGGGAAACTGAGAATATAGGCTGTGTATGAAAACATTTCCCTAAACGGCGCAAAGAAGAGATTGCTTCGCTTCGCTCGCAATGACAACGGTATGCACTTTCAGAGATGACACACAATGACGAAAAGACACAATGTCATTGCGAGGAACGGAGTGACGTGGCAATCTCAAGAATATCACTCGCAGTGAATTTTTTTATTCTTATTTTGGACTTTATTTATTAATGACCTTCACTGCTTTTGCGTCATTGTCCGTAGCGAGCACCCCTGTTGATGTTTTGCCGGAAGCGGCTGTTGCATACATATACTGTATATTAATCCCGCTGTCCGCAATTTTTTTCGCGACCTGCTGTAATGCTCCCGGTCTGTTCGGCAGTTCTACCAAAACCACGTCCTCTTCTTCGACAGGAATACCCAACTTGCCGAGCGCCTTCTTCGCCTTTGCATTGCTGCTGGTGATTAACATAAAATAGGCGTCACGGTCCATCCCGTATGCGCAAGTTGCGGTAATATCAACCTTTGCTGCAGCGATCGCAGCAGTAACCGCTGAAAGCATTCCGATCTTGTCTTTTGTCTCAAAACTTAACTGTTTCACCTTTTTTGCTTTTGCCATATTCGCATCCTCCCTTGCCGTAGTGTTTAGCATAATTGTACCTCATGGGGAACAAAAGTCAACACGTTGATGCACTGGGTAGTGTCAATCTTTATGTGTAAATTCTTTTAGGGGTTTCTTTCCCCATTG
>JAVHLL010000005.1:46113-107409 GCA_031082155.1 Thermodesulfovibrionales bacterium | reverse complement strand
TTATTTTGCCAGAATTCTCCAATTTTCAGTTGCACAGTTTATTGGGAGAAGGTCAATACGGTATAATGGTAACTACATGACAACTGCAAAAAAGGGACAATGGAAAAGTCGGAAAGTGGTGATAGTCGGTGCAGGAGCTGTGGGGTCAACTTTTGCGTATGCTCTTGCCAAGGGAGGCCTGTCCGATGAGATTGTCCTTATTGACAAGAGCCGGGAGTTGATGGAGGGGCAGGTTCTTGATCTTGCACACGGCCTTCCCTTTCTTCCTGCGGTGCATATCCGGACCGGGTGCATTTCTGATTACGCAGATGCGCAGGTAATCGTTCTCACAGCCGGTGCAAATCAAAAGCCGGGAGAATCACGCCTCAGCCTTCTCCAGAGAAACGCCGGGATAATCGAAGGAATAGTTGAAGAAATCGTGAAACACGATTCGCAAGCGGTTATTGTGGTGGTCAGCAATCCTGTTGACGTACTCACCTATGCTACGCTCATAAAATCAGGACTCCCGCGCGGCAGGGTAATAGGATCGGGTACTGTTCTGGACAGCGCGCGCTTCCGCTATTTGCTCGGCCTGCACTGCAATGTGGATGTTCACAATGTCCACGCATACATACTCGGGGAGCACGGCGACAGCGAATTTGCCGCGTGGTCCCTCACGAACATCGCCGGCATTCCTTTTAATTCTTATTGCAGCATGTGTGGAAATTGCAGGAACCATACTGAAGAGCGCAGGAAAATAATCGAAGAGGTAAGGAATTCAGCATATCACATCATCGATTACAAGGGCGCAACATATTATGCTATCGGCTTGGCGCTGGTAAAGATTATCGAATCGATTCTCCATAACAGGAGAAGTGTCTTGACGGTTTCGACACTTTTGCAGGGCGAATACGGCATAGAAAACGTATGTATGGGAGTTCCGGCTCTTCTCACGCAGAACGGAGTGGAAAAGGTTTTGGAAGCCTCACTCCTGCCGGATGAGCAAAAAGCGCTCTCACATTCTGCATCTGTGTTAAAGAAGGCAGTGGCTGAATTGCAGCAATCGTCATAGATTTCCGGCAAATGGTCATGAGTCCCCGTTAACCGGTCCCATTCTATTCTTTATGCCTGCCATAAAAGGATAAAATATTCCTCTTCATGTTTTTTCTGTCCTGAAGAATACAGGTTCTTATTTGACAATCATTGAAAAAAGATAGTAAATTAGCATAACTAAGGAATATTTAAGGTGAATATCCGCGGTCTTACACTTTTTTCTTTTCTCTTTATCGTCCTGTTTTTTTGGGGCTGTTCTTCTACATCTCTCAATAATAAATCTGAAAGGAACCACATGCTCCAAGTGCTCACCGGCGGCGCTTTGGGGCAAGTCGTCGCCGGTAATGTCGGAGGCTTTATCGTAGGATCTTTTATTTTAGATGTGGTAAAAACAGCAAAAATCCAGTATGTAGACAGACAACTGGAAAATGGTGACGAGGCTGCGAGGCGATTGAAATATAATATTAAACAGGCTGAAGAGACAAAACCGGAAGAGAAGAAAAAAGCTGAAGAAAAGCAGGATAAACTAAAAAAGGCCGAAGAATTACAGAAGGAAGACAAGAAAGCAGAGAAAAAGAAAGAAATTGACCGGAAGGTTGAAGATAAGATAAGGGAACTCGAAAAGAAGGCCGAAGAGCAGAGGAAACAGGATAAAAAAGCTGAAGAAACAAGAGATTTCGATAAAAGAGCTTCGCTTATTATCAATGATTCAACCATTACTCCTCAGATCACTGAAACAGGGGCAAAGGTTGAAGCCAGTGTAAACTATACATTACTGGGTCCTGAGACTTTGAAGTCATTTGCGATTACTGAAACAAGAATACTTACCAATAGAAGCAAGAGTTTTGAACTCGATAAAAGAGAACGGTCACGTGAACAGGGGACATACAGTTCCACGGTAAAATTCACCGTCTCTGAAGACATGCCAACCGGTTACTGTACTCTCTATACGATGATTTCCGATGGTGAGTATACCAAGACTGTAAAATCTGAAGTCATCATCAATAAATAACTTCCTTCCAGCATCTGGCCTGGGTATTCTCTGCAGAATAGTTAATAACTTTTATGGCACCTGCCACAAATACGCTTGTAAGTAAACAATTTATGGTATTGCGAGCAATGCGGGTTATGACAGCTTGTACAAGTCATTTTTTGTTTGCGGTTCCTGGGGTCTTTTTCCGAGAATACGGGATGAACTTTCCCTCCCGGCAGTGAGACTATATGGGAACCGGACTCCTGAATCCTGTGACATCCGATGCATAAATCGCCGATGTCAGAAGAAAGGAGATGCGAGTAATCACTGGCGTGATGGCTATGACACCGTAATCCACACCCGCCCAATGCCACCTTATGGACATATTTCTTGGTGAATTTTTCCTTCGCATGACATCGGTAGCAGAGTTCCTGTGGCTCGTTTCTGAGCAAGTCCTCAACATCCGAATGATGCGGATCATGACACATCATACACATAGCCCGTTCTGTCGGCAGATGGACATACTTGCCTGTGAATTTCTTTTCCTTATGACACTGGAAGCAAAGCTGCGGTATGTTGAATCTTAGCTTCATGCTCTCCTTGTCTTTTGGATGGTTCCTCCCATCCCCTGGCATATGGCATGAGGAACACCCCAGATTTATCGCAGGATGCTTATACTTATGGCCTTTTTCGATATCAGTATGGCATTTTGAACAGGAGAGTGTCTGCGCTGATGAAGCACCCGAAATAAATGCTCCGGCAGAAAAAATGCCTAGAGAGATAAGTAAAAAAAGAATCATTTTCCCTAACATTTGGAGATGTTATAAGTATTTATCCATTATTGTCAAGGAGTTAAGGGATTACGTTCAAGCAGAAGCTAACTAATTAAACTATACCTCATTTTGGAAGAATGATTCTCTATAGGCTATCCTGTTAAAAAGATGTGCTTAAAATCAGGTTTTCTTTTTCAGGCCTTTCATGAGTCTCTCATATTTTTCCTGACCGATACATTCTCTGGCGACGGGACACCACTCGATGCAGGTTGACTTCATTTCCCTCGATATACTCTTCCCACACCCTTTACAGAAGATTTCAACCTCATCAGACCATATCTCCGATACTGTGCCGCACCAGAGACAGGCAATTTCTTCAGGATAAGGAACCCGTATTTCTCTGCTTCCAGGACATTGATCTTTCAGCGCCATATAAATATTGTACCTGTTCTCATGAAAAGAAACACTATGATCGTTCTTATCAGGGGACACATACTTTATTTTATTCTGTACTACCCATAAAATTGTTCGCAGGTGCAGTCTGGAAGAGAAGTGAAGACTGAGTTATTGCGGTTGTATGAGTGCTTTGATCACAAGTGTGAGAATCTTTTTATACGGGTCGTTTGAGAAAACCTGCACGGTTTTCGTCAATTGCCCCATCTTTCCCCGGAGATCTATTTTTACAGAAATAGATCCTTTTTCGCCGGGTTTCAGGCGGCTCGAACTGGCCACCGCTGCTTCGCACCCTCAGGATGGGACAAGCTTTTCGATCACAAGGTCTTCTGTGCCGTTATTGGAAAATTCGAAATCGTACGCAATTGAAGCGGTTGGCTTTATCGTCCCAAAATCATAAGTCTGTTCATCAATCGTTATCGCCGGCTGAGCCCATACAGAAGATGGGATCAGGCATAAGATCATGAGGATAAGAATCCTTTTCATTTGATTATATTACAACACTTCTCTTTAAAAATACATCAGATATATCTCCTCCCGCCGCAGTTTTTCTGTGTGGTATACTAAATGGTTAGACCAATGCAGGATTTCCTCTTTATAAAGGGAGCACGGGAGCATAATCTCAAAAATATTGACGTTTCGATACCGCGGGAGGCGATAACCGTAATTACCGGTCCGTCAGGTTCCGGGAAGTCTTCCCTTGCCATTGATACTATTTTTGCAGAAGGTCAGAGGCGGTACGTCGAGAGTCTTTCCACCTATGCGAGACAGTTCATAGAACAGCTTCGCAAGCCTGATGTTGACTATATCGAGGGGCTTTCTCCCTCCATTTCGATAGACCAGAAAACTGTCAGTAAAAGCCCCCGCTCTACAGTCGGTACCATAACTGAGATTTATGATTATATGCGCGTGCTGTACACGCGGATAGGGAAACAGTTCTGCTATCACTGCGGCGCCGGTATAACAAAACAGGGATCGCAGGACATTCTGCAATCCGTAATGTCCCTTCCCGAAGGAAGCAGAATCCAGGTTCTTGCTCCTGTCGTCCGGGAAAGAAAAGGCGAATACAAGAAAGAACTCCAGAAAATGCGCCGTGAAGGGTTTATCCGTGCGCGGATTGACGGGGAGATGACAGACCTTACACAGGATATCAGTCTACAGAGACATAAGCGCCACACGATAGAGATTGTAATCGACAGGCTGATTATAAAACACGGAATCGAACGGCAAATAAATGAGGCAATCGAAACAGCGCTCAGTTACTCAGACGTAGTTCTCATAAATCTTCTGGAGGGAGACAACGACATTCTTTTTTCAAAATCTGCCGTGTGTCTGCAGTGCGGGATCAGCTATCCGGAAATAACCCCTATGTTCTTTTCTTTTAACAGCAGTCAGGGCGCCTGTTCGAGGTGCAGGGGGCTCGGATATGAGAATATTGAAGAAGACACTTCCGAACTGGAAGAGTACCGTTATTGCAAACTCTGCAACGGTCTTCGGCTCCGGAAGGAAGCCCTGGGCATCAGGATACAGGGAATAAACATTGGAGAATTTGCACAGATGTCTGTCAAAGAAGCGGAAGTCTTTATCCGTGACCTGAAACTGAGCGATCGTGAACAGATTATTGCGTTACGGGTTCTGAAAGAGGTGAAAGACCGCCTCTCTTTTCTCAAAAGGGTTGGCCTCGGATATCTGAACCTGAACCGTTCTTCGCTCACGCTCTCCGGTGGAGAATCTCAGAGGATCAGACTTGCGACACAGATGGGTTCATCTCTTACGGGGGTACTCTATATACTCGATGAACCGAGCATCGGCATGCATCCGAGAGACTGCGGAAAACTCCTGGAAAGTCTTTCGGCTATCAGGGATGCCGGGAACACGGTGGTGGTGGTAGAGCACGATGAAGAGACGATACGGTGGGCTGACTATGTAATCGATATGGGACCGGGAGCAGGACACAGGGGCGGTTGGGTCGTTGCCTCCGGGTCGCCTGAAGAAATCGGAAGGAATGGCCATTCATTAACGGGCCGTTATCTGAGTGGTCTTCTCTCCATAGATGTTCCCACGGTGAGGAGACGCCCGCAGGACTGTATCCGGATTCTCGGCGCTTCTGAATTCAACCTCCGGAATATTGACGTTACAGTCCCTCTCGGTATCCTCGCCTGTGTGACCGGCATTTCCGGTTCGGGAAAAAGCACCCTTGTGTTCGAAATACTCTACAAGTCCCTCTGCAGGACCATTTACAGGAGCAAAGTGATACCAGGCAGACACAGAGAAATTACTGGTATCGAGAAGATAGAACGCGTGATCAGTGTCGATCAGGCACCGCTCGGTAAAACTCCGAGATCGAACCCGGTAACCTATACCGGCGTTTTCTCTTTCGTCAGGGACCTTTTTGCACAAGTGCCTGACTCCAAGGTCAGAGGATATACATCCTCGCGCTTCAGTTTCAACCTTTCCGGGGGCAGGTGTGAAGCATGCAGGGGGGACGGTCTGATCAAGGTAGAGATGCATTTTCTGCCCGATGTATACATCCCCTGTGACACCTGTAAAGGTAAACGGTACAATAAAGAGACGCTTGAAATACAGTATAAGGGGAAGAATATTGCAGAAATCCTTGAGATGACCGTATCCGAAGCATTACAATTTTTTTCGTCAATCCCGCCTGTACACCGGAAGCTCGAAATACTCGAAGATGTCGGACTTGGCTATCTGCAGCTTGGCCAGCCCGCATCAACACTTTCGGGTGGAGAAGCACAGAGGGTAAGGCTATCGCGGGAATTGGGTAAAAGTTCAAAAGGCCACACACTCTATCTCCTTGACGAGCCCACAACAGGGCTTCATTTTTCCGATATACAGAGGCTGCTGAACGTTCTCAATTGTCTTATCGATGCAGGGAATACCGTTCTTATTATCGAACATAATCTGGAGGTAATAAAGTCAGCTGATTATATCATCGACCTCGGTCCGGAAGGCGGGGAAGACGGCGGTATCGTCGTAGCAAGCGGCACCCCTGAGGAAATCTGTGCAAATCCTGCTTCTTACACCGGTATATTTTTAAGAAAGAAATTATTGCAGACAGAACCGATAAAAGTGGCGGAAGCATAGAGATTTTATTCTGCAGCCCTTCCCCCAAGGAGGAAAGTAACTGAGGGAAATCATGGCTCATCCATCAACACCCGATACCAGTAAACATAACATGAAAATTGCATGCTTCCTTGTGTCCTTTGCACTGTCCTGTCTCCTGTGCACAGTTCCCGCCTGCTCTTCGAAAAAGGACCGCATTTACCACAAAAGCAGAATGCTGATGAACACTATCGTCACGATAACAGTTGTTACCAGCTCAGAGCGTGCAGCCGAGAATGCAATAGAAGATGCGTTCCATACAATCGGTGAAATTGAGAAGCAGGCTGATTTCTATTCTCCTGAGAGCGAGATAACCTCAATAAACAAATCAGCCGGCGTCTCCGATCTGAAGGTCTCTCCTGGCATATTATCTTTAATCAGTCAGGCGCTGTTTGTCTCTGAAAAAACTGAGGGAGCTTTTGATATAACCACAGGGCCTTTGACACTGCTCTATAATTTTCATACGAAGCAAAAACCTGAAAATGGCGCCCTGACGAAAACACTCCCCCTTGTGAACTATCGAAATGTCGTCATAAATAAAAATGCCTCCACGGTATATCTGCGGAAACCGGGCATGATGATAGACCCGGGCGGCATCTCAAAAGGATATGCTGCTGACAGAGCAACTGATGAGCTGAAACAGCAAGGCATATCGTCAGGGATAGTCGCAATCGCAGGTGATATAAGGGTATTTGGCCTGAAACCTGACGGGAGACCGTGGAAGATCGGGATACGGAATTCCAGGGCAACGGGTACTGAGGACGATATTATGGCTACTATAGAGCTTACCGATGCAGCCGTATCCACTTCCGGAGACTATGAACGGTTTTTCATCAGTGATGGCATACGGTATCATCATATTCTGTCCCCGATGACCGGACGCCCTGCCAGCATGTGCCGTAGTGTTACGGTAATAGCTCCGGAGGGATTTCTTGCCGACTCTTTCTCAACCGGAATCTTTATTCTTGGTCCCGAGAAGGGTCTTCGTATCCTGAAAACGTTCGGATACGGAGGCGTCATTGTTGACAATCAGGGGAAAGTGCACATCACTCCTGACTTGAGAGGAAAAATTGAATTTCAGAGAAATCCTTAAATTCACCACGGTCGCTGACAGGGTTCTCTTCTCCATCCTGATTCTTCTTTCCCTGCTCGGTTTGATTTTTGTCAGATCACTGATTCCTGGGGGCAACTCTGTGGAAATAGATGTCGACGGCAACCTTGAATATGTATTGCCTTTGGATGAAGAGAAGACTGTCTCAGTCCAGGGACCTCAGGGGACAACGCTTATTGAAATAAGAAACCACCGGGTGCGGGTAGTTGAATCTCCCTGTCAGAATAGGCTATGCATACAGCAGGGTTGGGTTGAACACGGCGTTATCACATGCCTTCCGAACAAGGTTCTCCTCACTGTCGGTAAGAACAGAAAAATGGGTTCCGAGCCTGATGCAGTCACCGAATAGATACCATATAGCGCTGCTCTCCGCATACGCCCTTGCTCTTCACGGGTTCGAGAGTATGTTCCCGTCACCCGTCCCCTGGTTGCGTCTCGGTCTCGCGAATATTGTCACCCTCATAACACTGCTCTTCTATGGCCTGCGTGCAGCAGTAACCGTCACTCTTATCCGGGTAGTTCTTGCCTCAATTTTGAACGGGACGTTTCTCGGTCCTGCTTTTCTCCTCAGCCTTGGGGGAGGCATTCTGAGCACCCTTTCCATGGGATTTTTTGCATCCCTGACTCCCCGTATTTTCAGTGCAACCGGCTTGAGTCTCATTGGCGCCCTGTTCCACAACGGCGCCCAATTACTGCTTGCCTATGTTCTCTTTATCCAGCGGATTGAGGCCGTTCTCCTCATCACGCCCCTGATCGTTCTTCTCGGTACGCTCACAGGTACAATAAATGGGATCGTATCGGAACTCATCATAAATAACTTGAAAAAATCAGGGGAAAAGATACAGAATGTTGACACATGATATATTCTTTCCGTGACAGAATTATTCCCATCCGGTACTATTGATAACTGGTTCACTATGCGAGTCACCTGTCCAATTTGCAAAATGAAAACTACCTGGGAAGAAAATCCCTGGAAGCCGTTCTGTTCCGAGCGGTGCAAGCTCATCGATCTCGGGAAATGGGTCCTTGATGAATACAGAATAGCAGGCACCACATCAGAAACAGAAGAAGAAAAAACAGAGATTGATTGAAGAGAAAAGTGCAGCGTTTCTTATCGGCTGTGAAAGGAGACCTATATGGTTAAGATAGCAGTAGCAGGAGCAACAGGAAGGATGGGGAGCAGGATTACTGCTCTTGCAAAAGACTATAAAGACCTGAAACTTGCAGGAGCATTCGAACGCAAAGGACATAAAGATATCGGCAGGGATATCGGACCCATTGTCGGTATTGGAGAGACAGGCATTTCACTTGCCGAGAATCTCTCATCGATCATCAGCGGGGCAGATGTCGTGATCTCGTTCACTACGGTCGAAGCTTCTCTCGAACACCTGAAAATAGCGGCTTCGAAGGGTAAAGCCATAGTGATAGGCACCACCGGTTTCACCAAAGACGATCTCAGTACTGTCTCAAAACTTACAAAGAAAATACCCTGCGTTATGGCATCGAATATGAGCACGGGGGTTAACTTACTCCTGAAGGTACTGCAGGACGTTGCGAAGGTACTCGGAGATGCATACGATATCGAGATCATCGAAGCGCATCACCGTATGAAGAAGGATGCACCGAGCGGGACCGCACTCAAAATGGCCCAGGTCATTGCATCTTCTTTAAACAGAAATTTTGACGATGTCGCAGTCTACGCAAGAAAAGGAATCATCGGCGAGAGGAAGACAAAAGAAATAGGCATTCAGACCGTACGCGCGGGAGACATAGTCGGAGAACATACCGTAATTTTCGGAGGACTCGGAGAGCGGATTGAGATCGTCCACAAGGCATCCAGCCGTGACACCTTTGCGCGGGGAGCGCTCCGTGCTGCCATGTGGGTCCATAAAAAACCTGCGGGGTTATACGACATGCAGGATGTCCTGGGGTTGAAATAACTCTAGTACTTGAAGAGGATAGTTCGTGTTTATAAATGCGGATTTTTGAACGTTCATTTGTCATTTCGGCTTGTCCGGAATCTTTCCGATGGCTTCCAGGAAGAATTCCCGACTCCCGAAAGCTTTCGGGATTGCGGGAATGACAGTCTTTTGATTTTTTTATAGTTTATAAACAGACGATAGTTAGTATGCTGAGCGTATTCTGCCGTTCCTCTTGTCAATGATGATGATATCGACAAGCGTACCATTCACGTTAATAATATGCGCTTCATAAAAATGGATACGCTCCTTTATTATGCCGACTTTAAGAGTTCTGTGATGGATAAAGAATCTTTCGAGTACTTGTTGTGCTTCAACAGGATTCTTCACCACCTTCTTCGCACCGTACCATCCCCATTTGTCCCCGCGTTTATAATCTCCATAGGTTGGCTGGCATTCCGTCTGAGTCTGATTCTTCTGCGCCTGTTGGGCATATGAGTATTCATACGCAAAGAAGATTATATACAGAGACAGAAAAAATCCAGGAATGCAAAGATATATGTTTCTCTTCTTCATAGCGGTATCATTCTCATATACAATATTGTATCACAACTCATTTCATCCATGCCCGGAAGAACCGGCAGAAATCAGGACAAGGAATATGCGTAAAGCGAGGCTCCCTGTTAGCCACTTTCGCATCCATTTTACCTCCGTTCATAGTTCTTTATGGTTCTTTACTGTGATCGTACCAGACTTTTATGAAGAGGCGTCGAAGCAATTATGAAGAACTTGTGAATTCCGGGAAATAGACGGTAAAAGCGGACCCTTTACCTTCCTCAGTTTCTACTTCTATCCTTCCGTCGTGCGCCTCGACAATCTCCTTGGTAATCGCAAGCCCGATGCCCAGACCGCCTTCATAATCATGGTAGAATCTTTCGAATATGAACGGGATGTCCTCTTTTTTGATACCGGTCCCTGTGTCGGCAACCGAGAGAAATTTCTCCGAGTCTTTTGTTCCGGCAGTGATTACGACCCTTCCGCCGTGACCGGTGGCCCTCAGTGCATTGGTCAGAAGATTTATGAGAACCTGACTCAATTTATCAGGGTCTGCATAAAGAGTTGCGGATTCCCTACAGTCAATCGCAAGGGATACTCCTTTATCTCTATAAATTTTCGTGTACCGTTCTTGTATTGCATGGAGATATCCCTGAAGGGCTATCTTCTCTTTTCTCAGTACGAGGGCGCTTGCTTCAGCCCGCGACAGTTCTTCGATCCCCTCAATGATCTTCTTGAGCCTCGTGGTTTCCTCATGAAGAGAGAGGAGCTTTTCCCGGTCTGCCCTTATAAGACCATCCACCATGCCTTCGATCTCTCCCTGGATCACAGTGAGAGGCGTTCTCAGTTCATGGGCGATGTTGGCGGTTAATTTCCTGCGCAACGATTCCTGTATCTCCAGATGCGCTGCCATGGTGTTAAAGGCCTTTCCCAAGTCGCTTATCTCGTCATTTCCCGAAACCAAGACCCTGCTGTGCATTTTACCCTCCCTGATAGACTGCGCAGCAACAGTAAGTTTCTTAATCGGATCCGTAAGCCTCTTTGAGAAGAAAAAACTCAGGAGGAGTGAAAATCCTCCAAGGGCAAAAACCGCGAGGATAAGAAATTTGTTCGACCTTCCCATAAATATTGTCTCTTTTCTCTGTCCACTCTGGTAGGTCACCAGCCTTACATCAATACTCCCGATATTCAAGCCGCCGAGGAAGAGGGGATAATTCATAAATGGGTCTTCCCTTGTCACAACCGCTTCCGGAGAAAAATCCGTTATCGCAAGAATTCTCCTTTTCATGAGTGGAGCAAGAGATTCAACCGCGGTGTGTGTATTCATAAGCACCTTTTCATCGAGACCCTTGATCTTTATTTCATAACCGAGCAGCAAAGCCCATACAGTATTTTTCTTCAGCGCATGCTCATTCCATCCTGAATTTTCCTCGTACGCGCCTTCCACCGCCGCCATAATACGATAAACTCTGTCTTCCCTTTCCCCTTCGAGATATTCTGTGAAATCACTGGTGATGAGTTCCCGTAAAATCATGGCGGATGAAAGAGAGATAATCGAGACAGCAAGGAGGAGCAGAAGGAACTTTACCCAGAGGCTTTTAATCATCTGTGTTGCCGGTAAACTTATACCCCACACCGTAGATTGTTTGAATAAAGAGAGGATTCCTCGTATCGTCCTCTATTTTATGCCTGATATTTTTAATATGGGCATCGATGCTTCGTTCATACCCCTCGAACTGATATCCAAGAGCGTTTTCGACCAGTTCGCTCCTCGTGTATACCCTTCCTCTGGCGTTTGCAAGCACAAAGAGGATTTTGAATTCAGTCGGTGTCACCATCACCGGCAGGCCCTGCTTCTTCACTTCATAGTTCCTGCTGTCTATGGTAAGCAATCCTTCATTGAAGCTCAGCGTCTTTGCCTGAGATACGTCTTTTGTCCGAGACCTTTTCATTACTGCTTTCACCCGGGCAACAAGTTCTCTTGGGCTGAAGGGTTTGACCACATAATCGTCTGCGCCGAGCGAAAACCCTGCAACCCTCTCCTCCTCCGAAGATTTTGCAGTAAGCATGATGATAGGAAAGTCTCCGATCTCCCTTAAATCCTGAGAGAGTTCCTCCCCGCTCATATCGGGGAGCATCAGGTCGAGCACAACAAGTGAAGGGACTTCTTTATATGCAAGTTCCAGGGCATCTTTTCCCTTTTCGGCAGTGACAACCCTGAACCCTTCGTTTTCGAGATAGACCTTTACAATCTTCGCAATTTTCCTGTCGTCTTCAATAATGAGTATTTGATTCAGCATATTTAAATATACCATAGTCGATCTGTTATTACCGCAATCCGGCGATAACCAGTTTTTATTGCGAGTGAACTCGCGAGGCAACGCCGCTTCTTGTCATTCCGGCTTGTCCGGAATCTTTCCTTCCATTCCTGTATTGTCGTTATAGAACCTATGCTCCGGAAGGATTCCCGACAAGCGGGAATGACAGAATAATGAGAACATTCGTAACAGCCGAAGCTGAACTTCGAGGAATTCTTTGATTAAAATTGGTTAGCTATGAGGTCGGTGTAACAACCTTGCCCTGCAGTTCATCCATCAGGTCTTTTACCGAAACAATTTTGTCGACGCGGTAGGCGTTCGTGCCGACTGTGTAGAGCGATTCTTCTTTGTCGGGGTTATAGCCTGCAGAACTCAGGAGGCCGTTGCAGATGCAGAAATGGTGCTCATTGCTCTCTTTGGCAGGACAGCGGTTGAACTTTCCTTCAGCGTCCTTGAGGAGAACATATCCCTTGTCACATTTCGGTTTCCTCAGTTTCTTTATGGCAGACTGGTACATGGGGGACTGTCTGATGACCCTGAAGGGGAGACCGCAGGGAGAACCAGGGTCTATTGCGACCACAATATCCTCCTGACTGACATCAATGACCGCCTGCTTGTAAACTTCTGATGCGCTGCTCTCTTCGGTTGCAAGGAACCGGGTCCCCATCTGAACCCCGTCCGCTCCCATAGCAATGAAGCGATGAATGTCCTCATAGGTGTAAATTCCGCCTGCAACGATAATCGGAAAATCACCGTATTTTTTCGCCGCATCCTTCACTGGGGGAAGCAGATTTTCGAGTGTGTTGGATTCTAAATCGATTTGTTCCGGCTTGAACCCGAGATGCCCGCCGGCAAGAGGTCCTTCAAGTACTACCGCATCAGGGCGGTAACCGAGTTTACCCCATTTTTTGCAGATAATTTCTAACGCTCGGACAGATGATACAATCGGAATAAGAGCCGTATCCTTTGGCGGTTGTATCGCAGGGAGGCTCAAGGGAAGTCCTGCGCCGGAAATGATAAAATCGGCGCCTGCGTCGATTGAGCCGCGCACCGAGTCCTCAAAGTCGCGGATAAGTGCGACCATGATATTGATTCCGGCAAATCCTCCGGATGCTTTCGAGAGCGATATCTCCTCATATGCAGCTTCGTAGGAGTTGACTTTCCTGCCGGTTCTTTTTGAAACGATCCTGTCGATGCATGCACTCGAAACAATCCCTGCCCCACCCTCCTGAGCAACTGCACGTGCGAGCGGAGAGAGGGAAACACCAACCCCCATACCGCCCTGGATTATCGGAACACGAATCTTCTTACCCTTAATAATAAGTGACGGTAGCATCGTATAGAAATTATGCAAGCAGGGACCCCAGAGACAGTGCAAACAATAGTTGCAGTAATTGTAAGACTCTCAAGCGAGAACAATATAGCGTTGACATAATGAAGAATATCATAATAATCAGCCAATGGTAAAGATAAAACCGCCGTTATAATTAAGACATACTCCATTTCTTGCATGGTGAAACATTCATGTCACACCTGCCACACTCATCGGATGCACCTGTCAAGAAAAGCATGGGATCAGTTCGTTCTGATAATAACTAAAACCTCTCCATTTTTGCGGGTTTTGTGAAGACATCATCTGTTCTGATACTCTCTTATGGTCTTTTATGGACCCTGCAAATTTACAAAAACTTGACAGAAGGGTAATATTTTGTTATTTCTATGATAAATTATTATCTAACAATATATTAGAATTTATTTTAAAAGCAATACTTTAAATTTAGAAATCATGCGGTGTGGGTTGATTACTTGAGATGAAAGGAGGTGTTTTGCAGCAGGCACCTGAAGGGGTAATTATTTCAAAAGGAACTTTCTATTAAAGCATCAAAGGAGGCAAAAATGAAAACTAAGGCAATGATATTATCCGGCATCTTCACAATGGTATTCCTGTTCGCTCTTGGCTTCTCTCAAGCAAATGCGGCAATCCCTTACACCATCAACTATCAGGGGTATCTGACCAATGCAACGGGATCACCGGTCGACGGGACTGTATCTATGACATTTACTTTCTATACCACAGTTGCAGGCGGAACAGCAATATGGACAGAGACACAGAATGTTGATGTCAGTGGGGGAATCTACAGTGTAATTCTCGGATCGTTGAGTACGCTCACTCCTCTGGCCTTTGACGTTCCTTACTGGCTCGGAGTCAGAGTGGGGTCGGATGCGGAGATGACGCCAAGGGTTCAGCTTACCAGCGTTGGTTACGCATTTACTTCGGATATGGCAATGGACCTTGTTTGCCCCGGCTGTGTCAACTTCTCGGACATCGGGCAGAATGGCTGTACTGCCAATCAGTTCATGATGTGGAGCGGAACCGCATGGACCTGCTCAGCTCCCACAGGCATCACAGAAACTGACCCTCAGGTGGGAACACTCGCAGCAGGATCCTGGTGTACCAGTGACGGAACTGCAGTAAATTGTGCCCAGACACCTCCGGTGCTCATCGAAGCCGATCCCCAGGTAAACACCCTTGCAGCAGGCGGATGGTGTGTCAGCGATGGTTCGGTCATCAACTGCAATGCAACTCCCGGTGCGGAAAGCGACCCGCAGGTTGGTGCAACAACTGCAAACCTGTGGTGTAGAGCAAATGCAGGTGGTACAGCTTTAGATTGTAACCAGACCGACGCTAATCTTGCAGCAGCACACAACCACGATGCTACTTATGTGAATGTGACCGGCGATTCCATGACCGGTACCCTCGGTATAGTTGCCGGTGCTGGCAATGGCCTCAATGCGACTGCTTCGGTAGATAGTTGGGTTGATGCCATTGCGGACATATCTCTCGGTGGTAATATCGGGGAGATTTTGACAACAGGAACTTCTCTGGACCTTTACAGCAACGGTGATGTTTATATTGATCTTGATAACGACAATAATGGCACTAACGTTTTTCAAATCTATAATGGTACCGATAATCCAGTACTCACAATTGATGAAAGCGGCAATGTCGATGCTATAGGTACTGTTACTGGAAATGGTGTCAGAGTTCGCGATGTAATTTCAAAACCTCTCTGTGATGCTGCAAATGGGCCTAATATCAGAGGCATGTTATGGTTTACTAATGGTATTACTGGTGCTGGAGCAACAGCAGATACCCTTGAAGTCTGTGCCAAAGATGCAGGGGATGCTTATGCATGGAGAACTCTCTGGTAAAAGGAGGAATTCTATGAACAGTGCGGGATCTGTGATCCTGCTACAGGAAAAAACAGGCAGGTGATAAAATGATGAAATATAGAAAAAAGTATAGGCACTGCCTATGCTTCCTCATTTCAGCAACGATGTTGCTGGCATTTGCCGGGATCCTCCATGCAGCCTCTTCGAGCGCAAACTTTGCCATAGAGCAGGACGTTATCTCCGGTGGCGGAGGGGATTCCTGGTCAGCCGGTTATGACCTTTTTTCAACTATCGGTCAGGCTCCGCCGTTGGGCAATACTTCAAGCGCAAACTTTGTGAATTATCCCGGTTTCTGGAATGCAGTCGCCCAGAGTCTGATTGTTGAAAATTTCAACCTCAGAGTATACATCATTCCCCATGGAGGCGGCGTGGTAACGGGTCCGGGAATAAACTGCCCCGGAGACTGCACTGAGTTATATGAGCCCGGCACCCCGGTTACCCTTACTGTTACCCCGGACTATGACCATTTCAACTTCCTTCACTGGGAAGGCTGCGATATCGTAACAGGCATGACCTGCTCTCTGACTATTGGTGATGGAATCAGACAGGTCAAAGCTGATTTTGCGGTAAAAGAAATTGTAGGTCCCGACCTTACAGGTGAATGGTTGCATGCAGAGCAGTACTGTTCTATCAATAACAACAGTGAAACACTCTGTAAGTTAAAGGGTAGCCTGACTGTTACCAACCTCGGAAGCATGAAAGCAAAGAAGTCCGTGATAAGATATTATTTGTCAGATGACGCTGTGCTCGATCAGGCTGATGCGGTTCTCAAAGAGTCGCCATTCGGCAAGATCAAGGCAGGGAAAAGCAAGACTATCAACTTCAGGCATACGCTTACCGGAAGCATATCCGGCAAATATCTCATTGCAGTGCTGGATATTTTTGAGAATATTGGTGAAACTGACGAAAAAAATAATGTAACAGTGTACGGTCCCGTTTATTAACAGAAATACTCACTGATACCCGGCCGGAGATAGCACTTATCAATGGTCGGGTATCTGCCTTCTCTATCACCCTCCCTTCTTCCTCTTCACCCACTTCTGAACCTCCACCGCAAAAAATACGATTGTCGATAATCCAAGCGTTATTGACAGTTCAGATGCACTTAACGGCTGCGTCTTGAAAATCGGGTTCAGGAACGGCACATAAATCGTTGCCATCTGGAGTAATATGGTCAATAGAAAGGCTCCAACAAGCGGCTTGTTCGTAAATAGCCCCTGAGAAAACAGGGATTCCTTCTCGGACCTCAGGGCAAGGACATTTCCCATCTGGCTGAGACACAGCACTGTGAACACCATTGTCTGCCAGTGTCCAATGCCTGTTCTGATCGCCCATGCCTGTGTGAATATCGACACTGCACCCATGAGAAGGCCTACCCAGATTATCTCCAGCCACATCCCTGTGAATATACTCTCCTGCGGATGCCGCGGCGGCCTTTTCATGATATCTTTTTCAGCCGGTTCGGCAGCAAGCGCGAGACCTGGCAGGCCGTCTGTTACGAGATTGACCCACAGGATGTGTATCGGCAGAAGAGGGATTGGCAATCCGAGAAAAGGCGCCAGGAATATAGTCCATATCTCTCCTGAATTGCTGGTCATGGTATATCTGATGAACTTCCGGATGTTGTCAAATATCTTCCTGCCCTCTTTTACAGACCTGACGATGGTCGCAAAGTTGTCGTCGAGCAGTATCATATGAGATGCTTCTTTTGCGACGTCCGTCCCCGTAATTCCCATTGCTACACCGATATCCGCCCTTTTTAATGCAGGGGCATCGTTCACGCCGTCGCCTGTCATGGCAACAAACTGTCCCCTGTCCTGTAGCGCCCGGATGATCTTCAGCTTCTGCTCGGGCGCAACTCTTGCGTAAACCCTTATATTCTCAACCCGTTCCTCGAACTCTTCCAAAGACAGCTTTTCCAGCAGCTTTCCCGTAATAACAGCTTTCCCATCAGAGCCTATGATCCCTATTCTCCGTGCTATTGCGGTTGCCGTAACAGGATGGTCTCCCGTTATCATGACGGGCTTTATTCCCGCCGTAATACAGGCGGCCACAGCCTCTACCGCTTCCTCTCTGGGGGGGTCCATAATACCGACAAGCCCTATAAAGAGAAGTCCTGTCTCCATGGTTGAATGTGCTATCTCTTGAGGCAGATTTTCCCATATTCTCACTGCCACACCGAGGACCCTGTATCCGTTATTTCCCATCCTCTCATTCACCCCGTTGATTTCCTGTCTGTCGATAGGCCTGATTTTTCCCGAGACAAGAACCAGATCCGCTTTTTCCATGAGAACATCTATGGCCCCTTTGGTGAAAGAAATATACCGGGGAACAGTCACCTTCCCCAATCCTCCTTCCGGCAAAGGAGGGAAATTATCGGGGATTGTATGTATGGTCGTCATACATTTCCTTTCGGAATCAAAGGGTAGTTCAGCCACCCGGGGAAAATCCTCTCTCATCGCTTCTTTTACGAATCCTGCGTCTTTCGCTGCAACGTAGAGCGCTGTCTCTGTCGGGTCGCCGATTACGTTTCCATCCTTATCCAGAGCAGCGTCGTTGCTGAGCGCCATCGCAGTCATCAGTAAATGAGACGCCGAGAAACTGTGAAGCCGGGAACCTGTGTCCGGCTCAGAATCAACCGTTTGCTCATCTTCATCGTTGCCCGTCTTCTTCTCCCCTAAAACCGTCCCATCGGCATAATATTGTTCGACCGTCATTTTATTCATGGTGAGCGTTCCGGTCTTATCCGAACATATATAGGTTACCGAACCGAGCGTTTCTACCGCGGGCAGTTTTCTGATCAGCGCATGCTGTTTCACCATCTTTTTCGCCCCGATGGCGAGGGAAATCGTGACAACAGCAGGCAATGCCTCGGGTATTGCAGCAACTGCGAGTGATATTGCAGTAAGGAACATCCGGAGTGTCTGTTCTCCGCGGAGGATGCCTACAACAAATATCACCGCGCAGAGTGCGAGCACGGCAATGGCAAGCTTACGGCCGAATACTGCAAGCCTTTTCTGGAGAGGTGTTTTTGCCTCCTCTTCTTCCTGCAGCATTGTCGCAATCCTGCCGAGCTCCGTCTGCATCCCTGTCCCCACAACGATTCCGTTCCCTCTTCCATACGATACAATCGTACCTTTATACGCCATGTTCTTCCTGTCGCCAAGGGGAAGCGCCTCATCATCCAGCAGGGATTCCAGTTTCTCAACAGGGACGGATTCCCCGGTGAGCGCGGCTTCCTCTATCTTCAGCTGGGCCGTCCCCACCAGACGAAGGTCTGCAGGCACGATTTCCCCTGCCTCAAGGACGACAATATCACCCGGTACCAGGTCAGCGGCCGGTATTTGTACATGCTTTCCTTCGCGTATTACCGTTGCCGAAGGAGCCGCCATCTTTTTCAGGGCCGCCATCGCCCTTTCCGCCCTGTATTCCTGAATAAATCCGACAACTGCATTCAGGACTACAATAACGATGATGGCAATGGTATCCGAGAATTCGCCGACAATACCGGAAATCACTGCTGCTGCTATGAGCACCAGTATCATGAAATCTCTGAACTGATCAAGGAACATGGCCAGCATCGACTTCTTTTTTCCTTCTTGCAGGAGATTCCTGCCATACTGCTCAAGTCTTTTCCCTGCTTCAGCCTCTGATATTCCCTGAAGTGATGAATGTAATTCCCGGAAAACCGTATCGATGTCCTTCTTATGCCAGTGCATAAACTTTTCCCTTAGTCTGCAAAGGAGTTCTCATCATTTTTAACACCTCGCTGATACCCATAGTTTCAGGGATCTTATTGCCGGTTTAATAATTTGCCCATGCATAATACATTGAACCATCTCGGGAAATTGTACCATGAGAACAGAGGGGGAGTCATTTTCTTTCCCTCTGTTCTCATGGAAATATTCAAGAATTTACACTGCAGGGTGAATGAACAATTCCCATCCTCCTGATACAATCATCCGCTGATTTGATAACTCTCTTCACTCATAGGGGAAAAAGCGCTTTAATTATGCATATGCTTAATATTATAATTTAAGTATGCTATTGAAAAATAGGGAAGAGAAAAGTCCGGTTTGGCAGATATCATCTGACCTGCTGAACCCTGTTACCATAATTCTCGCCCATAGACAGTCCCTTACCCGTGCAGGCGTGCGTTCTCTGCTTCAGGACATCGTAGGAATCCAGATTGTCGGAGAAACGGACGAAGGGCAGGAAGTGCTGCAGTTAATCGCGGCAAAGCGTCCGGACATCGTCCTGATTGACAATGCGTTATCCGGACCGAAAGGACCGGACCTGTCAGCACAAATTAAGAATGATTTCCCCGAGGTACGGATTATCATCCTCTCCCTGGACGGCAGTTCACACTATGTATGCAAGGCACTCCATGCCGGCGCCTCTGCATACATTCTGAGTGACGTTGATGGAGATGAACTGTGTTTAGCCATACTTTCTGCAATAAGGGGCGGTATATACCTTGGCACCTCGGTATCGCGTCCATCTTTCACAGATATGCTCTCCGGGGAAAGCAGCGCTGCAGAGACGCCAGCGCCGGAAAAAAGTTCCCTTGACAGTTTTTCACCGAGGCATAGAGAGGTTCTCCAGATGATCGTGGAAGGTTTTTCCGTAAAAAAAATCGCCCGGCATTTAAATCTGAGCGTAAAAACAGTCGAAGCTCACAGACGGCAGATTATGGACAAACTTGAAATTCAGACTATTGCAGATCTCGTCCGGTATGCTATGCGGTCAGGGATTATACGATAACAAGTGTTTCCGTGGAAAAACTTACAGTTTCGCTTTTTCTAATACAAAAAGCAGCTGACCTTCAACGACAAAGCTGTTCAGTTTCACACAGACCTCATTGATCTGTCCGTCAAAGGGAGCAATAATCGCATTCTCCATCTTCATGGCTTCAAGGTTTGCGATTTCTTCTCCCTTGTGAATAATGTCGCCAACCTTGAGCGTCCCTCGCTGAAGGTTCCCTATTCTCCAGATATTCCCATTGATCGGAGCGCCGACCTCATGCGCGCCTTTTGCCATTCGTATTTCAGTTTTTTTGGCCCGCGGGGTTTCAACAGTATAAACCCGCGTTTTGTTGTTCACCCGCATGACGACATGAATAACCCCTTCGTGCTCTGCTCCGACAGAGACGAGTTCGATGCTGTATGGTTTTCCCCATAGCTCAAAATCCACTTTGTCTCCGTGTTTTTGCAGACCCTGCCTCCAGACATCGGTCGGCAGTACAAGCGGTGCATCCCCGTATTTCTCCCTGAACTCGATCATTGCAATAGCGTCTTTCGGATGCATAAGGTAAAGAATAAATTCTTCCTCCGTAGGCTTCCTTCCGATTGCCTCTGCTAATTCCTGCCGCATTTTCTCAAGGTCGTCGTCAGACATGGAATCAAGGGGTGAAAGTTCGATGCGCTCTTTGATCTTCTTTTTCCATTCTTCGCCAAAGGTGCTCCGGTAAACCCATTCCGGCGGCCACCCCATGGGTAGTTTTCCATAATGGCCGAGGATAAGATTCCTGAAATCACCCGGCGCATTGCTGAAGAGAGCAAGAAGTTCTTCCTGCTCGTCACTGTTCATGGCCTGAAAGTCGAGTGCTTTCTCATCGATAAATCTGGAGAGCAATTCGATGAGGTGCCTGACTCCCGCTTCTCCCTTTGCCTTTGCATATTTGTTCACAATACCGCTGCAGGTTACCCAGGTTATCTGTGAACCAGGGGTGACATCAAAATAATGGATAATCTTATTGTACATTGACATCACTTTGAGTACAGCGGGCATAAGGTTGAGGAACCCTCCCTTGTCCGCCTGCTCGAAAGAGCTCGGGAACGCGCCGCCGGGCATCTTGTGAAAAATGACGTTGTGATCAAATCCTTTGAAAGGAGATTCTGCCCAGTCGTAGAAGTTGATCCACTCCCTGACCTTCAAGACCGCTTTTTCTGCTTCTTCCCGGTTCAGATTTACCTGGACCCCGGCTTCCTTGAAATACGCCTCTACCCCGAGTATCGGAGAATGTCCGTAGAAACGCGCGAGAGAATCTTCTTCAACGTCGAATATCTTCGCTCCTGCCTGTGCGGCAGCAAGCATTGCAGGCATGGCGAGACCATCGGTGATATGCCTGTGATAATGAATGACCAGTTCCGGATATTTCTGCTTTATTGCGTCTATGAGGTCCTTCACCCTTGTGATACTTCCAACCCCTGCCATGTCTTTTACACAGAAGATCATTTCATCCGTGCCCCCGCAAAGGTCAACAATATCTTTCACGACACAAAGGTAGTATTGGTTTGTTGCCCAGTCAGCCATGGTAAAGGAAATCGACGGCTCAAAAAGCTTGCCTCGTTTCATCACAACTTCCGCAACAGTCCTCATGTTTCTCACGTCGTTGAGGAATGAGAAACACCTCCAGACGTCAATGTCGACGACCGAGACAACATGTTCGATGACATTTTTCGGGTAAGGCCGGTATCCCCACATGTTCGTCTCACGGATGAGCGTCTGGAGAAGGACATCTGGCATAAGCTGTCTCAGGATATCGATTTCCTCGAAGGGACTTTCTCTTCTGTTCATTACTCCCACGTGCCAGCGTGCGCCGCCGTGGCATTCGGCGCTGAATAATCCCATCGCGTTATAAAACGGCGCGAGTGTTTTCAAATCGTAAATACGATGCCGGTTCTTGAAGTCAGATTGTCCTGCGTCACGCATGCCCACAGAGGTGAAACATACTCCCTTCAGAGAGCGGACCGCCTTTACAATCCTCATCGGAGTCATCCCTGGTTTCACGAATAGATAATTACTGTCCCTGGGTATCTTCTTCCCTCTTCTTACATCCATGATTGAGGCCCAAGCGCTGATATCTCTGCAACGTATCGCGTTATTTTGAGGATCTCGTCCTCGCTGTTCTTTTCCCTGAACATGGACACCAGTTCATCCATGTGCTCTTCGAGAAACCGTGTTGAGAATTCTCCTGCAATAAACTGGGGGTGCCTGATAATGCTCAGGAGTAACGGGGCGAGTGTCTTTACTCCTTCAATACGGAGATTTCTGCTGAGCGCTCTGTCCATCACCCGGATTGCGTCCGCCCTGTCCGCACCTGCCGAAATGAGGAGCAAAAAGAGAGAATCGTAATACGGCGGGATGTCAGCCCCCTCGTAGACTCCGGATGCGAGCCTTACCCCCGGACCCTGCGGCACCTGGAGCCGGGTTATGGTACCGAACGACGGGCTGAATGTCTTCGGATCTTCAGCGTTCAGCCTTACCTCGAGTGCCCATCTGTTCGGATGGATATCATTCTGTTTGAACGGCAATTTCCTGCCCATTGCCACATCGATCATGATTCCTACTATATCTACACCGGTAATAAGCTCTGTGATACCGTGCTCAACCTGCAGCCTGGTATTTACCTCCAGAAAATAATATTTCTGTGTCGCCGAATCAAAGAGAAACTCTACAGTCCCTGCAGTTGTGTATCCGATTTCGCGCATGAGGCGCGTCGCCGTGAAACAGATTTCATTCCGAAGGTCGTCATCAATAGAAGGCGATGGCGCTTCTTCGATAATCTTCTGGTTCCGCCGCTGGATCGTACACTCCCTTTCGTAGAGGTGGATAACGTTCCCGTATTCGTCGGCAACAACCTGTACCTCGATGTGACGGCCTCTTTCTATGTATTTCTCGACAAGAACCCGTTCATCACCAAATGCTTTCAGGGCTTCAGACTGTGCCTGGGCAAAGGCCTGCGTCAACTCACTCTTGCTGTTCACCTTGACCATTCCCTTACCCCCGCCACCTGCAACCGCTTTTATCATGACCGGAAATTCTACCTTTTGGTCTTTCATCCACTTTTTTATCTGGTCAGCGCTGGCCACATTAATGATCCCGGGTATTGTCGGCACATTCGCCTTCTGTGCCAGGTGTTTCGCCTGGATCTTGTCGCCAAGCGACTGAATGACTTCCGGCGACGGACCGATCCATACAAGGCCTGCGTCCTGCACCATACGGGCAAACCTGCCGTTTTCTGCAAGGAACCCCCAACCCGGATGAATCGCATCAGAATTAGTCTGAATTGCCGCTGCGATCATTTTTTCCATGTTAAGATACGACTCCGCAGGAGGCGCTTCTCCGATATGGATCGCAGAATCTGCCATAAATACATGATGTGCGAGCCGGTCAGGGGTGCTGTACACCGCCGTAGTAGGAATCTTCCTGTCCCTGCATGTATGGATAATCCTCACGGCAGTGACCCCCCTGTTTGCGATCAATATCTTGTTTATTTTTCTTTTCATGCCATTCTTTCTTTATTGAACCGTGAGTTTTATTTTACCATAAGAATCTGTGTGATACATAATAATATCATCCATTGCCCGGTATAGCCTGAGAAGAATGTCATCGGGTATAATAAACACATTTGCAACTGGAGGGTGCATATGACAATCACTGAGAAAATACTTGCCGCCCATTGTGGCAGGAAGAAACTCGTTCCGGGTGAACTCATCAATGCAAAGGCAGACCTGGTCCTCGCCAACGATATTACTGCACCGATCGCAATATCGGAATTCAAAAAGCTCGGTGCGAAGGATGTGTTTGACAGAAGCAGGATTGCTTTGATCCCTGACCATTTCGCACCCCAAAAAGATATCAAGGCGGCCGAGCAGTGCAGGATGCTCAGGGATTTTTCGAGAGAATACAACCTCGATCTCTACTTCGAAGTGGGAAGAATGGGAATAGAACATGCACTGCTTCCCGAGCAGGGTCTTGTCGGGCCCGGCGATGTCGTAATCGGAGCAGACAGCCATACCTGCACGTACGGTGCCCTTGGCGCATTCTCAACGGGTGTCGGCTCAACCGATGTAGCTGCTGCCATGGCTACGGGGGAGTGCTGGTTTAAAGTCCCTGATTCCATGAAATTCATCTATTACGGGAAACTGAATAAATGGGTCGGCGGCAAAGATCTGATTCTCCATACGATCGGAGATATAGGAGTCGACGGCGCACTCTATATGGCTATGGAATTTGAGGGCGAGACGATCAGAAACCTGCCAATGCATGGAAGGCTCACAATGTGCAATATGGCCATTGAAGCCGGAGGGAAAAGCGGAATCATCGTGCCTGACAAGATTACAAGGCGCTACATGAAAAACAGGGCAAAAAGACCATATACTTTTTACAAATCCGACCAGAAAGCCCGGTACGCGTCAGTGCATGAATATGACTGTGCAAAAATCCTTCCTACGGTTGCCTGTCCGCATCTCCCGTCGAACACGAGACCGGCAGAAGAACTCTTTGAAGTCGCAATAGATCAGGTGGTAGTTGGATCATGTACCAATGGACGGCTCGAAGATCTGATCGAGGCAGCAATGGTCATAAAAGGGAGAAAGGTGAATTCCAATGTGCGCATGATCGTTATCCCTGCGACGCAGGAAATATACCGGCAGGCGATGAAGAAGGGGTTGCTCGAAATATTCGTTGCAGCTGAGGCTGTGGTCTCAACACCTACCTGCGGTCCCTGCCTCGGCGGATATATGGGAATCCTCGCAGAGGGAGAACGAGCTATCGCAACGACAAACAGAAATTTTGTAGGAAGAATGGGCCACCCCGGGAGTGAAGTCTACCTGTCGAATCCGGCAGTTGCGGCGGCTTCCGCTGTCCTTGGCAGGATCGGAACCCCGGAAGAGCTTGGGCTGTAAACAACCAATGCAATTTGCAAAATGCGGAAAAATTGTCCTTATCCGGCTTAACCGGATAGGGACAATTTGTAACTATACTATATGCAACGTTCAGGTAAATTTCTCCTTTATAAACTTTTGAATGACTGATTAAACAGCATGTCGCCAGAAGAAAAAATAAGAGACCTCGGCATTAAGCTTCCTGTAACACCAGCGCCCTTGGGTTCCTACATCCCCTGCACCCGGGCAGGCAACCTCTTATTCCTCAGCGGCATTCTTCCTTTCAGCGACGGCCTGCTCACAAGAACCGGAAGGGTTGGAGAAAATATAACCCTGGACGAGGCGAGAGACGATGCAAAGACCGCGGCAATCAACGCCCTTTCAGTCCTTAAAACATATGCAGGAAGCCTCAATAAAATTACCCGGTGTATCAAGATAACCGGATATGTAGCCTCTTCTCCCGGCTTTACAGAACAACCGATGGTCCTGAACGCCGCTTCGGATCTCCTCTTCGAGATATTCGGCGAAGCAGGCAGGCATGTCCGCGTTGCAGTTGGAGTGAACGTACTTCCGCTGAATGCTTCGGTGGAAATCGAATTTATCTTCGAGGTTTCAGAGGAATAACATCGGTTCTCTTCAGCGTTCTGTCCGAGATCTCCATAGCATCAAGGATTTCCAGAAATGCCTTCACCACAACAGGGTCAAACTGGGTGCCGCTGCAGATTTTCAGCTCAGATATTGCGTACTCTTTATTACGCGCAGGCCTGTACGGCCTGTCCGAGGTCATCGAATCAAAAGCATCCGCTACACAGAGGACTCGCGCAAAAAGAGGGATTTCCTCACCCTTCAGCCCGTCAGGGTATCCGGTGCCGTCCATCTGTTCATGGTGGTGTCGGATAATAGGGAGTACGGCCTCAAGTTGTTTTATGGGATGCAGGATCGCCTCACCTTTCACCGGATGAAGATTGATCATATCATGTTCTTCCGGGGACAGCTTTTTCGGATTATCGAGGATAATATCGTACGTGCCGATCTTGCCGATGTCGTGAAGAAGCGAAGCATTTCTGAGGATATTTATTTCTTCACCTTCAAACCCCATTGCAGTGGCGATTGCAAGGGCATATTCAGTGACCCGTTCCGAATGTCCTTTCGTCCATGGACTTTTTGCGTCTATCGCGTTTACAAAAGAATGGATAAGACCGTCGTGCAGTTCCCGCAGTTCCCGATATGAAAAATCGAGTTCTTTGAGCATATTGAAGAACGCCTCTTTGCTCTCTGCAAGTTTTTTGTGTTTGTCCTTGAGATCTGAAATGTCAACCACGGTAAGCACAAAAGCTTTGGTTATTCCCGATACATCGGGGATCAGCGTTAATGAGAGCATAAAATACCTGTTCATAGCCTCTTCGAAATACTCGAAAGGTCTGATGCTTATCCTGGACTGTGACCGGATCCCATAATAGTGTTCTTCCAATTGTTTGCTCCTGATCAGTTCAAAACATCTCCGTTCCTTCAATTCTTTGAAAGAAAGGTCGTAGAGTGAAGCAATGTATTTGTTTGCCCTGATAATTGTGAATTCCAGATCAAGAAGCAGTATACCGCAGGGCATCGAATCGAAGGTGACTCTCCACTCCTCAAGGGCCTGCTCCAGCATGTTTCGATAGCTAATCCTTGCACTGATATCTCTCACAATAGTTCTTGTTTTCAGGAAGTTCCCCTGTGCATCATAAACGGCAGAGGCGCTGATCAGTACGGGAACCTGAGAACCATCCTTTCTCCTGAGCAGATACTGAATATTCTCGATAGAACCCTTTTCTTTCAATTGTTTGAAAGTCTCCCGGAAGATACGCATTCCTTCTCCATCAAGAAGTTCAGTTAACGTTACTTTACCGACAATCTCATCTCTGGAATAACCGAACATTCTGAGCCACGTATCGTTCACTTCGAGGATCATTCCATCAGGGCCGAGGGAATGATACCCGTCAGGCGAATTCTGATAGAAATCTGCATATTTTCGTTCGCTCTCTAGTAAAGCTTTTTCGAATCGCACATGCTCTGTTATATCTTCATAGATGACGACTATCTCTTTGTGTTCAAGTTTCTGGCCGACTACCGAAGCGCTGAGCCTGCAGAGTATATCCCTGCCGTCCTTATGCCTGCAGAGGAAATCTTTATTGTGCGTTCTCTGTTTTTCGAGGACCGTATAAAAATGCTTGCCGATTTCCTCATATTCTTCATCACTCCTATAGAATATCCTCGTAGTTCTATTGAGCAATTCATCGGGCTTCCATCCGAAAACCGCCTCAACTGCCTGGTTGGCAAATACTATCGTGCGTTCTCTCAATCCGACTACCGCATGGGGTATGGCAGCGAGCAGGGAAGATTCAAGCGCCTCCAGTTTCCTCAGGGACTCTTCTGCTTCCCTGCGCTCGGTAATATCCCGCAAAATACACTGGACATATACGAGGTTATCTTCTGAATAGTGCGCATGTACACTTGCTTCCACAACCACCTTCCTTTTCTGTCGGGTGATGAGTTCGACCTGAAATATATCCAGTGGAATACCCATTTTCAGGAGATCCAGAAACTTGTTGCAATGAGCGCTGCTGTCAGGATGGATAATATCGGTCAACAAGAGGTTCTTTATGTCCGGACGGTTATAACCCAGGGTATTCAGCCAGGAGTTATTCACATAGAGGAACCTCCCGTCAGGAGTTATAGTTTGAATAAGATCATCCGTATCTTCGAGGAAATCCCTATAGAAATCTTCTGGCAGGTGTTCGGAAAAACTGGATGTTTCTCCCGATACTTTGACTGGGTTTGTTTGTGAAACCTGCAGACGCAATTCAAGCAATTCCTGTACCAACTGTTTTTTTGTCTTCTTCATGTCATTCATTGTACTAAGGACAAGAAAAAATATTTAGTACTTCTTATATTTTATCTTTGTATTGTTGAGAAATCCAGATTTTTATTCTTCATGGCGCTGGTTCCTGAATAAATTGCCTGTAAATCAGCTTGTTGCTCATAAGGCGCTTGTATTCAAACGTGCTCCATGCTACAGTTTTCGTATATGCAGTAAAAATCGAAGCGGTATTCGGAAAAGAGATACCCGCCTCTTCTTGTGAAGGTCATTGACGGCCGAAGAGTGTTTTTTTTTATGGACAGAGCACAATTATGACAAATTTACCGTACCAAAGCAGTTTTTTTCTGATAAGCAATCAAACCACATGGGATAGCAATACGTACACATACGCTGAAAAAACATTCTGCAAAATATTTCAATCCCATGCACACGCAATGCAGAGAGTAAAACAGTTTGCACAGGAAGTGTATCGTGGATTCAGGGAAGTCAGTCCGTTTATTGAGTCTATCACCAGTGAGGTCTGTCCATCCTGTAACGATATCTGCTGCATCAACAAGCATGGTTTTTACAATTTCGAAGACCTCATCTATATATATGCTCTCGGCCTTAAACCTCCTGCTCCGGATTTCATGAAGAAAGAAACCGACCCTTGTAATTTCCTCTCTCCAAGAGGCTGTATCATGGACCGCTCAGTCCGCCCTTCGGGCTGCAACTGGTACTTCTGCGATTCCCTCTTTGATTCCATGGAGACACGTTCCGGGTATCAGACGTTCGATGAAGCCCTCGGACGCATGGCTGAACTCTGGATGAAAATGGCAAGTGAGTTCAGGAACGCGGGAATCCTTCTCGCCGGCTGACGCCGGAACCGTTTTCCCTTCGCGCTTTTCATGGTAAAGTATACTATGCCTAAACCAATCGTTGTTATTATTGGAAGACCGAATGTCGGCAAATCAACCCTCTTTAACCGTATGACCAGATCGCATGCGGCAATCGTCGAAGATACCCCCGGAGTCACCCGTGACCGCCATTATCTCGATGCTGAATGGGAAGGCAAGTCTTTCATCGTGGTGGACACCGGCGGGTTTTATCCCGAAGCGTCTGACGACATCTTTCTCCAGGTTAAAGAACAGGCGCTTTTTGCGATCGGGGAAGGCGACCTGATCATCCACCTGCTCGACGGAAAAGATGGACTCACGCCGTCAGACATGGAAATATCACGTTTACTCCGGACTTCAGGGAAAAAAGTCCTTTGGGTCATCAATAAAATTGACGCGCCGACCCGCGAAGAACGCCTTTATGATTTCTATCCCCTTGGCGCTGATGAATTATGGCCTGTTTCAGCAGCCACCGGTCACCTCTATGAAGATTTTATGGATGCGCTGACTTCAATCCTCCCGGTGTATGAGGAGGAGAAGACCGATTACCCGAAGGTAGCGGTTGTCGGCAGACCGAATGTAGGAAAGTCCACCCTTATGAATGCCCTCCTCAGCAAAAAAAGGATGATTGTAAGTCCAGTCCCCGGCACAACACGCGATTCCATCGATAGCATATGCACTTACTACGGGAGGAAATATCTCTTCATCGACACTGCCGGCATCAGGAGAAAAGACGCCTACGGTTATTCGATAGAACGGTTTGCAATGGTCAGGGCAGTGAGAAGTGTTGAACGATGCGACGTAGCGATCATGGTGCTTGATGTGAGTGAAGGGATAGTCGAGCAGGACCAGAAGATTGCAGGGATTATCGAGAGCCTCGGCAAGGGCGCCTTATTCGTCCTGAACAAATGGGATCTTATGGAAAAGCCTGAAGAAGCCTACAAGCGATGGGAAAAGGATTTCAGGAGCAAGATATGGGCCATGCCTTACGCGCCGTTTTTCACGATATCAGCACTCCAGAAAAAACGTATCACCAAGTTTTTCCCGGTCATCGATGACGTGATCAAAGAGCGGAAGAAGAGAATACCAACAGCAGATTTAAACAAAGTCCTCCGGGAGGTCCTGTCATCCATGAACCTCCCCTCCCACAGAGGAAAGTCCGGCAAAATCTATTATATCACTCAGGTCAGGACAGAGCCGCCTGCCTTTGTTGTGTTCACAAATTACCCTGCGCTTTTCAGGGACTCTCATGTGCGCCATATCGAAAAAGTCCTCCGGAATAATTTTTCCTTTACCGGGACACCAATCAGGATATACATCCGCGACAGGGATAAAGAAAAGAAAAAATGAATTATATGAAAATTATCGGGAAAAGTTTTCTTGATTTTTTCAGAGACAGCGGTCTCATGCTCGCCGGGTCCCTGTCCTACTTTACGATGATGGCTCTCGTGCCGTTCTGTCTCTTTCTAATCACCATTTTCGGTTATATCCTCGGACAATACTATAATTTTTACGATTTTTTCGCGACAAAGCTCAGCGGCTTCTTTCCCGCTATTACCTCGGAGATTACGAACGAACTCAGCAAACTGATACGCTTTAAGGGCATAGGGGCCCTCAGCATACTGCTCTACGGTTTTCTCTCGCTCCAGGTCTTCGCTTCAATCGAGAATGCGCTCCATGTCATATTCAAGATAGAGAAGAGGCGGCACGTCCTCTGGTCCGTCGTCATCTCATTTCTCATGGTCACCTTTATTATCATTATGCTCACAATCTCTTTTGCAGCGACTTCACTCATTCCTCTCCTGAAAGCACTGCGCCAGGTCTTCCCCCAATTGCGGATCGGACTGATAACAGGATTTTTACTACAATATATTGTGCCGTTTCTTATGGTCCTTTTTACGGTAACCGTCATGTATATCTTTTTCCCAAAAACGAAGGTAAAAATCCCCCATGCCCTTACGGGCGCACTTTTTACCACTGCGTTCCTCGAAATCGCGAAGCATATTTTTACCTGGTACGTCGGGACAGTCATCAAATTCGGTACAATATACGGCCCCCTCTCGGCATTCGTCATTTTTCTACTCTGGATGTTCTATTCATCCTGTATCTTTCTTGTCGGCGCAGAGCTGGTTCATAATCTTTCCGCCGTCAGGAAGAAGAACTACTATAAGAAAAGACCCATGCAGGGGGTAATTACGGATATATTGGAAAAAAATCGTTCATTATGATATATATTCAGTCATAGAATATTGGTATTCATTTTATTTAAATCCTAATGATCCAGAGAACTATACAGAGGAATAACCCATGAGACTCGGAGAAGCATTAGTTAAGGAAGCCCTGATCACAAAGGATCAGCTACATCAGGCGCTTGAAAGACAGGTACAGTTCGGCGGCAGGATAGGAACCAATCTCATCGAGCTCCGGTTCATTGCGGAAGAAGACTTGTCAAAGTTCCTCAGTAAATTTTTCCGGATTCCTTCAGCCGACTCCAAAGTGATAAATAATATTCCCGAGGAAGTGCTTTCACTGATAAGCACGGACATCGTAGAGAAATACCAGATCCTTCCGTTCAAGAAAGACCGAAGCAAGCTTCATACCGCGATGCTCAATCCAAAGGATATCATGGAGATCGATGAACTCCGGTTCAGGACCGGATTCGATATTATTCCCTATGTGATCACGGAATCGAGACTACTTTATGCCTTCGAAAAATACTACGGAATCAAACGTGACCTCCGGTATATCAGTCTTACCGACCGGTTCAATCCGGAAACAAAAGTCGAAGAAAGCTCTGTCCAAAAGGTCAAACGGACATTTACCGAGGTGAAAGACACTGAAGAGATCGCCGGAATTCTTCTGAATGAGATATTCAAACTCACCAAGCGGGTGGCTCTTTTTACTGTGAAAGGCAATAAAATTAGCGGATGGAAATCAAGGGGTCTCGATACAGAGCAGTTTGCGCTCCCGGCAACAGAATCACCGGTCTTTGCAGAAGTGATCAGGAGCAAGGCGAACTACCGGGGTCCTGTCATGAAAATACAGGGCAACGAAACCCTGATCAGCCTCCTTTCCGGCACACCCCAGGACGCACTTGTTCTCCCCATTGCTCTCAGAGAGAAGGTCATCGCGCTCCTCTATGTGGATAATGGAAATAGTGCCGTGCTGGATGCAAGCGTCGGCTATCTCGGCCAGCTTTCACAGATGGCAACACTCGCCTTTGAACTCGTTATCCTGAAACGGAAAATCCTTGACCTGGATGTTTCGTCTGCGAAAAAATAATAGCCTCCATTCACCTGCAGTAAGCGCAGGATCTGCTTTAGCAATGCTACAGCTTTAAATTTCTTGTCTGTCAGTTTTCTGCTGTTGACTGCCGGGTGAGTTTGCAAGCGTTCGATCCTGCAAGTCGGGGGATTTTTACAGGGCCGCCTCACCCCTCTCTCCCGTCCTTATCCTGATTACGTCTGTAAGAGGATATATAAATATCTTTCCATCGCCGATCTCACCGGTAAACGCTGCTTTCTGAACGATCCCCACGATCTCTTCAACCTTATCATCATTCACTGCAATTTCGATCCTCAGTTTGGGAATAAACCTCACTTCAAAAGTTGACCCGCGGTAAATCTCCACATGGCCTTTCTGTCTGCCAAAGCCCTTCACCTCGGTCACTGTCATGCCCTGTATTCCTGCCTGAGAGAGTGCGTCTTTCACGGCATCGAGCTTGAAATGCTTGATCACTGCGACAACCATCTTCATTGTCCCACCTCCGTCTGAATTTTGTATCTGAACAGCTATCCTGCCGGACTGTTTCTCTTTATCAGTATTCACCGGCGTTTTACCGACAGGAATAATTTATAATATCAAAACAGCCATGGATAGTGAAAAGAAACTCAGACAGGCGTCTTTTGCAACTCCTGACCCCGGGAGATCGTACAAAAACCTCGAAAGACTTTTCCGCGAAGCTCCTGCCCTTGTTGAAAAGCATGAAAAACACATCCTTCTTATTGCCCTTTTGTTTTCATACAGCCAATTTCTCGCTGATTACAGCATAAAAAATCCGGATGCCCTCTCTTCAGGGATAGAAAATCTCAGGAGCCAGACCATGAAGCGCCGGATCATCATTCAGGCCCGTGAGACACTGGGGACAGTGCATCAAGATTATCCTTCTTCAGCGAGGATGGAAATGATGAAACTCCTCAGGAACGTAAAGAAAAATCATCTCCTCCGCATCACTCTCCGCGACATTTCAGGAGTCGCCGGTCAGCTTGAGGTAATGGCTGAACTGAGCAGTCTTGCCGAGGCTGTTCTTGAACTGGCGCTCGATTTTTCCCGGCACCTCATAAGAGTCCGCTTCGGAGAGCTGAGGGAAGATTCATTCTCCCTTATCGGGCTCGGAAAACTCGGTGCCGGAGAATTGAATTACAGCTCCGATGTGGATCTTCTCTCTCTCTATCGTTCAGAAGAACCGAATTCTTCCGGAACACTTTCGGCTGCAGGCGTCTGGATGAATAAAATCACCGCACATGAGTATTTCTGCAGGATGACCGAGACGGTGACCGGACTGCTCACCATGCCGACAGAAGACGGTATTGCATACAGAGTTGACCTTCGCCTGAGACCCAACGGCCAAAAAGGAGCGCTCTCGTTATCGCTGAATGCATACAATGCGTACTATGAATCATGGGGCAAGACGTGGGAACGAATGGTATTAGTCCGCGCGCGTCCTGTCTCCGGAGACATTCTGCTCGGCAACTCGTTTATATCAGGCATCGAACCATTCGTCTGGAAAAAGTCGATCGACTACAACGACGTTGAAGAGATCAGGGAGATGAAAAAAAAGATAGACACGGTTTTCGATGTGGACGATATCAAGCGCGGGTATGGGGGAATCAGAGAGATCGAGTTTTTCGTTCAGACTTTCCAGCTTCTGTACGGAGGCGAGAGACATTCCATTCGCAAAAGAGTGCTCTCTGAAGCGATAGGAGAATTATCGGAAGAAGGATTCCTTTCCACCGGGGAAGGGAATTCTCTCCTGGAAGCATACGTTCTGCTGAGAAAGATTGAACACGTGCTTCAGATGAAAGACGACCTTCAGACTCATACGCTTCCTCCGGATACTGAGGAACTCAGGATTCTTGCGAGAAAGCTGAAGTACCCCTCCATGGATGATTTTACTGCCGATCTCAGATCAAAGCGGCTCATAGTCAGAGACATGTATAATTCTCTCCTTGGTCAGCCTGAGCAGAGGCCTGAGGGAGGTATTCTCCTTCAGGAAGCTCTGCCGGATGATGCAGCCATCTCATATCTCTCTTCACAGGGTTTTTCTCAGCCGTCAGATGCACTCGCGGGCATAAAGAAACTGAATGAACAGATATCGGTTGGGAAAACTCTGGGGGAAAGAACGCTTCTCAGGAAAACGGCGCCGCTTCTTTTTGATCAGATTATCAGGTCTGCAAACAAGGACCGGGCATTCAACGTATTTGTATCGTTTATGGAGAAGATCGGTGGTCATGCATCACACCTCGATCTCCTCCTGCAGAGAAAAGACACCCGCGACCTTATCGTCACCGTTTTCAGTATGAGTTCATACCTGTCACGCACGCTGCTCAGTCTCGATAATTTTGAAAGCATATTCGAATATCCCGATATCAGAATCGACTACGACACCCTCGGGGTACGGCTCACCACCGCACTTGAACGCTCTCACGAACCTTCCCGCGTGGTGCGGGAGTTTAAAATGGTCGAAGAGCTGAAATTGGGGATACTCTTTCTCATGAGGATTGCTGATTTCTCTTCTTTTTCGCATGCGCTCAGCACGCTTGCCGATATAATCCTCCGTTCGGCAGGGACACATCTCCAGCTCGACACTGGAATGGCAGTGATAGGGCTGGGAGCACTCGGCGCGCAGGAATTAAATATCAACTCGGACCTCGACCTTGTGTTTATCGATTCAGGCATTGGACAAATAAAATTCCCTGAGGACTTCATACACTTCATTTCCGGGTACACCAAACAGGGGGTTACCTACAGAATTGATACCCGGCTACGGCCTGACGGTTCAAAAGGCATTCTGCTCAACGATATGGGCGGATTCAAGGCCTATTATCTGCACTCAGCACATACCTGGGAGATACAGTCCCTGCTGAAGGCACGTCCGGTCTGCGGTGATACGCATCTTCTGAATGCATTCCGGAGAATGAGGAAAGAGGTGCTCTTAAAGCGGGGGAGCGAAGTCAGCGCCTCTGACATCCTGGGAATGAGGAAAAGGATTCTGCAGGAAGTCGCAAAGGAATCGTCAGGATACGACCTGAAAAATGGTCCCGGGGGAATAAAAGAGATAGAATTTCTCGTACAATATCTCCAGCTCCACAATGCCGCCCGGCATCCGAACATACTCATGCCCAACACGGCGTCTGCTATGAAAAGTCTCATTCGGTATGGTATCCTTGAGAAGAATACCGGAGAATTTCTCTCGCAAAAATACGGATTCCTGAAGTCAATCGATACGATACTCCGGCTGAATGAGGAAGAGGCCCTGAAGGCTGACTCCGAATTTATTTCGATAATAAGTACTTACCTGAATCTCCCGGAAAAAGACGCGATATTCCCGGAGGTAGCATGTATAAGACAGGAGGTATCCGCAATTGCAGAAAAGTACTATGCCGGTCCTCGTCATTAAGAATATAGCATCGGAAGGTCCGGGGACCCTTGCCGGGTTTTTCAAGCATAAGAAAATCCCGTTCACTCTTGTTGAACTTGAATCCGGAGAGACACCCCCTTCTCTTGATAAATACAGTGCGCTCATAATCCTCGGCGGTCCCATGGGCGTTTACGAAATGGAACAGTATCCACACCTTGTATCCTGTTCACGCCTCATACGGGAAGCGATCAACAGGAATATGAAAGTGCTCGGCATCTGTCTCGGCTCACAGATGATCGCATACTGCCTCGGCGCTGAGGTATACCCGGGTACTGGAAAAGAAATCGGCTGGCTTCCGGTTGAACTTACCGGTGAAGGGCTGAAAGATCAATGTATGCGGAAGCTCGCCATGCATCCGCACGTGGGGGATTTCTGGAGAAAATTCAAGGTACTGCACTGGCACGGAGACACTTTCGATCTCCCCCCGGGAGCAGTGCTTCTCGCAAGTTCTTCAATGTACAGGAATCAGGCATTCCGATACGGGGACAAGGTTTACGGATTCCAGTTCCATATCGAAGTTTCGCAAGAAATGATTGCCGACTGGTTCAGGGACATACCTGAATATGACAAAATCATCAGAGAGACTGAAAGCATTTTTGACGAGTATCATGGAAGGGCTATGAACTTCTATAAGGAATTCTTCAGTAAATGAAAGAAGGGTATCATCTGCCTTGTCGCAGGATTTTTCTCTGGAAATGCAGAAAAGGGGGTAACTATGGAAAGGGTTAAAATGCAGAAGGCCACAAAGAAACCAAGGGACAAAAAGGATGTCATGGAATTAGTCAGGAAACATAATGTAAAATTCATCAGGCTCTGGTTTTCAGACATCCATGGACAGTTAAAGAGTTTTGCGGTACCTGTCGAGGAACTGGGATTTGCCTTTGATGAAGGAATGGGCTTTGACGGGTCGTCAATCAAGGGCTTTGCCCGGATTGATGAAAGTGACATGATCGCCCGGCCTGATCCCTCCACGTTTGTTATACTCCCCTGGAGACCCAAGGAAAGCGCCGTCGGCAGAATGTTCTGTGATATTTATGAACCGGACGGTTCACCCTATAAGGGAGATCCGCGATATATTCTGAAACTGAACCTCGAAAAGGCAAAAAAGAAGGGGTATACCTTTTACATCGGACCGGAACTCGAGTACTTCTATTTTAAAACGGACAAGGCTACGGAAACACTCGATGAAGGAGGGTATTTCGATTACCCTTTGGATGCTGCCGAAGACCTGCGCCGCGACACAATACTCGCCCTTGAATCCATGGGGATAAAGGTTGAATATTCACATCACGAAGTCGCCCATTCGCAGCATGAGATAGATCTGCGGTATGAAGATGCGCTCACCATGGCTGATATTGTGATGACCTACCGGATAATCGTCAAAGAGATAGCGAAACAGTATAATGTCTATGCGACCTTCATGCCGAAACCCATATTCGGTCAAAACGGGAGCGGCATGCATGTTCATCAGTCTCTGTTCAAGGGAAACCGGAATGCATTCTTCGACCCGAAAGACCCGTATTTCCTCTCCGATACCGCGAAAAAATACATCGCCGGACTCCTTACCCATGTGAAGGAATTCACGCTCATTCTGAACCAGTGGGTAAATTCCTATAAACGCCTTGTGCCGGGCTATGAAGCACCAGTATACATATGCTGGGCACGACGTAACAGATCAACCCTTGTCAGGGTGCCTCTTTACAAACCCGGCAAGGAAACAGCTACCAGACTCGAACTTCGTTCCCCCGACCCTGCATGCAATCCGTATCTTGCCTTCTCCTGTATGCTGAATGCCGGACTGAAAGGCGTCGAAAGGGGATATACCCTGCCGGAGCCTATTGAAACCGATGTCTATCACCTTTCTCCCGAGGAAAGAAAAAATATGAATATCGACTGTCTCCCCGGAAGCCTGAACAGGGCTATCGAATGTGCAGAGGAAAGCGACCTCCTGAGAGAGACCCTCGGGGACCATATCTTTGAACAGTTCATCGCGAGCAAGAAGGTCGAGTGGGACGATTACCGGATACAGATCCACTCCTTCGAAATTAAAAAGTATCTGCCGGTTCTGTAAGATTTGGGAAAAATGAACGAGCACGCAAAGGAGGTTATTTCGCACGATGCACACTAACTTTTCAGAATTTGGTATTTCAGATCAGATCGTAACCGCTCTTTCCAACATGGGTTTTGAGGAACCGACCCCTATACAGAAGATCGCCATCCCCCCTGCCCTCAAGGGAAAAGACCTCATCGGACAGGCTCAGACAGGTACCGGGAAAACAGCCGCGTTCGGTATCCCGATAATCGAGCTCAAGCCGAGGGAAGGCGGCAAATTTCCCTATGCCATCATCCTGTGCCCTACAAGGGAGCTTGCAGTACAGGTGTCACAGGAAATCAACAGGATCGGCGCTGCAAAAGGGGTCTTTGCCCTGCCGGTTTACGGCGGCCAGGCCATAGAGGTCCAGCTCAAAAATCTGCGCAAGGGCGTTGATATCATCGTCGGTACGCCGGGCCGCGTAATAGACCACATCCGGCGCAAATCTCTCGTCCTGAAAGATATCAGAATAGTCGTCCTCGACGAGGCAGACGAAATGCTCAATATGGGCTTCATCGAAGATATCGAGACTATCCTCCGGGAAGTCCCCGGAGAACGGCAGACCATGCTTTTTTCCGCTACTATGCCGACAGAGGTCCTCAATATTTCCAGGCACTATATGAACAAGCCGAAGCATATCCGCGTCGATGCATCGGCGATGGTTGTAACTGCAATAAAACAGGCCTTTTACGAAGTGAGGGAAGAGGACAAAATTAAGGCGCTTACCCGCCTTATGGATGTCGAGGGCCCTTCACTGACGCTTATCTTCTGCCGTACAAAAAAAGAAGTGGATGACGTCTCGGGTCAGCTCATGCAGATGGGATACCTGGCGGGCGCAATCCACGGGGACTTCACCCAGTCGCACAGGGATGAAATGATGCGCAAGTTCAAGAAAGGCGAAATCGATACCCTCGTGGCGACAGATGTTGCCGCACGCGGCCTCGACATTCCCGATGTGTCTCACGTCATCAATTATAGCATCCCTCAGGACCCCGAAGGCTATATCCACCGGATCGGCAGAACCGGAAGAGCGGGTAAGTCGGGAATCGCCATCACTTTTGTTACGCCCCGGGAATATCGCCATCTGCGGCTTATCGAAAAAGCTGCCAGGACGGTTATTCAAAAGGCGAAGCTCCCGACAAAGGAACAGGTCAAAAAAGCAAGGGAAAACGTAATTGCGGGTACACTGGAAGAGACGATGAAAGGCAGAGAACATACGGATTACTATCCTCTTGTCGGCAGGCTCCTGGAAGAACATTCCCCCGAGGATGTCATTGCAGCGGCATTAAGCCTGCTCTTCGGCAAGACCGAGGTTGAGGACATAAGAGAGATAAGTATGGCTCATCCTGATACAAAAAGGGATTACGTAAGGCTCTTTATGACAGTCGGGAGAAAAGACAACCTCAATGTCGGCGACATTGTAAGGTCGATATCCTCTGAAGCAGGCATACCCTCAGGGAAGATAGGCAACATCGTCCTGTTCGATACTTTCAGCTTCGTGGAAGTCGCGGCAAACCTCGCGGACAGAGTCATTGCTTCGATCAATAACCGCATGATGAAAGGGAGAAAAGTAAAGATCCAGCTTGCGAAAAAGATGGACAGAAAGAAGCGATGATTCCGAATCTGCTTGTGCAGAATTTTCAAATCTGTCCTTATTTCGCAGTTCGTTCTTTTTTCAATGCAATTCCTCCAATTCATCAGTATAATATTTAAGCATTCTTATGCATAAAAGGAGGATATAATGGCTACAAAAATTGCGAAGGCAGTAAAAGCGGTCAAAAAGAAAGTAAACAAAGAAGCCAAAACCTTAAAGAAGACGGTTGCCAAAAAGGTAAAGGCGGTTAAAAAGACAGTCACCAAGACGGCGAAAAAGATAAAAAAGAAAATATAGATTTCACGTACCGAATGAACCATGCCCTGAGAGACTCAGGGCATCTTAACCCGTGGTGCTCACAGATTTAAAAACACTCACGGGTGTAACAGCAGTCTCGCTCATACCCGGTTTTTTCCAGGGAAAGAAACGCCCTCGTTTTTTGCAGACTCGCATTCCAGATACCCGCATTCATTCTTCCTATATCCACCTTGACCAGATAATCCAGTTCTTTTCCAGAAACCATTGACACTGAATAAACTTTAATTTGATAGAATAAAATATGGCCCTGATTCTTGTTACCAATGATGACGGAGTTCATTCTCCCGGACTGCTTACTCTCTTCGACGCGATACGGGAAATCGGCACCGCGTATATCGTAGCACCTGACAGGGAAAGAAGCGCGGTGAGCCATGCGCTCACGATGCACCGTCCCCTGCGTGCCGAGAAACTCAGGGAGCGCGTCTTCAGTCTGAACGGCACCCCGACGGATTGTGTGGCAATAGGGATAAACAAAATACTCCCTGAACGTCCCACGTTTATCGTATCAGGGATAAATAAAGGAGCAAATCTGGGCGATGATATCACCTATTCAGGGACTGTGTCTGCTGCCATAGAGAGCACGATCATGGGCATCCCTGCATTCGCAGTCTCTCTTTTTTTAGAGAAAGACCATTCGACCTTTCACTTCGAGAGCGCCGCAAAGATTGCCCTTGAAATCGGTCAGTATATCCTTGATCATTCCCTCCCCTATGACACCTTATTGAATGTGAATGTTCCGAACCTCTCCCTGCAGGACATCATGGGTATCAGATTTACGAGGCAGGGAAAGCGGGTTTACGACAACTCGGTTCAGGAGACCTTCAGCCCCCATGGCGAGAAACATTTCTGGATCGGGGGAGGACAGCCATTCTGGGAACACGGTGAAGATACCGATATCAAGGCTATTCAGGACAACTGCGTCTCGGTTACGCCTCTTCATCTCGACCTCACCAATTATAAGGCGCTCAGTTTCCTCAAGGATCGCCTGAAGTTCATGGCATAACATGGAAAAATACGATGTCATAATTATAGGTTCGGGTCCCGCGGGAATATTTTCAGCCTTTGAACTGCTGAAAGAAATCGGGACGCCAAAAATCCTCATCGTGGAGAAAGGCAGGGACATAGAACACAGGGTATGTCCCATGAAGACAAGGGACGTCTCCTGCAAGGCATGCAGAGAATGCGCGCTTCTGAGCGGATGGGGCGGCGCCGGAGCATACAGCGACGGGAAACTTACGCTCTCACCCAAAATCGGAGGATTCCTTTCCCGTTATGTGACAAATGAAAACCTCGTCTCTCTCCTTTCTTACGTTGATGCACTCTATGTACAGTATGGTGCGCCCGGCGAACTCTACGGCGGAGACGCAGCAGAGATAGAGCGCCTGGCAGCGCGCGCCGCGGAACAGAACCTTGAACTGATACCTTCCAGAATACGCCATATCGGAACCGACCGCTGCATAACGGTATTAAAGAATATGAAGGATGCCCTCTCGGGAAAAACCGATGTCCGGTTCGGATCAGAAGCTGGGAAGATAATAACCCGGAGGGGAAAAGTTGCCGGCATAAGCTTGAAAGACGGGACGAAATATCATTCTGATTTTGTAGTGCTTGCGCCCGGACGTGAAGGTTCAAGATGGCTCGAATCAGAAATGAAACGGCTGCGACTTCAGCTCCTGAAAAACCCGGTAGATATCGGTGTGAGAGTGGAAGTGCCTGCTTCAGTCTTTGAACATCTTTCCCGTATCACCTACGAACCCAAACTTATTTATCACTCAAAAACCTTTCAGGATAAAGTACGGACTTTCTGTGTAAACCCGAACGGTGAAGTGGTAAAAGAGTACCTTAAAGGGATATGGACGGTAAACGGTCACAGCTATGCAAATGGGAGTTCGCGGAATACAAACTTTGCTCTCCTGGTAAGCACCTTCTTTACGGAGCCTTTTGACGATCCGATTTTGTACGGAAGCTATATTGCAGGGCTTGCGAATCTCCTCGGCAAAGGGGTAATCCTCCAGCGTCTCGGCGACCTTCGTATGGGGAGGCGCTCTACCCACCACAGGATTTCGCAGGGAAGCGTAGTCCCCACATTAAAGGACTCTACACCGGGTGATCTGAGTTTTGTCATGCCCTATCGTCATATCACAGATATTCTTGAAATGCTCGAAGCGCTCGACGGGATCGCTCCGGGGGTAAATTCCGCCGACACGCTTCTCTACGGCGCCGAGGTCAAATTCTATTCAATTCTCCCGAAACTTTCCGGTTCTCTCGAAACAGATATACGGAACCTCTTTGCAATCGGTGACGGGGCAGGAGTGAGCAGGGGACTAATCCAGGCTTCTGCCTCAGGTATTGTTGCTGCACGGGAAATAGCGAGAAGGATGCGCGCATGAATTTCGATGCCTTAAGGGAATTCATGGTGAGAAACCAGCTCATCCCCAGAGGTATCAGGGACGAGCGTGTCCTCCGGGCCATGAAAAAAGTCCCGCGTCATCTCTTTATCCCTGAGCCTGTCCGGAATTCTGCATATGATGATTCCGCACTTTCAATTGGCGAGGGACAGACTATTTCTCAGCCGTATATGGTGGCAGTCATGACGGAACTTCTCGAACTCCGGGGTGACGAGAAAGTTCTGGAAGTCGGAACAGGCTCAGGATATCAGGCAGCGGTGCTTGCCGAACTTGTCAAGGAAGTCTACACAATCGAAAGGATTGAACTCCTCGCACAACGTGCAGAAGAACAATTTCAGTCGCTTGGATATACGCATCTTCACATCAAAACAGGTGACGGCACGTTGGGATGGCCGGAGCAGGCTCCTTTTGACAGAATCCTCATCACTGCCGGTTCTCCGAGAATTCCTGAACCGTTGCGGGAACAACTCGCTGATGAGGGAATTCTTATCATACCGGTCGGGGACCGTTTCTCTCAGCAACTGTTACGGTTGAAAAAATCAAAGGGCATATTTTCAGAGGAATATCATACCCCATGCGTATTTGTACCGCTCATCGGCAGGCACGGCTGGGGTAGCGATGACAGCGACAACCCGCAGTTTAGTGATTAATCTCTCTGAATAATTCCTTATAATTCGCTCTCGCCTCTTCTGTCATGCTCTTTCCGCCAAATCTGTGTTCCTCATATATATTTATGAATTCAGATACCCTTCCCCTCATGCCGGTTTTTGCAGCTTCACTTTTCACCTCAGCCGGTGTAGAGAAGGATGTTATCTTGCCGCCTCTTTTCCTGACTAGATCCCGCACCCTGAGATAATACCCTGTAACCAATCCATACCGCGTCCATCGGAGAGATTTCATTATCACCCAGACGAGAATCAGTCCTGCCGGCAGGGCAAACACAATGACAAGGACCATCCCCCTCAGGCTTTTCATCTCTGGCATCGAAGGTATTTGGAAAGGAAACGATATGAAACGGGCAATTTCTCTCTGGTCAAACAGACTGAATGCAACAATATATCTTCCCCATTTCATCCTTATCATATCGAGAAAAAGTGAAATACCCGAAGTCACACCCTCTGATACCGGCGGCGTGGGATCGAATCTCTTCCATATCCCGTCAATATCCGCTTCTACCCATGAATGGGCATTACTCTGTCTGACAATAATGTACTGGCCATAGTCATTTGTTTCTCCTCCAAAGAAACCGGTCACGATGCGGGCGGGAATTCCCGATATTCTCAGCATTAATACCATGGCGGTAGCATAGTGTTCACAATAACCCTTTCTCGTATTGAACAGGAAATCATCTATCGGACTCATGCCCTCAGGAGGCTGCGGTACCGAGAGTGAATAAGAATAATTACGCATGAGATACTGCTCTATTTTCCGTGCCTTCTGATCGGTTGAATCACCGAGATCATTGATATCTTTCGCAAGCCGCGATATACCCTCCATTCCCGGAGGAAGTTGCAGATACCTCTGCATATTATTTTCGGTAACAGAGTTTGCATCACTGGTACTGTATGCAAGATAATTGAACCGCTTCCCTTTTTTATATGGGAGGAACAGTGAGCGGGCAGAATCCGTTATCATTGAATATCCAGCCGATTCAATCGCGACAATATCGCTCATGCCGAACAGAACATCGTTATCCATCGGTTCGAGATAAATCTTCTGGCCGATCGCGTCTTCCCTCCTGAATGAGCGTATCACAAAGAGTTCTCCGTCTTTGTAAATACGATCCTTTTCAAGAGTGTTGGCCCAGGAAGTCCTGTCAAAATAATTGAGCGTCATCCCCCGCCAGTAATACGGCCTTTCCACCGCATCGGACAATTCAACCCTCATGATAACAGTTGGGTCTGCTTTGATATCACCGAATGACCCAAAATCAACCCGTTCAGAAAATCCCACTGTTCTTATGCTTTTTATATGGCTTTTCCCCCATATTTGCCCTGACACCCTGGGCAGGGAAACAAAAAAGAGAAAGGTAAAAAAAAGGGCAAGCAAAGAAATAGCAAATACCGGTGTACTGAAGCGAACTGTTTCCGTCGTACCCTCCTTGACGAAGTGGGAAAGCACCATTGCGGATACAAATGCAACAAGGAAAAGCAGGAAGATAATTCCGAAGGCTATCGAATTGGTAAGTTCCGATGCAACGATCAACTGGAGAAGAGCCATAAAATATACCTGCAGGTGATCCCATGGCTCCTTCAGATCAAAACTTTTGATTACCTGAAAGGTTATGGTAAGATGCGCAACCCCGAGGAAAGAATCGTTCGAAATCACGAACGAGTCGAAGAAAAAAACAATCAGCGTCAAAAAAGAAAAGCTGCTCACCGCCCATTTCGGAGCAGGCTCCATACCCTTGAGAAACCGGTAATACCCGGGAAAAAGTCCAATTCCGGTGATCATCATAAAGGGGTTCATTTCTCCTGTGATGACCAGGCTTATACATCCGGTAAAGGCAAGAAGAGCGGTTAAGAATTTATAGATCTGAGGCATAGAACACCCTGTCGCTGAGGGCATGATATTTCCTGAGAGGTGATTCTTCCGAATTCAGTATGAGTATCGTGAATCCTTCAGGCCTGGAAGAAGCCGGACATTCCCATGAATCCTGTCCCTCAATAAGCGCAAACACATCGAGTATCTTGAAAAGATGCTCCCTGCCCGTGCCAAAGGGTATCAGTTTCCTGCAGGTCATAAGCCTTACGAAATATCCTTCAGCGATCAACCTCTCGACTATCGAAGCTGCAAAAGAAACAGATTTTTCGAACGCATCCGCATCACGGGGCTGCAGATTATCGAACACAATCGTCATCCTTTTCGATTCCTCCTCTGCATATTCCATAACCATAAATTCCCCGGTCTTCGCAGACGTTTTCCAGTGAATCTTCCGCCAGTCATCTCCGTATCTAAACTCACGTATCCGCGAAAACTCATCGCTGCTCCGGCTGCTGATATATGAAACTTCATGGGTTTTACCGGCAGGATCAGGTACCATCCGCTCAATATCGCGCAGTTCAGGATACACGAGGATTCCTCCTTCTACAGGACAGTCTGTTTTCCGGGAAATCAGGATGAAGGGAAATGTTGATTCGATCGAAAAACTTCCAAACTGATACCGCCCTCTTTTCCTGAAGCGGACAGGAAAGGCGCTCGATGTTTCCGAAGCACCCGGAACCTTCGGGAATAATACTCCGTTGTTTTCTTCTCCAGGTGCAAGGACCCTGATTGAATACGCAGCAAACGATTGCTTCCGGTTTGTCAGGGTTATGGCAATTCGGGAGGTTCTCTGTGCATACACTGGCTGATCCTGCGAAATTCTGAGTGTCAACCTATGCATATTCAGCGTAAGGACCGCGAGGGATAGCACAAGAAAGGAGAGCATCATGGAAAGTATGAGGAAGATGAGATTGTTCCCTGTGTTGAAAGCCGCAAAACCAATGAGAATTGTTGCGAGAAGAAACCGTTTGCCCTCTCTGGTCAGCTTCATACCGGAACCGGTATTCCGCTCAAGATCTCTTCAATGACCCTTTCTGCATCTGAAATATACGTCTGTGTCTTCAGAATGATGCGGTGTCCGAGAACAAGGGGTGCAGTCCCTTTTATGTCATCCGGCGTTACATATTCTCTGCCCTCGTAATATGCCGTTGCCTTTACCGCCTTGAGGAGAAACTGCCCTCCCCTGGGGCTGACGCCGAGACGTATCTTGTCGCTCCTGCGGGTATGCGTGATGATGGACATGATATAGTCGACCAGGCTGTCGTCGATCTTCACTGCATCAACCTCCTGCTGCATCCTGATAATTTCCTCTGATGAAATAGCAGGCGCCATCGACTCGATGGAATCGAAACTCGCCTGTTGAAATAAGACCTGACGTTCATATTCTGCAGCAGGGTATCCAAGTTTTAGGTGCATCATGAACCGGTCGAGCTGACTCTCAGGGAGGGGAAAGGTCCCATGATATTCCAGTGGGTTCTGGGTTGCGATGACCATAAAAGGCTCAGGCAGTCTGTATGTTTTCCTGTCAACCGATACCCTCCGTTCATTCATTGCTTCAAGCAGGGCCGACTGCGTTTTGGGATTTGTCCTGTTGATCTCATCCGCAAGGATGATATTCGCAAAAAGAGGGCCTGATCTGAATTCAAATTCCCTTGTATCGGGGTTATAAATGTTCACTCCGATAATGTCCGTCGGGAGCAGGTCGCTTGTGAACTGTACCCGCTGAAAAGAACAGTTCGTAGCTTTTGCAAGGGTAAATGCAAGAGTCGTCTTCCCGATGCCTGGAACATCCTCCAGAAGAAGATGCCCTTTCCCGAGCAGCGTCACAATCGCCATCTTTACTGCATCACTCTTTCCTTTTATTACCGATTCGATACTTTCCTGCAGGCGTTTCAGTGATTGGCGTTCCATATAATTACTTTAGCCATTTTGAAAGTTTATCTCAAGTACAACACAGTCATCCTCAGCTTTGCTTGACACTACTATCTATGACCTATGTTATTATTGATACGATCAAAACATTTTGCAGAGAAGAGGGATATGAAGAAACCCTGGCAGGGAAGATTCACGGAAAAAACATCGAGAATCGTTGAATCGTTTACAGAGTCCATATCGTTTGACTGCCGCCTCTGGAAGTACGATATCGAGGGAAGTATTGCGCATGCACAGATGCTCGCACGCCAGGGTATCATAACGCAGAATGAAGCAAAGAAAATAACTGGTGGTCTCCGGCAGATCGCACAGGAGATAGAATCGGGGAAATTTTCCTTCCGGGAAGACCTCGAAGACATCCATATGAATATCGAGGCAGCCCTCATCCAAAAAATAGGCGACATAGGCAGGAAACTCCATACCGCCCGATCCAGAAACGACCAGGTGGCACTCGACCTCAGGTTATATCTCAGGGCGGAATCGGACGAAATTACCGGACTGATTAAAAAGCTCCAGGGAATATTCCTCGATCTTGCCGGACAATATTTCGGTTTGTATATGCCGGGATATACTCATCTCCAGAGGGCGCAGCCAGTCCTCCTCTCCCACCATCTTCTCGCATATGTTGAAATGCTCCAGAGAGACAGGGAAAGATTCAGCGATTCTCTGAAGAGAATAAACCGTCTCCCACTCGGGTCCTGCGCTCTGGCAGGAACAACACTCCCTATTGACAGAGCCTATGTCGCACAATTGCTTAGTTTCGGGGAAACGGCGCAGAACAGCATCGATGCAGTTGCTGACAGAGACTTCGCAATAGAGTTTTTGTCGAATTGCTCGCTCCTTATGATGCACCTCTCCAGGTTTGCAGAAGAACTGGTTCTATGGTCTACAGAGGAGTTCAGATTTATCGAATTGCCAGACGCCTTCACCACAGGGTCGAGCATCATGCCACAGAAAAAGAATCCTGATGCAGCTGAGCTTATCAGGGGAAAAACCGGAAGAATCTACGGAAATCTGCTCAATCTCCTTACCATGATGAAGGGGCTTCCGCTTGCCTATAACAGGGACATGCAGGAAGACAAGTTCCCTGTCTTTGATTCGGCTGATACCATCAAATCCTGCCTTTCAGTTCTTATTGCAATGCTTCCTGGGATTGAATTTCAGACAGAGAGGATGCAGGAGACCGCTGGCGCAGCGTATTCTACTGCAACCGATCTTGCAGAATATCTCGTAAAGAAAGGGGTACCCTTTCGTCAGGCCCATGAACTTACCGGGAGGATCGTTCTCTCTGCACTCAGACAGAATAAAAAACTCGAAGAGATCTCTTTCAGCGAATTCAGGAAATTTTCCCCGGTTATTCAGGACGATCTTTACCGCCGTCTCTCTGTGACTGATTCAGTCGGCAATAAGAAATCGCTCGGCGGCACCTCTCCTTCTGAAGTGAAAAAACAGATAAAGAGACTAAAAAAGCTCATCCAATGACCGGCTGCGGAGACAGGAGACTTTTCAAACCTCCCGCTATGTTCCCCGTGCTTTTTGCGCTCTGTTTCCTGCTAATCGCGTGCGGGAGAAAGGGCGATCCCACCCTGATATCGTATGAAAAACCTGAAGCTCCTTCAAATCTCCATGCGGTGCAGAGAGAATCAGAATTCATGCTGTCATGGGATTTTCCAGGAGAGGATACCACTTTAATCAAGGGATTTCATGTGCTCAGGTCAACAGGCGGAGATTTTAAGGAGATAGCATTTCTCGCAAATAAAAAGCGTTCTTTTACCGATACCGACATTAAGGGTATTTCATCGCGTACATACAAGATCATTGCAGAAAACCTGCGGGGTGTCATGAGTAAAGATTCGGTCACCCTGAAGATAGCCGATGCAAACCTCCCTGCTCCCCCGGCTGCTTTATCTTTTACTATTCAATATGACGTTCTCGTACTTTCATGGAAGAGTGCAGGAGAAGGGATAACATACAATATCTACAGGCATAGTGCAGGAACAGAGTCCCAAAATCCGGTTAATCCGGAACCTCTGAAAGAGACTTCATTCAGAGATGTATTTGACATGAAGAAGGCAGTTCTGTACACCGTAAAGAGCCTGAGAGAGAGTGGCATCATCTATGAGGGGCCTGCGTCCCGGGAGATCAGGATAGATCCGGCTAAGCTTGTTCCGTCCCCACCCTCAAATCTGCAGGCCGTTCCATCCGGGGAAAATGTGTATCTCCTATGGAAAGAGTCTCCCAATACCTGGATAAAAAGCTACAGAATTTACAGGGAAACAGACAGGAAAAAAGGGTTCGTACTGATCGGCGAGACGCAAATCCCTTCGTTCATCGATAAGGAAAAGCCCTCAAAAAAAAGACATTACCGCGTGACCGCCGTCGGGCCTTTGTTGGAAAGCGCTCCGGCAGAGGTTAAGAACATCGTTTCTTCCAAATAATTGATAGACACCACATGGGAATGAATGAATATTCCGCAAGTGTACGGTACTTCCCCCCTGTTCCCCGAAAGCTGCATATATGTCTGCATTCTAAATTGAATAAATAAGGAGGTTTCATGAACACACTTTCCAAATATTTTTTTAACGGTCTTTTGTTCCTCGCGCCTATTGTTATGACCCTTTACATCCTGTACTTTATAGTCTCGGCGATAGATCAGATTTTCGGGGTCAAGTTCCCGGGTCTTGGCATCCTGATTACTATCCCGCTCGTAACTATTATAGGGTTCTTTGTCTCCACTTTCCTTGCGAGGGGCGCTGCAAAGCTTATCGACAAACTCTTCAGCCGCATGCCATTCATAAAGATGATTTATTCTGCCATCAAAGACCTCGTGAGCGCCTTCGTAGGTGAAAAAAAACGGTTCGACAAACCGGTACTCGTAACCCTCTCGCCTGATAACACCGTGCAGACGTTCGGCTTTGTAACGCGGGAAAGTCTGGAAACTATCGGCATGGCGGATAAGATGGCGGTATATCTGCCCCAATCCTACAACTTTGCAGGCAATGTGATAGTTGTACCCAAGGAACAGGTTACTCCACTGGAACTCGAAAGCGGCAAGGTTATGACCTTCATCGTGTCCGGAGGTGTGTCAGGTTTCTAACTCCCTCATTTCTGTGCAATTAGCGAGGTAGTGAGGCAGGACAGGAAGCCTCTCAATGCTTCTTTCTCGCTGCGAGCTTGTTCAGGGCATTAATATATGCCTTTGCAGCTGCAACGATAATATCGGTATCGGCACCATGACCGCGGACTGACCGCTCGTCTTCTTCGAGAGAAACCATCACCTCTCCAAGCGCATCCGTCCCACCGGTTATTGCCTTGATCTCAAATTTCAGAAGATTGCTCTTTGTCTCTGTTATCGCAGCAATAGCCCTGTAGGTAGCATCGACAGGACCGTCACCCTGTTCCATCCTGTGGACAATCTCGCCGCCCACTTTCAGTTTCACTGCGGCACTGGGCTTCTGGTTAATCCCGCAGATCATGGAGAGATCAACGAGAGTATATGTTTCAGGGACCTGAGTCACCCCGGCGGTGACCAGCGCCTCTATGTCCTCATCGAAAATATCCTTTTTCTGATCGGCAACCCGTTTAAAACGTTCAAATGTCTCGTTCACCTCTTCATCAGAGAGTTCATATCCGAGGTCCTTCAGCTTCGCTTTGAAGGCATGACGTCCGGAATGCTTCCCGAGAACAAGTTTGGCGGAATAAAGACCGATGCTTTCCGGTCTGATAATCTCATAGGTCGATTTTTCCTTCAGAAGTCCGTCCTGATGGATACCGGATTCGTGGGCAAAGGCGTTCGCGCCTACAATCGCCTTGTTCGGCTGTACAGACATCCCTGTTATTTTTGTGACAAGTCTGCTGCTCCTCATGATCTCTTCGGTATTGACCCCTGTATCGGCATTGAAGAGATCACGCCGGGTACGCAAAGCCATAACAACCTCTTCCATGGAGCAGTTCCCTGCGCGTTCGCCGATGCCGTTGATCGTACATTCGATCTGTCCCGCACCGTTCAGGACCGCTGCAAGCGAATTTGACGTGGCAAGTCCCAGGTCGTTATGACAATGGACGGAGATGATCGCCCGGTCGATGTTCTTTACCTTCTCATGGAGAGCCTTTATCATCGCCCCGAATTCTGAAGGGATGGTGTATCCGACGGTATCCGGAATATTCACGGTAGTAGCGCCCGCGTCGATGACTGCCTCAACCACCTCGCAGAGGTAATTGATATCGGTACGGGTTGCATCCATCGGAGAAAATTCCACGTCGGCGACAAAGCTCCTCGCAAGTTTCACCATATTCACAGAACGCTTCAGTGCTTCTTCCCTGCTCACACGGAACTGGTATTTCAGATGGATATCGGAAGTCGAATGAAAAGTATGAATCCGCCTCCTGGGGGCATCTTTGAGCGCCTCCCATGCGCTTCTGATATCTTCCTCTTTTGCCCTGGCGAGGCTGCAGATTATGGGGCCTTCCACCTCGTTCCCAACCGTCTTTACCGCTTCAAAGTCTCCGGGCGAACTGTAGGCGAATCCCGCCTCGATCACATCAACTCCAAGCTTTGCAAGCTGTCTGGCCAGCGCGAGTTTTTCCTGGACGTTCATGGACGCACCGGGTGACTGCTCACCGTCCCTGAGAGTTGTATCAAATATCTTTATCTGTCTCATTGCGTTTTACCTGCCTTCTGTCCCCGTCTCTTTTTATTCGCGAAGAGAACGAGATTCTCAATTATACCGCTTACCAGGTAGAGCATTGCAAATACAAACAGCGCAATCTCCGGATGCATTATGATGATGACGAGGACTACCACAAACAGAACGAGGATCCAGAAAGGTTTCCTCCTGCGGAAATCGAGTTCTTTTGCGCCATGGAATCTGAGGGTGCTGACCATCAGTACGGCGAGAGAAAAGACAAAGAGGAGAATGAAATAGTTCTTCGAAGGAACCCTTGTCCACATCTCGGTATAAAAGATCACGAGTGTTGCTAAAAGAGAAGCGGCACCCGGAATAGGCATACCGGTAAATGCCTTTGATTCTGTCGATCCCATCTGAACATTGTATCTCGCAAGCCTCAACGCGCCGCATGCAACAAAGAGAAACGCAGCTGCCCAGCCCACCCTTCCGAAGGGGACAAGCGCCCATGTGTAGAGCATGACCGCGGGCGCGACGCCGAAAGACACCAGGTCCGAGAGGGAGTCCAGTTCTATGCCGAACTTGGTGGTACTGTTCGTAAGCCTCGCAACCCAGCCATCGAGGCCGTCGAAAATATTCGCGAGCAGGATCGCCCATGCAGCATGGAGATAGAGGCCCTTAATCGACGCGAGTATTGAATAGAAGCCGAGGAACATCCCGCAGAGCGTCAGTGTATTCGGTAATATATAGATGCCTTTGCGCATTAAGAAAGAACCCCTTTTTTGAAAGTCTCGATACCGATACGCTCTACGAACCGTGGCACACGTTCCCTCGGTTTGGAATTCTTTGCATAGTAGTCAATACACTTTTTTATAAGTGCAAGTGCCTGGTCGTCAGTGAGCTTTTCGGCAATCAGATCGCCTATACGCGGCCTTCCCCCTGAATTTCCTCCCACAATGACTTTCCAGCCATCCGGCTCTGCGATAGCGCCGATATCCCTCAGGTAACTCTCCGCGCAGCAGAGCCTGCAGCCGGAGACCCCGATCTTGGTCTTGGCGGGAATAACATCCTGTTTGCCCACGTATCCCTGTTCGACTTTTGCGGCAAGACCGATAGAATCGCCCTGGCCGAATTTGCAGGTCAAAGTCCCCGGGCACGCCTGTACATAGTGAACACAGAGGCCTTCTGCAGGTCCGACATCCATTGCGAGGTCATTCCATGCTTTTTCAACATCCTCCGGATTCAGCCCGACGAGCGCAATACGCTGTCCAGAAGTAATTTTGATGATACGGACCTTATATTTCCGTGAAACTTTTGCGAGAGCTTCCAGGATTTCGGGAGTCAATACTCCCATCGGAATCCTCGGCACTATCGCATACGTCTTTTTATCTCTCTGTAAAATAGCCCCTCTCGGTTCTTCAGCCATGATAATTTTCCTCCCTGGGTTCTTACCGTTGCCTGGTGTATTTAGTGTCTGTGTATACCCTCAAATTATTGAACGTTTATTTGTCATTCCGGCTTGTCCGGAATCTTTCCAATGGCTTCCATGAAGAATTGCCGACTCCCGAAGGCTTTCGGGATTGCGGAAATGACAGTTTTTTACTTTTCTTGATAGTTTATACACAGATACTATTTATTGTCTATTTTTCATGATACTTGAGAGTTGATAATTGCTTATTGACCATTGTTTCTTGCAATCACGGTCTCTCCTGCCTTAACCTTATCTCCTGGCTTCACCATGATTTTTACATCCTTCGGCAGATAGACATCAAGACGCGAACTGAATTTTATCATGCCATAGCGCTCGCCCCGTTTTACCGTATCACCGGGTTTCACCCTGCAGACAGCCCTTCTCGCGATAAACCCCGCAACCTGCCTTACCAGCACCTTTCCCTGCTTGCCGTCGAGAACCATGTCGATATGTTCGTTCTTCATTGACGCATCATCTTTATATGCAGCAATGAATTTCCCTGCTTTATGGTGTACTGCAATCACCTGTCCGTCACATGGCGCACGGTTTACGTGAACGTTCAGGGGAGACATGAAGATGCTTATTTCTTTTCCATCAGAATCGAGATACTCCTTCTCATAGACGTCCTTGATAAGGATGACTTTTCCATCTGCAGGAGCGACAAACAGCCCTTCCCCCTCAGGCGTCACCCGCTCCGGGTCTCTGAAAAAATAGGGCATGAACAACGTGATGAGAAGAGAAGCGCAGGTGATGAACACCAGGAGAGAGGAGACGAACTGATGCGTCCCCGATCTCCAGACCCAGTAGAGGAGAAAAGCAAGTGCGACTGTAACGAAGAGAGACCCCAGGATAAAGGGATACCCTTCATGGGCGAATTTACTCAGCAATGGCATTCACTTTTTATTCGGTTGGCAAGGCAGATACCGGTGTCTTTCGGCGTGTCCGCCCCACATGTTCCCGACATTCAGGGTTACTTACGCCTTTGACTTGTCTACGAGTTTGCCTTTCTTGAGCCACGGCATCATTGCCCTGAGTTTCGCTCCGACGTCTTCGATATTATGTCCCTCGCCTTCTTTTGTGAGGGCGTTGAAAACCGGTTTATTTGCCCTGCATTCGAGAATCCATTCCTTCGCAAATTCACCGGTCTGTATTTCCCGGAGGATCTTTTTCATCTCCTCCTTTGTTTCGTCTGTGATAATCCGCGGCCCCCGCGTAAGGTCTCCATACTGGGCGGTATTGCTTATAGAATACCTCATGTTGGAAATACCGCCTTCATGAATGAGGTCGACAATGAGTTTCACCTCATGGAGACATTCAAAATAAGCCATTTCAGGTGAGTATCCAGCTTCGACAAGTGTCTCATACCCGGCAGTGATAAGCGCGGTGAGCCCGCCGCAGAGCACAACCTGCTCGCCGAACAGGTCTGTTTCAGTCTCTTCCCTGAAGGTCGTTTCAATGACACCTGCACGCCCTCCACCGATCGCTGAGGCATATGCAAGTGCGACTTTTTTCGTATTTTTAGCCGGGTCCTGATATATGGCGATGAGACAGGGAACTCCGCTTCCTTTTACATACTCTGACCGCACAAGGTGACCGGGACCTTTCGGCGCTGCCATGAACACATTCACATGCGCCGGGGGGACGATCTGCCCGAAGTGGATATTGAACCCGTGTGCAAAACCGAGATAGGCGCCCTTCCTGATATTCGGTGCAATTTCAGCCTTGTAGATATCGGCCATATATTCATCGGGAACAAGCATCATGATCACGTCAGCCTTTTTAGCGGCCTCTCCTGCAGTATACACTTTGAACCCCGCCTTCTCCGCCTTTTCCCAACCCGGTCCGCCTTTTCTTACGCCGACGATCACATCGACCCCGCTCTCTTTCAGATTGTTCGCATGGGCATGCCCCTGGCTGCCGTATCCGATCACCGCAACCTTCCTGCCTTTGAGAACTTTTCTGTCAGCGTCTTTATCATAGTAGATCTTTACCATCATTCCCTCCGTAAATAGTCTGAATTAACTTATGCGTATTATATTACAACTTTATGGATTTTTTCTAATTTGTTGCATGTCTGAATTTTGAAGGTCTGTTTGAAATTATCGGAAGAGATATGTATCACAGCTGGGAGAAAACTCCTGATGCGTGTTCTCTGGCTTATCGTATAGCAATGACAGTGTAAATTGGATTCATGATTCGTTTTGAATTTGGACACTGATTAGTCTCCATTCCGGGCACTTCACAATTATTCTACACATGCTTCTTCCAATAGAAACGCGCACAGCGGACTGCTTCATCAACTCCTCACAACCGGAGATCATGTCAGAGCGCGACTTTCCCATCTAAAGAAATAGTTTCCAAAAATAGAGAATAGAATTTAATTCTCCCTATACGCCGTGCAGGTCGTAATTTATCAGTTGTTTCATATAAATTTTTAGGATGTGATATAGTTTATTTAATTTGAAGAAGATGTGATAGTGTGTGTAGTAATTTTTTGGCTGCTACAAAAGATAAGACCGGATAGAGACGGGTGTGATGCCATATTATCATGGATAAGCACAGGAAAGAACTTGCCTGTTTCAGCAGATCAGATCAAACAGGCACTGGGTGCGGGTAAGGTTCAGGAGATCTCGCAGAATGTTGGAGTGTCAGAGGAAGAAACATCTAGCGGAATACTTTTTCAATGAAATATTCACGCCCGTTACGCACATAACAGAGGTAGGTCGGCGCAATCTCTTATCTTGGAGGTTTATTAATTGCATTACCTGATAACCAAAGGGATTATGCTGAATTTAGAGCAGGCTCTCGAAGCTCTCATGGGTTATAATGTTATCTTCTTTGGAGAGGAGCACGATTCACGTGTTGCCCACGAAAGGGAACTCACCCTCCTTGCCGAGTTTGAAGGGCGAGATTCGAGCATCGTGCTTGCCCTTGAGATGTTTGAGCGTGATGTACAGGATGCTCTAAATGCCTATATCGAAGGAACGATCCCTGAAGATAATTTCCTGAAAGTGGCTCGTCCCTGGCCGAACTACCGAAAGGATTACCGGCCACTTGTTGAATTGGCAAAGGCTCGGGGAATCCCTGTTATTGCGGCCAATGTGCCACGCAGGACAGCTGCAGCGGTTGCGATGGCTGATGAAATTTCGTCTGATGTCGCGGGAAAAGACAGCATATACCTCCCTCCAAATTTACACCTTGATTCAGAGGAATATTACGAACGCTTTGTTGCTATGATGAAAAAGATGCCTGACACAGCTCCAATGAAGGGATTGAATACAGAGGCTCTTTACAAGGCTCAGGTTCTTAAGGACGCTGTGATGGCTTACTCACTTGAGCCTTTTCTTCATCACCGTATCTTCTTCTGCTGCGGCCGTTTTCATTCCGAGTACCATCTCGGGATACCCTATCAGCTCCGGAAGACCCACCCAGATCTCAAAGTTGCCGTAGTGGTTTGTGCCGAATCTGTAATGGGCGTGCCTATGAAAAATCGTTCCCGGATAGCTGATTTCATCTGGATCGAGGAGTAGATATGGAAGCAGAGACTTCTGTAGATGAAGTGAAGAGGAAATGGAAAATCTCCTTAGTGTTTGTCTCGGAATAGGGCTAAGTGCCGCTTGCGGATTCAGAGTGTTCATCCCCCTTTTTTTTATGAGCGCTGCTTCTCTTTCGGGGCACCTGACCTTGTCTTACGGCTTCCAGTGGATCGGGACCTATCCGGCCTTTGTAGTCTTTGCCACTGCTTCGATCCTGGAAATTGCTGCATATTATATTCCCTTGTTAGACAATCTGATGGACTCGATCGCCGGGCCAGCAGCAGTTGTTGCCGGCATCCTTGTTGCCGCATCGAGCATTATCCATATGGACCCTTTGCTAAAATGGTCGCTCGCCATTATCGCCGGAGGTGGTACTGCAGCAATTTTTCACGGCTCTACGGTACTCGCGAGAGGCACGTCAACAACCTTGACCGGAGGAATCGGCAATCACGCTGTTGCGACTGCCGAACTGGGAATAGCCGCGGGTTTAAGCATTCTCACTATTGCACTTCCGCTCCTGAGTATCTTCGTAATTTTGGCACTTCTTATTTTTATAAGAAAAGGATTGCGGAAACTTGTAAAATTCAAGAAGATGGAGACTCGACCACCATAACGATATGAAGCATTTTGATCAATGAAAGCAAATATGCATCCTTATCACAGAGTATCGCTTTGTACCTGCCATGAAATAAATGCCCCACCGTCTTGTATTTCCTGTTGAAATACATCGTGTAACTCTAATTTATCCCCTGAAGTATTTTCGAAAGTGGTATTGTAGTGAGATAGTACTGGACTCGAAATTAGCACAAAATCCTTATGATTACACCTATGCCGCAATCGGAAGAAGGACCAGCCTTAAAAAACCTGAAAAATACCCTTGACATTTCCTGATAATTTGATATAAATATATGAATTAGCACTCTAGACACTAGAGTGCTAATTCAGCGAAACAACGTGTTTATTTCGTTTCAGCACATTTTTTCGATAAGGAGGTGAGCCATTATGTTGTGGTCAGATATGGAGAGGTTTGGAAGGATTCTCGATCCATGGCGTGAATTCGAACGCATGAGCCGTGCTTTCTCACGGGGAACGTCACCGTCAGCGATTGAATTCCCGGCAGTCAACATATGGGTATCGGGCGATGACGCTTTGGTCACCGCAGAGATACCGGGTGTTGATCCGGATTCCGTCGATATTTCTGTAATCGGCAATTCGCTGACTCTTCGCGGTTCGCGTCAGCCGGAAGCCCTCAGGGAAGGAGAGGCTTACCACAGGAGAGAACGCTGGCAGGGTGAGTTTGCAAAAACAGTTGACCTCCCGTTTGCTATTGACGCCGGTAAGGTCGAGGCGTCCTGCAGCAGAGGGATTCTCCAGGTAAAACTTCCCCGGGCAGAAGCCGACAAACCGAAGAAAATCGCTGTCAAATCAGCCTAAGTGCGAAGGAGGTGATTGCATATGCCGGATATGGCAAAAGATATACAGAAGAAAGAAGCGGAAAGTCCCGAAAGGGGTGAACGCACAAGGACTCGGAGGGTGTACATGCCTGCAGTGGACATTATAGAGAGGAAAAACGACATCATCGTCATCGCCGATATGCCCGGTGTCGATGAGAAGTCCGTTGATATAACCATCGAAAAGAACGTCCTCACCCTCAACGGTGCAGTTGATACTGCAATCCCTGAGAATCGTACCATGTATGGAAACGAGTATGGGATTGGAGATTATCAGCGGGTCTTTACCCTTACCGATGAAGTCGATAAGGAGAAAATTCAGGCGTCTGTGAAAAACGGGACCCTGAAAATAATTTTACCGAAAGCCGAGGCCCTGAAAACACGGAAGATCACCGTAAAGGCCGAAGCATAAGAAAAAAGGAGAGAATGCTATGGCAAAGAAGACTATCGTTCCGGTCCAGAAGCAGAGTATTCCTGCAAGACGTGAGGAGCTGCATCCTTTCTCCCTTCTCCGTCAGGAAATGAACTCGCTCTTTGACAACTTCTTGCGCGGTTTTGAAATGGAGCCGTTCGAAACACGCTTTGGTGCATTCAGTCCGCGTGTCGATATAGCCGAGACTGACAAGGAGATAAAGATTACCGTAGAACTCCCCGGTATGGAAGACAAAGACGTCGACGTCTCCCTTACAAAAGATATGCTCACAATCAAGGGAGAAAAAAAAGAAGAGAAAGAGGAGAAAGGCAAGAGCTTCTATCGTATGGAGCGCTCCTACGGGTCGTTCAGCCGCTCTGTCCCTCTTCCAACGGAAATCGATACGAACAAGGTCAAAGCCGATTTCAAGAAAGGCATCCTCACTGTGACGCTCCCGAAAACACTTCAGGCAATTAAAGAAACAAAGAAGATACAGGTCAAGGCTGAATAACTGATGTAATTATGATCGGTTTAGGAATTAGCCGGGCTAAGTGATATAGCTTGATTTTCGAATAAAAATCACGGGTAATCCCGAATAGGCTTTAGCCTTTCGGGAAGACGAAGCAAAGGGCTCAGTGGTCGATATTTCACTAACATTGTAATCCAGGAAAGGTTTGCGCAGAAACAAAGGGAGTTTATTTCGATTCAGAAATCGAGCTGTATCACTACCCCTGAACATTTTGAAACGCAACGAGTATAATCAAAAGAACCATGCAGAATCGTTCGCAGTTGATACCCTTCATCGCAATGGGCTTCACTTCGTTGCTCCTTCAGATAACAGCACTCAGGCTCCTCCTTTCGACTTTTTCGGGCAATGAACTTGACATAGGGATAACCCTCTCATTCTGGCTCGTCTTTGTCGGTATCGGAAGCTATGCAGGAACAAAAATAAGCCTCCGCCAGGCATTTGCACTCTCCTTTCTCGTAGTAGCAGTCCTTATTTTGCCGACCGCTCTCGCAATAAAGTCAATTAAGGCAGTCCTCGCTCTCGAACCCGGTGAAACCATAGCTTTCTCCTCTCTCCTTGCCTCTACGGCAGTGGTCATTTTCCCGGTCTGTTTCTTTCTCGGCCTCCAGTTTCCTCTCGCAGTTTCATTTTCCGGAGAGCAACAAACTGCCGGAAAAATCTACGGGCTTGAGGCAGCCGGGGCATTGCTCGGAGGGATACTGTTCACCTTTATACTCTCGTCAAAGATAGATGCATTCAGTCTTTGCCTGGCGCTCTCGATACTCTCTGTCATTATCGGAACATTCATCTCCAAAAATAAATATTTCATAATAGTCATTGCCGTCCCTCTTCTTTTCTATACCGCAGCTTACCAGTCTGCACACAGCCTGCCCTGGCAGGGTGTCAAGCTTGCATACACAGCGGAGTCGAAGTTCGGAGAGATTGCGGTGATAAAAATCGGAGCACAGTCCAGTGTTTACCGCAACGGGCAGCTCCTCTTCACCTATCCGGACACGCAGACCGTTGAACTGAAAACACATCTGGCCATGTCTCTCCATCCTTCACCTGCACGGATACTCGTCATAGGCGGCTCTCTCGCAATAATACGGGAACTCCTCAAATATCCTGTGGAGCATATTGATTTCGTCGAAACCGATCCGAAGATCATTCAGGTCTCCCAGGGTCTTCTCGACGCGGACGACCGGAGAGCCATACAAAACCCGCACGTCTCCCTGATCGCCGAAGATGGTCGAAGATTTATCAAAAGAAACGGCCTCTTCTCATACGACCTTATCATGCTCAATCTCCCTCCTCCTTCAACCGCAGGCATAAACAGGTTCTACACTGTTGAATCTTTCGGCGATACAAAGAGAGCGTTACAAAAAGAGGGTATACTTGTTGTCCAGACACCCTCTGCTTCCGGATACATCGGCAGGAGCATGCAGACAGCGAATGGTGCTATCTATAACTCTCTCAGATCCGTATTTCCCCATGTTGCCGTAACCGCACAGGAATACGGGTATCTCTTTGCATCAGAGACTGAACTGGATACAAGGGCAGGGAATCTTGAAAATCGCTTCAGAGACCGGGGAGTCCCCACCACGTATTTCAGGGAATACCTCTTCCGTGATATCTTTTCGCCGTTTGGCCTGGATTACGTCCGGCAGAGGCTCAGCGAGATCTCTTTTGTGAACACCGATCTTCGCCCCTCTGCATATCTCTATAACCTCATGCTCTGGTCAGAAGTTCATGGCGGCCAAACGCTCAGATATCTTCTCAAGATTAGACTGTCATATCTGCTTTTGGCAGAAGCGCTCATACTGTCTATCATGGCCATGCTTCTATTCGGAAAGAAGAACAGAGTCATATATTTTTCAGTGTTTACCACCGGCTTCTCCGGGATGACATTTACCATAACGATCATCCTGACATTTCAGGCATTCTTCGGCTATATCTACGAGACGATAGGGCTTCTGTCAGCAGCATTCATGGCCGGCCTCTGGCTGGGAACCTTCCTCACCAAACGGGTAAAAAACGCATTGAGCACACTCCTGATTCTTGAAACGCTGACCGTTCTTCTTGCAGTCTTCTCCCTGCTTCTCTTTAAATCAGAGGTCCTGTTCTCTATGCTTATCTTTACAGCAGGGGTCCTGACAGGAGGTCAGTTTAATACCGCCAGCCTCTCCCTTGCTGAAGCTGGAGCAGGGGGGAAGCTTTATGCATTGGATCTTTTCGGTTCCTTTCTCGGAGCGTTCATCCCCGCAATCATAATAGTCCCCTTATTTGGGGTCTCGTGGGCACTCTTCTCGGCAGCACTGATCAAGGCTTTTTCATCCCTGATGGTTGCAAGCGTACGAATCAGAACTGCGGCGTTATCATAGAGATTTTTTCGAGACAACAATTGTTGCTTGCAATGAATAATCGTGCAGCAAGCGAACAGGGAACTATCAGGATAAAGGGGTAAAAATAAGGCAGGGTTCGAAATAACCCTGCCTTGTATTGAAAGACTTCTCAATTCTTCTCTTTGTTTTTACTATTCTCTTATTTGCATGCAGATGCCTTCTTGCAATCCTTGTCTTTGCAGTCTATTTTCCCATCGCCATCATTATCAATTCCATCGGAACAATCTTCTGCAGAAAACAATGGCGGGTTAAGCTGGCACGCCGGATCATTCGCGCAGTCCGTGTCGTCGCAATCCACTGCACTATCTCCATCGTTGTCAATCAGATCACCGCAGTTCTCTACAGGTACAGGCTGGCACGCCGGATCATTCGCGCAGTCCGTGTCGTCGCAATCCACTGCACTATC
>JAVHLL010000005.1:0-46013 GCA_031082155.1 Thermodesulfovibrionales bacterium | reverse complement strand
AGTTCTCTACAGGTACAGGCTGGCACGCCGGATCATTCGCGCAGTCCGTGTCGTCACAATCCACTGCACCATCTCCATCGTTGTCAACCAAATCATTGCAGTTCTCTACGGGTAGAGGCTGGCACGCTGGATCATTTGCGCAGTCTGCGTCGTCGCAATCCACTGCACCATCTCCATCGTCGTCAATCAGATCATTGCAGTTCTTTTCAATGGAAAGCGATATACATCGTATAGCAATATAAGCCGGAGCTACATAAGTACCGTCTAAATACATACAGTTCGCCTGAAACCCATTATCCGCATCATCTATCGGGGTTCCCGTACTCACCAGGACGGCGCCTGCCGGACATTCTGCATATCCACTCAATACCATGCCTGCAGAAGAAGGATCACATGAACAACTCGTCACATTCTGGCAGGTTATAACATAAGAATTCGTTAAACCTCCCCCTCCTGCTCCCTCTGTATTGCTCCATGAAACCGGCAATTCTGAAGGGTTGCAATCTTCAGGACCATTTACGATACGCAGTTGTCCGTTTGTCTTTTTATAACATCCGTAAATGGTGTCCCCTATTTCCTGAGGAGCCTGCATTCCGTACTTATTTTTTTCTGCACTGCATGGGATCGTCGCGGCCATAAAAACCAGAACGGCAAGTAGAGAAAATGTAATCTTAAGCGTCTTTTTCATTGCGTAGCCTCCTTACTGTTTCTGTTTGCGAACGTAAGTTGGCTGGTTGCGCCACTGGCTCCCCCACCAACCATGGCGCCCATATGGGCAGGTGGGTTCTACACCTCCTTCCCGATATCAGGTTCGGGTCCTCCCACTTCCTTGCCACCTCCTTTCCTTGTCCTGATCGGTACAGTCGTGTACAGCATACCCTTCATGGGAGAGAAAATATGTGATACAGGTCACATGAACAGGATTCCCGTTTCATTGGGATATGCTTTCTTCAGGCTGCACCGGAACATTCGGCAAGACGTCGGCTTTTCATGGTAAACCGGACAGGTTCAGCTTTTTCACAGAGGCTGGCTGTATGCAGAGTAGAAATACTATACTATACTATGCCCAAGACAGTCCAATGTGAACTCTGCCCGAACGGATGTGTCATGGAGGAAGGCCAGCGGAGCAGGTGCAGGGCCAGGATGAACAAAAACGGCAGGCTTTACAGCCTCGTATACGGGAAACCCTGCGCCGTCCATGTCGATCCGATAGAGAAGAAACCGTTCTTCCATTTCCTGCCCGGAACCACCGCTTTTTCGATAGCCACTGCCGGTTGCGTCCTCAGTTGCAAGTTCTGCCAGAACTGGCAGATATCTCAGGCAAACCCGGAGGATACGGATACCTATGACCTGCCTCCTGAGAAAGTCGTGAGCAACGCAATCCGCTCTCAATGCAGATCGGTGACCTATACGTATACAGAACCTACGGTTTTCTATGAATATATGTATGATACTGCGATCATCGCAAGGGAGAAGAAGTTGAGGAACACCATGCACTCCTGTGGATATATCAGGGAAAAACCTCTGAAAACACTATGCAGATATTTGGATGCTGCGGACATAGACCTAAAGGCATTCTCGGAAGATTTCTACGAAAGGGTATGCGGCGGGAGGCTCAAGCCTGTTCTCGATTCTCTCGTATTACTGAAGAAAGAAAGCGTTTGGATCGAGATAACCAACCTCGTGATACCGACGCTCAATGACAACATGAAAATGGTTAAGGAGATGTGCGGCTGGGTCGTCAAGAACCTTGGGCCGGATGTTCCGATTCATTTCTCACGGTTTCACCCGCATTACAAACTGACGAATCTCCCGCCAACACCTGTCGGGACACTCACCGCGGCGAGGGATACTGCACTTGAAGCAGGTCTGAAGTTTGTATACATCGGCAATATCAGGCATGAAGCAGAAAGCACCTTCTGTCCGAAGTGCAGAAAACTGCTGATCGAACGGATCGGGTATTTTGTGAAACAGAATCTCCTGAACGGCAGCAGGTGCACATATTGCAGCACTCCTGTTCCGGGAGTATGGAGTTGAGATTGATTGTATGAAATCTCTTATAGTTACGCTTGGAGGTTCTGTATGATGATTGGAGGTTCTGTATGATGACACGAAGAATTTTTTTAAAATTTTTCTGTCTGGGAACTTTCTTCAGCCTTTTCAGCAGGAAGGTCAAGGCTGAGGTGAAGAAAGAAAGGAAACTCAAAGAGGCTATGTTCTGGAGAAGACTGGATTGAGCACACTGAAGACGACAAGAATATTTGTATTCCTGCTTGTCACTCTTATTGTGACCCCCCTTACCACCGGTTGCGCGGAGCAGGTCAAAGAACCCTCAGTCGCCGGACAATTCTACCCTTCCGACAAGAAAGCCCTCGGGGAAATGGTAAACGGGTTCATCGGGAACTCGCCGCAGGGTAAGGGTGAAGGGAAAATAATCGCTCTGATCTCGCCCCACGCAGGATATGTGTATTCAGGCCAGGTTGCTGCCTATGGATACAGGCAGATTCAGGGCCATGAGGTAAAGAATGTAATTTTAATAGGCGTCAGCCATCGTTCAGCCTTCAAGGGTGCTTCCGTATATACAAAAGGGAGGTTCAAGTCCCCGTTTGGTGAAGTCAGGATCAACGAACCGCTCGCGCAGTCTTTCCTGAACGAAACTGCAGAGGTAAAGTATCTTCCCGAAGCGTTTGAGAGAGAACACTCAATCGAGGTCCAGCTGCCGTTTCTCCAGACCGTTCTGAAGGACTTCATGATAATCCCCATCCTTATCGGCACTCCCACACAAAAGACATTCGATCATCTCATATCAAGAATATCGGACACATTTGATGAAAAAACCCTGATTGTAGCCAGCACAGACCTTTCTCATTATCACGACTACCACAAGGCAATCGGGATGGACAGCAAAATCATATCAGCAGTCGAGAGACTTTCAACCATTCAGGCCGGCCAACTCCTTCAGAACGGAGAGGCGGAAATGTGCGGCGCGTTCGCTGTCATCATTACAATGGAAGCTGCGAAGAGACTGGGAGCAACACAAGGAGTGCTATTCCGTTATGCAAATTCAGGCGATGTAACGGGCGAAAAGGATAAAGTGGTGGGGTATGCCTCTCTCGGTCTGTTCAGAAGCCCCTACACAGAAGTTGAAAAAAAGGAACTCCTCTCTCTCGCAAAGAACGCTATTGCTGAGCACGTAACAAACGGAAAAACACCGGACAAAGAGATATCGAATCCCAAGCTCAGGGCAGACGGCGCCGTATTTGTGACTATCAAGAAGAACGGGTCACTCAGGGGCTGCATAGGGAACATTCAGGCGGTTATGCCCCTTTATGAGTCGGTTATAAAGAATGCCATCGCCGCATCTTCAAGCGATCCCAGATTTCCTCCATTGACACAAGAAGAGATAAAGGATATCGAGGTCGAGATATCGATCCTTTCCCCCTTGAGCCCGTTACGAGACGTAAAAGACATTCAGGTTGGCAGACACGGCCTTTTCATTCGAAAAGGTATCCAGAGAGGCCTGTTACTCCCTCAGGTTGCCACGGAATATGGATGGGACAGGGAGACTTTCCTTGACCAGCTCTGCGTCAAGGCCGGCCTTCCTAAAGGCGCCTGGCAGGATGCAGAACTTTATCGTTTTACCGCCGAAATCATCAGGTAAATTCTCCACCAGTTCTCAACACAGATTTCACCACAATAAACCAATTAAATCAATAGGTTAAAACTTTTCCGCTTTTCTTCTTGACATACACAATATATTGTGGTTAAATGTTCAGGATATTATTATAAAACACAATCTATTGATAATGGCGCCTATGCAAAAGGGAATTTTTTGATGGAACCATGCAAGGGGTTTAAAAATTGGTTTGAATTCCTTTCATGCCCTCGTCTCTGTACAACGTATTGCCCCCTGGAGGGTGACAATGTAATCGAAGAGATGAGAAGGCATATCCATGGAATACCGGTCTCCGGAGCAGAGGAAAAAATTCACTGAGCACCTGAATGCTCAAAACAGTACAAGGGGGAGTTATGGACGCATTGAAAGGGCTGCATCTTTCACCGAACGCATTAAAAGTTCTCGAAAAAAGATACCTGAAAAAGGACGAAGAGGGAAAGGTCGTCGAGACCCCTGAAGACCTCTTCAAGCGTGTCGCGAAAAGCGTAGCCGCCGCCGACCTGCAGTACGGAAAATCATTCGAAGAAGTGGGCTTCGTCGAGAGCGAATTCTATACAATGCTCACCGCTCTCAATTTTCTTCCGAACAGCCCTACCCTGATGAACGCAGGGAGAAGACTCGGGCAGCTGAGCGCCTGTTTCGTTCTTCCGGTTGACGACTCGATGGAATCTATCTTCGATGCAGTGAAAAATACTGCGATAATCCATAAATCAGGCGGAGGAACAGGGTTCAGCTTCTCGCGGCTGAGACCGAACGGAGACATCGTCGGTTCAACCAAAGGTATATCCTCGGGCCCGGTATCATTTATGACTGTTTTTGATACAGCCACCGAAGCCGTCAAACAAGGCGGCACCAGGAGGGGTGCAAACATGGGCATCCTGCGCGTCGATCACCCCGACATCCTGACTTTCATCACCTGCAAAGACGACAACAAGAAGTTCAATAACTTCAACATATCGGTGGCGATCACCGACCAGTTTATGCAGGCGGTCGAGGAAGACAAGACGTACGATCTCATGAACCCCCGCACGAAAAAGGTTACCAATACGCTTAAGGCAAGGGACGTCTTCAGCCTGATCGTTGAGCACGCATGGAAGAACGGCGAACCTGGCATCGTCTTTATCGACAGGGTAAACGCTTCAAACCCGACACCGCGTATCGGCAATATTGAATCGACCAATCCCTGCGGAGAGCAGCCCCTGCTGCCCTACGAGTCCTGCAACCTCGGCTCGATCAATCTTGCGAGAATGGTGAAAAAGACATTCAGGAGCAAATCCGAACAGCCATCCGCTCCGGGCGCGAATGCCGAAGTCTATGAAGTCGACTGGGATAAATTAAAAGACACTACCTGGAAAGCAGTCCACTTCCTCGATAACGTGATAGAAGTCAACAAATACCCTCTGCCGAAGATCAAGGAAATGACCAGGGCAAACAGAAAAATAGGGCTCGGGGTCATGGGATGGGCGGACATGCTGATCGAGATGGGTGTCCCCTATAACTCTGAAAAAGCGGTTCAGCTTGCAGAGGAAGTGATGGAATTCATTCAGCGCGAGGGCAAAAATGCATCTACTGCTTTAGCTGAAGAACGCGGTGTCTTCCAAAATTACGAGGGGAGCATCTATGACAGCAAGAGAAAGCTCAGGAATGCAACGGTGACAACCATAGCGCCAACAGGAACGCTTTCCATCATCGCCGGCTGTTCCTCGGGTATCGAACCGTTGTTTGCCGTCAGTTTCGTGCGGACCGTGATGGAAGGCACGAAGCTCATTGAGATCAACCCTTACTTTGAAAAGGTTGCAAAGGAGCATGGTTTCTGGAGCAGGGAACTCATGGAGAAGATCGCGGACAAAGGTTCGGTGCGTGATTTCGACGAGATACCCAATGAGGTGAAATCGGTTTTTGTCACTGCCCATGATATTACGCCCGAAGAACATATCGGCATGCAGGCTGCCTTCCAGAAATTCGTGGACAATGCCGTTTCCAAGACAGTGAACTTCCCACACCGGGCGACTTCCAAAGACGTCGAGGAAGTCTATCGCCTTGCATATAAACTCGGCTGCAAAGGCGTCACGGTTTACCGGGACGGTTCACGGGAAGAGCAGGTGCTTACCAGAGGGAGAAAGAAAGACAAGCATGCCATAGAATCCTGGCAGAAGATCGTTCCGAGGAAGAGGCCTGATGTGATCAAAGGCGCCACCAGACTCCTGAAAACAGGTTGCGGGCACCTCTATGTCACAATTAACGCAGACGAAGAAGGCCATTTGTTCGAACTCTTCACCTCAATGGGAAAGGCAGGCGGATGTGCGGCAAGCCAGTCCGAGGCCATCGGGAGGCTCGTCTCCCTTGCTTTCCGGTCGAACATCGAGCCTGACGAAGTGATCAATCAGCTCAAGGGGATTTCCTGCCACTCTCCGACATGGTACGAGGGGGGAAGAATCCTGTCCTGTTCAGATGCGATCGCAAAGGCGCTCGAAAAATATAACACGAAAGGGAATGGCGGCAACGGCGACAGTCAAAAGGTGGTCATGCTCATGGGCGCCTGTCCCGAATGCGGCGGCGCCATCGAACGGGAAAGCGGCTGCCTCGTCTGCCGCAACTGCGGGTTTACCAAGTGCGGTTGACGAGAAAATAATGTTAAGTTAGGCTTCCGCATGAGGATACGGAGTTACTGGAGAGTTAGGATATTTCTTCGTGAAAAAACCTTTTCGCGATGAAATCTGCTGAGACGGTTACTCCTGGGTTTTATTCTCTTCCAGTTTAGCTTTGAGTATCTCCCCGAGACTGCCGAAGCTCCCCGAAGATCCGTTGGAGTTTTTCAGGGTTTCTCTGTACTGGTCGTATTCGTCCTGTACCGTCTTTTCAAGAACAGCCTTGCGGCTGAGGCGAACTTTATTTTCGGCGGTATCCACTTCGATCACGAGAACCTGCAGCTCAGTGCCTGGCACAAACATGCTTCGGTGATCTGTACCGGATGGTGTCCCCATCTCCTGGTTTGGAACCAGTCCTGTAAGGCCGTTGTTCATCTTCAGAAAAATCCCGTAGGGCATGACCTTTTCAACGATGCCGTCGAGGAGATCTCCTACAGCGGGAAGCAAGACCTTTACAGGCTCAACCTTTGGCTGCATGGAGAGAGATATCTTTCTGTTCTGCTGGTCCACTGAGAGAACATATACCTCTACCCATTGCCCTTCCCCGACAACTTCTTTGGGGTGGTGAATCCTCCTGCCTGCTCCAAGATTGGAAATGTGAACCAGACCCTCAATACCAGGTTCAAGACGGACAAAAGCTCCAAACGGGGCAAGACGGACAATAGTTCCGCTCACCCTGCTGTCTGCAGGATATTTTTCCGCAGCTGATGACCAAGGATCAGGCTGAATCGCTTTCGTACTCAGTGTAATACGATTTTTCCCCCAGTCCAAAGAGATAATTCTTGCTGGTATGGTCTGCGTAATGGAAAGTATGTCCCCGGGGGTTTCACTCCTGTCCCATGAGAGTTCGCTTGCAGGGATCAGGCCATCAATACCTCCCAGGTCAACAAATACTCCAAATTTCTGTATTGACTTCACTTCGGCGGTAACATCCATACCCACTGCGAGACTCTCTTTAAGCTTCTTTATCCTTTCCTCTTTTTCCTGTTCAAGGAGCACTCTTCTGGAGAGGACTATTTTTTTCCCCTCTTCTCTATACTCCAGTATCATGAAGGGAAAGGTACGTCCCAAAAATCCCTCTTCTTCATTTGCCCTTCTCATGGCAATATGGGAAAAGGGACAGAAACATCTCACCCCGCTCACTGATATCTCAAATCCCCCTTTGAGCTCCCGTTTTACTTCTCCGTTTACCGGAATCCCCGCTTCATGGGCGTCCCTGATAGAGTTCAATGTCACAGCCGAGTATCCGCCTATAAGGGTTGTCAGTTTCATGAGACCGTCCTGAACGGTCACAAAAAATGCCTCTATTTCATCGCCCTCACGGACACGGAAGGCGCCCCCCTCATCAATGAGTTCGGTCAGGTCTACGATTCCTTCACTCTTTCCTCCGAGATCAATATAGACCAGGTCCCCGGATATGCTCACGATCTTTGCCCTTACTTTCTGCCCGGGAGTTAGTCTTCGGCCCATACTGCTCTTATCAAGCATGGTGGCGAAGTCTTCTTCCTGCTCTCCTGTTAACTCTTTTCTCCCGGTATAATGGGGATTATTCTCAGTATTCTCAGTAAACATAATTTCTTACCTTTCAAGAAAAAGTGGATCTTTTCACTCTGCACCAATACTGGGAGTTCTCACCATCACTGCGCAGGGAAGGAAAAGTACAGCATTAAAGTTTAAAAGATTTGTGATCCTTAGTCAATGCAATGTGTGAAAAACTCACTGGCCAGGCTTTCTTCCCTCTGAACTTCATAACGTTTTCTTCAGAGACTTAATAGGAGCGATCAGGACTGCACGGGTTCCGTGGCCAGGCTTTGACTCGACCCTGAATTGTCCGCCAAGATATTTTAACCGTTCATTAATAGTAAAAAGCCCAAACCCGCTGGTCCTGGTTGAATGAGGATCGATATGAGAAACGTCAAACCCGATACCGTCATCTTTTACTTCGATCCGCACTTTTTTGTAATCTCTCTGCAGGGAGAGATAAATATTCCGTGCCTTTGCGTGCCGGGAGGCATTGATCATCAACTCACGGGCTGCCTGATAGAGAAGGATGGTAGTTTCGTCATTCAAAGGCTTAGGTTTCTGATCATCTTCAAAATGGAACACCAGGCCGAGTTGTTTCTGAAACTGATATCCCAGCCATTTCAGTGCAGACTCCAGCCCTTCCTGATAGAGCAGAGGCGTCCCGAGTTGAAAGGTCAGGGATTTCGTATACTCAATAGTCTGCTCGATAAGGTCGATGATCTCGTCCGTGGATTCCTTGGGATTATTGGTGAAAGCCGATTGTCTCAGCACATCCAGCTTATCTTTGCAGTAAGACAACGTCTGGCCGATATAATCGTTCAGTTCTGTTGCGATACACCTCCGCTGTCGTTCCTCGACCAGGGACAATTCTGATGCGAGGGAGCGGAGTTGTTGCTGGTAGGAAAGGAGTTTTTCCTCTGCCTGTTTGCGGTCAGTAATATCGGTAAAGATACCGATGGCACCGCTGAAGACACCTCCTTCATCATAGACCGGACTGGGAGAAACAATAGTATGCATTCTTGTCTTGTCTTTCCGGGTTAGTGTAATTTCATACGAAGTGTCGTCTCCTTTTATTCGGGAGGCCCACTGTTTCGTTAAAATCTTCTGGTTTTCTTTGTCCAGCAATATCGATAATCCGTTCCCGACAAGTTCTTTCTGCGTGTATCCTGTCATAGTGCAGAATTGCTCATTCACAAAGGTGATAACACTCTGTTTGTCAACAACAGACAAGCCTTCATTCATCGTCTCTATTAATGAACGGTAATGCTTTTCACTCTGTCGTAACGCCTCCTCAATCTTCTTGCGTTCGGCAATTTCTTCAGCCAGTTTTTCATTTAAGCGCCTTAACTCTGCGGTACGCTGTTCGACCCGGTGCTCCAGTTCATCATGTGCCTTCCTGAGGGATTTATCAGCCTTTTTTCTTTTGCTAATTTCGTTGGATATGCTTTCGATCGTCTCGTTGGTGACATTCTTCAGCGATTCCAGAAGCTCTACTTGGGACTTCCCCTCTACCCTGGCCTGCAGGTCACCTGTGGAGACTCTGTGCAGGACATCGAAATGCTCTGCGAGCACTATCGCGAATTCATGCGACTGATCGACGATTTCACCGATTTCCTCAGCGGTCAGATTCACAATATGTTTTAATTTATGGATAAGCTCGATCTTCGATTTTTCAGGAACTCTGACCGTCGGATCACCGGATGAAATCTTTTTGAGGGCTTCAAAGACTTCGGAGAGGCTGATAGCCAACTCCATGCTCATACTTTCAAGTTCCTCGTCCCTCTCGCTGATGATCCTGCTGTATTCTTTTAATTGCTGGTTGATAACATTGAGCGTGGTTTTCATTGCAGGAACATCCTGGTTTGCCTGAAACACTTCGCAATCGAGGCACATCTCAAGCTTCTCGATAAACTTCCCCTGAATGTCATTCCTGCAGTGGGTTCCCGGAAACAGCCAGCAGCGCAAGTCCTCAGACCGGTACGCAGGACATTCACTCTCAGTGCACTGGAAAAATTCCCAGCATTCAGGGATGCGTTTCGTTTCTTCTTTCGTAATCTTCTCCAGAGTCTGTTTCTTCATTTCCAAATACTATAGTACCCTTTCAATAAAAAAAGGTTGATAAGTTTATATTCTAATTGTAGATTAATTCTATACGATTGTCTAACCAATCCGGATTTTCTTCATAATTTCCATGAAGAACAAGTCTAAAAATAAATTCCGGCATGAGGGCGAACGGGAATAACAATTTTGTTCTTGGAGGTGTGAGTATGAAACAGGGAATGGCTGAGGGAAGCAGCAGAAGAATCTTCATAATCATCGTTGCGTTATTCATCCTTTACACCTATCCGGTCTCTGCTGCCGAACAGGCTGAAGAAGGCAAAAAAGTGCCTGTCACAAAGTACTGGATGAGTGTTTCTACAATGAATCAGACCATCCCCGGTATGTCAGAAGCCATGTCAGGGATGGGAAGGATGCTTGGCGGCATGGGAGGTCAGGGGTTCGGACCACGACGTGAACTGAAACTTCAGTTGACTTCCCCCTGGAAACTCCCTGCCGACCCTCAGGAAACTCATGATATACCACCGGAGCAGAAGATGGGGAAAACCCTGCCGCTTATGATTCCGGAACTGGAAAAGGTGACCGCGCGACCGGAAGAAGGGATGCCGTCTGAGCACAAGTTCGAAAAGCCGAAATTCCGCATGCTTATCTATTGGGGATGCAGCGAAACTGTCCGGAGCGGTCAACCAAAGATTATTGACACAGAAAAAATGTCTCCTGAAGATTTTGGCAAGGCATTTTCTGGTACGAGTCCTTCGCCTCAATACCCGCCTTCACCGAGGTCGGGATGGATTTATGCCGATTGGCCCAACAGGAAGAGCGCCATCCAGGTTCCCCAGGACAGTTCATTGCAGGGAGGCCACTTTGTTCACGGCAATTATGCACCGGAGATTCGCTTTTCCATAGGAGAGAAACACGATTTCATGGAGCCTGTTAACTTTACCTCTGTGCAGGGAGGGCCTGGGGACAGCATCCGGTTCCAGTGGCAGGGTATCCCTACAGCTATTGGCTATTTTGCACTCGCAACCGGTTACAACCAGCAGAATGGAGAGATGATTTTTTGGTCATCGAGTGAAATTCCGGATACTGCATTCAGTCTCATGGATTTCCTTACACCAGGGGACGTACAGAAATTCATCAGGGAAAAGGTCGTCATGCCTCCTTCAATTACAACCTGCACTATCCCCAGGGGGATATTCAAAGATACAGAGGGAAGCATGCTCCAGTTCATCGCCTATGGAGACGAAATGAATGTCGTTTTCCCCCCAAAACCAAAGAATCCGGATGAGCCATGGAACCCCATCTGGACTGCAAAAGTCAGGTTGAAATCAACAGGAATGCTCTTCCTCGGACAGATGGAGGGGATGAAATACCCCCGTTCCAGGGATAGCCAGCCTGAGGAATACCGCGATACACTGCCCAAACAACAGGAACCTGCAAGCGGTCAGGAACCTGTTGATACTGACACTATCAGAAAACTGAGGGGGATTATCGGTTTTTAGCATTATGGAACAGCATTACCAGTCTTCCGGCATCTGAACACAATCGTTCAACGCCACCCACTGAATGGAAACGCCGGGCATATTATCTCTCAGAGAGGGAAATATGCCCGATTTTCCTCATCGTTCTTGCACTCTTATTCAATGAATTCAAAGAGATATAGTCTGGCATCTGTCTTGCTACCTCTCCTGAATAAGTAAGTATTTTCCCAGTAACAAGCGAACCTTGGAAGACATATGAAAATATTTCTATTCACCATAATTTCAATCTTGTTCCTCGGTGGATGCCCGTATCCCTCCGGGAAACAAAACCTGGAGACTACGACGATGAAAGACAATGCACAATTCCGTATCGCCACATTTGCCGGTGGTTGCTTCTGGTGTGTGGAATCTGATTTCGAAAAACTGCCCGGAGTTGTAAAGGTGATATCGGGGTATACCGGAGGACAGAAGGACAATCCGACCTACGAAGAGGTAGCATCCGGTAACACAGGGCATGGAGAAGCTGTTCAGGTCTTTTATGACCCGTCTCAGATCACTTACGAAGAACTGCTCGACTACTTCTGGCGTCATATTGACCCCACGGATCCAGGCGGCCAGTTTGTAGACAGAGGGCAGCAATATCGGAGTGCGATTTTTTACCATGACGAAGAACAGAGACGGCTTGCGGAACAGTCAAGGGACGCTCTTGCGAAATCAGGCCGGTTTAAAAAGCCTGTTGTTACCGAAATTATCCCGTTTACTCAGTTCTATGAAGCCGAGGACTATCACCAGGACTATTATAAAACCCACTCTCTGAAATATAGCTTTTACCGGATAGGATCAGGCCGTGATCAGTTCCTGGAAAAAGTATGGGGCAAGGAAATGAAAAAACCGGATACACTGAAACAGAAATATCAGAAACCGGATGATGCAACGCTGAGGAAAACCCTCGCTCCCCTGCAATATGACGTAACACAAAAAGAGGGTACGGAACCTCCTTTTCAAAACGAATACTGGGACAACAAGAAAGAAGGGATATATGTGGACATAGTCTCGGGAGAACCCCTCTTCAGTTCTCTCGACAAGTATGATTCAGGGACAGGATGGCCGAGTTTCACAAAACCCATGGAACCTGCCAATATTATTGAACGTGAGGACAGGAAACTATTCATAAAGCGTACCGAGGTGAGAAGCAAACTTGGCAACTCCCATCTCGGTCATGTATTCCCTGACGGACCGAAGCCGGCCGGCCTCAGATATTGCCTGAATTCAGCTGCGCTACGGTTTGTCCCAAAAGAGAATTTAGAAAAAGAAGGGTACGGAGAATATCTGAAACTTTTTTAGCATTTCTTATGCGAAAAGTGAACTATAAAGAGGGTCCTCTTTAAAGGATTTTTCTGCGGAGGCCTGATATTCACCGTGGTACTGAATTCTCTTCCCCTCTTTTCTGTACAGTCTTTATTCTGCAACATGAACGCATATTTTTTATCAAATACCCCGGATACTGTTCATACTATTTGATAAGTTCGTCAGTAAAAGATATAGTATACCGTAAGGAGAATGAGAACGGCTCCGTGGAAAAAATATCGCTGAAGATAAAGTCAGGTCCCGGAAAGGAATTCAGCCAGAAAATTACCCTTGGCGGGAATGAATATATCATAGCATCTGAAGACCTCGGTTCTGCGAAACATATACTTACAACCCGCGTGTATTATAAAGGCCAGATTATCTCAACATATGAGTATGATTACGCAGATGCGCTCAACCAGGCCGACTTCGAAAACCGGCTTGCAGAGATGACCAGGAAACACCACCAGGAAGCGATCAAATCACTGAAACGCGAGAAGATTTCCCAGGAAAAAACCTACGAAGAATACATCAGTGCTGTAGAAACCATCATGCGGGACAGAAAACCGAAAGAAGCCTTTGTCTTGTTGACGAAAGCCCTTGAACAGTATCCAAACAACCCTTTCATCTTCTCCTTTCAGGGGTATCTTGACACTGTGGTAAACCGCAATTTCTCAAAAGGGATTAAGACATGCAGGGAGGCATTCACGATCCTGAGAGAACAGGTCCCCTTTGGTGAAGAATTTTTTTATCCAGTCCTCTTCCTGAATCTCGGGAAAGCGTATCTCGCAGCAGGCAAAAAGAAAGAAGCATACACCTCTTTTCAGAAGGGCCTCGAAATCGATCCGGAGCACAGGGAACTCCTCAGGGAGACACGGAAACTTGGCGAACGGAAAAGACCTCCTGTCTCATTTCTTGAGCGCTCGAATCCGTTCAATAAACTGCTGGGCAAGTTCTTCCACATATTCAAAGACAAAGGTGCCAAATAGCAGGGCAGAACCCTCTTTATTCATCAATTTACCACAACACACACAGCAGATGCTGTGTTCATCCCGGAATTTATGAATAGTGTGGGCTAATCAGGAATGCTTTTGGCAACGGGGTTCTCACCCTCCTGTCTGACATAAATCCTTGCTCCTTCTGACAATGCTCCGTCGAGCCCCAACTCGTTCCCCCATTCATCATAGACCCGCCATAATGAACCGGTCACATTCATCACCCCAGCACCTGTGAGGGCATGCCTGACCGTCATGCCAGGTGCAAGGACAACCGGTGTGTCATTTACAAAAACATTCATGTCAGGGCACCTCGACAATCCTCATCTCAATTGAAGGAGCGATCACCTTCTTCTCCCTGATATAGGCAATGACATCATCTCTGAGCCATCTGCTGTAATCACTATAGACAATCTTTTCGCTCCGTATCATCCCTCCCATGACTGAAAAATCGTCTGTTTCCTTTAGTGCATCGCCGAATGCCCTGTATCCGTCGCCTCCGGCAGCGAGAAAGTCATTCGTTGCAACCGTGTATTCTCTGTCAGGTTCGACCGGTTTCCCCGCGATAAAAATATCCCTTGTTCTTGCCCCCTTGGGTGCAGAGGGATTGTAGGTAAAGGTCAGGCCCGAAACCTGAGGAAATCTCCCGGCCTCCTCCTCCACTGCAGATACCCCATGTTCTAAGGTCTCCCTGATACGCGTGCCGGATATCCTGAACGCAATAAGATAATTGTCAAAGGGCAGAGCCGAATATATATTCCTCACAAAGATGTCACCCTGTTTGATACTTGTCCGTATTCCTCCGCCGTTAATGATCGCAACGTCTGATCCGGCTGTCAACCGTATTACATCGGCAACAAAATCCCCAAAATTCGTCTCTCTCTTTCTTACATTCTCTCCGTCAAGGTCATTCTCTGCCTTTCCGATCTTCTCCAGGAGCACATGATCAATGTCTTGCCGGTATGCTTTCACGGTTGTTTCGATACCTCTTTCTTCTGTACCAGGCACAGGCTTTATCTCCTCAAGACGACCCTCGCACCTGATGATTGCCCCACTGTCAACCGTCACATCGAGTATTCCGAGGGCCTTTGCGTGTTCCCATGCCTGGAGGATAAGCGTGCCCTGAACTATAACCGGCTGGGTGAGTTTTGTGTGCGAATGTCCGCCGACGATGATATCGATTCCAGACACTTTTTCGGCCAGTATCCTGTCCGCCGAGTAACCGATATGGGACAGGACCACAATGAGATCTGCATTTTCTCTCAACTCTGCAATATAGTCCGGCAGCACATCCGCTGGAGGGATAAAGAGTAAACCCTCAACATTCTTCGGATGGGTTGAAACTGGTGTTTCGTCAGTCACAACCCCGATAACTGCAACGGTTATCCCGCCAAGCTGCGTTATAATGTAAGGTTTCACCCTGTCGACCCCCTTAACATTCGCACCGAGAACAGGGAAGTGCGCCGCACTAATCCTCTTCTTCAGCACATCCTGCCCGAAATCAAACTCATGGTTCCCCAGAACCATACCGTCAAACCTCATCGCGTTCATTATTGCAAGGACGGATTCGCCCTGAAAGAGGTTAGCCCAGTCGTTTCCCTGTATCATGTCCCCGGCAGCGAGCAGGAGAGACGGTTTCTCTCTTCGGAGCGTCTCAACCCTTCCTGCGAGATATGCCATCCCCCCAAGTAATTCATCTGAGCCAAAGGGTTTGTATGGTTCAGCAAATCCATGGAAGTCGTTCACATAAAGAATCCTGATTTCTGTCTGTACGGCTGAGACATCTGAATGCAGGCAAGTGAAGCAACAGAGAAAAAGTATTATGAGCACAAATCGTTTCATTGGAAAAACAATTATCCTTTCAAACTTAGCCATGCGTTCGGATAGTGAATCCATGGTCTTCGAGAATCTGTGCGAGCGGGCGGCCGAAGATGAAAAATTCATGCTCTTTTTTCATCCCCAGTTCATCTATTGCATAAGAGCGAAGCGAATTGTCTTTCTGCACCAGCGCAGCCAGGCCTTTGAATATTCCTGACTTGTCAGTTCCAGTTGAGAGAGCCGACAGGAGGTTCTCAACTTCACTGAAGGGGCACTCCAGTTCATGCGTCTGAATTATCTCTCTGATCGGGTCACCGGGATTTATGAGATCGAACCTGCAGAGAGTATTTTTTCCTATAACCCTAATGATCGGAGAAGGGTCCCAGCATTGGAGGAGACTGCATTCGAGAAAACGGTAATGATAGATACTGCAGGATGACTGCTCTTCATCAAAAAAGATACAGGTCCAGTCTGTTTCTCTTCCGATTATCTTTACCAGTTCACGGGGGACAGGTTCTGCTCTCCCAGAAACAGGATTGTACGCTTTTTCCCCCTTCCTGATTGTCATAAGGTGCTGATGACCCGCATGCCCTTCCAGGAGTATTTTGATATCCTGTTTGTGCAGTACAGGCCCGCCCTTGCGGCAACAGGTACCGCACCGGATGCATTGTGTGATCGTAAACGACGGAACTTTCGCCATGTGAGTATTATTGAAGACTTTCAGAATTTTTTATTCTGCCGGTCATGTCGTTCCAGAGGATGAATTCGCATTCTCTCTACCGGAAAGAATTTCAGCAAAGAAGCAGCTATTTCTTCTCAAGGACTATCTTATGGTTAAGGAGCGATATCTCCCGCACCGCTCCGTCAAACACTTTCTGTTCTCCGAACAGGCTCCTGAGATAAATCTTTCCTGCTTCGGGCTTCAGAATATCGACACTTTCCAGGTAGAGTATTTCCTTGCCGTTCTCGTAGACATAGGCATTTGCTTCACACATGGTTACTTCTCCTTTCCTATCTCCTGCCTGACAGCTTCTATAATCTTTTCGATCATATGGGGGAGTGGCTCCTTCTCAACACCAATCACTTCGATACCCTCCTGGTTAAGCGCCAGGAGTATTTTTTTGGCATCCGATGACGCAACCGCTTCTGCCATCCCTGCGGTAAGTTCTCCTAACATCGCATTCGGGAGAACAATGCTGAGGGGGCCTATAATCAGGTGCACCCTTGGAGCATTCCAGATAATTGCGTTTACCCCTGTTGCTCCCTTATCTGCCCTCGATCTCATCATGGCCGAGGTTGCAGCAGCATTGGTTCCGAGGGCAAGAATTTCGACAGAGTCACCGAACTCTTCTCTTAGCCGTTTCACAATCAAGCTGCCAATGCCGCCGCCCTGCCCGTCAACTACCGCTATCTTTCTCACATTCTAAGTATAAAAATATCCTCTTTCCCGTGTCAAACAGCAGATTTTATATACCGCACATTCTTCAGCTGGATTTTTCTATAGACTTTTCCGAATAATTATTATAAATATACTAGGGAGTTACACGGCATGAAAATTGGAAAAATCAATTCAATTATGTCTACCGATGTGATCACGCTCGGGCCGGAAGAGTCTCTTATTTCAGCCGTCAAAATTATGAGCGACCACAATTCAAGCTGCGTTGTAGTGGTCGAAAACAATACACCGATAGGGATTCTCACCGAAAGGGACATCATTTATCTGATGGACACCCGGTTGGATTTTAATGCAGTAAGTCTGCAGCCCGTTATGCAGAGCCCGGTTATTGCTCTTTCAGAAGAAGCGGAAATTCTGGAAGCGGCAAATCTCATGGTAATTAACGAGCTGAGACGTCTTGTTGTCGTAAATGATGCGCGTCATGTAATCGGCATCGTTACCCAGACCGAAATAATCAAGAACCTGAGCATCGACTCCTTCGTCAGTTTCAAGAAAGTTGAGCAGATTATGAATCAACGGGTCGTCTCTGTCATGCAGAAGGACCCTCTCTCAAAGGTCATTTCAATCATGTCGGAGAAACACATCAGCTGTGTCCCTGTTCTCGAGGATAAGAAACCTGTCGGGATCGTTACCGAACGGGAGATTACCAGAGCAATAGCTGGTAATATCGCTTCAAAATCTGTGCAGGAAATTATGAAATATCCGGCTCCTGTCACCGGAAAAAACATCGGTCTCTATGATGCGACGCGGGTGATGGACGAACAGGGAATAAACAGCCTCGTTGTGGTGAACGGTACAGGAAATGCCGTGGGTATTCTCACCAAAAGCGACGTAATAAAAAATCTCAGGGCAGACTATATAGAAATCCTTAAAAATATGCTCAGAGACAAATCCCGTGCACTGATCGAATCGGAACTGAAATACAGAACCCTTGTCGAACAGTCGCTGGAAGGTATCCTGATCCTCCAGGAAGGTCTGATTCAGTTTGTGAACCCAACCCTCCTGAAAATCCTGAACTATACAGAAGGAGAGATAATCGGGAAGGATATCATGCGTTTTCTCTGTCCGAACGAGCGCGGGCTCCTTTCCGAAAACCTGACTATACTCGATACGGGGCAGAAAGTAGACACTCCTCTTGAAATCAGGATGCTCCACAAAAATCAGGAATGTCTTTTTATGGAGGTACTCCTTACCCAGATACATTATGAAGACAGGCTTGCGGTCCTCATTACCCTTAGGGACATCACCGAGCGGAAAAAAACCGAAGCGGAATTGAAAAGACTCGTCATTACCGATGACCTGACCGGTATTTACAACCAGCGATATTTCTATACCCATCTCAACAAGGAAGTTGAGCGCGCAAAAAGACATGAGAGGTCGCTCTCCCTTCTCCTTATTGATATCGACAGATTCAAGGATTTTAATGACAAGTATGGTCATTGGGAAGGTGATTATGTATTGAAGAGGCTTGGGGATATATTCCTGAAGAATGTCAGGGATATAGATATGCCGTTTAGATATGGCGGAGAAGAGTTTACCGTCATACTGCCTGAAACGAGTTTTGAAGAAGCAATTGTGGTTGCGGAAAGAATCAGAAAGGCTGTTGCACAGGCCGTTTTTTACCCTTTTACGCTCGAGGGTCAACCTGATGTCGTAAGCAAGACTGTCAGCATCGGTGTCGCGGAATTTCACATGGATGATACCATGAAGAGTTTCTTGAAGCGAGCCGATAATGCCATGTATCAGGCAAAGAAAAGAGGGCGGAATATGGTTGTCCATCTGCTCTCATAAAAACCAAGGAGGGAACGTATGGCTTACTATGTCATTTTGAGCACACTTACTGATGAGGGAAGGAAAACGATCAAGGAAAAACCGGAAAGGATTCTCGAAGTGAACAAGGAACTCGAAAAAATGGGCGTCAAGGTAAAAGAACAATATGCGGTCCTTGGCCCCTATGACTTCGTCAACATTGTAGAAGCTAAGGATAACAATACGATCATGAAGATGTCGGTCGAACTCGGTTCCCGTGGATCGGTGCAACTTTTGACCCTTGTTGCATTACCGATAGAGGAATTTATTAAAAAAATCAAGTAGCAAACGGAAGGATAACAATCCCCAATCTCCCTCTTTATTCGAGGGGGGGATTGGGAAGATTTTATCAGAGACGCTGCACCCGAGGTCATTATGAAAACCTGCTCCCTGTGCGGGAAAGAAATCGAAGCAGACAACTATTTTTCGAGAAAATCGGTTTGTCCGAAATGCAGAGGAGACCTTCATATCTGCCTCAACTGCAAATTCTATTCTGAAACAAGCCACAACAAATGCAGAGAACCGAAGGCTGAATTTCAGAGGGTGAGAGACAGGGCGAATTTCTGCGATTTTTTCACTTTCAGAGAGGCATCCTCGCCCTCTTCTCCTAAGAATGAAAAAGATGAGGCACTCCGAAAACTGAACGATTTATTTAAAATATTTTAGGGCATCAGACCATTTGACCAAACTTTGAGAAATCGATTAAAATTAGTAGTTATGCCGGAGTGGCGGAATTGGCAGACGCAAGGGACTTAAAATCCCTCGCCAGAAATGGTGTACCGGTTCAAGTCCGGTCTCCGGTACCAAAAAACCTCATTCATTCTTCTTTTTCCCTTTTTTCTTGAGAAAAGAAAAAAGCAGCACGATTGCAATAATCACAATGAGAAATTTCCCCATGAGTGCACCGAGAGAACCGATCGTTCTCAATCCGACCTGTGTTATCGTCTTGCCGAAGAGAAGGATGAGAATAATACCGCCGATGAGAAGAGCAATTTTCTGATACTTGTTCATGATGAAGGCTTTCCCTTTCCTTGAGAGATAAAATGCTGATACCCACCTGCCGAAAAAGGTTTTTCCTTTCCTGAGATATCAACAATCACCCTCTTTGATTCAGTGATCTCTCCGATAGCGAACGCATTTATCTTCTTTTTTCCGGGTGCGGTAAAGAGGAGTTCATAATCCTCGCCCCCTGACAGTGCGAATAGCACCGGCGCAATCCCCGTCTCTGCCGCTGCTTTACGCAACTGGGAAGAAAGAGGGATTTTGTCGAGAAATATCCGTGCGCCTACCTTGCTCTCATCGCAGAGCCTCGACAGATCGATGAGCAGGCCGTCGCTGATGTCGATCATGGAGGTAGCATACCGGACAAAGTTCTTCGGGTTTCTTGCGACAGGCATGAGATGCTTTTTGAGAAGCGGTTCGATAAACCTCCGGGGCACGCTTGCCCCCCCTGTGCTCCCCCCCTTGACAAGGGAGGGATGAGGGGGCGATGTCCTCTTTATTTTCTTGAGTAATGCAAGGCCGCAGGCAGAATCCCCAAGGGTTCCGGTGGTATAAATCGTATCACCGGCCTTTGCACCGTAGCGATGGATTACCTTTTTCCCATATCCAATACACGTCGCACAGAGCGACATGTCCCTTTGTGTTGCAGAAATGTCACCACCGATGAGTTTCATTGCATAGAGGCGGAGTGTATCATGAATACCATCGAAAAAGGAAGTGATGAATGCCATGTCGGTATTTTTTTTCACGGCGGTATTCAGGAGGAGATACGCCGGGGTACCGCCCATTGCAAAGATATCACTCACATTCACAGAGACTAATTTGAAACCGAGCTGATAGGGGGTCGTAAAACGGAGATCGAAGTGGACCCCTTCCACCATCATGTCGGTAGTTACAAGAAGGTGTTGCACCCGAGATTTCAGAACAGCCGCGTCGTCACCGATTCCTGTAAGAACATCCTTCGACCTGCTGATGAACCTAGTCCTGATATAGTCCAGGAGTGCAAGTTCGCCGATGTGCGAAAGTTTCATTTGGATTTATAGTAAGGTTCTCAAAATTGTATTGATATTTCACCCTCCCCCCTCAAGGGGGAGGAATAAATTCTAATCCCCTCTCCCCCGGAGGGAGAGGGCAAGGGTGAGGGGGAATGCTCTCTAGTGAACCCCTGAAAATAATATACAGTTCTTTGCAGCAAAGGAGGCCGTCAGGCCTCCCTTGCTTATTTTCTTTTCTTCGACAGCCTCTTACTCTGAGAAGGTTTCTTGAGTTTGCCCTGATTGCCCTTCTTCAGGGCAACTTTAAGCACATCGTCCATAGTTTCGGCGAAGACAAACTCCATATCCTTCTTGATATATTTCGGAATGTCCTCAAGGTCCTTCCGGTTCCTCTCCGGGATAATGACTCTGTTGATACCCATCCTCTTGGCTGCGAGCGTTTTTTCTTTCAGCCCGCCGATCGGGAGAACTCTCCCCCTGAGTGTCACTTCTCCGGTCATTGCAGTGTTTTTATTCACCGGCCTGCCGGTAAGTGCCGAAGCAATTGCTGTTGCCATGGTAATCCCTGCCGAGGGTCCGTCTTTGGGGGTCGCGCCTGCCGGCACATGGATATGGAGATCGGTTTTTGAGTATATGTCGTCTTGAATACCGAGGACTTTTGATTTGGACCTCACGTAACTCATGGCAGCCTGTGCCGATTCTTTCATAACATCTCCGAGTTGACCGGTAAGGGTGAGATTCCCTTTGCCCTTCATTGTCGTTGCTTCAACATAAATGATATCGCCCCCTGTTTCCGTCCACGCAAGTCCGGTAGAGACACCGATTTCATCTTTCTGCATTTCTTCTTCAGGGAGATATTTGGGGACTCCCAGATATTTATGCAGGTTCTGAACACTGGCGATGAATGTTTTGTCCTGCCCCTCTGCTATCCTTTTCGCTACCTTTCTGCAGAGGTTTGCAATTTCCCGCTCGAGATTTCTCACACCGGCCTCCCGGGTATACTGGGAAATAAGGGTAAAAAGGCCCTGGTCGGTAATTTTCAGTACTTTGCTGCTGATGCCATGCTCTTCGAGTTGTTTCGGAATCAGATAGTTCCTGGCAATCCCCTGCTTTTCTTCTGTGGTATAACCGGAAAGATAAATAATTTCCATGCGGTCCTTCAGGGGACCAGGTATTGTATCAACCAGATTCCCCGTGGTGATAAACATGACCTTCGAGAGATCGAACGGAACAGCAAGATAATGGTCCGCAAATGAGTTATTCTGCTCAGGATCAAGCACTTCAAGAAGGGCTGAAGAAGGGTCTCCCCTAAAGTCCGTTCCGATCTTGTCGATCTCATCAAGCATGAATACAGGGTTATTTTTCCCTGCTGTTTTGATGCCCTGGATAATCCTCCCGGGCAGCGCTCCAACATAGGTTCTCCGGTGGCCCCTGATTTCAGCTTCATCTCTTACTCCTCCAAGAGACATACGGACGAATTCCCGTCCGAGAGCCCGCGCTATCGATCTGCCGAGAGATGTCTTGCCAACCCCCGGAGGTCCGATGAAGCAGAGGATCGGGCCCTTCATTTTTTCCTTGAGTTTCCTCACGCTGAGATATTCAAGAATACGCTCTTTCACCTTTTCAAGGTCATAGTGATCATTGTTCAGGACTTTCTCCGCAGCTTTTATGTCGAGGTTGTCCTTTGTAGATCTGGACCACGGCAATTCAACGAGCCAGTCAAGATAAGTTCTGACCGTACCAGATTCTGCACTGTCAGGATGCATTTTTTCGAGGCGCTTGAGCTGTTTTTCCGCCTCCTTCATCACTTTTTCGGGCATTTTTGCATCTTCTATCTTTTGCTTGAACTCCTTAATCTCCTCCGCTCGTTCGTCAATATCGCCGAGTTCTTTCTGAATCGCCTTGAGTTGTTCTCTCAAAAAATACTCCCGCTGCGTTTTGTCGATCTCACCTCTCGCCTCAGATTGTATCTTTTGCTGGACCGTAAGGAGCTCGATCTCACGCACCAGTATCTCGCTGACCCGTTTTAGCCTCAGCATCGGATCGGAGATCTCAAGTATCTCCTGTGCCTGTTCAGTTTTCAGTCCGAGGTTAGAGGCAACGAGGTCGGCGAGCCTGCCGGGTTCTTCAATATTTTCGACCACCCCCATGATATCCGGAAGGATTGACTTTCCGAGGGAAACAACTTTTTCGAGTTGTCCCTTCACATTCCGGACCTGTGCTTCATCCTCGATTGTGAGTAATTCGGATTTTTCGTCAGTTATTTTTTCTATCGACGCCTTAAAAAAAGGTTCTGTCTGCTCGAAATCGACTGCCTTGGCTTTTGTCAGCCCCTGGACGAGTATCTTCACCCTTCCGTCCGGAAGTTTGAGCATTCTCATTACAAGAGCAACCGTACCGATTGAGAAGAGGTCCTCAGGTGCAGGAGTTTCGATGTTCAGGTCTTTCTGAGTGAGAAGCAAAACCATCCTGTTGGATCCGAGGGCATGCTCTATCGCCTTGATCGACATCTCCCTTCCGACAAACAGGGGGAGTATCATATAAGGAAAAACAACTATATCCCGCACTGGGAGGACAGGCATGCTATCCGGTATCTCTATTTCTTTTTCGTTCTTCTGCTCAACATCCATAACATCAGTCATTGTAACTCCTCTATTCTAATGTTTTAAGCGCTCTGCAACGGCAATAAGATATTCCTTCAGATGGCTGGATACTTCTGAATTTTTGAGCGCAAGATCCACAGTTGCTTTCAGGTATCCGATTTTGTCTCCTGCATCATACCTCTTACCGGTGAAAAGATATCCGTAGAGAGTTCGGCGCTTCAGGAGGCCAGCAAGTGCGTCAGTCAATTGTATTTCACCACCCTTGCCCGGGGCAAGGTTCTCAAGGATTTCAAATATGTCCGGGGTAAGGATATAGCGTCCGATAATGGCCATGTCCGAAGGGGCGCTTTCCGGAGGTGGCTTTTCTACAAGATCGTGTATCCTGTACACGTTTTCTTTTTCCCGTGTTCCGCTGATCACACCGTATCTGCTTATGTCAGACATGGGAACTTTTTCAATGGCAAGAACGGGAGCCTTGCATTCCCTGTATAAATGAATCATGTCCTTCAGCAGAGTATCATCTGGATCAATGATATCGTCACTGAGGAGGACAGCAAACGGTTCATCCCTGATAAATGGCCTTGCATAAGAAAGAGCATGTCCGAGTCCCAGGGCTTCTCTCTGTCTTATATATGCGAAGTTCAGGTGACTCAACCGGTTTATCTCCTCCAGAAGCTTCTTTTTACCTGACTTCTTTAGGCTCTCTTCAAGCTTGAACGCCGCATCAAAATGGTCCTCTATCGCACGTTTGTGTTTTCCGGTAATGACGATGAACTCTTCAATGCCGCAGGCTTGTGCCTCTTCAACCGCATACTGGATCATCGGTTTATCAACAATCGGCAGCATCTCCTTCGGAGACGCCTTGGTCGCAGGGAGGAACCTTGTGCCAAGCCCTCCAGCGGGAAGAATCGCTTTTCTTACAACTTTTTCTTTCACTATATTTAATATTACCTGAAGGCAGGTGAGAATTCAAGAAACGCGGACGTTATATTTGCCTTGACAAGCACTCCCGGCAATACTTATTTTACAATCATACGCAGAATATTTTTCCATATCGGGAAATACTTCCGGTGCCGGTTAAGTTCTCGTAAAAAAGGCCGCCTGGCTGAGCTTTTACCAGAGCATAGAGTTTCTTTATACTCACCAGCGGTGATGAGAAAGATCATGAAAGGAGGTGAGAAGTAATGAAAAAGATGACAGTTCTTTTGACTCTGTTTGTTGCGCTCGTCTTTATGGGCAGTGCGTTTGCGGTCATGCCGGGCAAGACGGTTGAATATGCGGGCGGCGATGTAGGAAAGGTCGTTTTTAACGGAGACACCCATGGTTCGAAACAGGGCATGAAATGTGCCGATTGCCATCCCAAGCCTTTCGGCATGAAAAAAGGCGCCTTCAAAATGTCCAAGGAAGATCATGGCAAAGCTGATTTATGCGGCAAGTGTCATGATGGCCAGAAAGCATTCTCGCAGTCAACAGAAGCAGACTGCGGAAAATGCCATATAAAGGCTGTAGATAAGAAAGCAGATGAGATAAAACCCGAAACTGCGAAACCTGAAGAAGTCAAACCTGAAGAAAAGAAATAGCGCTTGAAAACAAAAGGGGCGCGGATTTTATGATCCGCGCCCCTTTTGTTCTTTTCGTCTATTTTACCCGCGTAAGCCAGGATTTATACTTTTTATTCTTACCCTTTACAATATCAAAGAATATTGATTGCAGTTTCTTGGTTATCCTGCCTGGTTTCCCCTGCCCAATAACTCTTCCATCGAGTTCCCGTATAGGAGTGATTTCTGCAGCAGTCCCGGTAAAGAATGCCTCATCAGCGATATACAGTTCGTCACGGGTAAACCTTTCTTCTCTGATATCTATTCCTTCATCCTTCGCAATCTCCAGGATGCTGTCTCTCGTGATACCTTCGAGTATGGAGGTAAGCGGGGTCGTCTTTAACACACCGTTCCGTACGATAAAGACATTCTCGCCACTCCCTTCAGCAACGTATCCTTCGGTATCGAGCAGGAGCGCTTCATCATACCCGCATGATATAGCCTCTTTTTTGGCAAGCTGCGAATTCACATAGTAACCGCAGATTTTGCCCCGTGTCATGTTTGCATTGACATGATTTCTGATGAACGACGAGGTCTTGACCTTGATGCCGTTTTTCAGTCCTTCTTCGCCGAGATATGCACCCCATGACCATACGGCAATGGAGACGCTTACCGGATTGTCCTTTGGATACAACCCCATTGCGCCATACCCAATATACACGAGCGGCCTGATATAACACTCCTTCATCCGGTTTACCTGTACGGTTTTTATGATCGCCTCACGAATCTCACGCTGTGTATAGGGGATGTCTAGGAGGAAGATGCGGGCAGAATTAAAGAGCCGCGCTACATGTTCATCGAGCCGGTATATTGCAGGCCCTTGCCTGGTCTCATAACAGCGGATTCCCTCGAATACACCGAGCCCGTAATGAAGGGTATGGGTCAAGACATGGACTGTCGCATGGTCCCAGTCAACCAGCTTTCCGTCCATCCAGATCTTTGCCGTTTTCGGTATCATGTGGATTTATTTATAGCAGCATTTTACCGTTAAAGTCAATCAGATTCGTTGGTTATGGTTCGTTGGTTACATCTTTTCCGGGGCTTTCATGCCAAGGATTTCGAGACCTTCACGGAGCACAATGCTCACCGCGTCACAGAGTGCAAGCCTTGCAGCAGTGAGCGGTATGTCTTCAGTAACAATCCGATGTTTGTTATAGTAAGGATGGAAAAAACCGGCGAGTTCCTGTATATAGAAGGTAATCCTGTGAGGCTCATGTGCTGAGACCGCGCCTTCGAATACCATCGGATAGAGGAGCAGTTTTTTCATGATCCTGATTTCCTCCGGCTGCGAGAGAAGTTCAAGCTTTGCATCCGGAATGTTTTCAACAGCAATGCCCTGGTCCCGAGCATGGAGAAAGATGCTGTTTATCCTCGCGTGTGCATACTGAACATAGAAAACAGGATTTTCAGCAGATTGGGCCTTTGCCACTTCAAGATCGAACTCGAGCTGGCTGTCGGGCCTTCGGGTAAGAAAAATAAATTTCGTGGTATCAGCCCCCACTTCATCGATGACTTCCCGCAGCGTGACAAACTCTCCGGCTCTCTTGGACATCTGAACGGGTTTCCCTCCCCTGAGCAGGGTCACCATCTGTACGAGCAGTACTTTCAGCTTTTCTTTGGGATGGCCGAGCGCTTCGATGACCGCATGAATCCGCGGTATATATCCATGGTGGTCTGCACCCCAGATGTCGATAAGTTCATCAAACCTTTTTTCAAGTTTTCCCCTGTGATATGCGATATCAGAAGTAAAATAGGTATACTCGCCATCCTGCTTGATAATCACCCTGTCCTTTTCATCTCCGAAGGCGGTCGCTTTAAACCAGATCGCGCCATCTTGCTCATAGAGAAATCCTTTTTCATTGAGTTCTGCAATGGATTTCGCTACAACTCCTTCAGTGAATAATTCTCTTTCACTCTGCCAGGTATCAAACGATATCCCGAAATCCCGCAGGTCATCTTTGATTCCCTGGAGAATCTTCTCATATGCATACCCGGTAAAGAAGTCTTCCGCGCTCGTAAAGCTTGCCTGGAGAAAGTCTTTGCCGTGAAGCCTGACTATCTCCTGCGCAATGTCCTCTATGTACCCGCCTCTATACCCTTCTTCAGGAAAAGGGTATTCTGCTCCCAGGTGCTGCTGGTACCGTGCAAATACAGAAAGACCGAGCAGCTTTACCTGCCGGCCGGCATCATTCACATAGTATTCGCGCTCAACCCGGTATCCCGCTGCCATGAGGAGGTTGGCAAGCGCCTCTCCTGTCGCACCACCCCTTCCGTGTCCGAGGTGCAGCGGACCTGTAGGATTGGCGCTGACAAATTCAATCTGGACCTTTTTCCCTTGCCCTATGTCTTCTCTCAGGAATTTTTTCCCCTGCTTGAGTAGTTGCCTGATCTCTGAAGCGAGATATTCTTTTGAGAAGGTAAAATTGATAAAGCCCGGCCCTGCTACTTCAATCTTTTCAAACTGGGACTTATCGCGTATGGAGTCCACAATTTCTTCAGCGATTTTCCTCGGTGGCTTTTTGAGTATCCCTGCGAGGGTTAACGCCGCTGTCGCTGAAATATCACCAAACTGTTCGTTGCGTGGTATCTCTATCTCAACAGGGGGCAACGCCTCGACTCCAAGTAACTTTGCCGCATCTTCTATGATCTTTGCGACTACCTTTTTTCTCATGAATTTAGAGTTTAAACAGCGCCGGAAGTGAAAGTCAACAAACCGAAAGAAAGAAAAAGGATACAAGAACATTTGCTAGGATTCTTGTCATCGGGGTTTCTTCCTGAATTGATCATATCTTATGTTCGGCAGTGTCATGCTGATTCCAACCACAAGTGATCAGACAATAAGGATGTTTTATAGAGGCTTATGAGTATGTTATGCTGAATGTTGTTGTACAGCGAGCGCTTATTGAGAATAACCAGACTAACCTGATAATCATATATGAAAAGTTTTCAATGGCAGATCATTTTCGGCATATCATTAATCGCTTTATCCGTTTCCCTCTATTTTATTCAGATCCAACTTTTCAGAACCCCCAGAGATACCTTCTTTTATTTGTTCCAGGATCTTGCATTTGTTCCCATTTCGGTTTTAACGGTCACACTGATCATCGATCAGTTGCTGAGGATAAGAGAAAAACGTGTACTGCTCAAAAAAATGAATATGGTTATAGGTGCTTTTTTCAGCGAAGTCGGCACTATACTGTTAAAATCTTTTACCGATTTTGACCTCCATTATGACAAGATCAGAAGGAACCTTGTCATAACAAACGATTGGTCCGAACAGGACTTTTCTATTGTGAAGAAACGACTTGGAGAGTTTGATTATAGCGTGAACAGTGAAAAAGGTGATTTAGAGAGCTTAAAAAATTTTCTTGTAGGGAAAAGGGATTTCTTGCTCCGCCTTCTGGAAAATCCGAATTTACTTGAACATGAATCGTTTACAGATGTCCTCTGGGCTGTTTTTCATCTGACAGAAGAATTAGCTTCCAGAGCAGACGTAAGAGGATTGCCTGATACGGACTATCAGCATCTTTCAGGCGATATCAAAAGAGCGTATGTCTCCCTCATTTCCGAATGGGTAACCTACATGAAGCATTTAAAAACTGACTATCCATATTTGTTCTCCCTTGCCGTAAGAACAAATCCCTTTAACCCTGATGCTTTGCCAGAAGTCAGATAATTGTTCATCCAACAAGAAAACACTGCGGGTCTTCAGCGCGGTAATCGGGGGGTCCTGTGCCTGACAAGAATGCACCTTTCAGTCAGGCGGATTTGTCTGAATAAATCAAAGGCATTCGTTCAGTTCCGGGAACCCGCTTCAGAGGCTTCTGTACTTATTCCTTGCTGTTTTGTGCCTGCTGCTTATTGTTTCCTATCCCCTGCGCCTGGAATATTTTATCTTCTTCAATCCGGTAATCCAGGAAAGAAGAACACTGACAATGCTGATAATTATGGCTCCCTTGAATGCGGGCCAGAATCCGGGGATTTGAAGCCCGAGATCGAGCGGGACAGAGAATTTGGCGGTAAGAAGGAGCATAAGGGTGTTGATGATGAGGGTAAAGAGTCCGAGGGAAAGGATGATGAGGGGCAAGGTAAAGAGGGTGATAACCGGTTTGATGAATGAATTCACGATGCCAAAGACAGCACCGATTATGATCATTTTCCACCACTCTCCGGTAAAGGAGATGTCGTCCACAAATCTGACTGCCACAGTGATGGATAGTGCATTGATCATAATCTGGAGCATCAAATATGCCATATAGTTTTCTTCCTGTTGAATACCTTTCCCTACTCGTACTCTAAATTTTTCATGGCGCCATGTCAAGTTTGTTGAAACATTTATCTAATGCTATAATAAGCAGAATTATGCACTGTTTTCAGAGATCGATATTATTAATCTTTAAATTTCTTGAGAGTTGTTTACGGTCCTTTCTGTCATTCCCCGACTTGATCGGGGAATCCAGGATCAAAAGTTTTTGGAAAAAGAACTGGATTATCCGGTCAAACCGTATTAATGATAACCATTGAAAAAGAGTTCGTTTTGAATTGGAGTATGGTATGGGATCGTTACGAATAGCCCTTGCACAGATTAATCCGACTGTCGGAGACCTCAATGGGAACGTTGCGAAGATCACCGAGTATATACAGAAGGCAAAAAAAGTCCATACCGACGTCGTAGTTTTCCCTGAACTTGCAATTACAGGCTATCCTCCCGAGGATTTGGTCCTCAAAAGTCAGTTTATTGACGACAACCTCGAAGCGCTCCGGAAGGTGAGGAAACAGACGTCCGGCATCATTGCGGTCGTCGGATTTGTCGACAGGAAAGACGACATTTATAATGCCGCAGCCGTCCTCTCTGACAAACGTCTTCTTGATACCTATCACAAGATGTACCTCCCCAATTATGGGGTCTTCGATGAATACCGTTATTTTCAGGCCGGGACGAGATGTCCCGTATACGGAATCCACGATACCTGGATAGGGATAAACATCTGTGAAGACATCTGGTATCCTGAAGGCCCTTCGAGGACCCAGGCACTGGCAGGAGCCGAGATCATTCTTAACATCAATGCTTCTCCTTACCGTATCGGAAAAGGAAAATTCAGGGAGACGATGCTCTCGACGAGAGCCACAGACAATGCGGTCGTGGTCGCATATGTGAATACCGTTGGGGGCCAGGACGAACTGGTATTTGACGGCCAGAGCATCGTCCTCGATCAGAACGGCTCGGTGATCGCCCGGGGCAGGCAATTTGAAGAAGACCTCGTTGTCATTGACCTCGACCTGAAAGGTATTCTCATGAAACGGCTCCATGCACCCCTCAGGAGACAGGAAGTCACAAAGATCGGGAAAGAGGCTGTCGAAAAGATCGTCATCCCCCATGAGAAAAAGCGTCACAGGAAAAAGACGGGGAAATCTCTTCCCTCCTCTCAACAATATCCTGAACCCCTGGAGCAGACAGAAGAGATATATAGAGCACTGGCACTCGGCACCCGTGATTATGTAAGAAAAAACGGTTTCGAACGCAGTGTCATAGGGTTGAGCGGCGGCATTGACTCGGCACTCGTTGCAGCCATTGCGGTTGATGCCCTTGGGAGAAAAAACGTCACCGGACTCTTCATGCCGTCTCCCTATACTTCACAACAGAGCAGGGAAGATGTGTATATCCTCGGCAAAACTCTGGGCATCAGGATAAAGGAGATCCCTATAACTGCAGTTTTCAAGGCTTACCTTGCCGCATTCAAAAAAGAATTCACCGGGACAGCGCCTGATGTAACCGAAGAAAATCTCCAGGCAAGGATACGCGGCAATATCCTCATGGCGTTCTCGAATAAATTTAAATGGCTTGTCCTCACAACCGGCAACAAATCCGAGATGAGCGTTGGATATGCCACGCTTTATGGGGATATGGCCGGGGGGTTTGCGGTTATTAAAGACGTACCGAAGACGATGGTTTATGAGCTCTGCAGGTGGAAAAATATTCATGCAGGAAAACCGGTCATACCCGCCAGGATATTCACAAAAGAACCTTCGGCAGAACTCAAACCCGGGCAGAAGGACAGAGATACTCTACCGCCTTATTCTCTCCTTGATCCTATTCTCAAGGCATATATTGAAGAAGACAAGGGATACCGGGAAATACTTTTGCTCGGGTGTGAGCCGCCACGTGCACAGGAGGTGATCCGGATGATCGACAACAGCGAATATAAAAGGCGCCAGGCCCCGCCGGGCATAAAGATTACCGAGAGGGCCCTCGGAAGAGACAGACGGGTTCCAATAACAAACCGATATAAGGGGTATTAACCAGTCATGAATCTACAGGAAGAACTGAGGGTTTGTCCGGAATGCGGGTACGAACGGGGATTTCATGTTGCTTTCAAAAAAACACAGGGGAAAACCCGCATTGCCCTTATCTGTCCTCAATGCGGACAATCATACAGAATAGGATGGACAACATCTGCAATAAAGAATTTCAAGCTTGAGAAAGGGTTGAAATACTGATGAAGAGAATACTCATTCTACTTGTGATCACAGTGCTTTTTCTGCCTTTCACTCTGGAACCCGCCATTTCGGCCGATACCAAAACGTTCCAGGTGAAGAAACAGCCGGAAATCCAGCAGGTGAAACCCAGGAAGCCTGTCAGGATCAAACTGAAACGCTCTTCCGAGGGGAAGTATTCGTGGGATCTCTCAGGTGATGAGGTCGACGAAGTTGTACGCGCTGATAAACGCCTTAAAAAGCTGCTGAATATCGAGTGAAGGGCACCCTCTTTATCGTTTCGACGCCTATCGGAAATCTGGAAGATATCACTTTCCGGGCTTTGCGTGTGCTCAGAGAAGTTGATTTCATCGCAGCAGAGGACACCCGCCATTCACTGAAACTGCTCACTCACTACGGCATAAAAAAACCCATGATCAGTTACTGGAGCGGGAAGGAAAAGGTGAGAGCAGAAGAAATCATCGACAAACTTCTTTCCGGCCATTCGGTTGCGCTGATTTCTGACGCCGGCACACCCGGCATATCAGATCCCGGAAGAGTAGTAGTAAAAAAGGCCATCGAAGAACGTATTCACATCGTGCCGGTACCCGGTCCCTCGGCATGCATTACAGCCCTTTCGGTGTCAGGTCTTCCGACGGACAACTTCACTTTTATAGGGTTCCTCCCTCCAAAAAATACCCAACGTCAGAAAATCCTCAGGGAACTGGTCTTCGAAGCAGGTACTCTGATTTTCTATGAAGCCCCTCACAGGCTCTTAGAGGCCCTTACAGACATGGATCAGATATTTACAGAGAGAGCAGCGGCAGTCGTAAAAGAATTGACAAAAATCCATGAAGAGATTTTCAGAGGTACTCTCTCTGACATCATGCATCAGCTTGAAAAAACTGTGCTCATGGGAGAGTACGTAATACTTGTTGAGGGGAGAAAAAGCGGGAGGAAAACAGCAGGTGATGATGCGGTTGAGGAAGTCCTTTCTCTGATGAAAAAAGGTCTGAAAAGGAAAGAGGCTGCCAGGAGGATTGCAGAAGCATACGGACTGAGCAAAAAAGAACTTTATGATAAATCCCTTGACTTTTTTGGTACAGAGCAATAAAATTTTTTCAAAGATATTCTGAGAGGTGAAGCGTGGCCCATAAACTTCTTCTAGCAGATGATAGTGTTACAATACAAAAAGTAGTCGAACTAATTCTTGCCGAGGAAGATTTCGAGATCAGATCGGTAGGTTCAGGGGAAGAAGCGCTTGCTGCGCTCGCAGAGTTCAGGCCGGATATCATCCTCGCTGACATCGAAATGCCAAAGGTAAACGGCTACCAGCTCTGCGAGATGATTAAGCAGGATACTGCTACCGGAAATATTCCGGTCATTCTCCTTGCCGGCGCCTTTGAACCTGTCGATGAAGAACTTGCGAACCAGGTTCAGGCTGATGGTTTTATTGTAAAACCGTTCGAATCGCAGGAGTTGATCAGCAAGATCAATGCAGCGCTCACTATCTCGGTCGTGGAAGCAGAGACCTTGAGCCTGGAAGAGCCTGCAATTGTTCCGGAAGAAGACCTCTGGGCCATGGAAGAGACAACCGAAGCTGCAGAGGCAAGCGTCCTCACTGAAGAAGAACCTGTTATCGCGGGATTGGAAGAGATGCTCGAACTTGCTGAAGAAATACCGGAAGAGGTTGCCGAAGAGACATCCGTTGTTGCTCCTGCGTCGTCTGAAGAGAGAGAAAAAGAAGCGCCTGCGGGCTTAAGAACGGAGTCCCCGGAAAGAGCACTCCCATCGAAAGATGAATTGAAGGCAGTCTTTGAAAAAGCGGTGAACGAAAGAGTTTCCTCTTTTCTTGCCTCTCTTGAAGTCAAGGAGACCATTCTTGCTTCATTAACCCCCATCATAAAAGACTCTGTCGAAAAGATTTTGTGGGAAGTTACCCCAGACCTTGTAGAGCGGATGCTGAAAGAGATGCTGAAGGGCTCCCTTGAATCTCTGACCAAAGAGGTCGAAAAGGTAATCTGGGAAACGGTACCCGACCTTGCTGAAACAATGATCACAAAGGAAATAGAGAGGATAAGGTCAGAATTTTAGACAAGGGTTTTGATCCGCACGGTGTAGAAAAAAAATGGTATGCTTTCTGGATCTCCAAGGGATATTTTACGCCCGATCCAGCCAGTAGCGCTGCTCCCTATTCTCTGGTCATCCCTCCCCCAAATGTCACCGGTTCGCTTCATATGGGACATGCCCTGAACAGTGTGTTGCAGGATATCCTTGCCCGCTGGAAAAGAATGTCGGGGTTTCGGGTCCTCTGGCTGCCGGGGACGGATCATGCCGGTATTGCTACACAGAATGTTGTCGAAAAGCAGCTCGCCGCCGACGGACTCGACAGGCATATGCTTGGCCGCGATGCGTTTACAGAGCGCGTATGGAAATGGAAAGCTGAATCAGGGGGAATTATTATTCATCAGTTGCAGAGACTCGGCGCCTCGTGTGACTGGTCAAGAGAACGATTCACCCTCGATGAAGGACTTTCCAAAGCGGTGAGAGAGGTCTTTGTAAGGCTTTTCGAAGAAGGACTCATCTACAGAGACAACCGCCTGATCAACTGGTGTCCACGCTGCCATACCGCTCTTTCAGATCTTGAAGTCGAGTACGATACCCTGGAAGGAAAACTGACCTATATCAAATATCCGCTTGCAGATAGAAGCGGAAAGTCCATTACAGTTGCCACAACAAGACCTGAAACCATGCTCGGTGATACTGCGGTTGCTGTGCATCCTGAAGATGAGAGATACAGGGAATATATCGGGAAAAAAGTTTCACTTCCCCTCACGAAGAGAAAAATTCCTGTTATTGCTGACACTGCGGTTGACCCTTCATTTGGAACCGGTGCGGTGAAGGTAACCCCTGCCCATGACTTCAATGATGAAACAATCGCGAAGAGGCAGAAACCTCCCCTGCCTTTTCTTACAGTCATTGGAGACGATGGTCGTATGACTTACGATGCAGGAGAAAAATATTCAGGCCTTGACCGGTATGAATGCAGAAAACTTGTCCGGAACGATTTAAGGGAACTTAATCTGATCGTCAGGGAAGAACCGCATCAGCATGCAATCGGGCATTGTTACCGGTGTAAAACTATTACCGAACCCCTCTCGACTCTCCAATGGTATGTAAATGTCCAGGCTATGGCCCGTGAAGCCACCAGCGCCGTAAGAACAGGCAAAATCAGGATTATCCCCCAGTCGTGGGAGAATACCTTCTTTGCCTGGATGGAAAGTATAAGGGACTGGTGCATATCCCGCCAGATATGGTGGGGACACAGGATACCTGTCTGGTATTGTCAGGAGCAGAAAAATGACGCATGCAAGGCAAAACAGGGCGTCAACGTATTCCGTGAAATTCCCCGTCACTGTGCGCATTGCGGATCATCCGCATTAAAACAGGATGACGATGTACTTGATACCTGGTTCTCCTCCGCCTTATGGCCATTTTCCACATTCGGCTGGCCCGACAATACCGATGACCTGAAAACTTACTACCCGACCAGTGTGCTGGTGACCGGCTTCGACATCATCTTTTTCTGGGTTGCACGGATGACCATGATGGGACTGAAATTCATGGGAGACGTTCCTTTCCGGGACGTATATATCCATGCACTGGTCAGGGACATGCACGGGATGAAAATGTCAAAGTCAAAAGGCAATGTCGTCGATCCTCTCATCATGATGGACAGGTATGGAACAGATTCATTCCGGTTCACTCTTGCGGCATTTGCTGCACAGGGGAGAGATATCAAATTCTCTGAGGACAGGGTTGAAGGATACAGGCACTTTGTGAATAAGCTCTGGAACGCCTCCCGGTTCATAATGATGAACATACAGGGAGCTGAAGAAAAAGAACTGACTTCTATGCAAAGACCTCTCGCTCACTCAGGACTGGCGAATAATTGGATACTGAGTCGCCTTGCTGCAGTGACCGGGGAAATGAATGCGGCATTGGAGGAATACCGGTTCAATGATGCTGCCAGCAGTATCTATCAGTTCATCTGGCATGAGTTCTGTGACTGGTATATAGAGATGGCAAAATGCGACTTTCAGAATAAAAATATGGAGAAGGAGGTTCAATGGTGCCTCCTTGCAATACTCGACACCTCATTAAAGCTCCTCCATCCCTTTATGCCATATGTAACGGAAGAAATCTGGCAGAAGATACCGCATATACGGGACCTGGAAACAGCGGGAAAAAATCAGAAACCATTAAAAGAGAAATGCCGGACCTTGAAAACTGCCACCCCAGGCGATCTGCTGAAGCCTGAAACCGGAAAATATGAAAGCATTATGGTCTCGGATTATCCAAAATCACTCTCGAGGAATCTGCACGCAGAAGAAGATATGTCATTCCTCATTGACGCGGTCACCGGAATCAGAACCATCAGAGGAGAATTGAACATTGCACCGTCACTGAAAGTGATCGTTTTCATCAAGGCATATCACCGGAAAGCAGAAAAAATCCTGCGGGATAACATGCCGTACCTGAAGGCTCTCGCAAAGGCGGAAGAAATCACGATCGGGCTTGATATTGTGAAGCCCGAGGGCTCTGCCACCTCTGTCAAAACTGACATGGAGATATTTGTTCCTTTGAAAGCCGTCTTGAATATCGGCGCAGAACTCGATAGACTTAAGAAAGACTTGGCAAAGCTTGAGGAATCCATTACCATGCTCAACAAAAAACTCATGAACGATGACTTTCTCCAGAGGGCGCCCCAAAAGGTCGTCGAAAAGGAAAAAGCAAAATCTGAGGAATTGCTCAGCATGAAAAAGAAGATTGCAGAGAGCATAAACACACTAAAAGATGCGGAGGTGAAAAATAATGTCCAAAAGCAAAAGTGAACTTGAAAAAGGGGATTTCGAGTTTGTTGAAGGCGAATTCATCAATATCAAGCAGAGCACAATCCGCGCAGTTGAAGGTGGGCATGTTGAACTCAACCAGGTATGCGCGCTGAGTATTGACGGCGAACGGGTAGAGGTAACCCAGGGGGCATCCGGTATCCTGCGGGGAACCGATATCAACCTCAACCAGAGTATAAGCGGAATTACCGCAGCGGAGAGAGTATCGAGCAATTTTTCCTGTACTCCCCTGATCCTTGCACGCGAACAAGCCACCGCACACAATTCCGCTGTTGGTATCATGGCGTCACATAAGGTGAAAGCCGATAATACCTCTGCCTTCCTTGTCATTGCGAACAGAATAGAAGGAAATGTGACAACAATTCTCGATTGGCGTTCCGCATTCGCCCTTGGGGCTGTGTTAGGAGGTATATCGGGATTCATCTCCCTCCTTTTCAGGAGAAAATAGCATGGAGATCCCTTCAGGTGTTTTTGACTTCCTCCGCCGTGCACTTGAAGAGGATATCGGCCCTGGTGATATTACCACAGACCTTCTTATTCCCGCTGAGCACACCTCCAGAGCACATTACCTTGCAAAATCGGATTTTGTTCTGGCCGGAATTCCCTTTGTAAATGAAGTATTCCGCCTGCTCGACCCCTCGCTTTCTTTTCGGAGTTTTTTCAGGGAAGGAGAAAGCATCCAAAAAGGAGCTATTCTTGCCGAAGTTTCCGGGAAAACATCAGGCATCCTCGCGGGAGAGAGAGTAAGCCTGAATCTCCTCCAGAGGCTCTCCGGCATATCGACCCTGACCCGTATCTATAGAGATCTTGTGCAAGGCTGTACTGCCCGAATAGTCGATACAAGGAAGACTACGCCGGGTCTCCGGTTCATGGAAAAATATGCAGTAAAAACCGGCGGAGGGAGCAACCACCGTTTCGGACTCTTTGACGGCATCCTGATAAAGGACAACCACATAAGTGCTGCAGGCGGCATCCAGAAGGCAGTATTCCTGGCAAAAAAAGCCCATCATCTTATGAGAATAGAGATTGAAGTCCAGACTGTTCAGGAACTAAAGGAAGCCATTGAAGCAGGAGCGGATATCGTAATGCTTGACAATATGTCAGTTGATGAGATCAAGGCATCGGTAACAGCCGCTCACGGGAGGGTATTGCTTGAAGCTTCGGGTGGGGTAACCCTTGAGAATGTGAGGGCAATCGCCGAAACCGGGGTTGATTTTATATCAGTAGGCGCCCTTACCCATTCGGCGCCTGCAGTAGATATATCCTTGAAAATCATGGCCGGGGTTTGATATTGTGTGAGAGTGAACCTATATTATTTGTGAGTTGCTGACGGGTACGGAGGATGCAGTATTTTTTATGGTCAGTTGATAAATAAAAAGGGTTAAAGGAGGAAAAAATGAACGTGAAGCAGATCAGGGAAATAGCCAAAGCAAAGGGACTGAGCCCTGGAACTATGAAGAAAGAAAACATTATCAGAGCAATTCAGCGGGCAGAAGGAAATTTTGAATGCTTCGGTGCTGCAACGTCCGGTGAGTGCGATCAGATAAACTGCCTGTGGAGAACAGACTGCCTGAAATAATTTTATCCATAGTTACAAAAACAATGTTTGTCCTTTGATTGCCTGACGCGTGACATTCTCAAATATCTTTATCTTCCCGTACTCTCCATCGAATCCCGGACTGATATGAATATTCCCCGTACGCATTCGCTGGATTGCTTTTCTGAAAAGAAGCGACCCTTCACGTTCGATGACATCGAGCGGAGTATCTGTAAGGATTGTGAATTCATTCCCGAGTTTCTGGAGTAATTTTTCATATTCGTCTTTCACTGTTTTCGTATTCACACCCTTTTTCAAGGTCTCAGCAAGAACCTCCTGGAGAGGTATTATGGAGCGGAAAGGCAGCGCTCCCTCCAGTTGATAGCCTGTTTCCCGGTCCGCAAGTTTTTGGACTCTGTGGAGTACTCCAACCGTCACCTTTTTCCCGCATACAGGGCAAAGGTAGTTGTTTTGTATCGTCTCCCAGGGCGAAAGGGTTATTCCGCACGCACTGTGTCCATCATAATGGTATTTCCCCTCTTCAGGGAAAAATTCGATCGTACCCATAAAGCCTCTCCTTGTCCTGATCGAATCGAGAATCTCTGTGTAAGACAATCCGGTATCAAAGATATTTGCTTCCCTGCCGAGTTTAGCCGGAGAGTGGGCATCAGAATTCGAGAGAAGGGTAACACTGTCCAGCGCAGAGAGCCTCCAGTTCATGGACGGGTCTGATGACAACCCTGTTTCTATGGCAAAAATATGAGGGATGAACTCTTCAAAACACTCATCGAGTGAATCAAAACCGGAGTTTGCACCAAATACCGAAAAATGAGGAGTCCATGCATGTGCCGGGACAAGCATGATATCTGCATCTATTTCAAGAACGATTTCGAGAAGATTCTTTGCATCAAGGCCGAGGATCGGTCTTCCATCGGATGAGAGATTCCCGATGCGTGACAACGCAGCATTGACTTTTTCCGCAGCTGAAAAATCAGGGGCAAGCAGGAGGCAGTGAATTTTCCTTACCTTGCCGTTTTTTGAATAGATACAGCTTATTTCTGCAGTAAGCATGAAAAAGACTTCTGCCCTGCACGAGGGAGGGACATCATCCGATCGAAATTCATTCCGTATTTGCAGCAGGTTATTCTCAGTAATTTCCAGTTTTTCCTGTAATTCCTGGAGCCACTTCGGATGGGTGAAATCGCCGGTACCGACAACAACGATTCCCTTGCGCTGCGCCCACTTCCAGATGTTCTCCGGAGACATGTCTCTGCTCGTCGCCCGCGAATATTTTGAATGGATATGAAGGTCAGCAATAAAACGCATATCAGGTGCTCATTTACTTAAAAAATGCAGTTGAATAATTTCGACTTCTATAGTACTTTCCTTTTTTTGTGCCAGAAAATATACACGGCTATTAATCCAATGCATGCAAGAATAACATATACACTCCATTGCTTGCTCACTTCCATGATCCTCTCCTTGTTGTCACCCACGAAGAAACCGATATATGCGAGAATCCATACCCAGATCGAAGCCCCAAACGCCGTATAGAAACTGAACTTGGCGAGGTTCATTCTCCAAAGTCCTGCCGGGAATGAGATATAATGCCTTACCCCCAGAATAAGCCTGCCGATAAAGGTACTGATATTCCCGTGTCTCAGAAAGAAAGCCTCCCCTTTCAGGAAATGTTTCTCGGTAACGCCGAAATATTTGCCGTATCGGAGAATGACAGGTCTTCCAAGGTACACCGCAATTCCATAATTAAAAAGTGCGCCGAGCACGCTCCCCACCGTCCCGGAGATGATTACCCCTGCCCAGCTCATCTGTTGCTGGTAGATCAGATATCCTGCGGGAGGAATCACAAGCTCAGAAGGCAGCGGTATGAATGTACTCTCGATAAACATGAGGAGCATAATTCCCGGATATCCCATGGAGCCGATAGTATCTACAAGCCAGCTAAAAAAAATTTGCATATAATCGTGCATAATCAAAAATGCCCACAAGAATGTATTGTGCAGACTAATGGTCGGAGCGACCACTCACACCCAAGCGATTATATTAAGGATAACTTATTGATATTATTGCAATTTACAATGTTTAATTTGCTATTTTTTGTCCTATTTTGCATAATGTTTCCAGCATTTTTATACCATAAATTATTCTAAAGAAATGAACTACCCCTCAGTCCCGAAGGCTTTCGGGACGAGGTATCAAAAATGTCATTCCGGCTTGTCCGTCCCGAAAGCTTTCGGGATTTGCATTCCTGTATTGTCGTTATAGAACATATGCTCCGGAAAGATTCCGGACAAGCGGGAATGACAGAATAAGGAGAACAGTAACCACGAAGCTGAGCTTCGAGGAATTTTTTGATTAAATTTTTATACATAAGAATGTCATATGATAACACAAAAAATATTCAGCATGAAGATCGAGAAGTTATTTGAGAAATAAAACATTCATCGCGGTTGTTGTATGTATACTTGCCGCAGCTTATCTGTTATTGCTGATCCCCGAGCAAGAACCGTTTTTATCATTCTCTGATTCCGGTTCTCAAACAAAACAACCCTTTGTATGGAACCAGGATTCGTATTGGCAGACGCTTGAGGCGCAATACAGACAGCTGCAGCAGTCCGGTTGCAGAGATATCGAGAATCGGATTGCATCTGAACTTATCGAAGCAGCCAGTCTCCTCCTTCAGATATCCCGGAAAAACCTTGGGCCGGATGCTCCAGAATTTGCGGATCTTGAGCGAAGAATGTTTGAGACCGGTCCGCTCGTGAGCGGTTGCAATATATTTATTCCTGAATACATCCGCTTTGTAACCGATATGCGTTATGTTGTCAAAAAGCAGTCGGAGCGCTGGGATATGAATGACAACGCATCAAGGATAACCCTTTACAGGCTTCTCTACGGAGGCCGCACTGCAATCGAAGAGATAATGCTGCAATCGCCAAAGGCCGCATATCCTGTTCTGATCAAGGACATGGATGCGCCGTCTCAGACACCCGCAACCGACATCCATAATGTGAAAATACACAGCGGAGATATCCTTGTTTCCCGGGGCGGCGCACTTACCTCTGCGCTTATCGCACGCGGGAATGACTATCCCGGTAATTTCTCCCATATCGCATTTGTCTATGTCGATCCCGGAACACATGAGGCAAAGATTGTTGAATCGCACATCGAGATCGGCGTCGTCGTATCAACTGTTGAGGAATATCTGAAGGACAAGAAATTGCGCATAATGCTTCTGCGGCCCAGGGCTGATCTTCCTCAGATGATAAATGACCCGATGCTCCCCCATAAGGCGGCAGAGTTTGCCTACAGGCGTGCAAACGAGGAACATATCCCTTATGATTTTGCGATGGATTACAAAGACCATTCAAAACTCTTCTGCTCGGAAGTGGCATCAGCAGCATATGAGCAGTTCGGCATCCATCTGTGGGCCGGCATCTCGCATATCTCGTCCCCGGGACTTAGAAAATGGCTGTCCGCTTTCGGCGTGCGCCATTTCGAAACACAGGAACCTTCTGATCTTGAGTATGACCCGCAGCTTGTGGTTGTTGCGGAGTGGCGGGATCAGGCAACCCTCAAAAAAGACCGTTATGATAACGCAGTAACAGAAGTGATGCTCGAAGGCGCGGAAAAGGGAGATGAACTCTCCTATCAATGGTATCTCATTCCCTTGGCACGTACTGTAAAGGCCTATAGTGTTGTCCTGAATTTTTTCGGGAGACCCGGACCTGTCCCGGAAGGCATGTCTGCAACCACAGCATTGCGTACACAGTATTATGACAAAAAACACGAGGCCATTAAAGAACGTCTTTCCTTCAAGGCCGATCAGTTCAAGGCAGATCATGGATATGCTCCTCCTTACTGGGAGCTGGTAACGCTTGCCCGGACAGCGAAAGATGAAGTGAAAAAAGGCAAATAATATCGTCAGCTGATCAAGATATCCCTCGCAATTTTTTCTAAACTCTAAGATTTCCTTATATTTTACCTGTTGGACTAAAGTCAGATAGACAACCCTCTGTGCTGTTGCTATAATGGCCCATAACACCATAGGAAAGGTATGACCCAGAAGCTACATACAATACTCATAACTTTTCTCCTTTTCATTTTTGGTTTATTCTGTATTTTTCCCCCGGATTACGCGACCGCCGCGGAAACGAAGGAAAGACCAAAGATCGGTCTTGTGCTCGGCGGTGGCGGTGCAAAGGGAGCAGCCCATATCGGCGTACTGAAGGTGATCGAAGAACTGAAAATCCCTGTTGCCTGTATTGCCGGCACAAGTATGGGAGCTATCGTCGCAAGTCTCTACGCATCAGGAATGTCTGCTGCAGAGATCGAAAAAGTATTGACAACTGTGGATTGGGATGATATTTTTTCCGACAACCCGCCGCGCAAAGATATCGGCTTCAGGCGCAAGCAGGAAGACCTTACATACCTTTCCAAGATATCAGTCGGTATAAAAAATGATAAGGTGCAAATGCCGAAATCTTTAATTGCAGGCCAGAAGATTGGGATATTCTTCGAAACCTTACTGCTTCCGGTCTCGCAAATCGAGGACTTTGATCAGTTGCCTATCCCTTTCAGGGCTGTTGCAGCCGACCTCGAGACCGGTGAAATGGTATTGCTCGGCAGCGGCAGTCTTGCAGCTGCTTCAAGAGCCAGCATGTCTGCTCTGGGAGTATTTCCGCCTGCCGAAGTCAATGGCCGCTATTTGACTGACGGTGGCATTGTCAGGAATCTTCCTGTTGATGTCGTGAGGGAGATGTGCGCAGAGGTAGTAATTGCCGTGGACGTCGGGAAACCACTGTCAAAACGGGAAGACCTCGGTTCTCCGATAGCGGTCATGAACCAGATGATCGATATCATGATAAATCAGAACGTGCAGGCACAGATAGACACCCTTGGCGATAAAGATGTCTTCATCAGGCCTGAACTCGGGTCGATCACCTCAGTGGATTTCCAGAGAGGAAAAGAAGCTGTCGATCAGGGCGAACAGGCTGCGAGACTGAAAGAAAAAGAGCTGCGCCGGTACTCTGTCACAGATGAGGCATATGCCGTTTTCGCTGCAAAACATCATCGGGAAAAAGTATCAATCATAACAGCAGGCTCCGTCACCGTGGAAGGCCTTTCAGTAGTATCACCGGAAGCTGTTGCAAGCAAGTTAAAAATTTCTCAAGGAGACAGTCTTGATATTCAAAAACTGAAGGAAGATGTGGGGTTGCTATACGGGATGGGAGATTTTGAGAGAATCGACCTCCAGTTTAAACCGAATGGAGACAAATACGATATCATCCTGAGGCCGAAAGAAAAATCCTGGGGGCCGAACTATCTCAGAATGGGAATAAATCTTGAATCCGATTTTGACGGGGATAACAATTATAATATCGGGGTAGACTATACCATGCGCTGGATGAACCGGCTCGGCGCTGAATGGAAAAACCAGCTGCAGTTCGGCAGTGCAAAGGGTATTTTCTCGGAGTTCTATCAGCCGATCGTTCCTTCCCGTCTTTTCTTCGTTGCTCCTCACGGAACATGGATGCAGGATAATGTGAATGTGTATCATGAAAATAATATCATCGCGGAATACCGCCTGAGGACGCTCGAAGGCGGCATTGATTTCGGAATACAGCCATGGACATATGGGGAAGTGAGAATAGGGTATCTGGGAGGATTCATAAAGCCTAAGCTTATGAAGGGAACATTGGGTATAGGAGAAGGCAGAATAAATCAGGGCGCACTGACACTCAAGGTAGTCGCTGATCAGATAGATAATGTAAATTTCCCCCACGAAGGATATTTCGGCTATGTGAAACTCTATTCGTCGCTGAGGGATGTCGGCGCCGATAACAACTACAACAAAATCGAGGTTTCTTTTCTGAAGGCTTTCACGTATAAAAAATATACCATTCTGGGCAGTATCTTGCTGGGATCATATATCGGCAATCAGATCCCGTATTATGATGAATTTTCAATGGGCGGGTTTTTTGCGCTCTCCGGTCTCCATGAGGGCCAGCTTCGCGGTCAGCGTCTCGGTCTCGGCAGGCTCATTACCTACTGGAATGCACATCAGTCCCTGCTCGGTAATTTTTACCTCGGCGGTTCGGTCGAGACGGGAAACGTCTGGCAAAAGGATGAAGAAACTGAATTCAAAAACATGAGGCTTTCAGGAAGCGTTTTTATCGGATATGACACCCCTTTCGGCCCTTTTTACTTAGGGTTCGGACACGCCGGCGGCGGGAATAGCGCGGTATATTTTTACCTGGGGCAAACATTCGGCAGACAGGGAGGTTCCCTCTGATGGCAGAGGAGTCTACCCCCTGTCCTGATTGAACTGAATCTGAAATATGAGATCGAAGCAAATCCAGTAGTGTCCGGCAAATATTTACCAGACATTGCGAACCCTTGACAATAAATGGTCGGGGCGACCCGATTTGAACGGGCGACCACTCACACCCCAAGCACTATAGAAATGCCTAACTCCTTGTTTTTATATGATTCTATTATGCACAAATGCTCATAATTTTGCATAAGTTGAACTCTATTATGGATGATAGGCTACTTCAAACTGATTATAAAAATTCATTTGAAGAACATTTCAAAGACCCAGAAGATTATCAATAGAGTATGCTCATCCATACCTATTTTTAATCATGAAGCAACTTCCCACAATACTGACAAACCTTAGCTTCTTTTTTTATAGATTCAGCACAATAAAAACATTTTTTCATTCCCTCTGACCTCTGCTTTTGTTCTACCTTTTGATTGAGAGGTTTAATCCATAATGCATGAGGCAACGCCACAATAAATATCATAAAACCATAAAACCACCATAATACAAAGCTCTTTCCTTTTTTTCGGGCTATAAATGCAGGGATCAATCCAATAATAGCTGCTAATAGCAATATTTCTATCAGTTCTCTTTCCATTATTAATAATAAACCAAACCAAATTGTAATTGTAATTGTATTGTCTCAATTTGTATCTGTCTGAATAAAGAAGATTCCTTTGTTAACATATATCTATGGAATTATTATCAATCGGACTCAACAAGGAAAAAGTCCTACTCTATAAATGGGCAAATGTTCTTGCCCTGATAACTATTTTTTACAACATCATGGAGGGGTTGGTTTCCGTCTATTTCGGTGTGGAAGATGAAACCCTGGCACTATTCGGATTTGGCTTGGATTCTTTTGTTGAAGTCATCTCAGGCATTGGTATATGGCACATGATTAACCGAATACGAAGGAATGCTGGGACAAATTCAGACAGTTTTGAAAGACAGGCACTGAAAATTACGGGGACAGCCTTCTATATTCTTTCAGTAGGTCTTATAGTGACAGCTCTGATTAATCTTTATCAGGGGCATAAGCCTGAAACAACCTTATGGGGAATAGTTATCTCTTTGGTGTCTATTTTTACCATGTGGAGCTTGATACATTATAAAGTCAAAATAGGTACTCAATTGGGTTCTCAGGCAATCATAGCAGATGCCAATTGCACAAAAGCATGTCTTTATCTTTCAGTTATTCTTCTTGTATCAAGTGCTGGATATGAACTCACGGGGATTGGTGGTATTGACTCTGTGGGGACAGTCTTGATTGCTGGTTTTTCTTTTAAAGAAGGGCTTGAATCATTTCAAAAAGCCAAAGGCATAACCTGTAGCTGTCAGGGGAAGTGTGATTAACATTTAAATGCCGTCTTTTCACATCATTTGTAAAGTATTCTGTGGATTCTTTCCCTTGCTTCTAAAGAACCACTGGCTGTTTGTCCTTCAGGAGCATCACATTATCCCCCAACAGTTCTCTATACTTTTCAGGATAAAAGGTGTGATTGGGAATGATGTGCTTCGGTTTGGCTGCTTCGACAAAGGATTTCATTTCTTCGATGTAAGCGTGACCACTGGTATGCACTTGGATAATAGGAACTCCGTATTTCTTCCAAAACGGATTCATGTCATCCCAATAACCTTCCCACATCGAGTAAATCAAATCGGTATCCGTTAACGGAATAGGGGTCAGCCCTTGAACATTGACATTATTGAATTCGATTCTTCTTCCCATTCTT
>JAVHLL010000046.1 GCA_031082155.1 Thermodesulfovibrionales bacterium | reverse complement strand
GTTGACAGGGCAAGATTGGTCCAATGTAATATTCGCGACATCACCGAACGGAAGCGGGCTGCGGAGGTAATAAAGAAAAGTGAAGAACAGTTGCGAAATCTGACAGCATATATACAGAAGGCAACAGAGATGGAAAGAACTAATATAGCCCGTGAAATTCACGATGAACTTGGACAGGCATTGACTATATTAAAGATGGACTTGTCCTTGTTCCGAAAGATGTTTCCTGAGGATCAAACATCAATTCTTGAAAAAACAGATGTGATGTCAAGACTGATTGATAAAACGATCCAGACGGTTAAAAGGATTTCCACTGACTTAAGACCTGGACTATTAGATGACCTGGGTCTATCGGCAGCTATTGAGTGGCAGTTAGGAGAATTTCAGGAGCGAACAGGCATCACATGTAAGATAATAATAGATCCCAAGGATGTCACATTTGATAGAGATCGTAATACTGCTCTTTTCCGTATCTTTCAGGAGACCCTGACGAATATTGCCCGACATGCAGAGGCGACAGAAGTCAGCGCAAGCCTAAAGCAGAAGGACGGGCAGATAGAACTGACAGTTCAGGACAACGGCAGAGGAATTACAGAGGAGGAGCTTACTCATCCGAAATCATTTGGTCTCATCGGGATTAGAGAACGTGCTGTAATTTTTGGCGGAAATAGCAATGTTAAAGGTTTTCCCGGTAAGGGAACAACCGTGACTGTGAAAATCCCGGCTAAGAATATTCAAGAAAGTTGATGATAAGAATTCTCATTGCAGATGATCATCCCATGTTTCGTGAAGGACTGAGACGCATCCTCGCAGGATGTCCTGATATTAATGTCGCCGATGAAGCAAGTAATGGACAGGAAGTCTTTGAGAAAGTTTGGAATAATGAGTACGATATAGTTTTGCTGGACATTGCAATGCCTGGAACACCGGGACTTGAAGTCTTGAAACGACTGAAAAATGAAAAGCCACAACTTCCAGTTCTTGTTTTGAGCATGTATCCTGAAGAGCAGTATGCAGTTCGGGTTATAAAGGCCGGTGCTTCCGGATATCTTACCAAAGAAACGGTGTCAGAAGAGTTAATATCAGCAATACGAAGAATATCAGGAGGGAAAAAATATATCACTTCGTCCATTGCCGAGAGATTGGCTGACGATGTAGAGCCCACTGCTGAAAAGCCGCTTCATGATACGCTCTCGGATCGTGAATTTGAAGTGTATCGTATGATCGCAGCAGGAAAAACGACAACACAAATTGCTGAGGAACTTTTATTGAGTGTCAAGACTATCAGCACCTATCGATCCCGCATTCTGGAAAAGATGAAAATGAAAACAAATGCGGAATTGATACACTATGCTATTAAGCACAATATGTTTGACTGATTCAATCTCACTTTTATTTAGTAATCCTTAAAAGTCTTCATCAGTTCTTTTCATATGTCTGCCACATGTAGGACAACGCCTACAAAAAATAGTCATCAAATCCGACCAAAAAAATAGATAATTACTGATATTTTTATCATTTCCACATTGGTAAAGTAAATCATGAGTATACAAAAAGCGTAGCTCAGAGAAAATCAAAAGTCAATATTTAACAGGTGATCATTTAATGAAACAAGCTGTATTTATGAAGTGTACAAAAGAAGGATAATATGGAAATTGCTAACCAAGAAGATATAGAAAAAATTATCTACGGACTTCAATGCCCAAAAGAATTTTCGTGTTATACCTCTGGTTTGAAGAATCTCTGTAAGACGAGAGATATTGGATTAGAATCCTTTGTTGTCTGTTTGATGAATGATCCTTTGACATGCAGATTCTCACTACAATTCGGAGGTATATTTTTTTCAGTGCAAACTCCAGGTTTATATTGCTAAGAAATCGAGAAAATAGTGATTGATCATATTTCGTTTCAGAAAGGTGAAGCAGGATGAAAGTTTTTATTGCAGATGACTCAAGTGAAATTCGAACAAGGATTATAGCTATGCTTGCTGTTTTAGCAGAAAGAATTGAGATGATAGGAGAGGCAGAAAACGTTCAAGATGCAATAAACAACATCCATGAATTTGGTCCGGATGTGGTAATTCTTGACATTAGGATGCCAGGAGGAAGCGGTATCGATGTGCTGAAAAAAATCAGGAAAATAAATGAGGTGCCGGTAATCATAATACTGACAAATTACCCGCATTCCCAGTACCGGGAAAAATGTATGGAGGCTGGTGCAGATTTCTTTTTTGATAAGTCGAGAGATTTTGAAGAGATTGTTAAGGTTGTGAGTGGTATATCAGGAGGAGGGATTTTGTAATGGTAACAGAAATAGTAGAAATTTCAGGTATTGAAACTTCTCAAAAGGTAAAAACTAAAGCAGAGGCTCCTGCTGCAAAGCCATGTAAATCAATAAAATGCAAAGTATGCGGCATAAAGACATACCAAAAAAACGGTATGTGTGTCCTATGCAGAACTGGTATCACACAGATATACGAGATGATTGAATCATTAAAAACCGCGAAAGAACAAGAAGGGGAATAAGTTATATGCGGACAGAGGTACCGAATACAATCAGAGAAGATGATATTTTTGCAGAGATTATAGATTCAGGCAAGATGTGTGGAATGCTTACCTATAGTGAAATACATGATGCATTCCTGCCAGGTTCTCTTTGTAACGATGAATTAGAAGACCTTCTGGATCTTCTCCATGATACAGGAGTCAAAGTTGTAGACAGTCAGGAAATCACTAACTCTGAAGAGGAAGAACTGGGAGAGCAGGAGAAACAAGATGAAGATGAAAATGAAAATGAAAAGACAAAAGACCTTATTCATGCATATTTCCACTCTATGGGAGATATTTTGATACTCACAAAAGATGAGGAAATAGAGCTTGCAAAAAAACTGGAAGAAGGGAAAGAGGTTCTAAAAGCAACGGTAATGGTAATGCCCTTATACATGAAAATCAAAGCAGGCTTAGATCACAGAGAGCAAAAGGATTCAGCTAATACAGAAAAACAAGAGCTAGCCTTAAGGAAGACCCTGGAAATACTCGATGATCTTATGATGAGCAGGGGAGATAATAAGGGAATGATTTCGGGATATGAGACGTTACAGTATTTGAACGGTTTAACAGATGGAAAAGAGAAGGTAGATTTCACTACAAAAGACGGTCAGGCTGAAAATAAGCATATTGAATCAGAAACAGGTATGAAAATTGATATATTAAAAATGAACTATGAAAGAATCACAAAAGCAAAAGAGCTTGTTACGCAAACGAAGCATGAATTAATAATCCATAATCTGAGACTCGTTGTGTATGTCGCTAAATACTATATAGGAAGAGGCCTTTCTCTACTTGACCTCATTCAGGAAGGCAATATCGGCCTTATAAAAGCTGTAGATAAGTTTGATTACAAAAGAGGGTTCAAATTCAGTACCTATGCGACATGGTGGATAAGGCAGGCAGTTATAAGGGCTCTTATGGATCAGGTAAAAACGATCAGACTTCCTGTAAATATAACAGCACTATATGGCAAGATTATCAAGGCTTCCAGAGAACTGCTATTGCATCTCGGCCGGGAACCAAGAATAGAAGAAATTGCTAATATTTTAGGGGTACCTGTAAAGAAAGTCGATGATATTTTAGGGTTGGTTCAGGATCCGATAACCCTTCAAACCCCGATAGGAGATGAGGAGTCGACCCTTGAGGATGTTATTGGTGATAACAGTTCTTCCCCATATGCAGATGCTGAAAGAAACAAGATTACTGAGCAGATACTCAAGGTGCTGCACACGCTGACACCAAGGGAGGAGGAGGTAATCCGCATGAGGTTTGGGATCGGAGTCGATAGAGACCAAACGCTTGAAGAAGTTGCAGGACATCTTTCTCTTTCGCGTGAAAGGGTACGACAAATAGAGGCTAATGCAATGAAAAAACTCAAACATCCAAAAAGACTCAAGACATTAAAGATTTTAGATACAACCTGATTCTGATATTGAGATGGAAGAAATGTTCTTAGAAATGGAAAGAGATTATTGATGGACCAAAAATACTCAGAAGCGTGTGAAAGTGGTATCAGCGAGCAGATCTTTCTATGAGAAATTCGAGGCGCTGAACACCGCGGGTTGGCGGGTAAGCAGCAAGGACGGTGCAGCAGAGATATTGGGCACCAATCCAAAGATACTTGAATCGAAGATGTAAAGACTGGGAATCCAGAAAAGTAAGAAGAATGCCTGAAATATCAGGAAACTCCTGATATTTCAGTAGCCGGCACCGTTCGAAGCATCATTTCTTCATCGTAGCTTTCGCTGATAGTTCAATTTTTTCAAAGTCTTAGAGAACCATTTCTTTAGACACAGATCTTGGCACAACTTGTGCAATTAAACAGTATTTAGGAAACGTTAAACAAATCAAAAAGAAAGGAGAAAAGCAATGTCACTGGAAACCATACTTATAATCGTTGTTTTGATTATGATATTCGGCGGCGGTGGATTCTACTGGAGCAGACGGGGCCGTTAACCACGGCTAAAGTGCCAGTAGTCAATCGAAATCCTAAAGGATAACTACAATGAAATCCAGTACGAAGGACACAGTGAAAGGCACATTTCACGAAGCAAAGGGTAAGGCCAAGGAAATGGCCGGGAAAATCACCGATAATCTCAAGTTGGAGGCCAAAGGCAAAGCCGAAAAGATATCCGGAAAAGCCCAGAAAAAGATCGGCCAAGTCAAGAAGGTGCTGGGGAGTTAGGAGAGCGGGAAAGAGTTTGGTCCAATAAGCTTGTACGCGGATGGAAAATTCAGATCGTGTGTGAAAAGCGACTGAACGGTGCATTTTGATGAATGACAGATAAATTTCCGGGAGAAAATAAAGAATGAAAAAGAAAAAAGGGTTACACGGTGAGATTGCAAGGGTTGCGCACGAATTTTATGAAACAAGAAACAGGGCTAACGGGCATGACTTAAATGATTGGTTTGTGGCAGAAAAAAAGTGATGGAAAAACATGAAAGACATGCAAAGGAAACAGGGCAGGAAGTTGATTATATCAAGAAATGAGAGAAGGGCTTTCTGAAGACTGTTAAAATAATAGGATATGGGTGCAGTGGGTAAGTGACGTTCAAGGAGAGAGATTATAGAAGAAACAGCCTTATTAGATTACAAGAGTCTAAAACTTCTGCCTGTGTCATATTTTTGAGCGAGAGAGACTCTATGCGGTATCTATTTCTTATTCGCTTGAGCCAAGCAGCCTTCTGCCGGTAAAGTAGAAGGCGAGTTTGTCTTTTTTCTGATTTAATCATAAAATATCAGTGACTTTATCCAGCAAATTTCCAACCAATACCAAGCAGGGCAACTGCAATTTGTTGCCAGGGAGAGTGTTTATGAATGCAATAAAAGGTCGTGGAAGAATAATGATAATCGGGGCTGGAGGTGTCGCAACAGTTGCAATACACAAGTGCGCTCAGGTCCCTGAAGTATTTAAAGAAATACTGGTTGCCAGCAGGACACTCTCCAAGTGTGAGGCGATCAAAGAGGACATCAGACAGAGATACGGCAGGGAGATTCAAACAACTCAGGTGGATGCCGACAAAGTGCCTGAACTTACCGCGCTGATAAAGCAATTCCAACCGGACGTTGTGCTTAACCTTGCCCTTCCTTATCAGGACCTGCATATTATGGATGCCTGCCTGGAGACAGGAGTGCACTACATAGACACGGCCAATTATGAACCACTGGATGAAGCCCACTTTGAATACAGCTGGCAATGGGCTTACCAGGAGAAGTTCAGGCAGCGGGGAATCATGGCAGTTCTCGGTTCAGGATTCGATCCGGGCGTAACGAATGTTTTTACAGCCTATGCTCAGAAGCATCTCTTCGACGAGATACATTATCTGGACATACTGGACTGCAATGCCGGAAGCCACGGTCATGCCTTTGCTACAAACTTCAATCCTGAGATTAATATCAGGGAAGTAACGCAGGTAGTAAGACACTGGGAAAACGGAAAGTGGATCGAGACGCCTGCGATAATCGAGGAAGGCAGTATGCATTTCAGCTTTGATTATCCGGTTGCAGGAACACAGGAAAGCTATCTCCTCTATCATGAAGAGCTCGAGTCGCTTGTACGGAACATAAAAGGAGTGAAAAGGGCAAGATTCTGGATGACCTTCTCTGAAAATTACCTTAACCACCTCCGGGTGCTCAGGAACGTCGGCATGACAAGAATAGACGAGGTTGTTTACGAGGGACAGAAGATTGTGCCGGTAAAGTTTCTTAAGGCCTTGCTTCCCGAACCAGCGTCGCTGGGAACAAAATATACAGGGAAGACAGTTATCGGGAACATAATGACCGGGATGAAGGATGGAAAGACGATAACCAGATATATCTACAATGTCTGCGACCATGAAGAGGCCTTTCAGGAGACCGGAACCCAGGCAATTGCATATACGACCGGCGTGCCTGCAATGATCGGTGCGATGCTGTTGCTCACAGGAGTTTGGCAGGGGGCGGGGGTATTTAATATCGAACAGCTTGATCCGGATAACTTTATGGTAGCGCTGAATAAATACGGCCTTCCCTGGCAGGTTGTAGAACATGCTGGGCTGCCCGATAGAATTTAGAGTTGCCGATGGTCGCAAAAGAGGCAAATAGATTCCTGAGGATCGCAAAAGGGGCCATTGAAACCCCGGTCTATCTCTTGGACGAATCGCTGATAGAAGAGAATATGAAGATCCTGCGGCATGTGAAAGAGCGCACAGGCTGCAAGGTCTTCCATGCATTGAAAGCCTATTCCTCTTTTGTCACTTTTCCGATGATGTCCAGGTATCTTGACGGTGTGTGTGCAAGTGGCCTCAATGAAGCGAGGCTTGGCTATGAAGAATTCAAAAAGGAAGTGCATACCTTCAGTGCCGCATACCGGGAAAAAGAGATCAAGGCTATCCTGAAGTATTCTGACTCAGTTGTATTCAATTCGTTTTACCAACTCGAACAATACGGAAAGACCGCTAAGAAAAGCGGCGTTGAAATTGGCCTGAGGGTGAATCCCGGACATGCTGAGGTCACTACAGACATGTATAATCCCTGCGCGCCATATTCGAGGTTGGGGATAGTTCACTCTCTATTTAAACGGGAATTTCCTAAGCAGAAGAGCATTGTGGATGGCCTGCATTTTCATGTGATGTGCCAGCAGAATGCAGACGTACTCGAAAGGGTACTGGAGTCATTCGGGAAGCTTTATGGGAAATATATCAAGGGCTTGCAATGGGTGAATTTCGGAGGCGGCCATCACATAACGAGAGACGATTATAACAGAGAGCTTCTGATTAGACTCATCAGCGATTTCAAGAAAAAATACGGGGTGCAGGTGTATCTTGAACCAGGGGAGGCGAGTGTCTACAATGCAGGAGTCCTGATATCGTCGGTTCTGGATATCGTGAAGAACAAGGCTGAAATTGCGATAATGGACACCTCGGCAGAAACGCATATGCCGGATGTTCTGCTGATGCCTTACAGACCCCACGTACTTGGGTCAGGCAAGAAGAATGAAAAAAAATACCGATATCGACTTGCAGGACCAAGCTGCCTTGCAGGGGACATCATCGGTGACTATTCTTTTGATAAGGCGCTAAAAAGAGGCGATAAGCTGATTTTTACGGATATGGCCCTTTACAGTATTGTGAAAAATACGACCTTCAACGGAATAAATCTTCCGGACATCGCGGTGATAAGGGATAGAGGAAAGATAGAGGTGGTGAGGAAGTTTGGCTATAAGGATTACAGGGACAGGCTATCGTGATCAGGCACTTGTGCTGCTCGCAGAACGTGGTTTGTTTGTATGGATATAGCTTAAAAGTGTGTAGATCAATTTTGCAGCAAGAAAATCAGGGGCTTTATATTTGGATGGACATAACTCGACGACATCAAAGCCGACAATTCGTTTTGACTTCGAGACTGACGCGAGGAGCTTCATAATCTGATACCAGCCTAATCCGCCCGGCTCAGGTGTGCCTGTTGACGGCATGATGCCAGGATCAAAGACATCAAGATCAATGGTGATATAGACACTGTCAGTGAGCAGATGTACAGCGTTCTTTATCCATTTGTCAGAATCGTGTATATCATGGGCAAAAAACATCTTTTTTCTCTCGACATGGGCACGTTCTGAGGAATCCATACTCCGTATTCCGACAGAGATAATATTTTTCGTGAATTCCTGTGCACGTGCGATAACACATGCATGATTATAGCGGGTTCCCTCATATGAATCGCGCGAGTCGGCATGGGCATCAAGATGCAATACGCTCAGATTCTTATAGTGTTTTGCATAGGACTTGATAACGCCAATAGAAACGGAGTGGTCGCCCCCAAGGGTCACTACAAGCTTCTTGTCTTTAAGATAACGTGAGACCCTTGCGTCAGTTTTTCTTAACAAAACAGAAGAGGAGGCGGCATGGATCGGGTTGGCAGTAAAAATACCCTTCTTGTAAACCTCGCTGTCAGTCTCTATATCGTAGAGCTCAAGATATTTTGACGCTTCGATTATTGCTGCAGGGCCTTTATCGGCTCCTTTAAGCCATGTGCTGGTTTTGTCAAATGGGATCGGAAGGATTATGGTTGAAGCCTGCGCATAAGCAGTATCATTGCCGGGCAACCCGCAGAATGCCCTCACGGTACCAGAACTGCGGCAGCCACAACAGTCGTCCAGAGCCCGCTCTTGCCGACGCTCGTTTGTGTGATGTTGCGCGTCTTGACTATTTGGTCACTCAACTTCCACTGGTCAAGACGCTTGTTGTAACTCTCGTCAACGTCAAACTCCACGCCAAGGATCGTCGCCAGCATCTGGGCCGCAATGTCCTCGGCATAGTCGCCGGTCGTTTTATCGTCGTCGCCGAAGCTATGATGCTCCGAGAGATACCCAAAGTGGTCCCGGTCCTTGGGTATAGCCACGCCTATGGAAGCGCCTATGAGACGGTGGCGTTCGTTCGTCGATGCCTTGGCGAGGACCGTATGGATAATCTGTCCCGGCGTCAGTTCCTTTATTCCTTTCCGCATGGTAACAATTTCGCAGCGGGGAGGAAAGATGCTCGATACCCTGACAATATTAAAAGACGCGATCTGCGCGGCGCGGAGCGCGAGTTCGAAGCTCACGAGTTTCTCCTTGTTCTGACCGACCCCTTTCGTGAGGAACATCTTTGTAGCTACATACATATTATGCCTCTCCCTTCGGGAAAATCTTCCCCACCTCTGATTTTGACTTCCTGTTTCTCAAACCTTCCACTGCTATCGAACTCTTCTCCTCTGGAATTGAGAACGGCAATGCTTTCCGGACCTCATTCATGATGACTGTCTTAGCATAATTTTATTACAGAAAATATTTCAATGCAACCTAAACCTGGCAGGCTATCAGAAGATGACATTTGAAGTATAATTCCTTATAGTTTATTTTTTGCGTCGTTTGCGCCACCTCGTGACCTTTTGAAACTGGTCAGAGGAAAACGTCCTTATAAAATTGATAAAATAGAGTTGACAGACAATCAATATTTTGATAAAAAAATATTATAAAGAACTCTGCGGAAGAGACCGCAGGGCGTCCATTATTTGAATGTTTATTTTTTGGTGTCATTTCCGCAATCCCGTCCTGAACGCTTTCGGGATTCGGGATTCTTTCCGGAAAGATTTCGGACAAGCCGGAATGACAGAAATTTGGAACTGTGGCAGCGTAGTGAGGATTTGGAAGCAGAAGCAACCAAACGCAGGAGGGCAGAGTTAGTGATTGTTGACCACAAGAGAATTCTCTTCATACAGGATAATAATTAAATGAGCCAAGAGATAAGAAATAACCCCCTCAGCATCCTTCTCGTAGAAGATAATCCCGGAGACGTCGCTTTGTTCAAGGAAATACTTGACGAGGTGAATATGGTTCATTTTGAATTGACCCACTGTACTATGCTAAGCAGTGCGCTGACATTACTGAGCAAAGAGAGCTTTGGAATCATTTTACTGGACCTGACACTTCCGGATGGCAAAGGGATTGATACGGTCGTATGTATGCATGCTGCTGTGCCGAATATCCCCATTGTGGTGATGAGCACTTTGGATGATGAAGAGCTTGCAGTCCAGGCAGTACATGAAGGCGCACAGGACTACTTAGTGAAGGGTCAAATTGACGGCAACCTTTTGATCAGGGCAATGAGATACGCGATTGAGCGCAAGCAGGTGGAAGATGCCCTGCGAAAAGCACATGATAATCTTGAGTTACGTGTTCAGGAACGGACTGAGGAGTTGGTCGAAGCAAACGCGCAGCTCTTGCGGGAAATAGAGGACCGTAAGCAGACGGCAAACTCACTCAGGGAAGCGCTAACGATAATCAAGCAATTAAAAAACCAATTGCATGAGGAGAATATCTATCTTAAGGAAGAAATTAATCTGATATATTCACATAAAGATATCGTGGGCAACAGTGAAGCGATCAGTACCGTTTTGAAGCAGATAGAACAAGTGGCGCCGACAGACTCGACGGTTTTGATCCAGGGGGATACAGGCACAGGAAAGGAATTACTTGCTCATGCGATCCATAACCTGAGCGCCCGCAAGGGGAGGCTTATGATTAAAGTCAACTGTGCGGCCCTGCCGCCGACCCTCATCGAAAGTGAACTGTTCGGCCGCGAGAAGGGCGCATTCACCGGCGCGCTGTCGAAGCAAATAGGCCGTTTTGAGCTTGCGGATGCTTCGACTATTTTTCTGGATGAGATTGACTCTCTGCCGCTGGACCTCCAGGCCAAGCTGCTTCGGATACTGGAGAGCGGCGAGTTTGAGCGTCTGGGCAGTCCCCGGACCGTGAAGGTCGACGTCAGAATCATTTCGGCGACGAACCGCGATCTTGCCGGGTTGGTCAGCGAGGGCGGGTTTCGGGAAGACCTTTACTACCGTTTGAACGTTTTTCAGATTAGAGTGCCGCCTCTTCGTGAGCGTCGGAAGGACATATTGCCGCTCGTATGGTTTTTTATACAGGAGTTCAGCAAGAGGATGGGCAAACGGATCGAATCAATACCACAGAAGGACGTTGAAGCCCTGCAAGCCTATCGCTGGCCGGGCAACGTAAGAGAACTAAGGAATATTACGGAGCGTGCGATGATCATCACCACCGGACCTGTACTGCATTTGGATGTACCGAGGATTGTGCAGTCAGGTGCAGGCAAGTCCGGGACTCTTGAAGAGGTAGAGAAACAGCACATTATCGAGGCGCTGAACGCCACCGGATGGCGGGTAAGCGGCAGGGATGGTGCAGCAGAGATATTAGGCATCAATCCAAAGACGCTTGAATCGATGATGCAGAGACTGGGCATCCAAAGAAGTAAGAAGAAGACCTGAAATATCAGGAGTATCCTGATATTTCAGAAGCCGAAACCCTTTCAAAGTATCATTCCCTCATCGTAGCGTTCGCTGAAGTTTCAATTTTTTCAATAGCATAGAAACTTTTATCCTGTCAACAACATTCATGGCACACATTCTGCATTAAATACAAGAGCAAACACGAATGCATGGTTCCTATTTGATGAGATACAAGCAGCAAAAACCCTCATCGTTCTTTAGGCGATGACGAATCGGGATCCGGTGTCAGTAATGATATTTGTTTATGAAAAGACTGTATTGGGGGTGGGTCAAACCCCGCATATCCTCTGGGTTCTAACGGGTGCACCCAGGCGTCTCTCTATGATAGAGCAGGGGATACTCTGCTCTATCATTTTTTCATTATTGATCAAGCGGTCCAACGGGAACTGGTTCTTCCTGCCATCGAAGATATTACCGCGAGAGAGCAAACCGGGCCAGATGGATAGCAAATA
>JAVHLL010000045.1 GCA_031082155.1 Thermodesulfovibrionales bacterium | reverse complement strand
TGCCAGGTTATTCAGTTGCAACGCATCATGAAAACAGGTAAACTGTTTTAGTCACAGAAACAGCCGAAAGAAGTTAATTAAGCAAACTCGGTAAACTGAGCAAACTCAACAACAGCATACACTATGGAGGTTATCGATGCCCGAACCGTTGAAGTTTGATGAACTCTATGAATTTTGCGACCCTGATATCCTGTCTTTTACCACAACCGATGAACTTCCTGAATTCAAGGAGACGATCGGGCAGGAGAGGGCTCTCCATGCACTCGATTTCGGTCTGAGCCTTGACAGTACCGGATTCAATATTTTTATCCTCGGAGAGCATGGCACTGGGAAGATGACTACGGTGAAGTCATTCCTTGCGCAGAAGGCTCTCAGTGAACCTGTCCCGACGGACTGGTGCTACGTTTATAATTTCAAGGACCCTGATGCGCCGCTTGCCATCTCAACGCACCCCGGGGACGCCGCAGTATTCCAGAAGGGTATGGACGAAATCATCAAAACACTGAAAACTGAGATTCCGAAGATATTCGAATCGAAAGAGTATGAGAAGCAGAAAAACGCTATCCTGGAAGGATCACAGAAACAACAGAAAGAACTCTTCAACGGGCTTGAAGAAGAGGCACAGCAAAAAGGGTTTGCGCTCCGCAAGACTGTAAGCGGGCTGATTATTATCCCTGTCAAAAAGACGGGGGAACCGCTGACAGAAGAGGAATATGAATTGCTCGATGACAAAACACGAAGGAAAATAGATGAGATTGGAAGGGCGCTGCAGGAGAAGCTGAATGACGCGGTGCGGTTGATTCGCGAGACTGAAAAGAAGGTCAAGGAATCCCTCGTGAAACTTGAGAAAGAGGCTGCACTTTCCGCAGTAGGCCATCTCATTGATGAAATGAAACAGACCTGCAGGGATTACAAAAAGATTCTCGCGTACCTCGGCGATGTGCAGGATGATATCCTTGAACATCTGGATGATTTCAAGGTCCAGGAGGAGCAGTCCCCGCAGTTGCCCATGCTGAAATTCCAGAAACCAGAACCCACATTTACCCGGTATACAGTCAATGTGCTGGTGAACAACAAAGACTGTAAAGGGGCGCCGTGCGTATTTGAGAGCAATCCGACCTATTACAATCTTTTTGGCAGAATTGAGCACAGGATACAGTACGGAATCGCACTCACCGATTTTTCAATGATAAAGGCCGGCTCCCTGCATAAGGCAAACGGCGGATATATCGTGATGCATGCCCTTGACCTTCTGAGAAACCTATTCTGCTACGATGCGCTTAAACGGGCAATCAGAAACCGGGAAGTAAGAATAGAAGATGTATGGGAGCAGTACCGGCTGATTTCAACAACGACGCTCAAACCTGAAGCGATTCCCCTCGATGTCAAGGTAATCCTCATAGGGAACCCCTCCCTCTATTATCTCCTCTATAACCTCGATGAAGAGTACCGCGAATTATTTAAGGTAAAGGCTGATTTCGATAGCGTCATGAACAGAACCGACGGGAATATCCAGAAATATTCCTCGTTCATCGCCAATATATGCCGGGAGGAGAAACTGCTGCCCTTTGAACGCACTGGTGTGGCAAAGGTTATTGAATTAGGATCGAGGCTTGCTGAGAACAAGCATAAACTGTCCGCAAAATTCAGTGATATCTCCGACCTCCTGCGGGAGGCGAGTTACTGGGCAGTCAAAGCAGAGAGTTGGGTTGTGACAAGCGAGCATGTCCAGAGGGCAATCGACGAAAAGATATTCAGGACAAACAGAATAGAAGACCGTCTGCGGGAGATGATTCTTGATGGCACCATCATAGTCGATACCTCGGGATCAAAGACAGGCCAGATAAACGGACTTGCAGTGCTTGATCTTGGCGACTATAGTTTTGGAAAGCCATCGAGAATCACCGCGAGAACTTACGCCGGAAAGGCCGGGGTCGTGAATATCGAGAGAGAAACCAAGATGAGCGGGAAGATACACGAGAAAGCTATCCTGATCATCACGAACTATCTCGGAAGCAGATATGCAACGAAAAAGCCGATCAGCCTTTCGGCATCAATAACATTCGAACAGTTATACAGTATGATCGAAGGCGACAGCGCATCGTGCGCCGAACTGTATGCACTCATTAGCAGCATTGCCAATGTGCCCCTGAAACAGAGCATTGCGGTGACCGGTTCGATGGACCAGAACGGTGAGGTACAACCTGTGGGCGGCATTAATGAAAAAATCGAGGGGTTTTTCGATCTCTGCAGGATCATCGGGCTCGACGGAAGCCACGGAGTAATCATTCCCCGGAGGAATGTCAAAAACCTTATGCTGAAGAACGAGATTGTCGAAGCCGTCAAACAGGGGAGATTTACGGTCTATCCGATTGAGCAAGTTGACGAAGGACTTAAGATTATGACCGGGATGGCCGTGGGAGAATTAAGAGAAGACGGTATTTATCCGGAAGGCACAGTGAACTATCTTGTCGTGAAGCGTCTCACGGAAATAGCCGAGTCAATGGAAAAGAAAAAGGGACAAGAGAAGGAAGACGACAGAGAGGAAAAAGAGAAGACGAACAAGGAACAAGATGAAAAGAATACATGAAAAAAGTCAATGACTCGTAGAGCAGTATGGTTTATTGAAGCCTGTTTCATTCTCCTCCTCTCCCTGCCCCTTGCATTGATGCCGCTCTCATTCGCACAGAAAGTAGGAGAAAAGCTCGGCCTTCTGCTTTTTTTTATATGGAAAAGCAGGAGAGAGGTTGCAATCAGGAACCTGAGCCATTTGATTGAAAATGGGGCGCTGAGAGTTTCAGAACCGGCAGAGAAAATAATCAGAGACAATTTTCAGAATCTCGGGCAGTCGTTCGCAGAGGTCCTGAAGATTTATTTCGGACTAGGGCGAAGCATCATCGATTCCGTAACGATTGAAGGCATTGAACATTTTCAGGAAGCCCGGGCAAAAGGTAGAGGCATTTTGCTGATAACTGGTCACTGCGGCAACTGGGAGCTCCTTGCGATAACTGCTTCAGTAAAAGTTACCCCCATCGCTATTGTTGCCCGGCGGATAAACAACCCTTATATCAACAGGCTTGTTGAAAAAGTCAGGAAACGGTACGGCAACAAGGTGATTTACAAACAGGGGGCGCTGAAACCGATCATGCAGGAAACAAAAAATAACGGTTGTGTCGGGATCCTCATGGACCAGGCAGTGGTACCGGAGGAAGGGTATATCATCAATTTTCTCGGCAGGGGCGCATGGACAACCAAGATGCCTGCCCTTATTGCCAAAAAGACAGGCGCAGCGGTGTTACCGGTCTTTATGCATCGAACAAAAACAGGGCATGCAATAGGTGTATATCCAGCAGTCGAATTATCCTCAAACAGCGATAGGGAACAAGCATTGATCGAGGACACCCAGAGGTTTTCATCATTCATCGAAGCGTATATCCGGGAGCATCCAGAAGAATGGCTCTGGATGCACCGGAGGTGGAAACGGGTTCCGGGACCCTAGCCCTCTGTCAACGCCTTTCCCGCCTCATATGCTTCTTTCATCGCTGCAGGATGCTTCAGAATTTCGCCCTTTGCATCGACTCCGAGATAGCCCAGTGTCTTATGTTCAGGAACGCTGACCGTTCTGAAAAATGCCTTTACAGTCGCTTCTGCACATCGGATGCCGATCTCCTTTTTCATGCCGCCGACAAGCAGGAGCAGACCTTTTCTTGTATACTGCCCTCCGGTTATCGGTTTATTCAACAGATATTTTTCGCACCAGAATGCCTGGCACCTGTCTATCATCATCTTCGTTTGAGCGCTCACGCCGAAGAAGAAAATCGGAGAAGCAAGGATAATCCTGTCGGCTTTCCTTATCGCTTCATATATCTGTGTCATGCCATCGTTATAAATGCATGTCCCGGTTTCTTCACATCCGCCACAGTTTTGACAGGGCATGATGTCCATCGTATTCAGCCTGAATATTTGAACACGGTGCCCGGACTCCTGTGCTCCTTTTATTGCTTCCCGCAGGAGGAGTTCCGTATTTCCTTCCTCCCTCGGACTGCCGAGAAAAGCGATGATATTCATTTTCTAATCACTTTCATAGACTTCTTTCTTGAATTCAATCGTCTCAAGCAACTTCTGAAGATTTTCAGTGAGGTCCCACCATCCGTTCTTGAATGAAGTGTAGTCGGGTGCACCGGTCATGGCGGAAGCATACCGTATTGAATTGGAGTAAAACAGCCACTGACGAACCCACATCTGTTCGATTGATTCATCAAAAGGATTCGTTTTGTCCGCAAGACCTTTATCCCAGGCCCGCACAAGGAGTTGTGTTGTGGAGACTGTCATAGCGTTGGTTTCCTTCAGGGTGTTTCCTAATTTTACAAAATGACCGTTAGTCCAGTTTGTGCCGTGACAGCCGTAACAGACACCACTCATCACAGCGAGCCTTCTCTCTTGTTCACTCGCATCAATGAGGTAATCAGCTGCGGGTTCTCCGGTGAATGTGACAGGCAGGGGTAAGCCGTCCTTATTTTTTATGACAGTTGTATCTCCTAATTTTGGTTGTGGATGACTGTAAATCAATCCGAACAGGCGGACCCATAATCTTGCCCCGAAGTTATGCGTTCTCTCAGCAAGAACCGTCCCGGAAGGTGAAACAAGCAGGCTGTTGTGACAGGTCGCACATGTGGGAGCCTTCATATCCTCTCCGACTTTCCATGGCACAGCATTGAAATTCCAATCCTTTCCTTTAGACGAATATATATTGCCGTGCTTGCTCTCTTCATAAACATTCCATGCGGGAACATCGGGCTCATGATGGCACTGTGAACAGGTGTAGGGCTTTCGCGCTACCTCGATCGAGAAACCATGTCGTGGATGGCACGCTGTGCATGCACCGAGACTGCCGTCAGGGTTCAGTCTTCCGACGCCCTGATTCGGCCATGAGGTAATATCCGGGACTTCAATATCCCCCATTTTTGTAGCAACTGTTTTCATGCCTTTTACTAAGAGCATTGTTCCATGACAACCGAGGCAGGTTTCGTGGAGCGTAGCATCTGAGGGTTTTTCAGTCAGAATTTTACCGTTATCAAATCTTTTCAGCCCGGTTGACGTGTTCACGAGCGTAAGATACACGGGATTTTCCATAAGGTTTTTATAGGCATAGTATTTTTTGCTTCCGGAAAATTGATCGGCTTCCACAGGATGGCAGGTTTTACAGTCATTCGGTGAAACCACAACCTGTAAACGGTGCCCCATATGAGTAAAGGTGTCCTTGTGATTATCGACATTTCTGCTGTGGCATTCATAACAGCCGACGACGTATTTACGTAATCCCTCAGGAAGGGTATCCGCGGATATTCTTTTTTCAAGTGATAATTTTTTGAGAGCCTCACCAGGCAGCGTGCGGGCATGCCTGCTCGTCAGCCAGTCCTGCACAATCCCTGGAGTAACATTGCTGTGACAGCCGATGCAGGTCTTTGTCTGGGGGCTCAGGGTGATATCCGATGTGATTTCAGCTGCAAGAACTGCATTTAAGGAGAATAAGGACAGAACTATAAATAGAGATAAACTATGTTGAAATAGTTTCATAAATGACTCCTTGACCGTCATTCCACTTTAGTCGGAATCCTTATTGAGGAGAGATTCTGGACGAGCCAGAATGACAAATTATAAGGAATATCCTTGTGTGAAAGGAAGAGATATTTACTCAATTTTTTTGAACATCTTTTTCAGCGCGCCGCAGATCGGGCATTTGTCAGGCGGCTGTCCCTCAACAGTATTGCCGCAGACCTGGCAGACATGATAATCGATGCCGGGATTTTTGCCAAAGCTGTCAAGGGCTTTCTTGTAGAGTTCTGCATGAATTTGCTCTACTGCATTCGCAAAATTGAATGACATCAGCGCACGCTTGTTCCCTTCAGCTTCCGCGTCCTGAATCATTTGAGGATACATGCTCTTGAATTCGTAAGTCTCGCCGATGATGGCTTCCTGGAGATTTTCCTTCGTCCCTCTGATCCCCCCCAGTTCCCTCAGATGGTTGAACGCGTGTATAGTTTCGGCGTCGGCTGCAGCCCTGAAGAGCTTTGCGATTTGTGGATGGCCCTCCTCTTCAGCCTTTTTTGCAAACGCAAGATATTTCCTGTTCGCCTGTGATTCCCCGGCGAACGCGTCCTGAAGATTCTTTTCTGTTTTTGCCATATGTTCCTCCTTATGCATTACTCCCCCGGGAGGTTTAGCCCAAGGTTCCTGCAGTTTCTCCCTATGAGTTTTGGTTATTCCTTTTGTTTGTCGATCACGTCGTCAGCCCAGCTCAGCGCCGCCGAGACAGTTGGAAACCCTATGGTGCTTGTGAGGAGAATTATTGCATGATAGATTTCATCGGCTTTTGCCCCAGCTTCCAGCGCCCTCCTTGTATGGGAATGCACCGAACCCTCTGACCTGATTGCAGCGGCGGCAGCCAGCTGTATCAGATGGGAAGTTTTCATGTCGAGTGGTCCTGTATTTCTGGCGATGCTCCCGAGGTTATCTACTGCCTTGAGTAATTTTTTAAACTTTTTCCTAATGTTGACATGCTGTTCAGGTAATGCCGGCATTGTATCCCTCCTTTTCATACATAGCGTAGCAGTAAACGCCGACTTATTCAAACCGGGCATGGTACTCTTTTACCTTTTTCGCGAAGTCTGCTCCGAACTCATAGCAGCGCTGTTTATCTTCAGGGGATGGACGGTATAAAACCTGCATCCCCGGCTCACTTATTTCAAGACCCATTTTCCTGAATTCCTCATAAGCATCCCGAACGGCTCCCCCACCCCATCCGAAGCTTCCGAAGGCACCGATAATCCGGTTTTTAGGTCTGAGTCCTTTCAGGTAGGTCAGGAACTCTGCGACCGAGGGGAAGAGGGAATTGTTCAGGGTGGGAGAACCGATAAGACAGCCCCTCGCCTTCCAGAACTCCTTCACTGCGTCACTGATGGGACTTGCCCTGAGTTTTATCACTTTGATATCGACCCCTTCATCCTTTATCCCCTGCAACAGAGGGAGGGTCATCTGTTCCGTGCTGTGCCACATTGTGTCATAGATAATCACTATGCGCAGGTCGGCCTTACCGTTTGCCATGTCGAGATACATGTTGATGATTTTCGCGGGGTTCTGCCTCCATATGACCCCATGGTCGGGTGCTATCATATCTATTTCAAGTCCGAGTTTCTGTATCTCGGCTATTTTGCTTTTAATCAGTATGCCGAATGGCATGAGGATATTCGCATAATAATCTTTCACCGCATCTTCAAGCGCAGACTCCGAAGAACAGGAGATAAACTCATCATCGAACCTGCCTGCAGAAGCAAGGTGCTGGCCGAATCCATCCTGACTGATAAGGAGCTTGTCTTCTTTCACGTAGGTCATCATCGAATCGGGCCAATGGAGCATCGGAGTCTCGAGAAAGAGCAGCGTCCGCTTGCCGATGTTCAGGGAATCCCCGGACTTGACGATTTTTATATCCCATTTTGATATATCGAAGAACCTGTCAAGCCCCTTCCTGCCTTTTTCGGTAATATAAATAGTTGCGTGCGGAGTCAGGGCCATGATCTTCTCGATACTGGTTACATGGTCGTTTTCGATATGATTGATGATAATATTTTTTATCCGGGCTGGATCAACAAGGCTTTTGATATTATCGATCGTAACGTCTGCAAAATCATATTTCACGGTATCGAGCAGGGTGATCTGATCGTCGAGAATCAGATAATTGTTATAGCTCGTTCCATTCGGGGTCACATACCCGTGAAAATCCCGTATCGCCCAGTCGATTGCGCCAACCCAGTAAATGTCCGGTTTAATTTCAACCGCCTTCATATGACCTCCTCTAACCTGAATTCTTGAAATGTTTTGTGAACATGGTGGATGTAGTATTTTCGCTCATTCTCGGGCTATCGCCCTCCGAGGGAAATTCTGTTCCGATGAATCTCCTCAGAATTTAAATCCGCGAAAATACTACATCCACCATGATTAATACGAATTGGATGAATAATAAGGGCTGATGAATGCACTATTTGCACTGAAAACCCTCGCCGATCACTTCCATGGGCTGCCCGCAGCAGACCAGTTCCCCTTTGCCGTTGTGGGTTACAACTACCTCATTTCCGCAAATATTGCATTTATATTTTTGTCCAACTTTTGTCATGAGACCACCTCCTCTCAGCTTTCATCTCTAAACAATTTTATACAATTATCAACCCTTATGCTACTTTCCTGAAGATGCCTTTCTCAGCTTTGCATGACGGACATTTTCAATCTGCAGTCAGGGCATATGCCGTAAAATTCGATATGATTGCCGACAATTTCAAAACCATTCTTCTTTGCCTCGGGGACGTGCAGCTGATAATCGATATGGATATCAAGGACCCTTTTGCACCGGGTGCATATCAGATGATGATGTGGCCGTGGATTCGGGTCGAAACGTTTCTTCTGGGGGTCTATTGTGACCTCCTGAATGGCTCCCTTTTCCCTTAAAGTCTCCAATGTATTGTAAACAGTGGCAAGAGACATTGTTGGAAACCTTTCCAGCATAGCCTTGTAAATATCCTCTGCTGACGGATGTTCCAGGTTATCCCTGAGATAATCAAGTATCGCTAGCCTCTGCGGGGTAAGCTTTAATCCTGCTTCTTTAATTTTTTGCCTGTCCATAAAAATAATTATTCTTACTTGATAAATATTATCATTTTATAAATATTATTGTAAAGAAATTTCTCTTCAGGTCCTTCGCCAAGGAATGAAGGCCTCATAAAAAACTTTCAGGGTTGTTCAATGTTTGTTGCATATAGCAGCCAAGAAGCCATTGTAATATGAGATTGCCGGGATAGATTTAGTCCTTCCTTGACAGCGCACCTTTTACGCTTGATAGAATTATGCTGAGTATAACCAATAATCGATAATTGTTAATATCCTTACTATTCGCTCATATTTTATTCATTATTTCTTCATAAATTATTTATATACTTTGTTATGAAGTCTAATTAAAGGAGGCACAAAATGAAAAAGATACTTTTGGGGACAATCTTTTTGGCGTTGGTAATTGCCATTCCTATTCAAACCATGGCAAGGGTAGATGTAAGTATTGGAATTTCTCTGCCCCCACCCATCGTATTTGGGGCACCTCCGGATGTGATAGCACTGCCTGATACAAACAATGTGTACTTTGTTCCTGATATAGATGTAGACATATTTTTCTGGGATGGTTGGTGGTGGCGTCCATGGGAAGGTCGTTGGTATCGCTCACATTATTATAACCGGGGTTGGGCTTATTATAACAATGTCCCAGGTTTTTATTTTGATGTCGACCCAGGTTGGAGAGGATACTACCGAGACCATAATTGGTACGGACACCGGTGGAACTATGAACGGATTCCTCACCAACGACTTCAAAAGAAATGGAAGGGCTGGCATAATAATCGATATTGGGAAAGGCAGAGAACCTGGGGCGTCCACAGCTATCAACCTCGTCCGCAAAAACAGATACAGGAACTAAGGCATAAAAGGCAAGAGCAATATAAACAGAGGCCTGAGGTTCAGCGGCATCAGCAACAGATACAAGAGAAACAAAAACAACGCCAGGTTCAGAAACCTCAAGGTCAACAACCAAGACAACAGAAACCACAGGTTCAACAACCTCAGAGACAGCAGCAACCCCAACCTCGGGGCCAGTAACACCAGGGGGAATTACAACACTAAAAGTCTCAAGGAAAACCTGATATAAGGTGAGCATTAGGAATCAGTTCGAAGAGGGAAAGGCATGTATGAAAACATGCCTTTCTTTTGCACACTAACCTTCTCCCGCAGTTCCATACCTGTACATCGTGGATCTGCAGAATCAAGCGAACCATGAAAAAAATAGCTGTGAGCGGGGCAGCCACCTGAGCAGGTGGAATGATGACGGCAGGCGTTGAAAGTACATTGATTCCCCCGGAAGTTTCTGAATTTCTCAAGGACCGGATTTTCCAGAATCTTTTTTAAATCGTCTTTGAAAATATTTCCCAGGCAGAATTCCCCGAACCCGAAAAACAGATTGCAGGGAAAGACCGCACCGTCAGGCAGAAGGGCCAGCTTTGTGATTCCTGCATCACATCTCCCCTGTGTCCGGCTGCCATACTTATAAAAGGCAGAGGCGGCAACAAACCCGATGTCGAGAATTCCTTTTAGGCCTTCTTGTATTTTCAGGAAGCCTTCCCGGAATTCGGGGAACGAGAATCCGGATGCATTGCTTCGGCCGATGGTATCTTCATGGAGCAGGTAGTACCTCTTTACTCCAAGGTTTTTCAGAAACATGACAAGTTCCTTGATTTCATCTTTATTTTCTGCGGTCAATGTGCTTTTCACCACAGGGTTTTTCCCTGCCCGGATCATATTTTCTATCCCCTGCACAACCCTGGAAAAATTATCAGAAACAGTCAACGCATTGTGCGTCCTGGTAAATCCATGAAGGGAGAACCCGACATTGATTGACTCTGATGGGATGTCCGCAAGCTCCTCCACTTTCTCCGGCAGGCTGCCGTTTGTACTGATATTGAGCGTCATATCGAATGCCGTTACCTGCCGGCTGAATTCTTTTATCCAGGGTACGAGCATTGGCTCTCCCCCCAGAATATCTACCTCCTGAAAGCCGGTCTCTGCCAGGATCCAGGCAAGGATCAACGCATCGTTGCGGGACATATCTTTGTATGACGATACCCCCTGAATATTCTGATTGAAACAGAACCGGCAGCCCTGATTGCACCGGAGGGTAGGGTAGAATTGTATAAAATATGGAGAGCCCATTTTTATATTTATTATTATAATTAATCTTGATATTAATTTCGAATATGATATGATGAAAGAAAAAAGGAGCAGCCTATGGATGTCATTAGCACTGAAGGCAGTCTGAAGAGGAAGATATTCGCGGTAAAGAATACCTCGTTGTTTGCAATGAACCTGATGCTTGCCGCAAAAGGGCTTGGACTGGAAACTCATCCAATGGACGGGTTCGATGAGGACTGTGTGAAAAAGGAATTCGGCGTCCCCGCAGACAAGATTATCCCGATGCTCGTTGCCGTGGGATATCTCAAATCAGGCATAACGCTTCTCCCGAGAGCGTTCAGAAGAAATATCGACGAGTTTGTCAGATTCGAGAAGTACTGACCAGACGTGTGACGGCAACGACGTTGATTATCTCTCAAAAAACGGTTAAACTGAAATTTACAAACTTCTCTACCAGGAGGATGCAATGAACGCCATCGAAATAGCGATCAGAATGGAAAAAGATGCGATAGACTTTTACCGGGAGGCTGCAGAAAAAACAACCCATCCGGCAGGAAAAAAGATGTTTCTCAGTGTCACGGAAGACGAAAAGAGGCATCTGAAGATGCTTTCGGAGATATTCAAAGAGGTGGATATCACCATACAGGAAGCCAGTCCGATGAAAAACATGAAAACCGTCTTCGAGTCTTTGAAGGATGTCATGATGCAGAAGGTAGAAGCGACTAAGGATGAACTCGAGGCCTTTCAGATAGCCATGAAGATGGAACAGGAAGGGGTGGAATTCTATAAAAAAGCTGAGGCAGAGGCAACGCAGGAAAAAGAAAAAAACCTGTTCAAACGTCTCATCAAGGAGGAGGAACAACACTATTCCATTTTTTCCAATACCTTTTCTTTGCTGAACGACACCGGAAACTGGTTCATGTGGGAAGAGCACAGCATCGTTGATGGCGGCACCCCATGGGCGTAGCGATTATCTGTGAAAGAGGTTGTCATTCCCCGATCCTTGATCGGGGGATCTATACCCTAATGAAAAGACGGGATTCCCGCTTTCGAGACTGTGTCACAATTGCATATCGCTACTGAATTTATAGAGCCTTTGATATTAG
>JAVHLL010000004.1 GCA_031082155.1 Thermodesulfovibrionales bacterium | reverse complement strand
GTCAGAATAAAGCGATAGATGGATTCCCTGTCCTCAAACCTTACCTCCCGTTTTGCCGGATGAACATTCACATCCACTTTTTCCGGATCGATATCCAGGGAAAGGAAGAATATCGGGTGTTTTCCCTGTGGGAGAATCCCCTCGTATGCTTTGTAAATGGCCGAAGAGAGAGCCGGGTCTTTTATGGGGCGTGTGTTGAGAAAGATGAACTGATGAGACCTCGTGTTTCTGAAATTCCCGCCTTTTGTGACGTAGGCTTCCATTTTTATTCCCTCAGTTTCTGCAGCAACATCTGTTAAACCACTGAGGAATTCTTCTCCGTAGACCTGCATGATACGTTCTTTTCTGCCTGAGGACACAGGGAAATGCACAGTGTCCTGATTGTCCGAGGTTAATCTGAAAGCGATCCCGGGATGTGAGAGGGCCTCTTTCGTAACAGTGTCTATAATGTGGAATATCTCAGTGCCCGTTGTTTTGAGGAACTTTTTGCGGGCAGGGGTATTGTAGAACAAATCTCTGATTTCAATCGATGTGCCAACGGATGGCGCATCCTTTATTTCCTTTATCTCCCCTCCCTGTATCTCAACCGAAACGCCTGAAGGGTTTTCCCGCAAGCCGGTAACGAGGTGCACCTTTGCAACAGAAGCGATCGACGAAAGGGCTTCACCTCTGAACCCCATAGTCCTGATATTGAAGAGATCAGGCTCGGCAGCAAGTTTACTTGTTGCATGTCTCTCAAAACAGAGGAGGGCATCGTCCCTGTCCATGCCCGCGCCGTCGTCAGATATCCTGATGAGGCGTTTCCCCCCATGGAGGACATCGATCCGGACATCGGTGCTCCCGGCGTCTATCGAATTTTCTATTAGTTCCTTGACCACTGATGCCGGTCTTTCAATAACTTCACCGGCTGCGATCTTGTTCCTTAAATCTGGCGGAAGGATCTTGATCTGTGGCATATGACATTTTAAAAGGCATGCGATTCTAAGTCAATCAGCATTGATAAGAGCGGAGCAGGGACGGACAGATTATTAAAAACAGGACAGTTTCATGTATAATTTTTAACAGATCATTTCAAGGAGGCATTTATGGATATGAAGACATTTGTTCACAATAAAGCGCTCGAGGCAAAAGAAGGGGCAAGGTCGCTTGCAAAGGCGTCATCAAACCAGAAAAACGCGGTCCTTGCTGCCATGGCCGGGGCGTTGCAGAAGAATGCCGAAAGGCTCATCTCGGAAAACAGAAAAGACATACAATTTGCTGAAAAGAAAGGGTTGTCGAAGGCGCTGATCGACAGGCTCACTCTGAACGAAAAACGCATTCATGAAATGGCAGAAGGGCTTGTAGAGGTGGTGGCCCTCCCGGATCCAGTTGGAGAAATCACCCGAATGTGGCGGAGGCCGAACGGGATGAGTGTGGGAAAGATGAGAGTCCCGATCGGGGTTATCGGTATTATCTATGAATCAAGGCCGAATGTGACCGCAGATGCGGCAGGTCTGTGCCTCAAGGCAGGCAATGCAGTTATCTTAAGAGGAGGTTCCGAAGCGATACATTCGAACAAGGCGATTGTGAATGTCCTCCGGAATGCGGTAAAAAAGAGCGGTCTCCATGAAGGCGCGGTGACTTTCATCGATACCGCCGACAGGCAGGCAATAACAGAAATGCTGAAACTCGAAGGGATTGTTGATCTGATAATCCCCAGGGGTGGAGAAGGGCTTATACGGTTTGTTACAGAAAACTCCCGGATACCGGTACTTAAACATTATAAAGGAGTCTGTCATATATTCGTAGACAGGGACGCCGACCTGAAGATGGCCGAGGATATCTGCTTGAATGCAAAGGTCCAGAGGCCCGGCACCTGTAACGCCATGGAGACAATGCTCGTGGACAAGAAGATCGCAAAGGCTTTCCTGCCGGGCATGATCAAGAGGTTCAGGAATGCGCGGGTGACACTGAAAGGATGCCCCCAGACAAGAAAGATTGATGCGTCTGTCAAGGAAGTACAGGAAGAGGATTTCTCCAGGGAGTATCTCGATCTCATATTAAATGTAAGAGTCGTGAGTGATATGGATGCTGCCATGGAGCATATCGCCCGGTACAGTTCTGCCCATTCAGACGCTATCGTTACGAAAGACTACGGGAAAGCCATGCGGTTTCTGAAAGAGGTTGATTCGTCGGCGGTACTGGTGAATGCGTCGACCAGGCTGAATGACGGATTTCAGTTTGGTCTCGGCGCGGAAATCGGCATCTCAACTGATAAAATCCATGCGCGCGGTCCGATGGGACTTGAAGAACTCACCTGCACAAAGTTTATTGTCCTGGGAGACGGACAGGTAAGGGAATAAGAATTTGAAGATCGGCATCTTCGGCGGGACCTTTAATCCGGTGCATTACGGGCATCTGAGGGCTGCAGAAGAGATCAGGGAGCGACTGGATCTGAATACTGTTCTCTTTATCCCCTCCAGGAATCCCCCTTTAAAAACAAAGGACATCGCTCCTGCAAAACACAGATACGAGATGTTGAAACGCGCCCTTCGCGGCAGCAAACAACTCAATCTTTCTGATATCGAATTCGGGCTGAAGGGCAAGTCATACACGGTCAGGACAATCGAAACACTGCAACTCCAGTACCGGAATGCGGATTTCTCTTTCATCCTCGGGATAGATGCCTTCCTCGATATCCCGCACTGGTGGCATCCGGAGAGGTTGACCGTACTTACCGATTTTGCCATTATCTCAAGGCCCGGGTATCTTTTCGAAGATTTAAGGGAATCGCCTTATTTGAAGGCCGGAAAAGCGATGCTCAAAGAACTTGATCGTGGGAAGACCGGACACCACAGGATTAAACTTACAAGCAAAAGAGATGCCCTTTTATTGCCCATTACACCGGTCGGAATCTCCTCGACAGAGATAAGACGTCTTCACAAGAGGGGAAGGAGCATAAAATACTTATTGCCACCGGAAGTTGAATCTTATATAATTTCAAATAAGCTCTATAAACATTAAGAGTTGAGAAATAAGAGCAACAAGTTGTTAGCCGGATATTTTCATCACGCTTAACTTGAAATTTTTTAAGAAGGGAGGGAGGACCTTTAGAAAGTAGAGAAAAAGCCATCAGAGCGGCGCAGGCTGCTCTCGAAAAAAAGGCGAAAGATGTTCTGATCCTCGATGTAAAAGACCTGACCACCATAACAGGTTATTTTGTAATCTGTTCTGGAGAAAGCACTACACAGGTAAAAGCAATCACAGAACTCATAGAGGAAACCTTTGACGACTTGCGTTTTAAGCCCCTCGGGATTGAGGGATTAAAACACGGTCATTGGGTCCTCATGGACTACGGCGATATTATAGTCCATATATTTGAGGAAGAAACTCGTGTGTTCTATGAACTCGAAAAACTCTGGATCGATGCCGCAAGGATATCTCCGGAAGAGCATCACTCTTCATGAGTAAGCTCGCCGTATTCATATTTATCCTCTTCCTCGCAGCGCTGGCGCTCTTTGCGATCTTCAATCAGGCAGTCACCATGGTAAAGATTCCCTTTGGCATGGTATATGAAACCCCGACGATTGCCCTCATCCTGATGTCGGTGGCGATCGGTGCACTCGGGATGCTCCTCATGGTTATCATAAGAGACACAAAAAAATATGTCGACAGCTGGCAATATCAAAAAAAACAGAGGAAAGAGGCAAAGGTCAGAGATCTTTATGCAAAGGCATTAAATAATTTATTTGCGCACCATAACCAGTCAGAAGCCAAAGAACTTTTTCAGGATGCACTAAAAGAAGATCCGGAACATCTTAATACCCTCCTCCAGCTCGGAGATATCGCCATGGCAGAGGATGATTTCCAGAAGGCCCGGGAATATTATCAGAAGGCGAGAGACCTGAATGCAAAAAATATCGAGGTTCTCTTCTCCCTCGAAAGGCTTATGGAAAAGACGGGCAGGCTGGATGAGGCCCTCCGGTATATTGAAGAGGTTCTCGATCTCGACGATAAGAACCTCACGGCCCTCTATAAAAAGCGGGATATTCTTGAAAAACAGGAAAAATGGGATGAAATCGTGTTTGTTCAAAAGATTGTTCTGAAAAATGAGCATACGGAAAAAGACAAGTCCCGTGAACGGAGAAACCTTGTAGGGTACAAATACGAGTATGGAAGGCACAGCCTTGAGAACGGTGACCTGGAAAAGGCGAAAAAGGCCTTCAAGACGGTATTACGGCTGGAGAAGGATTTTGTGCCCGCAATGCTTGGTCTTGCAGAAGTGCTTTTGCGTGAAGAAGAAACAGAAGAGGCCATCAATCATCTCGAGAAGAGTTATGAACAAACGTCCTCCACGATTATCCTCCTGAGACTGGAAGACCTCCTCATCAGCGCAGGCGAACCGTTAAGGCTTATCCGGATCCATAAGAATAACATACTCAAAAACCCGCAAAATCCCATGGTAAAATTCTTCCTTGGAAGACTTTTTTTCCGACTTGAGATGATAGACGATGCGTTCGAGACCATGACCTCAATCGATACAGGAGGCGCCGCCTATCCTGAAATGTTCCAGCTTATGGGGAACCTTTATCTGAAGAGGAACCAGCCGGAAAGTGCCGTGTATGAATTCAAAAAGGCGCTTGAATCCCATAAATGCGCTGTCAGCATGTCATATAAATGCAGAACATGCGGGAATGCCACTTCCGATTGGTCAGGGAGATGTCCCGGATGTAAGCAGTGGAGTTCTTTCCAGCTGAACTTTGATGCTGCCTAGTCTATCCACTTTACACTGCTGAGATCAGAGCAACATCGTTGTTGTCGAGAATATTTAAGGGCAGGTATACAGCTTAATTCCCGAATAGAAATAAACTCCCTCTGATTCTCTGCAAACCTTTCTCTGATTTTTATGGTATTGAAATATTGAAGGCCGAGACCTCCGCTTCGTCTTCGGTCTCATCGAGATTGCCCGTGATTTCGATTCGAAAATCAAGCTGTATACCTTCCAGTTCTTGCAGGTTGAGATATTCATTTGGATATGGCGCTCCATCAACATTCAATCCAGACATCCCGGTTTCAAATATCCGACCCCGGTTTTTTGCTATAATAGCCTTCAGGTGTTTTCATCGCTGATTTCATCGTACTTTCAGGAGGGGACCGTCATTGGAAGAAAAATATAATCCGCGGCAGGTTGAATTACAATGGCAGAAGTTCTGGGCAGAGAGAGGCCTCCATAAGACCGGGCGGAATCCCGCGAACAAGGACTTCTACTGTCTGGAGATGTTCCCTTATCCGTCCGGTGAAATCCATATGGGTCATGTAAGAAATTATTCGATCGGCGATGTTATCGCACGGTATAAAAGGATGCGCGGGTATAATGTGCTGCACCCCATGGGATGGGATGCCTTCGGGCTTCCTGCGGAGAATGCAGCGATCAAGCATAACGTGCATCCTTCAGAATGGACGTGCAAAAATATTGAAACCATGAAAAAGCAGCTCGATCGTTTGGGGTTGAGCTATGACTGGAACAGGGAAGTCACCACATGCGCTCCGGAGTATTATCGATGGAACCAGTGGTTTTTCCTGAAGATGTTCGAACGGGGGCTCGCGTACCGGAAATTTTCTTTTGTCAACTGGTGTCCTTCCTGTGCGACTGTTCTGGCCAACGAACAGGTGATAGACGAAAAATGCTGGCGATGCGATGACACGGTTACGCAGAAAAAGCTTGAGCAATGGTTTTTCAGGATTACGAACTATGCTGAAGAGCTCCTCCTCGCCTGCGATGAACTGAGCGGATGGCCCGAACGGGTAGTCCTCATGCAGAAGAACTGGATAGGCAAGGGCGAGGGGGTGGAGGTCGATTTCCCTGTCGAAGGAATAGATGAACCGCTGAGAATATTTACGACCAGGCCTGATACGTTATTCGGGGTGACCTTTCTGTGTCTTGCGCCTCAACATCCCCTGTCTGAACGCCTGATCAGTGACAAAGAAAAGCTGGATGCAGTAAAAGCAAAATACGGGAAAGAAGACGAGAAGGTCGGGCTGTTCACCGGTTCCTATGCGAAAAATCCCCTGAACGGTGACAGGGTTCCACTCTACATTGCGAATTTTGTGCTCATGGAGTATGGCACAGGTGCGATTATGTCTGTTCCGGCTCATGACCAGAGGGATTTTGATTTTGCAAAGACCTGTAATCTCCCCGTGAAAGTTGTGATCATTCCGGCAACAGGAACTACTCCCCCCCTTGTTACGAAGGGGAGTGGAGAGGTGTGCCCAAATCTGGGAGAGGCTTATGAAGATGAGGGCATTCTGATTGACTCAGGACAGTTTACCGGCATGAAGAGTGACACCGCAAAAAAGAAGATAATACGCTTTATAGAAGAGACCGGGATCGGCAAGGCTGTGGTCAATTTTAAGCTGCGCGACTGGGGTATTTCACGGCAGAGATACTGGGGTACGCCGATACCGGTAATTTACTGCGATACATGTGGCATGGTCCCTGTCCCTGAAAAAGATCTCCCCGTAATCCTTCCTGAAGATGTCTCGTTCTCCGGGAAAGGGGATTCCCCGCTCCTCAGTTCTGAGAGATTTTTCCCTGTCGAGTGTCCGACATGCCGGGGCAAGGCAAGACGGGAGACCGACACAATGGATACCTTTGTGGATTCATCATGGTATTTCTTCCGATATTGTTTCCCGGGAGGAGAGAGAGATCTTCCTTCTGATTTCCGCAAGCCCGATTCCGAGTCGAGGCGGTGGATGCCTGTTGATCAATATATAGGCGGCGTAGAGCATGCGGTGCTCCATCTATTATATTCCCGGTTTTTTACCCGGGTAATCCGTGACCTCGGACTCATTACCATCAGCGAACCATTCCAGAATCTCCTGACCCAGGGCATGGTGATTAAAGACGGCGCCAAGATGTCCAAATCAAAAGGGAATGTTGTCGACCCCAATTATCTCATCGAGAAATACGGCGCTGACACCTCAAGATTATTCTCCCTGTTTGCTGCCCCTCCGGAAAAGGACCTCGACTGGTCTGATAAAGGGGTAGAGGGTGCATACAGATTCCTGAACAAGCTGTGGGGAATCGTTCAGAGGAACAGATCCGAAATCCGGAATGCAGAGTCCGGAACCTGCAGCATTACAAATCTTCAGCCTACAGCTGCAGGCCTTTACAGAAAAACCCACCAGACGATCAAGAAGGTCACGATGGATATTGAACGTGAATACCATTTCAATACCGCAATAGCTGCATTGATGGAACTGGTGAATGAAATCACGTCCTTCGCGCATGAGAGTGAAGAAGACCGGGCGGTATTCAGGTTTGCCATTGAGCATGTCCTTCTCCTGCTCTCACCGTTCTCCCCTCACATTGCAGAAGCACTGTGGGAGGAAACAGGAAATCAGCCGAGCATCTTTGAAAAAGGTTGGCCCGAATGGGATGAAGACGCGGCAAAGGAAGAGACCATTGAGCTTGTCGTCCAGGTGAATGGGAAGCTCAGATCAAAGATCATGATGGCAACCGGAACTCCCGATGACGAGATAAAGAGGCTTGCGCTTGAGGAACCGAAAATACAGGAAATTACTGGCGACAAACAAATAAAAAAGGTTATTGTTGTGAGGGGAAAACTGGTCAATATTGTTACAGACTGATGGTTATGGGTAACAGTTTAAAGATATATGTCCGTGCAATGTTTCTCTCAATCCTTCAGAATGTTGGAGGAACAGCTATCTCAGCAACCAAAAACCGGAAGTGGACGTCTGGAAAAAGAGTTTTTTTGTTTTTGGTTCTCTGTTCTCTGCTCTTCGTGATAAGCGGGTGTGGCTATTCCCTGCACCGGGGGTCGCAGTTGCCATTCCGGGAAATAGCGATAGGCACTATAGAAAATAAGACTGTGGAACCCAAACTCCAGGATAAGCTTTCTGTTGCTCTTACGCAGGAATTTTTAAAACAGGGGGTCACGGTTACTCCTGCTGCCCCGTATACACTCAGCGGGGTGATAAACACCTTTGAGTTGAAGATACTGTCCGAAAAGTCAGATGTTGCAGCAGAGTACGAGGTTGTCATTCAAGGTGATTTCAGACTGAATGATCCTTCCGGCAAGATCTCCGAATGGAAAACCGTGGGCTCCCCCTTCATTGTCTCTTTTCCTGCTACCGGACAATTGAATGAATTGATAGCCCTCAAGGAAGAGGCATCGCTGAAGGCCATGAGAGATACAGCCGGAGAGATTGTGGCAACCATCCTTTACCAATGAGCTATCGTAATTTCCTTGGCGAAATTGAAAAAGGCTTGCCTGAACCGGCGTATCTGCTCTACACGGCAGATCAATTTTTTACCAGGGAAGCGGTTGAGGCGATCAAAAAACTTGTGCCCGAAACAGAAAGGGACTTCAACCTCCATATCTTTGACCTTTTTTCCAATGTGGATGAAAGCGCATCGATCGAAAAGATCGTCGAGACAGCGAATACAGTTTCTTTTTTCGGCAGCAGGAGATTTACCGTCTTTATTGGGAACCTGCAGAAACTTGTCAAAAAAGATGTCGAGCGCCTGGAATTCTATGCCGCGAATCCTTCCCCTCAGTCTGTGTTCGTGATCATGCACATCGGGGCATGGAAAGGGGCGAAGAGAGAGAAGTTCCAGGGAGTAAAGCTTCTGTCCCTTGACATGCGGGATTCAGAAATACCTTTCTGGATAAAACAGAGAGCAGGATACCACGGACTGGTGATTTCAGATGAAGCGGCAGAGTATCTGCTGGGTGTCGTAGGACCCGACCTTGGTCTCCTTTCGGCGGAAATCGAGAAGATTTCTTTCATCGGAAAGAAGAAAATAAACGTGGATGATATCGCAGACATTATCACCGGAGAGAGGCTATACAGTGTCTTTGATCTTACCGATGCGCTGAGAAAAAAGGACACTGACAGGGTTTTCGCTATCTATAAAACGTTGAAAGAGACGACGGAAGGGTTCGGACTCATTGGCGCGCTCAACTGGCAATATGCAAAACTTCTCCATACAGGGATCAGTCCCGGTGAGAATGAATATTTCCTGAAGATATTCGAATGCCTCAACAGAATCGATACTGATATGAAAAGCTCAGGAAGATCGTATCCCGTAGAATATCTTCTGCTTACGCTGCTCCGGCTGCAGGGATAGCGTTTACTTTCCTGCTGAGCCGGGATATGTTCCGTGAAGCGGTATTCTTGTGGATAACCCCTTTTGAGGCAGCTTTCGTGAGCGCCTTGATTGCAAGAGTGAGCTCTTTTCCTGCCTCTTCTTTCTTGCCTGCAACCACTGCAGTTTCCACTTTCTTCACGACGGTCTTGATAGTGCTCCTTACCGCTCTGTTCCTTAGATTCTGTTTCTCAGCCTGTCTCGACCGTTTTATGGCCGACAGGTTTTTCTTAGGTGTAGCTTTTGCTGGCAATGGTAACCTCCTAGTGAATTAGAAATTATAAATTACCATAAAAATGGTTATAAAATCAATACGTTTTATTCGAAATCAGCCTCGATGGCAATAAGCCAGTAGCGTGAAGGGCAGGTTTTTATTGTTGCCCGCAGTTCTTCTGAAACCCAGTGCGAGTCTTCGACAAGGTTATAGAAGTATGAGTCGATTCCGAAAAAACCGTCAAGGAGATGAGTGATCACATGGAGCATATTTGTCCGGTATCCCTGAGGGGTCTGTTCCAAGTCTGTGAGTGTCTTTATCCCTTCACCCTGTAACTCGGAGATCAGCTCGCGAAGGATTGTCCGGTTTTTACGGATTGCCTGATCAAGCGTATTCCGGAACGCTTGGTTCGCAGCTGACAGGGATTTTTCCTCTGCGATGTTCGTATTGAAGTAACGTACCAGTTGATAATGCTGAAAGAAATAAACGACCTTTTCCCTGCATGTCTTGAAGTCAGAGCCGTCTGTCAGAATGAGATGATGATATTTCTGCCCTTTCCGGTGAGATTTCGAGACCACGAAATCATATTTGATACCCTTGGGCATATTTTACCTTATCAGTATTCAGTCTGTTTTTCAATATACTGTCTGTGGACCCATTCATTAAGATTTCAATTCACTCCTTTATAAAGAGTGGTTGGGGAGGTTTCAAGGTTTTTCAAAAATACCCCACCTGCCTCCCCTTGGAAAGGGGAAGATTGACTGTATCCCTGCTCCCGGATATTTTATGGTAAGATGTATCTCATGAAACGCTACAAACCCCTGTCACTCAAAAAAATAAAAACCTGTTCGCTTACATCACGGAAAAGCAAGGTTTCTCACTCAGCCATTGCAACACCGGCGGTGAAAGGGGATACGATGAAGGCATTTCTCAGGAAACTCCCCGATATACTTGCCGCCCGGGATTTCACCTCCGTTGTCAGATGCATTGCGAATGCACACAAGAACAGAAGACCCGTGGTCCTTGGCATGGGTGCGCATCCTATAAAAGCAGGGCTTTCCCCTCTTATTATCGATCTCATGAAACGAGGCATCATAACTGCCCTTGCAACAAACGGCGCCTGTATTATCCACGACTTTGAGATAGCGTATGTCGGCTCTACTTCCGAGGATGTTGACACAGAGCTTTGCAAGGGGAGTTTCGGGATGGCCGGCGACACGGGGAAATATCTGAACAAGGCAATCCGTGACGGAGTCCGGAAAGGATATGGTATCGGGAAATCGGTTGGAGAGCTGATTTACAGGAGCAGGTTCAGATTTAAGAAGACGAGTATCTTTGCCCATGCATTTGAACTGGGTATTCCCGCCACTGTACATGTAGCGATCGGGTCAGATATCATCCATATGCATTCAGAGGCTGACGGTTCAGCCATTGGTGAGGGAAGCTTCAATGATTTTAAACTCTTCGCTGCTGTGGTTTCCGACCTCGAAGCCGGGGTATATATTAACCTCGGCTCCGCAGTGATAATGCCGGAGGTTTTCCTGAAGGCGCTGACCATCGCCCGCAACCTGGGCTATAAAGTCGAAAATATTACCACAGTGAATATGGATTTTATCCAGCATTACAGGCCGAGGGAAAATGTCCTCAGAAGGCCTACGCTAAAAAAAGGCACTGCCTATGCCCTCACAGGGCATCACGAAATTATGTTTCCGCTCCTCGGAGCAGCGCTCATCGAAGCGATCGGCTAAGGTTAATAAAGGTATTGTACGCACGGGGCAAGCGGCCCCGTGCGTAATGAAAGACGGATTACTTCTTTAACGAGGTTATATAGGCAACAAGGTCCTTCATCTCCTTTGAATCCGCAGCGAGAGGCTTTCCTCCTAATGCCTTCTCGATACAGGCATTAATAGTCCCCGCAATATCTCCTCCGGTATTTTCGAGTCCTTTTCCCTCAGGGTGACAGGTGTTACAGCTTTTGGCGCTCTTGCTTCCTCCCAATGCCGGGTCTGTAAAAAGGGTTTTGCCACGTTCAGCATCCCCTCCCTGCATAGCGTCCTTACCTACTGCATGGGTTCCCCCGGAACCCTTGCTCCCGGCTCAGGCTGCCTGGGCCGGATCGGGATAGCCGATCCCTATCAGGGTGGCACCGGCAACGAGAGTAGTAATACTCAATCCTGCAAGAATTCTTTTGAAATCTTTCTGGTCCATCAAATACCTCCTTTTTTAGGTTACTTAAGTGATCTTTAACCTGGCGGCATACGATATCACCCGGTGCTGCTGTATAAGCAAACAAGGTGCCATGAGTAACCGATTGATTTTGCTTAATTCCCGGGAATCTAATGAGTAAAGAAGTGCGGCAAATCGCCTTTTCCCCGGACAAATTGCCCGGTAATACTTTTTATTCATCAACTGACTACGAAATACTTAATCTGCCGTATTTATCTGTGTACATATGAATGGATAAGCATGAAAACCGGGATAAACAAGCCGGTTTTGGATTTATCAAAGTGCAAAAGATACAATGGTTCCATGTCAGGGAAGAAGATACCGAAACCGATTTCCGGAGGACTTCAAAGAACTCCCATCCGAAGGAGTTCTCCCGTTAACTGGAAGAGTGATCGCACTCTCATGCAAGAGTATTCCTATCACGGTTCAGTTGTCGTGTTCGGTAATTGCCTTGCCTGTTGAACTGAAAGACACCCCTGCCCTTGTGTCAAGCATAAGCGCTTCCACAATCGGTTGGTTGATGTTTTTCTCCGCACGCCATTTCACCAGGAAATTTGCGCCTGGTCCTCCTCTCGTATCATATTCTTTGAGGTAGAAGAAGGTATGAGCAAATGGTTTCAGGACTAACGGTTTTTTTACATAGCTCTCGATAAATTTACCGCTCGAATCATAATAATCCACTTTCAGTAAGGTGAATGAGTATTTGGGGTCTATATTATGGATGCTTAACATTGTTGCAAGCTGGAACGGGTTTCCTTTCGGCCCGGCATAGACATTTGAATAGATAGGGACATAGAGGGTTTCGCCGGATGAAAGCGCTCTGTCAGGTTCTGCCCGTGCGAAGAGAGGGAAGAATACTATTACAAGAATCAGAGAATACCACAAGACCTTGGTGTTATGATACATTCCCGGAAACATAAATGCCTTCCTCCTTTACCGCTGACAAGATAGAGAGAAAGCCCGGCCAAATTTTTTGAGCACACAGAAAATTCATGCTTTCCCCTTTACTTTTCTATTATATAAAAGAAGCAAGCCTTTTTTCTTATATCCTCGATGGGAATACTCTCAACCAGGTGTCCTTCCGGTTGCTCATGGAACGAACTCACCGCTTTATACCAAAGTGACAGGTTAGAGTGGACAGCCTAAGATAAAATTTATCTTGACAAAATATTCAAATATTAATATATTCAAAAATAAGAATATATGTAACAGGAGGTGCCAATGCTTTCATTGGGCCAGAAGGTAGAGCTTCTAAAGGTTATTTCCCACCCCGTCAGAATCAAAATTCTTGAAGAACTGGTAAAGGGGGTGAAATGTGTAAGTGATTTTGAGGAATTTCTTGAGATACGACAACCGAATATATCCCAGCATCTTACACTACTCAGGCATTTTGGAGTTGTTGACTATTATATGGATGGAAGACTCAGATGCTATTTTCTTGTGCATCCCCTGATCCCTGATCTTCTTGAGTTGCTCCGTAAGGATTACTATGAATCCCTCCCCAGACCAGCCTGCTGTCCTGTTACGAAAAAGGGGGTATATCCGGGAGAACGGAAAAGATAGTTTTTGCTTTTATACACAGTAAGGAGGATGAAATGAAAATCGGTATTCTTATTTCAACCGGTGACGCAGAAATAATCTGGAACGCCTTTCGCTTTGCGAATCTCTGTCTCAACACAAACGTGAACGACGAAGTATCAATTTTTATGCATGCAAAGGCTGTCGAATATGAAAGCTGTGATTCAGAGAAGTTCAATATCAAAGAGCTGGCGAAAACATTTGTCCTGAGCGACGGCAAATTGCTTGCGTGCGGCAAGTGTCTCGGGTTCAGGGGACTGGAAGAGAATGATGTCTGCCGTAAAGGCAGCCAGAAAGACTTGTATGAAATGGTTATGACGAGCGACAAGCTTGTCTGCTTCTAAGGTGTAATGTGGACGTTCCTTTTCTTATAACGCTTTTATTCCTTGGATTAGGCGGCGGATTTCTCTCCGGTCTTCTTGGACTCGGCGGAGCAATTTTCATGATACCCCTGCTCCTCTACGTGCCTCCCTTGCTTGGTGTCGGACAACTTGACATGAAGCAGGTGGCTGCGGTCAGCATGGTCCAGGTTCTTTCTGCATCCCTTTCAGGGGTCATCGTGCATAACAAAAATCGTTTTGTCAGCAAGTCTCTTCTGCTGTATATGGGTATAGCCAATGCAGCTGGTAATTTGGCAGGATCTATTTTTTCGAAGCAGACAAAGAGCGATTTTTTGCTTGCAATATTCGCGTCTATGGCTGTTATAGCCGCTGTTGCTATGTTTATTCCAAAGCGCGAACAAGGGGAAGATATCTCTCCAGATGAGCTTGTCTATAAAAAGCCTCTTGCGGTGGGGGTGAGCCTGCTGATTGGAAGTTTCGGCGGAATGGTAGGGGCACCCGGCGCTTTTATCTACATCCCGGCGATGATATATCTCCTTAATATCCCGACGAGAATTGTGATTGGGAGCACCCTGGGTATCGTATTACTTGGAGCGATCACTGGCACCATCGGAAAGATGGCAACTGGACAGATAATCTGGCCCTATGCGATAGCTCTGGTTATCGGCACAATACCAGGCGCTCAGATAGGCGGGAAGATCAGCAAAAAGACCAACACGAAATACTTGCGGTTTTTCATCGCAATCATAATAGCAATAACCGGACTAAGGATGTGGTATCAGGTGCTGACAGGTCACTAAACTTCGTAATAAATTTTTATGAAAAGGAGGTGAATTGTTATGGTGAAAGTAACAATTTATTCCAACCGGCCTGCCGGAAAACGTTGAACAAATCTCTGTGCTTTGGCCGGGAGAGTCAAAGAAAAATACCCCGATGATGTAGAAGTGGAAACCGTTTATTCCGGTTTACTAGGATTTGGTCATAAGGGAGATGCCATTAAACCCCCCAACATAGCTGTTGATGACAAAATACTCGGCAGCGAAGCTACATTTGAAGATGTTGAAAAAGCGGTTATCGAAAAGCGGTCTTAGAGGAGACAAAGGAGGCACAGATGTTATGAAAAAAATAATGTACATAAGTTTATTATTCTTCTTTTTTATGAGTTATACTGGTCCAGCACAATCAGATAGTCAGAATGAAGTACGTGCCTGGGACAAGGTCGTTGCTGAGGCAAAAAAGGGAGGGTATCATCTTGTCACGCCTGAGGAACTCGGGAAGGAATATCTGCAAGATTCAGCAGCATTCCTTCTTGTCGATACAAGACAGGAGTGGTCATATCAGATGCAGCATATAAAGGGATCGTCGCATATTGATTTTGCCCCCACATGGTGGAATCAATACTCTCCCATGACACGATCGGATATGAAAAAAGTCCTCGGTACTGACAAAAACAAAAAAGTAATTTTTTACTGAGACGGTCTCACGTGAGTGCGAAGTCACGGTGCAGCCAGGTTGGCTGTAAAACTCGGATATAAAAATGTATACCGATTTGCTCAGGGACTTCCGACGTGGAAGGAGATGGGCTTGCCTATTGAGGCAGGACGTGCGTCTTATGGAGTGTCCGAAGGACAAGGCATTTCGACCGTTATTGGAACAGGGTTGATTCTGACACTCCTCGGAGTGTTTTTAGGAGGCATCGCTCTCAATCTGACTCCCTGTGTTTACCCACTCATTCCGATTACCGCTTCATATTTTGGCGGCAGGAGTGAAACGGGTGAACGCCAGGGGTATCTTATTCTGCATGGCCTTCTCTATATTCTTGGACTTTCGGTCATGAACTCTGCCATTGGTGTCTCGGCAGCTTTCACCGGGAAACTCATGGGCTCGTTTCTCCAGCATCCTGCCGTGCTTATTTTTGTTGCATCTGTACTGCTCCTCATGGCGCTCAACTTCTTCGGATTATGGGAACTGAGATTGCCAGGTTTCCTGAGTTCCGCCGTATCAAAATCTCATACAGGTTATGCACAATCACTCTTTATGGGACTGACACTCGGTATCGTTGCTGCACCCTGTATCGGGCCATTCATTATAGGTCTTTTGACCATGGTTGCGCAGAAGGGAGACCCTCTGTACGGTTTTCTTATATTCTTTACTCTAAGCATTGGTCTCGGATTGCCGCTTTTTATTCTGTCTCTCTTTGCCGGAAATCTGAGCAAGCTCCCAAGCTCAGGTGAGTGGTTGATTTGGATCAGAACTTTGTTCGGATGGATCATGCTTGCCATGGCTGTATATTTTATAAGACCGTTGTTCCCATGGCATGATGCCGGAACTTACATGCTGGCATTAATTGCTTTGGCTTCAGGAGTTCATCTGGGTTTTATAAGCCAAACAGGCAAAACCCTGCGGACTTTCGTCATAATAAAAAGAACCGCCGGTGTTTTTGCAATAGGATTATCTCTATTCCTTGCAGGATCTGTCTTCTTACGGGGACCAGGGGTATCCTGGCAACCATATTCTCAGGAAACGTATACAAAAGCAATAGCTGCCAAAAAACCGATAATCATTGACTTTTACGCAGACTGGTGCACGCCCTGTCGTGAACTGGACAAAAAGACATTCCATGATAAGGATGTAGTGAAAGAATCTGCAAAATTCAGTATGATAAAAGTTAATCTGACAAAAGAGGCCAATCCGGATGTTCTGCAACTGCTGAAAAAATACGATGTTAAGGGTGTCCCGACTGTTATATTCCTTGATGATGGTGGAAATGAAATCAAGGAATTACAGATTGTAGACTATGTTCCGGGAAAAGAATTTCTGCCAAGAATGAAAAGGGCGTTTGGAGAATGATTCGGAAATGAAGCGAAAGAAAATAATTATCCTGATTAGTATTGTCGGATTAATTGTGGCGGTTAAGATGTTTCACCTCGACCAATATCTCACCCTTTCGTATTTAAAGGGATCGCTGGATTCGCTTAAGTCCCTCTATGCAAACCACAGGTTTATGGTAATTACCGGCTATTTTCTTATTTACGTCCTTACAACCTCACTTTCCCTGCCGGGCGCTTCTCCCCTGGGTATTGCCGGAGGCGCACTATTCGGTTTCTGGACAGCGACAATTGTGGTTTCTTTCGCAAGCACTATCGGCGCTACATTGGCATGCCTTGTTTCCCGGTTTCTTTTAAGGGACTGGATACAGAATAAATTCGGCGAGAAGATTGCGAAGGTCAATAAAGGGATTGAAAAAGAAGGGGCGTTCTATCTGTTCACCCTGCGGTTGATTCCGATATTCCCTTTCTGGCTGATCAACCTTGCTATGGGGCTGACGAAAATGTCCTTTTTCAAATTCTATTGGGTATCACAGATAGGGATGTTGCCCGGAACAATGGTGTTTGTGAACGCGGGAAAAGAACTGGCAAAGATTGAGTCTGTCAAAGGTATTCTCTCCCCAGGCCTAATCATCTCTTTTGCACTGATTGGAATTTTTCCCATAATGATAAAGAAACTGATAGCTTTGTACCGATCCAGAATGAAAAAGTCCAGCGGTGATGCCGGAAATATTTCCTGAGGAAATCAATATGATGGACAAGATTAATGTATTTGATAAATATGCCGAAGAGTATGATGAATGGTTCGATGTCCATCCTTGGGTTTATCGATCAGAAGTACAGGCAGTGAAAATTGTATTGCCTCAGGCTGGAAAGGGTATTGAAATAGGAACAGGGACAGGAAGGTTTTCAGTCCTTTTCGGTATAACCATCGGCGTTGAACCTTCAGAAACAATGGCTGAAATTGCAAGAAGCAGAGGAATTACTGTATATGAATCCAAAGCAGAGAATCTGCCATTCGATGATAGCGCATTTGATTTTGCGTTAATGGTCACAACAATCTGCTTTCTTAATGATCCGTTGCAAGCTTTAAGGGAAATAAGAAGAATTCTTCGCCCGTCAGGAAAAATAATTATCGGTATGCTTGATGAAGACAGTCCTCCTGGTAAGGAATATGACTCTAAAAAAAAGAGCAGCAAGTTTTATGAGTATGCAGAATTTTATTCAGTCAAGCAGGTTGTGGAATGGCTGAGGATATTGGGATACAATCATATTCATATCCTGCAAACAATCTTCCAGAAACCGGACAAAATAACTGCTTTAGAGCCGGTAAGAGAAGGACATGGAGAGGGATTATTTGTTGTAATATCGGCGGAAAAAACTTTATGATTTACTACAAAGGAAAAAATCCCGGATGGAAATAGCAGGCACGTAATAGAAACGGCGGGGGAAGGAGATTCAATGCAGATGAGGTAAAAACCTCTTGACAATCTGCTCTGTCAGGAATAAGGTAAAATCAAAGAGCAGCCGAAATCCATTCAAAGAATGGATACGGGGGACCCGGAATATGGGGCGTATTTCCCGGAATCACCGGGAATAGGGCACTTCCAAGCCCGAGCCCGACAGCTAACCTCGTAGGCATTTGGAAGGGCAATGGACAGAGATCGAAACCGCTGCCTTGCCGGCGGTTTTTTATTGGGTCCTCCTTTGCCCTCAGAGGAGGAGTTATGCTGAACAGGGAATCCCCTGTGAAAGGGATTATCAAATCCCTCGGTCTTGTGTTCGGTGATATCGGGACAAGCCCCATATACACCATAACAGTTGTCTTTCTTCTCACCAAACCAACCGAAGTGAATGTCATGGGGGTGCTTTCTCTCATCACCTGGACAATGACAATTCTGGTAACTGTTGAATATGCCTGGCTTGCAATGAGCCTCGGGAAAAGAGGTGAAGGGGGAACCATTGTCCTCAAAGAAATCCTCGTGCCTTTGCTTAAAAAAGGCAGGCACGTGTCTTTTATTGCCCTTCTCTCATTCATCGGAATATCCCTTCTCATAGGAGACGGAGTGATTACCCCTGCGATCAGCATATTGAGCGCAGTTGAAGGTTCTCTCCTCATCCCGGGATTCGAGAATATGAGCCAGGGTGTATTGATCCTTATTGCCGGCCTCATCGCCATAGTGCTCTTTTCATTCCAGAGAAAGGGGACTGAGAAGGTTGCCCGGACATTCGGACCGATCATGGTGATATGGTTTCTTTCCCTCGCTCTCTCAGGCGTACTATCGATAATTCATGCTCCGTATGTCCTCAAGGCAATAAACCCATATTATGCGTTCAAATTTCTTATGGAGAACGGTGTCTCAGGGTTTTTTATTCTCTCGGAGGTTTTCCTCTGTGCTACGGGAGGAGAAGCATTGTATGCTGACATGGGACATTTAGGCAGGAAACCCATTGTGAGAGCATGGTATTTCGTGTTCTTTGCCCTGCTTATTAATTATCTTGGACAGGGGGCATTTCTCATTGAACATCCCCATGCGAAGAGCACACTCTTTGAGATGATACTGCATGAGTCAGCAGCGCTTTATGTCCCGTTCCTTATCCTCAGCATTCTCGCTACAGTTATTGCTTCCCAGGCAATGATAAGCGGGATGTTCTCTATCGTCTATCAGGGAATAACAACTCATATCATGCCTATGTTCAAGATAGAATTTACCTCGACTGAACTCAGGTCGCAGATATATATAGGGCTCGTGAACTGGTTTTTGCTGATTTCTGTTCTGATTGTTATGTACATATTCAGAGAATCGCATCGGCTTGCAGCTGCCTATGGTCTTGCAGTGACGGGAACCATGACCCTTACCGGGATAATGATGACCTGGATATTCCATCTGAAAAAGAAAAAGCACCTTGCGATTATTTCGTTGCTGGTAACTTTTCTTGATATTTTGTACCTGTTCTCGAACAGCTACAAAATACCCCACGGCGGGTATTGGTCGATTATAATTGGAGCCATCCCTTTCGCGGTAATCATGATCTATACAAGGGGACAGAAGATGCTTTACAAAAAATTGAAGGCGATACCTTTGGAGGAATTTCTTGAAAAGTATACTGCTGCTTATACGACACGAAATAAGCTGCAGGGTGCCGCCCTGTTTTTTTTGAAAGACCCGAAAGAGATTCCACCTTTCATGATCCGGAGCATGTTTATCAACAACATCCTTTATGAGAATAATATTCTTGTTACGGTCATAAAACGTGATGATCCTTTCGGAGTAGCCGGGTTTTTTAAGGAGGATCTTGGGAACGGACTAAGAATATTCGAAATTCAGACGGGGTATCTGGAAGTTCCCGATATCGAGGAGGTATTGAGAGAAGCAGGGATAGAGGAGAATACTATTTTTTACGGCCTTGAAGACATTACCACAAAAAATATATTGTGGAAGATCTTCTCAATCATCAAACGGCTTAATCCTACATTTGTCCAGTTTTATAAACTTCCTTCTCATAAATTGCATGGCGTTATGACAAGGGTGGAAATGTAACAAAGCAATGCAACCAGGGTTCTGCTATACTTTTTCTATGAAGAACCAGGAGGTTGCGCGTATTTTTAATGACATCGCGGACCTGCTCGAAATCAAGGGTGAAAACCCGTTCCGGATTCGGGCATACAGGCGGGCGGCGCTCAATATCGAAGCGCTCTCGAAGGATGTATCTCAGACCTCAAAGGATGACTTGCGAAAAATACCCGGCATCGGACAGGACCTCGCGGGGAAGATCGGGGAATATACCGAAACCGGAAGAATACAGGCATATGAAAGCCTGAAAAAAGAGATCCCCGGAGGGCTCAGCGTCCTCCTTTCCATTCCTGGCCTCGGTCCGAAGACCGCGAAACTCCTTTTCGAACAATTGCACATCACAAATCTGGAAGAGCTCGAACGGTATGCACAGGAACATAAACTGAGCAGTTTGGCGGGCATCAAGGAAAAAACAGAGGTGAATATCCTGAAAGGGATCGGGATGCTGAAACGGGGGATGGAAAGACAGCCGTTGGGAAGAGTTCTTCCGATAGCAAATGACATCCTTGAACAGATCGGAAAAGACCCGTCCGTGAGGAAACTGAGCATAGCGGGAAGCATACGCCGGTGGAAAGATACGATCAAAGATATTGATGTCCTCGCAACATCGAAAGATCCGAAATCTGTTATGAATACCTTCGTGCACCTGCCGCAGGTGAAAGAGATACTCATGCATGGTCCGACGAAGTCGAGCGTGATTATTCAGGAAGGGCTGCAGGTGGACCTCCGGGTTGTCGAGGAGGAGAGTTTCGGGGCGGCGCTTGCTTATTTTACCGGCAGCAAGGCGCACAACATACGTCTGAGAGAAATGGCGGTAAGAAGCGGATTAAAAATCAATGAGTACGGGATATTCAGGGAAAAAGACAACAAAAAAATCGGAGGGGCAAAGGAGGAAGAGGTATATAAAAATCTCGATCTTCCCTATATCCCCCCTGAACTGCGCGAGGACTCGGGAGAGATAGAGGCTGCGCTCCAGGGGAAACTGCCGAAGCTCGTGGAACTCAGGGACATAAAGGGAGACCTCCATGTCCATACGAAATGGAGTGACGGAAGTCATGATTTTGACGAATTGATCGAGGCAGCACGGGAGAGGGGGTATGAATATATCGCGATCACCGATCATTCAAGGGGGCTTGGAATTGCACGGGGATTAACGCCGGAACGTCTTATCGAGGAAAAAAAGGAGATCGATGCCCTGAATAAGCGGCTGAGAGGGTTTACACTTCTCGCAGGCACCGAGGTCGATATCAGGAGCAACGGTGAGATCGATTTCCCGGACGAAATACTCAGGATGCTGGATATCGTGGTCGCATCCATCCATTCGGGATTCCGTCAGGGCAGGGAACAGCTCACCGGCAGGCTCATATCTGCCATGAAGAACCCCTATGTTTCCATTATTGCCCACCCCACAGGGAGACTTATCGGAGAGCGGGACCCCTATGAGTTGGATATGGACGAAATTCTGAGGGCGGCACAGGCAACAGGGACGGCCATAGAGATCAATGCATATCCTCTCAGACTGGACCTGAATGACGTCTATGCAAAAAAGGCGAAGGAAATGGGTATTCCCATAGCAATCAGCACCGATGCCCACGTCAAAACCCAGTTCGAATATATGGGATACGGCGTATCTATCGCAAGACGGGGCTGGCTTGAAAAGAGCGATATTCTCAATACCCTGAGCTATGCTTCGCTTGTCAGGGCGCTAAAGAAAAACAGGCTGAATAAAAATACCCGTGCATCCTCCTGACCTTGGACTTTCGCCCCGCGTTTTTCAGTAAGGAAAGAAAAGATGAAAAAAGTTGTTGCTTTTGAGAAGACAGTGAGAAGAGCACCGGATGTTCTTAGAATCAGCAGCGCCGAAAAAAGCCGGAATATGGTCAAAGTATTCTCTGCAAAGTAATTGATGCCTCTCTGAATCTGGTAAAATAGATCGTGGAAATCATAACGTCCCATATGAATGCCGATTTCGATTCCCTCGCTTCGATGGTCGCCGCAAAAAAACTGTATCCCAATGCAGTGATTGTATTCCCCGGTTCCCAGGAAAAGAAGTTGCGGGATTTTCTCGAAACGTTTCATCCGATAGAGATCAAACGTATCAAGGATATTGACCTTTCACTGGTAACCAGACTGATTATTGTTGACACCAAAATACCGGCCAGGATCGGACCACTCGCGGAACTCCTGTCGAGGAAGAATATAAAAATCCATATTTATGATCATCACCCTTTCAGCAAAGGAGATATACGCGGCGAGGTGGAGAAGATCGAGAATGTCGGCGCAACAGCGACAATCTTCACTGAGATATTGAAAAACAGAAAACGGTATCCGACGCCGATAGAAGCAACAATCCTTGCCCTGGGTATCTACGAAGAAACAGGCTGCTTCCTCTTCCCCTCGACGACCGAACGGGATATGCTCGCCGCCGCCTACCTCTTGAAAAGGGGTGCAAATCTCAACATTGTATCGAGCTTCATCAAGATGGAGCTGACTATGGAGGAATTCGACATCCTGAACAAACTTGTCCAGTCATCGAAAGAGCATGTCGTGAAGGGGATACGGATTAAGATTGCGAAAGCCTCCTGCGAACAGTATCTCGGTGATGCAGCCCACCTCGCGCATCGTATGATAGATATGGATGACATCGATGCAGTGATTGTTCTTCTCGCAATGGAGGGGAAAATACTGCTGGTGGCCCGGAGCAAAGCGCCCGAACTCGATGTATCGAATATCATGAGGGGATTCGGCGGCGGGGGGCATCCGACCGCAGCTTCAGCAACGGTGAAAGAAGCAACCCTCGAGGGGGTTGAGGATAGTCTTGTAGAGATCATCAATGAGAATGTTAAACCGGGCAAGACTGCATCGGATGTCATGACACGGCCCGTTATTACCGTTCAGGGTGATCTTCCCATTAAAGAGGCAGAGGTGATGATGACCCGGTACGGGGTGAATGTTCTTCCGGTACTGAAAGGGGATACATACGCCGGCCTCATCTCCCGTGAATTCGTTGAGAAGGCGCTTTACCACGGATTCGGAAAAAGCAGGGCGATTGATTTTGCGACGACTGACGCCAGCATTGTCACTCCGGAAAGTCCCGTCAGGGAGATCGAAACGGTGATGATCGAGCAGAATCAGAGATTCATGCCTGTTATTCAGGACGGAAAGATTGTCGGGGCGATCACACGGACAGATCTCCTCCGCACTCTTTACGAAGAATTTTTAAGGAGGCGCAGAATCGAGGAAACCCTTACAAAGGAAAAACAGACAATTGGCAGAAATCTCTCATCGTGGCTGAGAGAACGGTTCCCGGCGAATGTCTTTGGCCTCCTGAAACTTGCCGGAGAGGTTGCGGAAGAACAGGGCTTTCAGGCGTATCTCGTCGGTGGTTCCGTGAGAGACCTGCTCAGGGGGGAGGAAAACCTCGATATAGACATTGTGATAGAAGGGGAAGGAATCGCTTTCGCAAGAGCATTCGGGGAGCGGGTGCACGCAAAAGTGAGAACACACCAGAAGTTTGGCACCGCACAGATATTCACGAACGGGACAAAGCTGGATGTTGCAACAGCAAGAACCGAATATTATGAATCCCCTGCAGCCCTTCCTAAGGTCGAGACTTCATCCATCAAGAAAGACCTTTACCGGAGAGACTTTACCATCAATACGCTTGCGGTGAAACTGAATCCGAGGGATTTCGGTCTCCTCACAGATTTTTTTGGAGGGCAGAGGGACCTGCGGGAAAAGACACTCAGGGTGCTCCATAACCTCAGTTTTGTGGAAGATCCGACCCGCGCATTCAGGGCGGTCAGATTTTCAGAACGGTTCGGGTTCAAGATCGGCAAACATACGGAAAATCTTATCAGATCTACTATAGAGATGAATCTCTTCGAGAAACTTTCCGGGCCGAGACTCTGCGAGGAACTCCTCATCTCATTCCAGGAGACGGACCCTATCAAGACTCTGAAGAGGCTTTCTGTGTACGGGCTTCTGAAGGTTATTCATCCTAATCTCATATTTACCGAGGAACTGGAAACGACTTTCAGGTCACTACAGGAAACACTCTCGTGGTTTAATCTTCTTTTCCTTGAAGAGAAGACAGACCGGGGCATTCTCTACTTTATGGTTCTGCTTTCAGGTCTTAAGGAAGAAGACGTAAGGAGCGTGCTCGACAGACTTTCACCGCCGCCGAAAGCAAGGGAACTTATACTCAATGGTTTGTCCCGGGCAAAGGATATCCTGAGAAGGCTCCCTCTGGATAACCCGGTAGAAACGTATGCTTTGCTGAGTAAACTCGATCTCGAGACAGTGCTCTTTGTAATGGCACTGAGCAAGGACAGAAAGAAGCAGAAGGTGATATCTCATTATCTTACGGAATTGAGAACTGTCAGGACGATCCTCACAGGCAAAGATTTAAAGAGGATGGGAATTCCTCCAGGGCCTCTCTACTCAACGGTGCTCAAAGAACTTCTTGAGGAGAAACTCAAGGGGCATCTGAAATCACGTGATGAGGAGGAACGATTCGTGAGATCCCGGGTTTAACCCCGCGACATATCCATCGGTATCGGTATCCATCACGGCCATCGGTATGCTATGCGGGATAATACCCCATTATTTTTTCAGTGATTTTCCGATCCTTTTTTCTAGCGACTTCACCTTGAGTTCGATGCGGTTCGGTTTCCCCTTCCGGTCGTCTATGGTAATCGTTGTGACTGCCCGCTCGGTCTTTTTCATAATTGTTCCGTGGCACTTTTTTACGAGCTTCATAATCTCATCCCATTCACCTTCTACAACAGTGCCCATTGGATTCAGCTTGTAAGGGAGTCCGCTGGCGTCAATAATTTTCAGAACCTCGGCGAGTTGAGCCCCCAGGCTGCTTCCAATGCCGATAGGGATAACACTGAATTCTACAAGCATGGTAACCCTCCTTTTTGCGGGATGGACAATAATTATGAAGGTTTTTCAAAGAGGAGAGGCAATGAACCTTGCCCCTCCTCTATAAGTATTAAGGCATGCAAATTTATTTAACGGCGTCTTTCAGAGCTTTTCCAGACGTGAATTTCGGGATTTTTGCTGCAGGAATGGTAATAACTTCACCGGTTCTCGGGTTGCGGCCTTTTCTGGTCTTTCTTTTCGTTACCGAAAAAGTACCGAAGCCGACAAGTGTCACCTTCTGCCCTTTTTTCATGGCGGATCTGATAGCGTTTAATGTGGAATCGAGTGCGCGGGACGCATCTGCCTTGCTTAACCCCGTGCCTGATGCGATCTTGTCGATCAACTCTGCTTTTGTCATCTAGCTTTCCCCCCTTTCATTCTTAAGATTATGGATAAACGTGCAAGGTAATAAATGCTGCAAATAACAGTATCAAGGAAGAAATCCTTTTGTCAAGCCAAAAATGATGGCTTTATCTTAGAAAAACTCATGCCAGTTGCTGTTTCACAGAGAGAGGGAGAAGAAAAATATCTGCAATGAACATATCACCGGAACGATTGTGAAATCGTTCGAGAAAATCCGGAAAAAAGATGTTTTGTTTCTTTTCTCCTTCCCTTCAATGAATAAGCAGAAACAGTATTTTGCTCATTCTCTTGCGAACGTCCTCCGCAGGGAATTTTTTGGCTGGCGATATCGCCCTTGGCTGTGTGCAGAAGTTGAAACAGGATGTCAGGCAACCTAATGCGTAACCTTTAGCATTTTTTCAATAAAACAATATGTAGTGCTTATTTACAATATTACATACAGCATGTAGGAATTTAAATTTTTTTCTTGACATTCTTTTTTTCCACTACTATTATTGAGTGGAAGAAAGTGGTAGAAAGTGGAGGGAATAATGCCGGCTTTCTCAGGTAAATACTACTACACGGTTGATCCGAAAGGGAGAATCATTATCCCTGCGCCTTTCCGAGAGATTATCATAGCCAATTATAGCACAAAACTTTATATCACAAATGCCCTGTTTGACAATTGTCTTTGCATATATCCGATGGAAGAATGGCATAGACTCCAGGAGCAGGTGAGAACAAAACCGAGATCCGATGAAGCGATCAGGTATTACCTGAGAAGGGTGGTCGCGTCGGCAATCGAAACAGAAATAGATAAACAGGGGCGGGTTCTTGTCCCGTCTGCATTGCGTGAGGATGCAAAGATCAATGGGAATGTGGTGCTCGCAGGACAGATTGAGAGGATCGAATTATGGGACAGGAACGAATGGGACATGTTGTACGACCCTGCGAAGATCGACCGGAAAGCCATAGAGGAAAAACTTGCTGCCTATGGTCTTTAAATATGCAGCATAAAGGTTTCATTCGGGAGAGGACGAGAAAGGATGGAGAGGGTTATATTTCGGGGTTCCCGTGTTTTTTTGCACAGTGGATCGCTGAATAGACATGAAGGTCCTTCATCTTCCGGTTCTCCAGACCGAGGTCCTCGATATGCTTAGCCCGAAGCCGAATGGGATTTATGTAGATGCAACGATTGGTCCCGGGGGACATGCAGAACAAATAATGAAATGCCTTGGCCCTGCGGGCAGACTCATCGGTATTGACAGAGATGAGGATGCCTTGAAAATAGCCGGGGAAAGACTTTCGGACGAAAGGGTTGTCTTGATGAGAGGAGAGTTCTCGGAAGTGGAAGGCCTTCTGTCGCAGGCGGGTATCTCTCAGGTTGACGGTATTCTCTTTGACCTCGGGCTTTCTATGGTACAGATAAGAGACCCCCTCAGAGGATTCAGTTTCCTCTCGGATGAGCGCCTCGACATGAGGATGGATAAAGGGCAAAACATATCAGCATGGGACGTTGTGAACCGATATTCAGGAAAAGAGATCGAAAGGGTCCTGAGGGAATTCGGAGAAGAACGCCTGGCACGCAAAATAGCACAGGCGATCGTGAATCAGAGAGGCAAAAAAACGATTGATACCTGCTCCGGACTGGCGAAGATCGTTGCTGCAGTATATGGGTCAAGAGGCAAGGTGCATCCTGCGACGAAGACATTCCAGGCGTTGAGAATCGAGGTGAACAGGGAACTCAATCAGCTCGCGACAGGCCTCGATGCATCAGTGAGACTGTTGAGAAAGGGTGGAAGAGTATGCGTAATCTCATACCATTCATTAGAGGACAGGAAGGTCAAACATTTTTTTGCAGAAAACGCGAAGAAAGGTGTGATAAAAATCCTTACGAAGAAACCCCTCACCTCCGGGCAGGAGGAACGCAGGGCAAACCCGTCATCGAGGAGCGCCAAACTGAGAGCAGCGGAGAAATATGATGTATAGAGGAAGGGGTACTATGCTTTCGTTCGTAATCAAGCCGCTCCTGATTCTTTTCCTAGTGTCTTGTGCATTCGGACTCGTGTATCTGAGATCGAGCTTCCTGACACTTGAATACAGCCTTGGAGACCTTGAGAAACAGAAGACGGAGTATCTTACAGAGAAAAAATCGCTGCTTGCAGAAAGGACAGGTCTCCTTTCTTTCGCAAAACTTCAGGTATCCCGCAACGATGGGGAAGCGTTTGTGATGCCTGACAGGCTCAAAGTCGTCTATATCAATAAACAAAAGGGATATTTACCGTACAAAGCGTCGCTCGAGCGAAAGCAGTGAGTTAAGACGCATACAGATTTGAGGTGGGGGGTTGACCAAGAAGAGGGCGGTAATTCTTAACACTGCAATTATCTTCAGTTTTATCCTGGTCTCCCTGCGTCTTGTTGACCTGATGATCTTCAACCATAACCGCCTTGCCGAACGGGCAAAACAGCAGCATAACAAGGTTGAGGATGTTCAGGCAAGGCGCGGGGTTATCTTCGACAGGAACGGAAGGGAACTCGCGCTCAACCTTGATCTCGAATCGCTGTACGGGGACCCTGAGATGCTTGATTTGAAAGAGGGGAATATAAAAAAACTCGCACTGCTGATCAATAAGGAGCCAAAAATAATTCGTACAAAAGTGCCGGAGAGCGGACGATTTTTCTGGATAGAGCGAAAACTTGAACCGGAAACCGCAGAGAAGATAAAGGGGCTTGAGATTGAAGGACTGGGTTTTCTCACTGAAGCGAAGCGGGTTTACCCCAAGGGTGTGCTCGCCTCTCATGTTCTTGGGTTTGTCGGCATAGACAACCAGGCCCTTGAAGGCATAGAGTTGAAGTTTGACAAAGACCTGAAGACAAACGGGGGGAAAGTCGTTGTGGGAAGGGATGCAAGCGGCAAAATCCTCTCATCAGGGGTGGAGACGGAAACAAACGGCAACAGTCTTGTGCTTACTATTGATGAAGGCCTTCAGGGAATTCTCGAAAACGAGCTTGATAAAGCAACGATACAATGGCGGGCCGCCTCGGCAACGGCTATTATGATGGACCCATTCACCGGTGAGGTGCTGGCCATTGGGAACAGACCTACCTACGACCCAAACAAAGGAACCGCGGCCTCCGATTCAGAGAAGCGAAACAGGGCTATAACCGATTGTTACGAGCCGGGGTCAACATTCAAGATTATCATTGGTGTCGCCGCACTTGAGGAGAAGATAGCGAGGGCAGGAACCTTGTTCGATGTGAGCAAGGGAAGCATCAATGCCGGGGGCAAGAATATTGGGGACGTACATAAATACGGTGTGCTCACCTTCAGTGAAGTCATTCAGAAATCATCAAATGTCGGTTCCATCATGATCGGCATGAAGCTAGGAAAAGAGCGAATCTATAAATATGCAAAACTGATGGGGATAGGGGAAAAAACGGGGATAGACCTTCCGGGTGAAATATCCGGATGGATATATCCCCCGGAACGCTGGTCCGGGACGTCTATAGGGGCAATTCCGATAGGACAGGAGGTTGCCGTAACCCCTCTCCAGATTCTCAGGGCTTATGCTGCAATTGCGAACGGAGGATATCTTGTGAAACCCCATGTCGTCTCGGAGGTCCTTTCTCCGTCGGGAGAGGTCATCGCATCTTTCAGGAATCCGGATAGTCATCGTATCCTTTCTGCAAGGACTGCCGAGACATTCAGAGATATACTCGCGACGGTTACCGAGGAGGGAGGAACCGGGCAGAATGCATCGGTTGACGGCAACCCTGTAGCAGGGAAAACAGGCACGGCACAGATGATCAATCCGGTCACGAAGAGGTATTCAAAGGAGAAATATGTAAGTTCCTTCGTCGGGTTTGTGCCTGCCGACAACCCGAGAATTGCAATGATCGTTGTGGTATATGAACCGAAAGGACAGATATATGGAGGAGTTGTCGCAGCGCCGGTTTTCCGGGAAATCGCGAATCAGGCTTTATCGTATATGGATATACCGAGGGACGACAATGCCCAGCGGGCTCATTTCGTAGTAGCAAGATGATGCTGAAGGAAATCCTCAGGGACTGCGAGTGTATGGGAAAAGGAGCAGAAAGTACATTGGGAAGAGAAAGTATTGGCCCGGCGCTTGATATAGAAGGCATTGCATACGACTCGCGCAAGGTGCAGAAAGGCTATTTATTTATAGCAATACGGGGAGAAAAATATGATGGCCATGATTTTCTTGAAAAGGCAATAGCGCAGGGGGCGGTTGCAGTGGCGTGTGAAGAGGACATAGGCAAACGATATCCGGTGATACGGTATATTTATGTGAACAACAGCAGGAAGGCCCTTGCGTGTATGGCAAATAACTTTTATGGACGGCCATCAGAGAGCCTCAACCTCATCGGGATAACCGGAACCAACGGCAAGACCACTACATCCTACCTCCTCAAATCCATAATTGAGACAACTGGTGAGACCGTTGGACTAATCGGGACAATTCAATATATGATAAAAGATCAGGTTTTTCCTGCAGTACATACCACCCCTGAGTCCCCCGAATTTCAGTGTCTCCTGCAAGAGATGCTTCTGTCCGGCTGCCGGTTCGTGGTATCAGAGGTCTCATCACATGCGCTCGCGCAGTACAGAGTCGACGGGACCGCTTTTCATACTGCAATATTCACGAACCTGACGAGGGATCACCTGGATTTTCATAAGACTATGGATGAGTACTTTCATGCCAAAGCGCGCCTATTTACAGAACTCCTTGTGAGAACAGGAACCGCCGTCATAAACCTTGATGACGTATCCGGCCTGAATTTATCTATGGCTATGAAGGCAGGAGAGGGCGAGGCGGGGCAAATCCTCACTTACGGGATTGAAACACAGGCGGACCTCCTGGCCCGTGATATCATGAATTCCTTTGAAGGGTTGCGGTTCACGGTAGCGTTTCGCGGAAATGCCTACGAGATAATATCTCCGCTTACCGGCATGCCGAATGTATATAACATTCTTGCTGCAGCCGGCGCTGCAGTTTCCCTCGGGATTCCATGGAAAGCCATTATACAGGGGATTCGTCAGGCATCAAGTATCAGAGGCAGGTTTGAGAAGGTTGAAGCGGGACAGGAATTCCTCTGTATTGTCGATTATGCGCATACAGAAGATGCCCTTGAACGGTTGATTCGCACCGCACGGGAGCTTCTTGATAAAAAATCCACCGCCGGGGCGGCGCATGCAGCACCCCGCATCATAACTGTCTTCGGTTGCGGAGGAGACAGGGACCGCGGCAAAAGACCGAAGATGGGCGAAATCGCAACAAAACTCAGCGATTTTGTACTTATCACCTCTGACAATCCGCGCTCGGAAGAACCGGATGCCATTATCCGGGATATTGAAGCCGGAGTCACAGGGAGGAACTACCTTGTTGAGTCTGACCGGCGTGAAGCGATACGCAAAGCAGTATGCATGGCAAGAGAGGGTGATATTGTCCTTGTAGCAGGCAAGGGGCATGAAGAGTATCAGGAAATTAAGAGTGAAAAACACCGCTTCAGCGACAGAGAAGTAATCGAGGAGGTGCTGAAGGTCAGACCGGGAATATAAAGGGAATAATGATTGCAGGGAATTATACCGAAAGAACACTGATGGGAACTATAACTATAGAGGATGTCATGACCGCGACGCAGGGGAAGATCATTTCCCGCGGACAGGAGATTTTTACGGGCCTTTCAATTGATTCGAGGACGATCCAGGAAGGAGCATTGTTCATCGCACTGAGAGGGAAGAATTTTGACGGCCATGACTATCTGGAGAAGGCGCTGGAGCGGGGGAACGGAGCTGTTGCCGAAAGGGACCATCAATCCACTGTCCGGGGCAAGACTCTTATTCATGTTGAGGATACGCTCAAAGCCCTTCAGGATATTGCTCACCATATGCGTAGAAAGAGGGACATCCCGGTTGTCGCTATCACAGGCTCAAACGGCAAGACAACAACAAAAGAGCTTACTGCAGCAGTTCTCGGTACGGAACACAGGATATTAAAAAACACCGGGAACCTGAATAATCAGATCGGACTTCCTTTGAGCCTCGCGGAGATCAGTGATGCAGAGGAGATGATTGTTCTCGAAATGGGCGCGAGCGCACCCGGAGATATTCTGGAGTTGTGCGCAATTGCTGCGCCTGGTATCGGAGTTTTAACGAATATCAATTATACCCATCTGGAGAGTTTCAGAGACCTTGAGACGATCCGAAGAACGAAACTCGAAATCCTCGGTTCTGTGCATACTGTTGTGGTGAATGCCGACGACCTTTTTCTCATGGAAGGGCTGAATCAATCAGGATATCGGGGCAGGGTAATCAGGTATGGCATACAGCAGGAGGCCGAAGTTCGTGCGGTCGATATACAGCTGTATGATACGGGAGCCAGGTTTCAGATTCTTTTCAGGGGAAAAGAATTGCTTCGGATAAACCCGAAAATATCAGGAGTCTTCAATATCTATAACATCCTGGCGGCAGCCTCTGTCGGGGATCTCCTCAATATTGCTCTCTCCCATATCAGGGATGGCATAGAAAGCTTCCCAGGAGTTCCCATGAGGCTGCAGTTGCGGGAAATGAATGGCATCCTGATCATCAGTGATGTGTACAATGCAAATCCTGCCTCCATGGAAGCTGCGCTCAGAGAGCTGGTGAGGATTAAAAAAGGAAGGACGATCGCCGTGCTTGGCGACATGCTTGAATTGGGAACCTATGCAGAGGAGGCGCACCGAAAGATCGGCAGACTCTTATCAGAACTGTCTGTGGATGTTTTTATCGCGGTAGGTCCGCTCATGTCTTTTGCTGTATCCGAGTACACAGGAGATGTACTCACCGCTGCGAAGCCTGAAGATGCGGGGAACTTGCTGAAAGGGATAGGGAAGGTTGGGGACACGGTGCTCGTGAAAGGTTCAAGGGGTATGCGCATGGAAAGGGTGCTTGCCGATGGCTCGTAGAGAGGGATAATGTTGTACGATCTCATATACAGCCTGCACAACTGGTTTTCACCCCTGAATGTTTTCAGGTATATCACGTTCAGGACAGCTCTTGCTGTGCTCACCGCAATGATTACTGCGCTGATCTTCGGCCCTTGGATTATCAACCGTCTGAAAAAATTCAGCATGACACAACATATCCGGGATGACGGTCCAAAGGCCCATCTCGGCAAAGCGGGAACGCCGACTATGGGAGGCATTCTCATTATTCTCTGTATACTTGTGGCGGTTTTTCTCTGGGGAGATCTCAAGAATATCTATATCTGGACGATGATCGTCGCGCTTCTCGGGTTCGGTGCGATCGGTTTTTTTGACGACTATTTAAAAATTACCGGAAAGAGCCACAAGGGCCTTCGGGCCTATCAGAAGTTTGGCTTACAGATAATCCTTGCACTCATAATAGGGATCTTCCTCTATATGAACCCGAAAGATCCCTATACCGATGTGTTGAGTGTCCCCTTCTTTAAAAGATGGTTTTTTGATCTCGGAATATTCTATATCCCGTTTTCGGTCATCGTGATGGTCGGTTCATCCAATGCGGTGAATCTCACCGACGGGATTGACGGGCTTGCAATCGGGCTGGTCGCCATCGCTGTTCTCGCGAACAGTGTCCTTGTCTATATTTCGGGGCATAAGGGGCTGGCGCAGTACCTGCAAGTCATGTATTTGCCGGGTACCGGTGAATTAACGGTCTTCTGCGGGGCGATGCTAGGTGCGGCGCTCGGATTCCTCTGGTTCAATTCGTATCCCGCTGATGTTTTCATGGGAGATGTCGGGTCTCTCAGCCTTGGCGGTGCGCTCGGTACCCTTGCAGTGATAACCAAACATGAGATTGTGCTCGCGGTGGTCGGGGGAATCTTTGTGATCGAGACCATTTCGGTCATACTCCAGGTAGGATCTTTCAAGCTTACGGGAAAACGGATATTCAAGATGGCCCCGATCCATCACCACTTTGAACTCAAGGGATGGCCTGAACCGAAGGTTATTGTGCGGTTCTGGATTATCGGCATCATGCTGGCGCTGTTAAGTCTGGCAACCTTAAAAGTGAGGTGAGGATGATAAGGAAGCAGAAACCGGCAAGCAGCAAACAGAGGGGAGCAAAACCATGGAGAATATTTTATTCTCTCTTCCTATTTGCTGCCTGCGTATTCCTTCCTGCTTCCTCATTTGCTGATAATTTCCGTTCGCAGGCAGTAGTCGTCATGGATGTAACAACCGGACAGCTTCTCTACGCTAAAAATCCGAATCTTAAGCGTCCTCCTGCAAGCACGACGAAACTGATGACGGCAATGCTGGCGATTGAGAATACCAGCCTTCAGGATGTGGTCACGATAAGCAGTAATGCCGCTGACACGCCTGCCCATACGGCAGGATTCCGGGAAGGAGAAAGAATTACCGTCGAGAAGCTCCTCTATGCAGCCCTGATGGGCTCTGCAAATGATGCCGCTGTTGCGCTGGCAGAAGCGGTTTCCGGTTCCGAGAAGCGGTTTGTTGAGCTTATGAACCGGAAGGCCATTGCAATAGGGGCGCTGAATACGCGGTTTATCAATGCGAACGGGCTCCCCGGTCCCGGCCAGTTTACTACTGCATCAGACCTTGCGAAGATCATGAGTTATGCGTTGCGATATCCGACGCTGAAGGATATTATCGGCACCCGGGTGGCAGAAGTGACAACGGAGAGAGGCCGGACGCTTTCTGTGAGGAATACGAACAGGCTCCTCTGGTCGGAAGAGGACCTGGTCGGCGGTAAAACAGGATATACCCGGTCAGCACGTCATTGTTTTGTCTGTGCCGCGGAACGGAAGGATGAAACAATTGTTATAGCCCTGCTGGGAAGCCCGAGCAGGACCACCCTCTGGAAAGAATCGGAGCTCCTCATCAGTAAGGGGTTTGATATCATGGAGCATAAAGATGACCCTTACCTCTACGTTACGCAAGCAGATTATGACGATATTGTTGTGAAGAAGGCAACTCATAAAAAGAGGTCCGGGAAAACAATAAAAAATTCAAAAAAGAAGAAGTCCAAGAAAACATTGATCGCTAAAAAGAACGCAAAGAAAAAGCCCCACTCCTTTATAGCAAAGAAACAAAAGGCAAAGAAAAAGACGGTGATCGCCAAGAAAAAGACGAAGGCGAAGAACAAGACCTTTGCCAAAAAGAAGCTCAAGAAAAAGAATTACCGGGTAGCCGAGAAAAAGAAAAATGACACTAAAGGATAAAAATATCACGGTTGTCGGTCTCGCGAGAAGCGGCGTTGGCGCAGCAAATCTGCTTGCTCGTCTCGGTGCTCTCGTCACGGTCACCGACAAGAAAGGGGAAGACTCCCTCAGGAGCTTTGTCGATCAGCTGAGTCCCTCGGTGTGCCGTGTCTTCGGATCACACCCGAATGATATCTTTATGGCGGCGGACATGATTGTAGTGAGCCCCGGAGTGCCTTCTGATATGCCGCAGCTGGCGAGGGCAGGTGAGAAGGGGATCCCGGTTATCGGCGAGCTTGAACTCGCTTACCACATAATGAACAATTTCCTCCCGGGACCCAATCCCATGCCGCGCTTCCTTGGCGTTACAGGAACAAACGGGAAATCCACCACAACAGCCCTGCTCGATTTCATGATGAAAAAAGGAGGGTTCCGGACCGTGCTCGGTGGGAATATAGGGTATGCACTGACCGAGGAAATATTCAAAACAGGCATTGGTCAGCAGTTATTCGGTACAGGACAGGAAACGGGAAACGATCGGCTCCTGACCCCCGACTATATAGTCGCCGAAATATCAAGCTTCCAGCTCGAAACAATAAAGGAATTCAGGCCTCAGGGAGCGGTGATCGTAAATATAACCCCGGATCATCTCGATAGATATCATTCCCTGAAGGAATATGGCGACGCAAAGGCAAAGATATTCGAAAACCAGAGGGAAGAAGATTTTTTGGTCTTAAACCGGGACGACCCGGAGACGATGAAGGTTGCAAGTGAAAAGTTTGCAGTGCAGAACGAGAAACCACGGGTTTTTTCCTTCAGTCGTCAAAGAGAAGTTGAAGGGATCTGTTTAAAAGGCGGTGAGGTGTATTGCACAATCCCTGGTCTGCCCCTTGCCTCTCCTTCCATCCCACTTATCCAGGCGAATGAGATCAGAATCAAAGGTGTTCATAACCTGGAGAATGCCATGGCTGCTTCAGCCATGGCTCTCCTTGCAGGGTGCCCTGTAGCTGCTGTGACAGATTCATTGAGGGAATTCGCAGGACTGGAACACAGGCTCGAATTTATCAGGGAGCTTGACGGCGTGAGATATTACAACGATTCGAAAGGAACCAATGTGGCTGCAGTGATGAAGTCGCTTGAGAGCTTTTCAGAACCAGTGATACTGATAGCAGGAGGGAGAGACAAGGCGGGAGAATTCTCCCTCCTCAAAACACTGGTGAAAGAGAAAGTGAAGGCGCTTATATTGATCGGTGAGGCTGCGGAGAAGATAAAAAAGGCGCTGGGTGATCTGATGACCCGGATAGTCATGGCAGGAGAACTCCGGGAGGCGGTGCAGATATCACGGGACATCGCCGCACAAGGGGACGTCGTCCTCCTTTCCCCTGCATGTGCCAGTTTTGATATGTTCGAGAATTTCGAAGACCGGGGAAGACAGTTTAAACTGTTCGTCTCGGAGTTGCGCGCATGACGATGGGCAGATACGACCGGTGGCTGCTGCTTGGAACGATGCTCCTTACAGGACTGGGAGCGCTCATGATCTACAGTACTACCTCTGTGGTTACCCCTGTACTTGCGAAGAAAGGAATAACAGAATTTTTTTATTTTAAAAGACATCTTTTTACCATCTTTATTGGATTGAGCTTTATGTTCATTGCCTCCAGAATGAGTGCGGGTTTTATTAAAAAAATATCCATTCCGCTTCTGGTCGTCTCTTTCATACTCATGATTCTTGTTTTTGTCCCTGGCATCGGCGCTTCTGCAGGCGGTGCACAGAGGTGGATAAAGCTTTGGCCCTCGACTTTCCAGCCTTCAGAACTTGTGAAACTTGCCATGGTGATATTCCTCGCGCGGTATATGTCTATGCCCGGCTTCAGGACCGACAACTTTCTGTCTTTTCTGAAACCGGTATTGGTGATGGTCATATTTCAGATAGCGATCCTCAAACAGCCTGATTTCGGCGCGGCGATGAGCCTCGCGTTTCTTACCTTTGCGATGCTTTTTCTTTCCGGCGTGCGACTCAGGTATATCGGAGCGCTCCTTTGTCTCGCGCTGCCTGTTGTGGTTAAGCTTGCCATGCAGCCTTACCGCCTCAAAAGGATAACCTCATTCCTTAATCCATGGGATAATCCGCATGGAAGCGGATTCCAGCTCATACAGTCTTTTATCGCCCTCGGAAGCGGAGGCATGACAGGAGTAGGGCTTGGAAGCTCGAAACAGAAGCTCGCGTATCTGCCGGAATCCCATACGGATTTTATTTTTTCCATCATCGGAGAAGAGTTCGGATTCTTCGGGGTGACGGTAGTAATCGCTCTCTTCCTGTTTCTGTTCATCAAGGGCATCGCGATCGCATACAGGGCAAAAGACCAGTTTGTCTATTATCTTGCAACAGGGCTTTCCCTGATGATTGCCCTTCAGGCGCTCATCAATTTTGCAGTTGCAACCGGTATGGTACCCACGAAAGGGCTGCCTTTACCGTTTATCAGTTACGGAGGTTCTTCTCTCCTGGTGAATATGGTTGCAGTCGGAATCCTCCTGAATATTTCAAGGGGAGAGGAGAAAAGCGAAATGCCGGGCATGAACCGGGAAATACTGGCGAGGAGAAAAGCGAGAAGGACTCTCTATGGGACCAAATAGTAACCAGAAAACATTTGAGAAATTGAAAGGTTTATGCGGGTGATCATTGCAGGCGGAGGTACAGGCGGACATCTCTTTCCGGGACTTGCCGTCGCGGAAGAATTGAAGCTGAGGAATGTCTCTACTGAAGTGATATTTGTGGGGACCGAGCACGGTATCGAAGCCAGGGTAGTTCCAAGGGAAGGATACCCGATCAGGTTTTTGCGTGCAGAAGGGATTACAGGAGTATCTCCTCTGAAAAAAATCAGGGCTATACTCAGGACATTCCTCTCGACCGTCGATTCATACCGCATCATCAAAACGGTCAAACCCGATATGGTAATCGGAGTGGGGGGGTATGCATCAGGCGCTCTTGTGCTTGTTGCATATTTTATGTCGATCCCGACCATGATTCTGGAACAGAATTCCATGCCCGGACTCACAAACAAGATACTCGGCAAATTTGTGGATACCATATGCGTGACTTACCATGAGAGCATTTCCTTCTTCCCCCGGGAAAAGACTTTTTTCACCGGCAACCCCGTGAGGTTGCAAGTGCTTAAAGGGAGTATTGAGTCTGCGTACCGGCTGTTTTCGCTCGAGGAAGGATTATTCACTATTTTTACTTTTGGAGGGAGTGCCGGTGCACGAAGCATCAATACCGCTATGGTGGATGCCCTGAATCATCTCTATGACCTGAAAGACAAGATTCAATTCTTCCATCAAACCGGGCCCAGGGATTACGAAAATGTCCGGGAGGCATACCGGAAGGCGGGGTTCAAGGGGACAATCACTCCCTTTGTCTACCAGATGGGTGAAGCGTATGCAGTGGCGGATATCGTAGTCTCACGGGCAGGGGCGACAACACTTGCGGAAATAACCACCATGGGAAAGCCATCCATCCTGGTCCCGTATCCCTACGCGGCAGGCAACCATCAGGAGTTGAACGCAAAGAGACTCGTTGAAATAGGAGCGGCAAAAATAATACCGGACCGGGAGTTGAGCGGAGAAGCTTTAGCAGAGGCGATACGGGAACTCTATCTGAACGAGTCCCTGAGAATTGAGATGGGGAAAAACAGCAGGACGCTCGGCAGACCGGAAGCCTGCGAAAAAATTGTAGATATCGCACTGAGCTTGATGAAACAGTCCAGGGGCAACGGGTATCAGCCGGAAGGGAAAGCGCGTGTTTGAGCGATACAGGGTAATACACTTTGTCGGCATCGGAGGCATCGGAATGTCGGGGATTGCGGAACTGCTTCACAACCTCGGCTATGAAGTTACCGGTTCGGACCTGAGAGAATCAGAGACTACAACCCGGTTGAGGGTACTGGGCATCAAGGTCCATATCGGCCATAGAGTAGAGAATATAGATGATGCTCATGTCCTGGTACTCTCCTCTGCGGTCGCAGGGGACAATCCCGAAGTTGCCGAAGCACGGAGGAGATCAGTTCCTGTCATTCCGCGGGCCGAGATGCTTGCTGAACTCACGAACCTGGTCGGCAACCTCAAATACAGGATACTCGTTGCAGGAGCGCATGGCAAGACCACGACGACATCCCTTATCGCAACTGTTCTTGCACAAAATGCGCTCGACCCTACAGTCGTTATCGGAGGGAAACTGAAGGCACTGGGAAGTAATACAAGGCTCGGCACGGGAGAGTTTCTTGTTGCCGAGGCAGACGAAAGTGACGGCTCGTTTCTCAAGCTCTCTCCCACAATTTCTGTCGTCACAAATATCGACAGGGAACACATGGATTTTTTCAGAACCATGGAATCGTTAAAGGATGCTTTTCTCGCGTTTATCAATAAGGTGCCCTTCTATGGCACATCAGTAATTTGTATCGAAAACAAACATATCCGGGATATCCTCCCGTTTGTCGAGAGGCGGTATCTTGCCTATGGGCTTACGAAAAAGGCAGAACTCTATGCAGAGAATATCAGGAAAGGTTTTATGTCGGTAACTTTTGATGTTGTCTATAAAGGATTAAATCTTGGAAATTTCGAACTCCCTGCTCCGGGTGCCCATAATGTCCTGAACAGTCTGGCTGCGATCGGGGTCGCTCTGTTGCTTAACCTTGACATAGCGGTGGTGAAGGACGCACTCAGGGGATTCAGCGGCATTCAGAGAAGACTCGAGTTGAAGGGCGAGGCAAGGGGAATAAAAATATACGACGATTACGGACATCATCCGACAGAAATCAAAGCGACACTAAAAGCGATAAAAGAAGGGCTTTTTTCAGGGCGGCAGCAGTCTGGAAGGTTAATCGTCCTTTTTCAGCCCCACCGATACACCAGGACAAAGGACCTCATGGATGAATTTGCCCTGTCATTTCATGACGCCGATATGCTCCTGCTCCTCGATATTTATCCTGCAGGGGAAAAGCCGGTGCGTGGCGTGAAAACGCCGAAACTTTGCGAAAAAATCAGGGAGGCGGGGCAGGGTAATGTCCTGTATCTCAAGGACCGTGAACAGGCAATTGCCTATGGGCTTGCACATCTCAGGCAGGGAGATATCTTCCTCACACTTGGGGCTGGGAACGTCTGGCAAACCGGTGAGAAAATGCTCTTGAAGTTGCAGGAAAAAAGTGAGGGATGAACAATTTAGGGCTATTTTTTCGGAAGGGTTTTTTGAAGGAGAGGTCCGGTTTATGGAGCCGATGAGCAACCACACCTCGTTGCGTATTGGAGGGGCTGCCGAAATTTTCGCCCTGCCAAGGGACCTTGATTCGCTGAAGAATATTCATCTGAACCTGAAAAAAAGCAATATTCCCTATATTGCCCTGGGCAGTGGGACAAATATCCTGATCAGGGATGGAGGGATAGCGGGTGCGGTCGTGCTGTTCAGGTCGCTGAAAAAGATCGAGACCCTGCGTGAGGAAGACGAATTCATATTCATACATACAGACGCCGGTGCGCTGCTCGCAAAGCTTGTCCGTTTCTCACAGGAGCACGGATTTTCAGGATTGGAAGGACTTGCAGGAATCCCCGGCACTGTCGGAGGCGCGATCTGCGGCAATTCCGGCGCATTCGGCTATGAAATAAAAGATGTCCTTGTTGCTCTTGAGATGATGGACAGGGAGGGTATCGTGTCCTGGCGCAGAGCCGAAGATATAGCCTTCGGGTACAGAAAGTCCGGCATCAGGCCGGAGGAGTTTATACTCGGGGCGGAGATACGGCTGAAAAAAGACCATGCAGAGGCAGTCTCGAAAAGGATAGGAGAATTTTTACGGACAAAACGGGAAAGGCAGCCTATATGGGAGCCCTCTGCCGGATGTGTCTTTAAAAATCCTCCCGGGACATCGGCAGGGAAGCTCCTCGACGAAGCTGGCTGCAAGGGTGCAACAATCGGTGAAGTTGAGGTGAGCGAAGTGCATGCAAATTTTTTCGTCAATAAAGGGAACGCGAACGCCTTGGATTTTATAAGACTCATGGAACTGGTTTCGCTGAGAGTCGAAAAGAGGTTCGGGATACTCCTGGAAGCGGAGATAAAGATTCTGGGGAGAGAAATTGCTGACTGACAGGAAGATAGGCGTGCTGATGGGCGGGATATCTGCCGAGAGGGCAGTGTCACTCCGGAGCGGCACTGCGATCTATCACGCGCTCAAAGGGTTAGGGTATCGCGCTGTTACTATAGACGTCGGGCAGGACTTCTGTGAAGACTTGAGGAGAGAGAAGATAGAGATAGCCTTTCTTTCCCTCCATGGAGGATACGGCGAAAATGGCTCTATCCAGGGGATGCTCGAAGTGCTCGGGATTCCGTATACAGGGTCCGATGTCCTTGCATCCGCCCTTGCAATGGACAAAGAGGCATCGAAAAAGATTTTTCTCTACCACGGCATACCGGTCCCGCCGTTCCTTATTGTGAGCAAAGGGCAAAGTGTAAAGAGTGTGGATTTCGCGTTTCCCTGGGTTGTGAAGCCTGCAGCCGAGGGTTCGAGCATCGGGGTGAGTATCGTCAAAAAGAGAGAGCAGCTGCAGGAAGCACTCGCCAAGGCGTATTCGCACGGACCACGAGCAGTTATAGAAGAATTTATCGATGGCAAGGAAATACATATCGGCATACTCAACAAGAAGGCGCTCGGAGGGGTTGAGGTAAGACCATCTCTTGAGTTTTATAACTACGAAGCAAAATATACTGCCGGTCTTACCCAATATATCCTGCCACCCGAGATAGACGAAGCCACGTACGAAAAAGCAAAAAGTACTGCTCTTGCCGCCCATAATGCACTTGGATGCAAGGGAGCTACCCGTGTCGACCTGCGGCTGGACCGGAACGGAAATCCCTCTGTCCTTGAGGTCAACACAATACCGGGCATGACGGAGACAAGCCTCCTCCCCAAGATAGCAGGCCTTGCGGGCTTGAGCTTTCCCGGACTCATAGAAGAGATTCTTAGCGGGGTTCTTAATGAAAATTAGCAGGCTGAAGAAGAATAAAAAGACGTCAATATCGGGCATTTTCAGGAAGAGCGCGGTAATCATCTCGCTCCTTGGGGTTTCCATTGGCGCATATCTCCTGATTCATTCCCTGCAGGCGGTTACCCTCCTGCCGATAACACAGATTGTGTTCACCGGAAACAGACATCTTACCGATGAAGAGTTAAGTACACTGTCGGGAGTGCATCTCCATGACAGTCTCCTTTTGCTCTCAGGAAAAGCGGTGAGTGAGCAGCTGCTCAAATCTCCGTGGATACGGTCAGTGCAAATGAGAAAACAGTTCCCGGATATCCTCTCACTTGTGATCAAAGAGGCGGAGCCTTTTGCGCTTCTTGACATGAAGGGGCATCTGTTCCTTGTGGACGAGAAAGGGACCCTCCTCGAAGAATTGAGGGACGATTCCATCCCTTTTCTCCCCGTTATTGCCGGAGACCCATTGAAACAAAAAGAAGGATTTATAGAAGCGGTGAGCCTTGCAAAAGTTATGAACGAGAAGGGGTTCACAGCAGAAAGAGACCAGATTGAGATTATTGCCGACAGGCCGGAAGAGCTGACTATAATGGTAGACGGAACCTATGTCAAGATAGGGAGCGGTGATTACGAACAGAAACTCGAACGGCTCGTGACTCTGGAGGAAGAGGTCAGGAGCAGGGGAATCCCAGTGGAGTATATTGATCTGCGCTTTGCAAACAGGGCAGTGGTAAAACCTATAGCAGATATGGTGGTTCAGTGAAAAACGGGAATATTGTTGTAGGCCTTGATATCGGAACAACAAAAATTTGCGCTGTTGTCGGTGAGGTTATTGACGGAGCACTGGAGTTCCGGAACGTGAGCGTATCGCCTTCAACAGGCCTGAGAAAGGGCGTGATTATAGATATAGAAGCGACCGTCTCATCTATCAGAGACGCCGTGAGGAGGGCAGAGTCTGCGGCAGGAGTCGAGATTCATACGGTATATGTCGGGATTTCCGGAGGTCATGTCAAGGGGATCGACAGCTACGGTGCGGTTGGTATCCGGGGGAAAGAAGTGAAACCTGTAGATGTGAACCGGGTGATAGACTCTGCAAAGGCGGTCTATGTGCCTCTTGACAGAGAGCTTCTTCACGTCATTCCCACAGGATATACACTCGATGGGCAGAACGGCATCAGAGACCCGATCGGCATGGCAGGGGTGAGGCTTGAAGCAAAAGTGTATATTCTCACCGGTGCGGTGAGTTCCGTGCAGAACCTGCTGAAATGCTGTGAGAAAGCAGGGCTTGAGGTTATCGATATCGTGTTTGAGCCTCTTGCTTCGGCGGAAGCGATCCTTACAGACGATGAGAGAGAACTCGGCGTGGCAATTGTTGATGTCGGCGGCGGGACAACGGATATCATCCTCTATAAAGATGGATGGTTGAGGCATTCTTCGGTCCTTGCGCTTGGAGGAAATCATTTTACGAATGACATTGCGGTGGGATTAAGGATTCCTGTGCCCGAGGCTGAACGGGTAAAAAAGAGCTTCGGCCACGCGGTCACTACTCTGGTTGAAGACAGTGAAGAGATAGACATATTCCAGGCGGGACAGGGCAGAAAGATACTGAGGAGGCATGTGGCTGAGATCATCCAGCCGCGCGCAGAAGAACTTCTTGAATTGATTCGCGCTGAACTCCGATCCTGTTCCGGCTACGATATCGCAGCAACGGGTGTAGTGATGACCGGAGGCGGGTCCCTGCTTGAAGGAATGGACAGAATGGCGGAGGCGATCCTGGGACTGCCCGTCAGAATCGGGTTCCCGAGGAAGATCAGGGGATGTGCCGAGATTGAAAAGAATCCGATGTATGCAACCGGAGCAGGCCTTGTGCTCTATGGCTTCGATTCGGAAAGCAATAAAGTCTTTTATCCTGATGCGTTTGCCGGCATATTCGGAAAGATGAAAGAATGGGTCAAAGGGATCTTCATATAAAAATACAAAGAGGAGGGAGAACAGATGTTTGAAATCGAAGAAGTAAAAGGGCAGAGGGCAAAAATCAGAGTTATCGGCGTCGGGGGTGCCGGTGGAAATGCCATTAATAATATGATCGCCTCAAATCTGCAGGGAGTCGAGTTTGTGGCAATCAACACAGATATGCAGGCCCTTGAAACAAACCTTGCTCCCGTGAAAGTCCAGATAGGCGGCAACCTTACCCGTGGCCTTGGCGCAGGGTCAAATCCCCAGATCGGCAGGGATGCGGCTCTTGAAGATACCGCAGCCATTGCCGAACATCTCGACGGATCTGATATGGTCTTTATCACCGCCGGTATGGGTGGTGGAACCGGAACCGGCGCGGGTCCTGTGATCGCAAGTGTGGCAAAGGAACTCGGCGCCATCACCGTTGCGGTGATTACCAGGCCTTTCTTCTATGAGGGAAAAGTGAGATATCTGAATGCTGAAGAAGGGATCATGGAATTAAAAAAACATGTTGATACCCTCATCGTGATACCGAATGACAAGATCGGTCTTGTTGTTGAAAAAGGCACCCCACTCCTCAAATCATTTGCGGTGGCGAATGATGTCCTGAAACAGGCAGTTCAGGGAATTTCCGACATTATTCTGATACCGGGGCTCATTAATGTTGACTTCGCGGACGTGAGAACGATTATCGAGGATAAGGGCCGCGGAGTCATGGGTGCCGGAATTGGAAGAGGAGATACCGGGGCTCTCGATGCAGCGAAAAAGGCTATATCTAATCCGTTGCTCGAAGATTCTTCCATCGAGGGAGCAAAGGGTATCCTTGTGAACATCACCGGAGGGCTCGAACTCTCGCTCAACGATGTTCAGGATGCCGTGTCATATATATATGATTCTTCCCACGAGGAAGTACACCTCATATTCGGAGCAGTGATCAATCCCGACATCGGAGACGAGGTGCGGGTTACGGTGATCGCTACCGGCTTCGATGCGCAGAAAGAGAAGGTCGATCTTCCCCAGGTGAAGAAGTGGGCTCCTCTGAAACACCCTGTCAGTCTGAAAGGTTCAGAGCGGGTATTGTCAAAGAACATGAGATCTGAATTAGGGATAGATGTCGTGACGACAGAGATCATGTCTACCTATGAGAACGCTATTGACATACCTGCTTTTTTACGCAAGGCTCCCCAACCCCAAAAGGAAGTATAGCTTTCCCTCCCACGAGGGGTCTCCTCCCCCGGAGGCCCCTCCCCCTCCATCTGAAATGAGACAGCTCAATTCACCTTGCTTTTTCTCGCCGCTTGTACTATTTTGAATGGGATGAAGAATCAGGTGAAGTATCTCCAGACGCTCTTTTATGAACTTTTCAACGATTACGGACGGGTCTACGTCGTTGTGAAATATTCTGAGCATGCCAGTATCGGGCAGAGAGGATTTACCGAGGAAGAGAAAGAAAAAGGGCTTGTACTCGTCTTTACCCAGAGCAACTACAGGGATCTTCACTGGACGGAGGACGGAAGCATTCGCGCTACGCTCGGATTCGGCGCCGGGAACAGGCCCGAAAAGTGTTTCTTCAGTGCGGACGACATCGTTTCGGTTTTTTCACCCGATGCAAGGGTGCGATTTGACCGGTGGGACTGGCTTGGAGAAGATGCGTCGCCCAAAGCTGAGGCTCCCGTGGCAGAAGAGGAAATCCCAAACGATGAAAAAGTAGTTCCTCTCGACAAGTTCAGAAAACTGAAGAAGTAGCCCCGGTCGCTTCAGCGAGGTTCACGGTTTATGAGAAAAAGATTACCTCAATCTGGCATAGTACTTGACAACAGACATGTCATTAGTAATATTATTGGAAAATCTTACACAAAGAAAGGAGGGGATGGACAAGAAAAGAACGCTAGCCTATTTTATTCATAAAGTTTTTTCAGACAGTGACAGGATATAGAATTTGAGCGGATGTATTTTGCCAATATTCAACAGTATGTATATTTAATAATAAAGAGACAAAATACCTCAGGGGTCGAAGACCGAGAATGAACGAAAATACTATGTCCTAATCGTGCTAAATATAGTTTTATGAATAATATGGACTAGAAAAGCCAGAAGGCAAAAAGAACAAAAAGGTTTCACATCATGATTTACAAGTATGTTGGTTAAAAACTTACAAAGAAAAAAAGGAGACAAACAAGAATGAAGCGAATTACTATTGCCTTTTTGATCTGCAGCGTATTGGCGGTACTTCTCGTTGCGGGATGCGCCAAACAGCCTACAGAAGATATCAAAGCTGCACAGGTTTCAGTCGATGCCGTGGTGGCAGAAGGTGCTCAGAAATACGCACCCGAAGATGCGAAGCTGATCACAGAAGCGATGAACGCAGCAATGGAAGAGATCAAGGTGCAGGACGGAAAAACCATGAAGAACTACGGCAAGGCCAAGGAGATGCTTGCCAAGGTGAAAACTGATGCCGAGACGCTTAAATCCAATCTCCCGATGAAGAAAGAACAAGCTAAAAATACTGCCCTCGCTACACAGGAAACTGCAAAGACAGCGGTGCAGGAGGCGAAAATCCTGCTCGCGAAGGCACCGAAGGGAAAAGGTTCCAAGGCAGATATAGAGGCGCTCAAAGCAGATGTCAAGGGGCTTGAAGATTCTCTCGCAGAAGTTCAGGCAGCAATGGACGGCGAAGATTACGGTGCGGCAATTGAAAAGGCAAACAGCATTAAAGAGAAAGCAGGAGAAGTCTCCGCCCAGGTTACCCAAGCCATGGAGAAAGTCGGCGCAAAGGCAAAATAGGCTAAATTTTCAGGCGAAATCCGACGTTGAACCTGAGCCGCATTCAGAACATACTGCTCGCAGTGGCAATTCTGTGCCTTGCAGGTTGCACTGAACCTCCGATACCTCCAGAGATAAAGCAGGCAGAGGAACAAGCTCTTGCCCTCTGGAGGTCGGAGGTGCCTGTGTACCTGCCGGAAGAATATGGACAGTATAAGAAAACGTTTATTAAGGCAAAAGCCAATTTTATCAGGGAGAAATCGAGACTGATTTTCTTCCGCAATTATACCCATGTCCAGTCGGAATACAGACAGCTTTTACAGACCGGGAATTCCATAATTGTACAACTGGAGGGAAAGAAGCAGGAATTCTCCCGGAAGACAGAGGAGAAGTTGTCGTTTCTTGGCGATCAAATAGAGACGCTGAAGAGGTTGTCAAAAACAATGAATGAAGGACGCCTGGCCAGGAGAAACCTCATACAGGCGGAAGTCATCCTGATCGAAGCCAAGAAGCGTTTTGAACGGGGCGATTTTATAGGTGCCGATGAAAAGACACCCTCGCTTGCCCAGCATATCAAAGCCGCAGAGAAAACACTCTATCCGATTGTAACCCGATATTCAGATAAAAAACAGATCGGGCAATGGCAGCAGTGGTTCGATGATACGATTGCCGAATCTCGAACAAGGAAAATTCCGGTAATAGTAATCAATAAAAGTGAACGCACACTTACGCTCTATAAACGAGGGAACGCCGCAAAGAGCTATAAAATCGGGCTCGGCAGGAACGGATCAAAGGATAAAATCCACGCAGGAGATTATGCAACACCCGAGGGGAGATATAAAATTATCAAAAAATTACCACGGAGTCGTTATCATAAGGCTTTGCTCATCAATTACCCTAATGAGGATGACCGGAGGCAATTCGAATTCGCAAAGAAAAAAGGGCTCATTCCCCGCACAGTCAGCATTGGAGGATTGATTGAAATACACGGCGGCGGAAAAGATAGCATGACCTATGGTTGTATTGCCATGGACAATCAAAACATTAATGAACTCTACGGATTAATAAGCGTCGGGACGCCGGTCACTATTATCGGGGCAGTTGATGCGAGGAACAGATTCTCCTCGGGGATTCAGGGAAAGTAAGCGATGTTCCGGGATAAAAAGACCATACTTGCCTCGGCTGTTTTTTCCCTTTTCCTGTTAATGTGGGGTACGGGATTCTATATCGGAATGTGGCCGCCCATCGAGACGGAGGGTAAAGGTTCAGCCAGGAGCGTATCCAGGCTGAAATCTGAAAACCAGTATCTGAAACAGAGAATAAAGAGTATGGCACCGAATGTTTTCTACATTGTGATTGACAGCGGCAAAAACAGGCTTTTCCTGAAAAAAGGGGACAGGGTTATCCATGAAGCTGTCGTATCCTGTGGAAGCGGTGCAGTGTTGAGAGATCCGGACAAGAAAACCACATGGATATTTGATACCCCACGAGGAGTGTTTACGGTTCAGACGAAACATGTTGCGCCGGTCTGGACAAAGCCTGACTGGGCCTTCATTGAAGAAGGCGAGAAGATTCCGGTTACGGCACAGGGAAGAATGGAGACGGGAATGCTTGGGGATTATGCGCTCGGCTTCGGCAGCGGTTACTATATACACGGAACACTCTATACGAGATTGCTCGGCAGAAATGTGACACATGGGTGTGTCCGTGTTGGTGACGAAGACCTCAAAACTCTTTTCGCAGCGACTGATATCGGGACAAGAATTTACATCTTTTAATATGCTTATCAAAATACTTCTTCTCATCTCAACCCTTATCCTGTTCCCATCCCAGACTTTTGGAGAGAACCGGGCAAGTCTTGTAAAGGAAAATCAGCTTCTCAGAGAAGAGTGGTCATTGGCAAAAAAGCCAAATCTCTATGTGGTCTTTCATTTGAAAGAAAAGAGAATACAGATAAAAGCAAAAGGAATCTCTTTGCGGGAGTTCCCGATACACCATGTTGACTTTTGGGGGAACAATGTGCCTGACCAGGCACTGGCCCTGGTGAAAAAGAGCGCGTTGGTGAAACCGTCAAGAAAAACCGTCAGGCCCGGAGACATGAAGGAATCGGAGGATTTCACCCTTGATGTGCTTGAGATCGGGGATATGCCAGCACGATACACACTTGTGCTCGATAACAGGGTATTCATATCAATACGTCCCTCGGAAGGGGTGACTTCAAAATTTGGGAATACGCTCTCATCTCTGGAGGACTTTCTCGTGAGACCTGCGGTTACCTTCTGGTATGCAGTGCGCGGGAAACAATACACTGCGCTGGATCTCGGACTTGAGAAACAGGATGCCAAAGCCCTGTACTGGTCTTTCACCGAAGGTGCGAAGTGCATAGTATATCCACAATAATGCCCCGGATACTTATAATCAGGCAACTTCGCTGCTCTGGATTGTACAATAGAGAAGATGATTGAACGACAGTCCTCTCTCAAAGGTATCATAAAATCTCTCGGTCTTGTCTTTGGTGATATAGGAACCAGCCCTATCTATACGGTAACGGTGATCTTTATCTTCCTCAAACAAAGCAATGACAATATCCTTGGAGCACTTTCCCTGATTGTCTGGACGCTCACAATCCTGGTAAGCATCCAGTTCGCATGGCTGGCCATGAGTCTGAGTATCCGGGGAGAAGGCGGCAAGATCGTTCTCAAAGAGATTCTCCTTCCCTTACTCAGGAAAAGGAAGAGCGCCGGCCTTGTTTCGTTTCTCGCAATTATCGGTGTGTCACTGCTTATTGGCGACGGAATCATAACCCCGGCAATAAGCATATTGAGCGCAGTTGAAGGCGCTGCGCTTATCCCGGGATTTGAGCATCTCTCCGGAACTGCCATAGTGTTCATCGCAATGGTTATCGCTCTTGTCCTTTTCTCGTTTCAGAAGAGAGGCACGGAAAAGGTTGCAGGGGTCTTCGGTCCTGTTACAGCGATATGGTTTCTTGCACTTGCGATATCCGGGATTGTTGCCATTGCCGAGGCGCCCCAGGTGCTCGTTTCTCTCAACCCCTATTATGGATTGAAGTTCCTCGTTGAGAATAAGCTTGCGGGATTTTTTCTCCTTGGTGAAATTATCCTCTGTGCGACAGGCGGGGAAGCCCTCTATGCCGACATGGGACATCTGGGGGGGAAACCTATCCGCCAGGCATGGGCAGGGGTTTTCGTGGCCCTTGTATTGAACTATCTGGGGCAGGGAGCTTTCCTCATGAATCATCCTGAGGCAAAGAGCATACTTTTTGAAATGGTACTGCATTATGCGCAGTCCCTCTATGTGCCGTTCCTGCTGTTGAGCATTGCGGCAACGATTATCGCTTCCCAGGCGATGATCAGCGGGACGTTCTCCATGGTATATCAGGGGATTACCACACGGTTGCTGCCTGCGTTTGAGGTGAGTTATACATCAGAGGAGAGAAAATCCCAGATTTACATAGGGTCCGTGAACTGGTTCCTTCTTGCGGCCGTGCTTTTTATCATGTTTGAATTCAGGGAATCCCACCGTCTTGCTGCTGCATACGGCATAGCAGTGACAGGGACAATGGTGCTCACGGGAATATTCATGACAGTCATTTTTTATCTGAAGAAGAAAAAAGTGCTCGCATTTTTTGCTGTCTTTGTGACCATTATAGACATAGTTTTTTTCTCGGCAAACCTCTATAAACTGCCGCACGGTGGCTATTGGTCCCTGCTCCTGGCTGCATTGCCGCTCGGAATGATACTTCTTTACACGCATGGCCAGAAAAAACTGTACAGGATGATGGATTTTATGCCCCATGATGAATTCCTCCATAAATTCAAAAGAGTATATGCGGTGAAAGAAAAACTGGAAGGCAGTGCTCTTTTCCTGATTAAGGACACACAGGATATCCCGTTCTATGTCACGCAGACAATGTTTTTTCACAACATTCTCTATGAGGACAATATTTTTGTATCACTCATCAAAAGAGAGGACCCGTATGGAATGACGGGATTTTTCAGAGAAGAGCTTGCAGACGGGTTGAGGGTTTTTGAGATACAGGTTGGGTATATGGAGGTGATTGATATCGAAGAAATTCTCCGGGAAGCAGGCATCGAGGAAAGGGTCGTCTTCTATGGCCTCGAAGATATTTCTACACCGAATATAATCTGGAAATTGTTTGCGTTAATGAAAAGGATAATGCCTCCCTTTGTGCGGTTCTATAATTTTCCGCCAAAGAAACTCCATGGGGTATTTACGAAAATTCAGCTTTAACTCTTCACGCCTATGTGCCGGACCCCTGAAGGTTTCCACGCAGGCGAGATGACGCGGGGCGGGGCAATGTTCCTGAGATACGACGCCCATATGAGCTTAAAGTCACCATATCGGTCATTTACCCCATCAATTGTCTGAAGGAGGGCCTTCTCTTTTCTCTGCTCCGCAAATAACAGCACCTGACCCTGGTCTCTGACAAGGCTTGCAAGAGATACGCCGAGCAATCTTACGCTGTCTTTCAGCATAAGGGTATTCAGGATGGAGACAGCATTCCGGTAAATCTCGTGAGTATGGTTTGTGTGCTCGGCGAGTGTTGTCTGCTTTGAAAACGTTTCAAAGTCAGGATATCTCACGGTGAGCGTTACTTTTCTTCCGATGAACCCATATTTCCGTGCCCGTCTCCCTACCATATCGCTCAGCTTGAGCATCTCCGCCTCTATCGCATTCCTCTGAGAGAGGTTCCTATCGAAGGTCATGCTGTGGACGATGGATTTTGGGTCCTCCTCGTGCACAGAGAGCAGCCTGTTACATATACCCATGCCCATGGCCTTGAGATGTTCACCGATGATGCCGAATTTATTCCGCAGAAGACTTGCCGGGGTCCTTCCCAGGTCACCGCAGGTTTTGATTCCCATGGCGTCAAGTTTTGCCGAGAGCCGGGAGCCGATGCCCCAGAGTTCTTTTACAGGAAGACATTCAAGTACGGACCCTGCATCTTCAGGCCTGATCCACTTCAGGCCGTCGGGCTTTGCAATATCACTCGCAAGCTTTGCGAGAAGGATATTCGGAGCAATCCCAACTGTACAGTTGATACCGATCTGTTTTTTGATCTCTCTTTTGATGGTATTTCCGATTGCTTCAGGTCCGCCAAAAAGATGGTGTGAGGCGGTGACATCGAGAAACGCTTCATCGATGGAATACACCTCAACCTCAGGGGTAAACCGGAGATATATCTTCTGCAGTTCCCTGCAGGTATGGGTATATTTCTCGTTGTTCCCGGGCACAAAAATGAGACGGGGGCATAGCTTCTTTGCCTCATATAGGTTCATGCCTGTTTTTACGCCGTATTTCCTTGCCTCGTAGGAACGGGTTGTGATGACCGTTCTCCCGCCGGAACCGATAACCGCAATCGGTTTGCCCCGGAGCTTCGGATTGGACTGCTGCTCCACTGAGGCAAAAAATGCGTCCATGTCTATACAGAGGATTATTTTAGAGATTGCTCCACACACTTATTCCCCGACCTCCACGGGGGATACCTGTCATTCCCGCTTGTCGGGAATCCTTCTTTAGCCTAATGAGAAAATATGATCAAGAAGGTTGTTGAAGAAAGATTCCGGACGAGCCGGAATGACAGATTTGATATGTTCCAGCGCAGTTGTACGTGGTTTTATGCCTTAATGATTCCTCCCCATTGCCGGAGATGACCGATTATGAAATCGATAATCTTTTTCTGTTCATCCTTGCCGGTCCCATGAATCGAAAAGGGTTGGCTGAATACCATATGGATGGGTTTGCTGCGGGTGACAGTTCCCAGGTCTTTGAGATATTTGCCGTTTGCCCAGAAATCTGTCTTGACGGCTACAGGTATAACCTGTACCCCGGCAGCCCTGGCAAGTTTGACGCCCAAAGAATTAAATTCTTCCGGTACAAATACTGCGCTCCTGGTGCTCTGGGGGAAAATGATGATTGAAGTCCCTTTGGCCAATAATTCTTTCCCTTTGGTCATAACGGTCTGAAAATCTTCACGGGGATTTTTCCTGCTCACAAGGATAGGGGCCCTGGCGCGCATTACTGGTCCGAACAGGGGGTGTGTCGCCAGACTTTCCTTGACTACAAAGGTAACCTTTATAAAAGGTGCGATTATACAGGGAAGTGTCATGGTTTCCAGGGTGCTCATATGGTTGCTGATAAAAACTACGGGCCCCTGACAGGAACGCAGGTTGTCCAACCCCCTCAGGTGGAAACGTCCGCCGCACCCTTCTATTATTTTTAAAACTCTGTAAGAAGACTCTGCCCAGGCTTTCCTGTCGTACAGGCCACTGAGCGCTATCGCGCGGGACCTGAATACTTCACGTATATACTTCCCGGCAAAATACCACCGGGTATTCAGAGCGAGACGGTCCCCAAGAAAACGCGGTGCATTATCCGGGGTGTCGTACGAGTTGCCGGTAAAAAAAGGTTCCATAATTGTCGTATCCTTATTCGTCATGAACGGATCACCCGTTCCTCTCCATTTTCTCTGGACCACGCGTTGTTGTTGCGGATGCAAGGCCCAATTAACCTGCTGGTCAGGGAATTATAAACACAGATACTGTGAGATTACTACGTTATCTGTCTGTTTTCTAAAACATTGTATCCCCGACTCATCTATTTTGCAATTCAAACCCTCACCTGATCTCACCTTGGAATGAGGAGGTTTTTGAATAACATTACCCTTCTTTCTTCCCTTTGGAAAAAGTGAAACTTTTCTTATACCTCCAACCGCTCCAGCCTCCACACAAGCGATACGGTATCGAAGCTCAATTCGTACAAGGTATTTTCATCCGTTAGGGAGAAATGGTATATCCTTGTCTGCCCCTCTTTTGTCTGCCATGCATAGGTAATGTCCTTCACCTCAAAGACTTTGCCGTTCCACCTGAACTTCACCGGCCTTATTTTGTACGGCATTCCGAAGGAGGCGACGACGCTTATGGTTTCTCCGATGTCCATGGATAATGTTTAGCCAAAATAGAAGATTGCTTCGTTTCACTCGCAATGACCAATTGTATAAGCCGTCATTACATTTTCCTTATGACCCCGACAACTTTCCCGATAATGGTTACTTCGTGGGGACTATGTGCTGTCGGTTGCATAGTTCTGTTCTCAGGCTTCAGGACTATTTTATTCTTGTTCCGATATACCCTTTTTACCGTTGCTTCGTCTTCCAGCAGGACTACCCCGATCTCCCCGTTTTCGAGGCTCCTCTGTGGTCTTACGATCACGTAATCGCCGTCCAATATCCCTGCTTCGATCATGCTGTCCCCTGTGACCGTTAAAGAGAATGAATCATCGTGGGGGAACAGGGACCTGTCGATCAGAATGTGTGCATCGATGTCTTCTCTCGCCAGTATCGGTTTGCCCGCGCGTATCTTTCCTGCAACCGGAAGCATTACACCGTCGGAAGGCATTAACCCAGGGATCTCTATGCCCCTGGATTTTGACGGGTTCACTTTTATGAACCCTTTCTTCTCAAGCGCCTTGAGATGCACCCGCGCTGCAGCCCAGAGGAACCTGAAGTGTTCGCCGATTTCCCTGACCGTCGGCGGATAGCCGTGGCCTTTCGTATATTCCCTGAGAAAATCGAGGATGCGTTTCTGTTTATCCGTAATGGCTTTCATAATACAAATATATCCCTCTTGGATCGGAAGAAGCCGGGCAGGTTCGGGAAAAGCGTGGTTCCCGGATCCCCGCCCAACCTCTCCTCAGAAAGTGGGGAGAATATATATACAAATGTATACTAAAAATATGGGTTTGTCAAGCAGTGTTCAATAGTGTCTATTTATAAATGCGAATTTTTTAATGTTCATTTGTCATTCCGGCTTGTCCGGAATCTTTCCGATGGTTTCCGGGAAGGATTCCCGACTCCCGAAAGCTTTCGGGATTGCGGGAATGACAGTCTTTTGATTTTCTTGATAGCTTATAGATAGACTCTCCATAGGAACAAAAGGAAGGGATTTATTGTATCTTCTGCCCTGTCAGTTCCTTCAATCTCAGGGCATTCCGCATCGCAAATCCCCCGTGACAGTTGTTGAACATGGCGTACGTGACTTTTGCCTTTTTGCCCGCTGAGCGAAGGGGAGGGACAAATTCCCGGAGTTCCTGATCTGAATAGAGATAACTGTACCGGAGCGCAGTCTCTGCGCCTTTCTTCAGCCATGTCTCTTTGTTCCTCCCATGAAATCTGAAATAGGCGATATCTGAAGTGGTCCGGGGGATAAAGGGGACTGTTGCCAGCGAACCATATTGAGGTTCGTCTGCGGCGATGTAGGTCAGTCCGGTCATTTCCAGAAACTGAAAGACGGATTGCTGTACATCAGGGGTGAGCCAGCTTCCATGTCTGAACTCGACAGCCATCGGCAGTCCCTGCATCAGTTCCCTGTATTTCAGGATAGAATCAAAATTCGATTTTCTGTATTGAAACCAGGGAGGGAACTGAAAGACGAGCACGCCGAGTTTTTTCGCCTGTATGAGGGGGGTCAGGGAGTCCCTGAACCGTTCTGCCATGAGACCGAGCAGCGAGGGTTCTTTTACGTATGCATAGTTTGCCGACTTGTCTTTTTCCGGAAGGAGGGAATGCATATCCTTTGGCAGGGTTTTCGGATCAATCCCGTGGCCTGTGAATGCGCCATATGCTTTTATGTGAAAAATAAAATCTTCAGGTGTTCTCTCGGCCCAGAGAGAAGTATTCTTTCTGTCAGGAATTGCATAATAGGTGGCATCAACTTCTACCGTATCAAAGTGGCCGGCATAATACCTGAGGCGGCCTTCGGCGGTCTTAACCTCTCCAGGATAGAATTCTCCGCTCTGAATAAGCGTTTTCTCGGTCCAGGAGCATGTGCCGATCGAGATCATTTTTCAGTCCCTCCTCTCCCTTACCCTCTCCCATCAGGAAAGAGGGTATTTGTACATTCTCTCTTATTCCGGAATGCAAAAGATTTTGACTCTTTCCCATCCCTTGATGGGAGGGGATAAAGGGGAGGGTGTTTATGTCCTCATTTTTATTTCATAGCACTGATGCGCCAATGCAACCAGTTCATCGTATTTCCAGGTCTGCCTGTCTGTAAGCTGCCGGGGACGATGTGCAGGGATACCCCCAAGCCCCAAATAGGCGCCGCTGATTGCACCCGCCATCGCTGCTGTTGTATCCGTATCACCGCCTCCAGAGATAGCAGTGCAGATGGTTTCCCAGTAATCTTCGGGTGTTCTGAGGAAGGAATAGAGGCTCCAGAGTACACTGCTGATGACATATCCGGATATGCCCTTCCATTCATCGTCATCAATATACTCGGCATCAAACCCTGCATCAGCAATGACTTCTGCTGCCTCTGCAGGCGGGAGGGGAAGCCATTCCTGGAGTTTTGCCACTTCTGCGGCGAATACCGGAGATACCCTGCCGGTCCAGTCTCCAAGTGTTGCGAGCAACCTGTCAGGCCTGATTGGCTTCTCCTGCAGTGCGAACGCTACTGCGCCACTTACTGCAACTGCCCCTGCAGAACTCCTCGGGTCCCGGTGAGTGATCTTCCCCTGATCGTGGGCGGCCTGAATGAGTATATCGGGATTGTCATAGAAGAACAGGCCGATGGGCGCTGCCCGCATGGCGCTTCCATTCCCCGCTGCCGGAGGCGGCGCCCCGGACTCCTCCCATGGTGTTCCGAGGCATAATCTTTTTACGGCCTCTTTTGTCGAATACCCGAAGGCAACGATTCTTTTCTCGATAAAAATCATCTTCAACCGCTCAGCATAATCAGCAGGATCAAATTTTCTGCAGGCAGCATAGCTCTGCATCAGTTCGCGGGCAAGTTGTGAGTCGTCGGAATACTGCCCGAAAGGGAAGGGGAAATGCCCTCCGAATTGCTCTGTCTTGTCAGTTTTTAAAAAATCCTCAACATACCGCCTGCATGCAGCAGGGGAATACCCTTCAACAACAAAGCCTGTCGCATCGCCGAGGCACTGGCCGATCAGACATCCGCTGAATTGTTCTTTCCGGGGGATCATTCTCTTACCTTAACTGCATTCTTATTCCATGAGACAAGCAGGGGGAAAAATGTGCCAATCAGAACCGTCCAAAATCAGACAGTCTCCTTGCTTCTCCGGTGAATTCCCCGTGCAAGCTTATCTGATGATACTTCCCGGAGGGACTTCTTTGTCGGGATGCATGAGGACTGCCTTCCCATCCGAAACCGCGGCGAGTATCATGCCATGGCTTTCAACTCCCCTGATGGTTCGCGGTTCCAGATTGAGAAGAACCGGGATTTCTTTCCCGATAAGCGCATCAGGTTCATAGCTCTGTGCAATCCCTGCGACAAGCTGTCTTTTTTCGGTGCCGAGATCGATCTCGATCTTCAGCAATTTTTCGGTATCCTGGACTCTCTCGGCGGCAATGATTTTTCCGATTCTGATGTCCAGTTTCTTGAAATCTTCAAAAGAAATCATGGCTCTATTATTGAACGGCAGCAATATTTTTTCAAGGGAATCTTTCCGTATGCTTTTTCAGCAACGGGTTTACATAGGGCATCCTGTGTGATAGAATTTTGAATGAGGAAATTTTTACTGATAGGGCTTTCTGTCTTGTTTTTCAGCAGTCTTTTCTTCATGCTGAGAAGCGGGAAGGAAATGGTCGGGGATATACGGACAAGGACGGATTCTTTTCTCGAAGATATCCGGATTGTGCAAAAGAAGGACGGCGTCACCACATGGACTCTCACGGCAAGCAAGGCTGATTTCCGGGAAGGAGAACAAAGGGCGGAACTGAGTGATATAGAACTCCGCATAGAGAAAAACGGCATGATACTCCATGCAGACAGAGGAGTATATGATCTTTCGAGCCAGAGCTTTTCCACAGATGAAACGGTGAAAGTCTCCGGGAAAGACATTCGTGTCTCAGCAGATTCACTCGATTATGACGTTGCTTCGGGAAAGATCAGAACCGATGGAAAAATCAGGGTGGAGGGGAAAGGATTCAGCATTGAAGGCACAGGCATGCAGGCAGACTCGGAACAGAAAGTCAATGTTCTCAATGATGTCAAGGCGACATTTCATAAGTAATCTCTGCCATTATGGCGGCGCCCTTATCCTCGTCTTTCTGCTCTCGGCACCCGCCTTTGCTGAAGAGACGAAAAAGATTCAGGGCCCGGTGGTTATCACTTCCCAGAAACTCACTGCCGACAGCAAGACACACTCGGCTGTTTTTGAGCATTCTGTCGTTGCACGCACCCCTGATATGACCATATGGGCAGACCGGATGAGTGTCGCGTATGACAGCAATACGGGCAATGTTAGCCGTATCAACGCTCAGGGAAACGTAAGCGTAATGAAAGAGAAGCGGGTGATCACCGCCAGGGAAGCAACCTATTTCTCGGGGGAGGAAAAGGTCGTCTTTACCGGTGAGCCAAGGGCTGCGGAAGGTGAAAAGGTGATTACCGGACAAACAATGACATACCTCATGAAAGAAGATCGGTTCATCGTCGAGGGTAGCAAGGTTTTTATCTCTTCCAGGGAAAAATAAGGACGGGAAACGCAGTGCATCTCCTTGAAGCAAAAGGACTTTCAAAACATTACGGCAAGAGGCATGTTGTTCAGGGTCTCAGCCTCTCGGTAATGAACGGCGAGATTGTGGGGCTGCTCGGCCCAAACGGTGCAGGGAAAACGACTACCTTTTATATGATGGTCGGTCTCATAAGACCCGACAGCGGGCATATCGTCATTGACGACGAGGACCTTACAAGAACGCCCATGTACCAGCGGGCTCTCAGGGGGATCAGTTACCTCCCCCAGGAACCTTCGATTTTCAGAAAACTCTCGGTTGAAGACAATCTCAGGGCTGTGTTGGAAATAAGGGGCCTTGGCAAGAATGAGATTACAAGCGAGGTCGAGCGGTTATTGAAGGAATTCAATCTCACGGAACTTGCGAACAAGGAGGGATACAAACTTTCCGGAGGTGAACGGAGGAAGACAGAAATAGCGCGGGCGATTGCGGTAAAACCCACCTTCCTCTTATTCGATGAACCGTTTGCAGGGATAGACCCTATCGCGATCATTGAACTGAAAAAGATGTTGAGATACCTGAAAAACAAAGGGCTCGGAATCCTGATTACAGATCATAATGTCCGGGATACGCTTTCGATCACCGACAGAGCATATATCATAAGCAGCGGGGCAATCCTCCAGGAAGGCAGTCCGGATACCCTTGTCTCAGACCCACGGGTCAGAGAAGTATTCCTCGGAGAGGAGTTTCGTCTCTAATGGCACTCGAGAGCAGACTTGAACTCAGGCTATCCCAGAAATTGATCCTGACACCGCAGTTGCAACAGGCAATAAAACTGCTCCAGTTGCCCCATCTTGAGCTTTCCGAGTTTCTCAATCAGGAACTCATGGAGAACCCTTTCCTCGAGGAGGCAGACGAAGAAGTTCCGCCGGAGGAACTCAGCGCCGAAGAGCGGGAAAATGCCGAAAGGGAAGTCGAGCATGAAGATACAGAGGCTCCGGTCGAGAAGCTTATGAATCTCACTGTGGATGAATACTTTGAAGAGAGAAGTTCTGACGGCCGGGACCTTGGATACTTCACCCCGGGGACTGTTACCCCGCCGTCTTTTGAGCAGTTTCTTACCAGAGAACCCGACCTTGCCGATCATCTCCTGTGGCAACTACGTCTTTCCCACGTTCCTGATGAAATAAGGAAGGTGGGAGAAATAATCATCGGGAATATCGATGAAAACGGATATCTCGCTGCTTCTCCTAAAGAGATTATGAATGGGGCGGAGACTGATGAGGCGACCGCAGAAAAAGCCCTCAGGATGATACAGGGATTCGATCCGCCGGGAGTTGGCGCACGGAATATACAGGAGTGCCTGCTTCTCCAGGTATCCGCACTGGGTCTTAACGGGACAATCATTGAGAAGATCATTCTCAATAACATAGAGGAACTCGAGAAAAAAAAATATACCGTGCTCGCACAGCACTACACTGTTTCTGTCGGAGAAATTATGGCTGCGGTAAAGGTTATTGAAGGTCTTGAGCCGAAACCCGGCCGCAATTTTTCGAGCACAGCGCCGCATTATATCGTGCCGGATGTATATCTTATCAAAACAGCAGAGGGGTATCAGATTATCCTCAACGATGAGGGAGTTCCGAAGCTGAACGTGAGCAGCTTTTACCGGAAACTGATTCAGCAGGACAACGACTTCCCGAAAGAAGAAAAAAATTTTCTTGTTGAGAAATGGCGCTCTGCGGTCGGACTCCTGAAAAGTCTTGACCAGCGGAACCGTACGATATACCGTGTGACCGAGACGCTCCTTGACCTCCAGCGGCAGTTCTTCGACCATGGCGTCGAATATCTGAAGCCCCTGACGCTCAGGGACGTTGCTTCCACCCTCAGCCTGCACGAGAGCACGGTGAGCAGGGTTACCTCGAATAAATACCTCGCATGCGAGTACGGAATCCTTGGCTTCCGGTTTCTTTTCAGCAGCGCCCTCAGCAGCGACATGGGGGATATTTCCTCCACGTCAGTCAAGAATATGATCAGAAAGATTGCGACTGAAGAAGATATGCAGAAACCTTTCAGCGATCAGAAGATTGCCGAGATGCTGCAACAGCAGGGGATCGAAATTGCGAGGAGGACTGTGGCAAAATACAGAGAAGAACTGGGCATCCCGTCGCAAACGCAGAGAAGGAAACTGACCAAATAAAAAGGAGGATTTCATGAATATCATTATTACCGGAAGACACCTGGAAGTTACTGATGCTTTAAAAACCTATGTGGAAAAGAAGATAAAAAGATTTGACCGATATATTACGAATATTTCCGAAGCCAATGTCACTCTTACGGTCGAGAAATACCGGCATAAAGCCGAGGTTCTCCTGAAGGTAAACGGAGTGTTAATACAGGCTGAGGCAATTACCAGCGACGTGTATTCGTCTATAGACGAAGTCGCGGAAAAACTCGAACGGCAGACAAAGAAATACAAGGAAAAACTGGTTTCACACAGAAAAGTCGAAGGGAAGGCAGGGACAGAAGTTCAGGAGACTGCATTACCTCCTGAGGTCGGTACGATTATTAAGAACAAACGGTTCGAACTCAAACCGATGAGTCCTGACGAGGCTGCGATGCAGATGGAACTTCTTGACAAGGATTTTTTTGTGTTTACAAACGACACCAGTGGTGAAATCAATGTGATCTATCGGAGAAGAGACGGGAATTTCGGTCTCATCGAGCCGGTAAGATAGAGAGCGATTTGAAACCGATCATTGTTATACTGACCGGCCTTTCAGGTTCCGGCAAGACAGTGGCTTTGCGTTCTCTTGAGGACTGCGATTATTATTGTGTAGACAATCTGCCGGTTGCCCTCATCGAATCTTTCGTCACTACCATTACCCGCCAGAAAGATATTGGAAAGATTGCCATCGGCATTGATATACGGGAAAAGTGTTTCCTGACCGAAATCAGCGGCGTCCTCAAAATTCTCAGGAAGCAGCGCCAGACAGAGGTGCTGTTTCTTGATGCCGAGAAAGACGTGCTGGTGAGAAGATTCAAGGAAACACGCCGCCCCCACCCTCTCGGCGGAAACGTGGAGGAGGCAATCGCAATGGAGAGAGAAAGGCTCTCCCTCCTTAAAGATTCAGCTGACCGGATCATTGATACTTCCTCGTATACTCCCCACCAGCTGAGAGAGCTTGTAATATCACTCTATGCCATGAAAACCGGGAAAAAAGCACTGACCATTGCGCTGATATCGTTCGGTTTCAAGTTCGGTGCTCCGCAGAATATTGACCTGCTCTTTGATGCGAGGTTTCTTCCTAATCCAAACTTTGTTCCTGAACTCAAAGCCCTGAGAGGGACTGACAAAAAGGTGGCAGAGTATGTTTTCCGGGGAAGGGTAGCGAAGACATATGTGAACAAGATTAAAGACCTGCTGGATTTCCTTATCCCTAACTATATCAAAGAGGGAAGAGCTTATCTGACCATCGGCGTCGGGTGTACAGGCGGAAATCACCGGTCCCCGGCGATTGTTGAGAGGCTCAGGGTATATCTTAAAAAATATCCGGCAGAGCTGAGTGTAGTCCACAGGGATATTGCCTGAATTGATCGCAAGCTGTTAGTATATAAGTCTGTCCGGGAGAGGTGGCCGAGCCGGTCGAAGGCAGCCGCCTGCTAAGCGGTTGTGGGGGTAACACTCCACCCAGGGTTCGAATCCCTGCCTCTCCGCCATTACAAAGTTAAGAGTGAAAAGTAAGAAGCCAAAATCTAAAGAAGGAGACAATCATGAAGAAAGGTTTGTTGCTCACCATATGTCTTTTATTGCTCTTTTCATTGCAAGCGTGTAAGAAGAAGGAAGAGCAGCCACCGGTTCCCCAGACTCCGGGGCAGATGATGCCGGGGCAGATGCCCTCTGGTCCGATATCTCCGGGACAAATGCCTCCCGGCTCCACGACTCCGGGCATGATGCCGTCAGGGCAAGTGCCTCCGGGAATGATGCCGCCGGGCGGATCGCAACAGATGGCAAAGCCGGGCACGATGCCGATGGGGAAAACTCAGGTCATCATTCCTGCTGCTGTGAAGGGAAAGTGGGAAGCTGCGAAGATAGTGTTTGAGGACAAGGTCTCAAAGACGAAGCAAGAATACACGGTCAAGCTGAACAGTGATTTTGTAGTGCCGAATTCGGCGCTGAAAATCCATGTTGGCGATTTTCTCCCGGATTTCAAAATGGACGGGCTTGCGCTTACCTCGTCATCGAACCAGCCGAAAAATCCTGCTCTCAGCATGAAGGTTTTTGAGAACGGTAAGCAGATATTCCCTGCTCCGGGAAGACAGTGGGGGTGGTTGTTTTCCAAGGTGCCGTCAATACATCCTTTCGAACATCCGAAGTATGGGATTACCTTAAAAGAAGGTATTAAGAAAGGATAAAAAAGAGTCAAGACTGCGCCCATAGCTCAGCTGGATAGAGCGACGGACTACGAATCCGCAGGTCGGGGGTTCAAATCCTCCTGGGCGCGCCACTGAATTATCAAATAAATTCAATAGCTTAAAAGAGAGGTTGTAAGTCTTAGACATGGCTTGCAGCCTCTTTTTTTTATAGTTGGTCCCGCGTTCAAGGCGTTATCCATTATATCTACAGCCTAACCTTGGACTCATCCCTACCTGTTCCATAGTCCTTGCCACCCACTGAGTGAGACGCCGGTTGTTTCTTTTAAATCGTAAAACGCTCTGCGACTAACTTCCTGGAATAGACCCCTCTTGTACAGGGTATAATTTTGCAAAGTACAAAAAGAACTGAGCAAATCTATGCGGGTGAGACTTAAAGATTTCCGAATTTTCTGAAGACAAGGCAAACAGCGAATATTTTTATCAGATACTATTCGCCCATCTTGGAAATCTGCACTGCATTTGCAATATGTTTTACTGATGGTATAATCAAAATCAGGGCTATACTTCTGTAGGGGGTAAAGAAGATCACTATGACCTTATACAGAATTTACACTCACTCAATTATCTTGCCTTGTAGAAGGTCTTGTTTTCTTACTAACTCAATCTAAATTCATTCAAGAGCCTTAGATGAAAGACCAAACGAAGACAAAAAAAGATCTTATAACAGAAAATGAAAAGCTGCGCAAGCAAATAGATAAACGTAAAAAAATTAAGAAAAATATAATGCACATCCGCCAAGAAGGGGAGAATATCTTTCAGGCCATAAATCATCCAACAATAATACTCGACGTACAATATAATATCATCTCTGTAAACAGGGCTACGGTAAAAGCAGTAGGAGCAATTTCCGCGAAAGAACTGATCTACAGGAAATGCTATGAAATTTTTCATAATAGCACTAAACCGCCAGAAAACTGCCCGTTGATAAAAATGCTTGCCTCAACAAAACCTGAAGCGAACGAAATGGAAGTAGAAGCACTTGACGGAGTGTTTCTCGTCTCATGCACACCTGTCTTTGATGAAAAAGGCAATATTCAAAAAATAATTCACATAGCTATAGACATCACCGAACAAAAGCGGACTGAGGCTTTGATGCATCTGCGACTGGAGCTAATGCAGTATGCGAGCACTCACTCACTTGAAGAATTGCTCCAGAGGACGCTAGACGAAGTCGGCGCTCTAATCGACAGCCCCATTGGTTTCTATCATTTTGTAGAGCCAGACCAGAAAACACTTTCGCTGCAGGCATGGTCAACGAGAACGATGAAAGAATTCTGTATGGTGAAAGGGAAAGGGATGCACTACGGCATTGACCAGGCAGGGGTATGGGTGGACTGCATCCATCAGCGAAGGCCCGTGATTCACAATGACTACCACTCGCTGCCGCATCGGAAAGGATTGCCCGAAGGACATGCAGCCGTTATCCGTGAACTGGTCGTTCCGATCATGCGTGCGGATCGGATCGTTGCTGTCCTCGGCATTGGCAATAAGCCTAAAAACTATACCAAGAAAGACGTTGAAATTGTTTCATTCATGGCAGATGTCGTATGGGAGATTATTGAGCACAAACGGTCGGAGGAGGCGAAGCGGGAGCGCGAGGAGAAGCTGCAAAGCATCTTTCGTGTTGCTCCGACAGGCATTGGACTTGTGAGAGACAGAATCCTGCTTGATGTTAACCTGCGTATTTGTGAAATGACCGGATATGGAAAAGAAGAACTCTTGGGAAAAAGTGCAAGAATATTTTATCCAACACAAAAAGACTTTGAATATGTTGGAACTGAGAAATATCGTCAGATTGCCGAGAGAGGAACCGGAGTTGTCGAAACAAGGTGGATGAAAAAAGATGGAACCATAATTGATGTCATTCTTGCTTCTACCCCATTAGATTTAAATGATCTCTCAAAAGGGGTCACATTTACTGCTCTCGATATCACCAAACGTAAGCGGGCAGAGCAAGCGCAGAGATTAAATGAATCCCGCATTTCTGCACTTCTTGAGCTCAGCCGTATGACAAACCAACCTGATCAGATGCTAACAGACTTTGCCCTTGAAAAAGCCATAGAACTGACACACAGTACTATAGGCTATCTTGCGTTCATGAATGAAGACGAAACAGTATTGACCATGTATTCATGGTCCAGGCAGGCAATGCAGGAATGCATGATCGAAAAAAAGCCGATTGTCTATCCGGTTGAAACGACAGGTCTTTGGGGTGAACCGGTCCGTCAGAGAAAACCGCTTATTACTAACGATTATCAGGCTCCCAACCCCTTCAAGAAGGGTTATCCCAAAGGTCATGTGCATGTTAAACGCCATATGAACATACCGCTTTTTGACGGTGCCAGTATTGTGTTAGTGGCAGGTGTAGGGAACAAGGAATACCCATATGAAGAATCTGATATACGACAATTAACACTGCTGATGGACGGAATGTGGAAAATTATCAAGCAAAAGCGTGTGGGGGAGGCATTAAGGTATTCGGAAGAGAAGTACCACAGTGCCATAGACAACGCAGGTGATATGATACTCCTTGCCGATCTGGACGGGAACCTCCAGGAGGTCAATAAAAAAGCGCAGGAACTTCTTGGTTATACAAAGGAAGAACTGACTGCAATGCATTATTCAATGATTCATCCAATGGAAGAACTTGAGCGAATATCCGATGCCTTCGCTGAAATAATTTTAAAAGGACGCATCTATTTCAAGGATAGCATTATTTTGAGAAAAGACGGAACAACCATTCCAGTCGATATCACCGGTAGCCTCATAGCATATGCCGGCAAACTATTAGTTCAAGGAATTTTTAGTGACAGAACAGAGCAAAAACGAAAAGAGGATGATATTAAATATGCACTTTCATTACAAAAATCTACCATAGAATCAACTGCTGATGGAATCCTTGTGGTAGACAGGCGGGGCAAAATAGTCAGTTTCAATCAAAAGTTCCTGGAAATGTGGCACATTCCTCGAAATGTTATAGATTCGAGAGATGACGCTCAGTCTCTGTCATTCGTGCTTGAACAACTCAAAAATCCTGAAAGTTTCTTGTCAAAAGTAGAAGAATTATATGCTCATCCAAATGAAACAAGTTACGACGTTATAGAGTTTAAAGATGGGAGATACTTTGAGCGTTATTCACAACCACAGGAGATAGAAGGGAATATTTTAGGAAGAGTATGGAGTTTCAGAGATATAACTGAGCGAAAGAAAGCTGAGGATGAACTAAAGAAGAATGAAAAGGAACTTCAAAAGAGAGTGGAAGAACTTGAGGAATTTTATAATATGGCTGTTGGAAGAGAATTGAGGATGGTAGAATTGAAGAATGAAATAGAAAGATTAAAAAAAGATTTAGAAAAGAAAAAGAATCAGTAAAACTGCAAGTTAATTTTAGGAAACCTAAATCAACATTTGATGAAGATATCAATAAAATTTCAAACTTCCTGAAAGTCTCTGTGTGTAGGTGTCTCTGAGAAAAATGGTATACGTATTACGGGGCGAAAGAGGCACTTTATTCAAAAGAGGTCCGAGAGGCAAGTATCCTTCCTGTAAGGGCCATTCTTATATTTGCTCCCTCAAGGTAACATTTCAACTGATAAATAGCACTATTTAATTTTTGCTATCCCCTACTCAGGTAGGATTGACTGCCTATCGTTTTAGTTAAATAATGAAATCAAAAGCATAATGCTTAAATTTTATGTGATATAGATAAAAAAGAACGAGAGCATAAGTACTTGGAACAACGAAAATCAATGACAATAAAAATAATCATCGTGTTCGGTTTTCTTTTAAGCATAGTTTTTATGTTTTCAGTTCCTCTGCATGCAACAGACTGGAATTTTGTAACAACGACAACAAAAAATTATTACTTTATTGATTCAGACAGTATTATTACAAACTATACGGCAATAACTTTTTGGGTGATAAAAATGGACATATCAACTGCAAAGGTAAGAGCTAAAAAAAGATGTACTATAAATTGCCATTTTGAAACTGCACTTGTTCAAGAAGATATAAGATATGATGCAGAAGGTCATATTACAAAAATAATGTCTGATAATGATATACATTGGTATGATATTCGAAAAGGATCAGCAACAAAAGCGATTGCCAATTTATTGTGTGAAGATGGCGGCTCAAAAATAGATATAAAAAAACATTTAAAACAGCCTTTTCAGATCAAAGAGAATGAGATGGTATCTTTCATAAACAATCTAAACAGTGCCAACCGTTATTTCAATTCTCAGTAATTGTTTCTCTTGCTGAATGATTCTCCCGTATATTGGCAGACATAGTTTGACTTCCCGTGCAGCATTCCATGATGTCAAGTTGTGAAAGGAATTGATCAAACCTCGATATACCCGAAAACGTTTGTTGAAGGTATGCAAAACAAAAAGGGTCTGAATAATCAACCCCTCCTTTCTAATAGCTGTCTAGTTTTGTATAGTAGACATGGGACAGGTATACCCCTAAAATAGGGAACACCTGTCCCGGGAACTTCTTTAGAGAGGGAATAATCAGAAGCATTGAGGTAGAAACCGGAATGGATTGTGTAACCCATTGATATATTTACGAATCATCAGGCCGGAGGTTCAAATCCTCCTGGGCGCGCCCTTATGAACTGTATAATAAACCTCGATAAGCCTGAAAACATATCTTCACAGCATGCGGTCACAAAGGTAAAAAAACTCCTTGCGGTAAAGAAAGCCGGCCATGCAGGGACGCTTGATCCGATTGCAACAGGGGTACTTCTTGTCTGCCTGAACAAGGCGACCAAGATAGCACGATTTCTGTCCGATCTCGATAAGGAATATATCTTCCGCATGAAACTTGGCGAAAGAACCGATACCTATGATTCAACCGGGACCGTTCTTGCAAGAAAGGATTACCATTTCATTCAGGAGTCAGACGTTCGCCATGCTCTTGAAAACTTCACCGGCAGGGTAAAACAGGTGCCACCTCTCTTTTCCGCAATTAAGGTCGGAGGACAACGCCTGTATAACCTTGCCCGCAAGGGAATAACAGATGTTCAAATCCCGGAGAGAACTGTCTCTATTCACGAACTGGAACTCATCGGGTTTGATCCTCCCTTTATCGACTTGCGTGTTGCATGCTCTAAGGGAACATATGTGAGAAGTTTATGCGATGATCTTGGCGCAGTTCTTGGCGCCGGCGCTCACATGACTTCCTTGCAGAGGACCGCCATCGGAAAGTTCCGGATCGAAGAAGCAGTAATGTTCAGCGGATTGGAGCAGGGAAGCAACCTGTGCTATCCGATGGACTTCGCACTGTCCCACCTGCCGGGTATAATCCTCAGCGATCAGGAATTCATGAGGGTAGGGAAAGGCCTTCCAATCAAAGCCCACCAGGATTTTTCAGTTTCTCAATATATCAGATTAAAAAGCCCCGAAAATGTTTTTTTCGGTATCGGGAAGATTGAACAAGACGAGATAAGAATAGAAAGATTGTTAAACTAATTTCTCAGTGTTAGATTGAAATTGTCTGATATTAAATAAAAAAAGCTTGACAAGATAGTTTTTTTTTGTTATTCATATGTCATGTTTCTTGGTGGAAAAAGCACTATAGGGTTGGATATCGGCTCAGGGTACCTGAAGATTGTTCAGCTCAAGGATATTAAAGGTGGATATGAGCTTGAGCTTTTCGATATCCTTCCGCTACCCCCGGAACTTATTGTAGACGGCTCGGTTATAGACTCCCTGAGGCTTGTTGATTCGCTCAAGGAGCTCATCCGAAAGGCCAGGATAAAAACAAAGGATGTCGTTATCAGCATGGCTGGTCATTCTTCGGTCATCATCAAACGGGTTTCTCTCCCGGATATGTCTGAAGAAGAACTCGCAGAGTCCATAAAATTCGAAGCCGAGCAATACATACCATTTGATATCGAAGATGTGAACCTTGATTTCCAGATCCTCGGACCAAAGGAAGAACCCGGCCAGATGGATGTTATCCTGGTTGCGGTAAAAAAAGATATTATTAACGAGTATCTCACCGTGATAAAAGACGCAGGCTTTAACTGTATCATTGTAGACGTCAACCCATTTGCTCTTGAAAATATCTATGAAGTGAATTACGAAATCGAACCAGGGAAGAATATCGCGCTTGTCAACATCGGCGCGAGCACAATTAATATGAATATTCTCAAGGGCGGAGTTTCAGTGTTTACAAGAGACAGCGCAGTCGGCAGCAATCTCCACACCGAAGTCCTTCAGAGGGAATTTAACCTTACGTACGAAGTAGCGGAAAGGCTGAAACGGGGCGAGCCCGTTGAGAACGTGTCCCCTCAGGATGCACATTCTGTAATGGAACTTGCCTCTGAAGAGATAATCGGTGAAGTGAACCGTTCCCTGGAATACTTCCATGAGGAGATCAACGAAGTAATACTGAGCGGAGGCTGCGGTCTCATCAGGGATTTCCCCAAGCTTCTCGCGGAAAAGGTAGGAGTGGAGACAAAGGTCATACAGACGTTCAAAAATATCAAGATACCGAAAAAATTTGATGTTACCTATATTGAAGAAATGGCGCCGATAGCAGCGGTTGCGGCTGGATTGGCGCTCAGGAGACCGGGCGACAGATGATAAAAGTAAACCTTCTGCCGGTTAAAAGGAAAAAGAAAGCAAAACCACTGCCGACCTTGCTGCTTTCCACAATTCTGGCTACAGTCGCAGCAGCGCTCATTATGGCATATCTCACTTTCTTTTTTACTTCACGCCTGAACACACGGAAATCTGATTTTGCAAACAATGAAAGGAAAATCGAGGAACTTAAACAGCAGATAAAGGCAGTTGAGGACTTTGAGCAGCGGAACAAAAACTTCAAACAAAGGAATGACGTCATAGAACAATTGGGCAAAAACAGGAGCGTACCGGTAAAAGTGCTGGACGAAATCAATCTGCTAATTCCCAACGGCATCTGGTTAAAAGACATGCAAATGTCAGGAACCGGCAGCATCGATATCGAGGGACTCGGGTTCACCAACACGGACATTGTTGCCTATGTGGACAACTTGAAAAAATCACCGCTGTTTACCGAAGTGTATCTCAAGGAATCGAAAAGCGTCGAAATAGAAAAAATTCCTCTCTATGCGTTTAAATTGAGCTTTAAAATAAAAGGATGAGATGGCACTGAAATTAAACATTAATATGAAGAATCTTCCCCTCCCGGTCAAGGTTCTTATTGCAATAGCCCCCGCTATTCTTATTATTGCGATTGTCCTTTTTTTGTTTGTCCTGCCGAAAAATAAAGAAATCAAAGCCCTTGAGAAGAAAATCGCTGTTCAGGAAAATGAGATCGCCGCAGACCAGGTAAAAGTGGCAAAATTACCTGAACTGACATTGGAAAATGAACGGCTGAGAAAAAGGCTCGAAGAATTAAAACAGCAGTTGCCTGAGGAAAAGGAAGTATCAACTCTGCTGAAACAGGTCTCTGACCTTTGTATTAGTTCGGGACAGAAAGTGCAATTATGGCAGCCGGCGCAGAAAAAGACCCATTCGAGCGGAATTGTGTTTGAAATCCCTGTCAAGGTTGAACTTTCAGGCAGTTATCACAAATTGGGGTATTTCTTTGGGAGCATCACGAAACTTAACCGCATAGTCAATATTTCTGATGTCAGACTTTCAGACCCAAAGCCGGACAAAGGCTTGGCTGTCATGAAAATAGCATTCACTGCGACGACCTTTTCGTCAGTGCCGGAGGAAGATATCCAGAAAGAAAAAGCTGCTTCTGCTCAGGGCGGGCAACAATGAGAAGCATTCTTTTAGGCATCTTTGTTTCAATGTTTGTATTGTTCGCCGGCTGCGGAAAAGAGCAGCCTCCACCCCAAAAAGCTACTGCGGAAAAGATGGCCCAGCCAGATGCAAAAACAGAAGAGAAGGCCGCCACTGAGGCTGCAAAATCCTCGCAGGAAACAGTTACCTATGATGCGAGGGGCAGACGAGATCCGTTCCTTCCCCTCATACAAGTGTCAAAAGAAAAACCAAAAAAGAAGGCAGGGGCCAGTCCGATAGAAAGCTATGGTATTGACGAACTCAGTCTTCTGGCGATTGCATGGGACAAAGACAAATTCTACGCACTGGTAATGCTTCCGGACAGGAAGACATATACAATCACCGAAGGGATGGCCCTTGGACTCCAGGGAGGAAAGGTAGAAAAGATCACGAATAATACCGTACTTATCAGAGAATATATTAAGGATTATAGGGGTGAGATAAAACCAAGGGATTCGATTTTGAAACTCCACAAGGGGGAAGAATAATGAATCAGAACTTAACACTTAATAAACAAAAATTGAGGGATAAAAAGCATAACGGAGCACCATTTATCTCTTATGCCCTTTCTCTATTTCTTATCTGCTCATTTATTGCTGTTGTTGCTGGTTGTGCCGGGACAAAAAGCAAGGACAAAGAAGCGATGCAGATACAGGAACCTGCGGTTATAACCGGTATCAGCGTACAGGATAACATGGTAACCATAACAGCGAATAAACCATTTATCTATACTATGTATAAACCCGGCGATCCATATAAGATAGTGCTCGACATGCCTGATGTTTCTCTGGGAGCTTTCAACGCAAAAATCGTATCCCAGAAACCCGGCATTACAGAAATAATGCCTTCCCAGATTGAATCCCCTTCCCTCCTGGCCCGGTTCGAAATGCTGCTTCAAACCCCTGGTTCAATCGACCAGGATTACAATAATAATGTCCTGACGATTAAGATCAGGCAAGATGCAGTAAAAAGGGAAGAGCCCCTCCCTGTTGTGCAGGTAAAGAAAATGGAAGAACCGGCGACGATGCCTGCAATGCGGGGCCCTCTGCCGAAAGCTACCGAGATCAACGAGATTTCATTTGAACCTTCCGTTGAGGGGGTAAAAGTCCTGATTAAAGGGAACGGCTCCATGCTTCCGAATGTTTTCCCGCTGGAAGACCGACTGGTAATCGATATCCCTGACGTCACATTGAATGCCCTGATTCCGCTTTCAGTCGTCTCCCCGGTCAAGGGAATGCGGGCGGGCAAACATGACGAGAAAGTGCGGCTTGTTCTTGATCTCAAGGAGAAGACGAATTTTGATGTCGCATCCATCGGTGACTCTATCGTGATTAGTCTGAAAAGAGATGAGAATGAACCTGCCGGATTGGCTTCCCTGGAAACAGTTTCAGAAGAGACGTCCCCGGCATCAACCGATGCCATCCAGCGGCACGAAAAACTGACGGGAACCAAGTGCGGGTCGTATCTTGCAGGGAAAGAGACCGTGAATTTTGATTTCCAGGATCAGGACATTGTGCCGATTTTAAGGTTATTCGCTGATATCAGCGGATGCAACCTCTTCATACATCCCGACGTTAAAGGGAAAGCTACCATGAAATTCAGGGATGTACCCTGGGATCAGGCTCTCGACACGATCCTGAAAACCTTCAGCCTTGATAAGGACATCCAGGGAAATATCATCAGGATTGCACCCAATACTGTATTTGCAAGGGAAAGCGACGAAAAGACAAAAGTCCAGGAAGCAGGAATGAGAGCGGAGCCCCTTGAAACAAGGGTCTTCAGTGTCAGCTATGCTGAGGTGGGTCTGGTAGAAACTGCAGTGAGGAACGCAAAGATTCTTTCGCCAAGGGGAAGTTTGAACCTGGACAAGCGGACGAGTACAATGCTTGTAAAGGACATAGCATCAGTTTTCCCTGAAATCGAAAATCTCCTTGCCACCCTTGATAAACCAACGCCGCAGGTACTGGTTGAGGCGCGGATAGTAGAGGTGAACACCGATAATACCCAGGAGTTGGGTATCCAATGGGGAATTAATGCAGTGAGCGCAAACGGACTTGCTGCCTTAGGCGGCCTGTCAGGGGTTCCGAACGTTTTAACGGGCCCGGTTACGGGTGGACACTATATGGTTGATTTGCCTTCTAAAAGTGCCGGTCCGTTGTCAGGTTCAGGTATTACATTTGGCGTCCTGGACCCTTCAAGGACGATAGGACTTGACATGCAGCTTTCTGCCATAGAAACTTTGGGTAAACTCAAGGTGGTCTCGAATCCGAAAATTCTGACGGTAGATAACGGCAAGGCTATGATCAAACAGGGCAAGAGCATCCCGGTAAGAAAACTGACGACAGAAGGAACCGTATCAACCGAATACAAAGATGTTACGCTTGATTTAATCGTAACTCCCCATATAACACCCGATAAATCAATATCGATGGTTATTGAAATCAAAAAAGAAGAGCTGGATCCAACTGTTCCCTCGGTTGAAGGTGTGCCGGGAACGGATAAGAAAGAAGCAAGTACCAATGTAATTATCAAAGATGGAGAGACTATTGTTATCGGGGGATTGTACAAAATCGCTACCAATGATGCTGAAACCGGTGTCCCTGGCTTGATGAACATCCCTGTTCTCGGCTGGTTATTTAAATCGAAGAGGGAGCAAACATCTACGAATGAATTATTGATTTTTGTAACACCCCGGATTATTACATCTCAATGAAGGTAAATTTACCAGGAAATGATTATTGTGGAATAAGAGAAAAACAGGGGGCAAAATGAAAAAACGATTTTTCTTACTCTTTTTGCTTTATATTTTGGTCATGTCAGTGGCTTTATATGGATGCGGCAGCGGCGCCGGGGCACCGGGTAGTAAAGGGATCGAAGATACCGGCGTTCAACTAAGTGCGGTCGTGAACGGTGTGTATCTTGGAGCAAGCACAAATTCTGTGGATGTTTTTCAGGATCTATGCGATCCTGGGCCCCCTCCTAAGTATGAAGTTTTTACTGATCATCAGGCAGAAGTGACGTTCACCGCGTCCCTCATAAACCCAAACCCTACCATAAAGCCAGGGACGCTTTATATCGATAAATATACCATAGAATACAAACGTTCGAATGATTCACTCGGGGCTCCGCCGATCGAAAAGGATACCCGTTTTGAGACTATCATCATTTCCCCTCCCCTTTCAGGGAACGGTACTACGAGCCTTATATGGACCATAGCGCTTATTGACCTGCCCAGAAAAGAGAAGTATGGAGATGATGTTTTATCGGGCCGTTATGATTCTCACCTTGCATATATTAACAACTATACAGCTATTTTTACTTTCTATGGAAAAAATGAATATGGCGAAGCTTTTACCGTCAAGACACAGATGAATTTCCAGATTGGGTGGTTTGATAACTGTTAGTCAGTAGTGTGAGCAATTACAGTTTTGGAGGATAAGATGAAAAAAGTCTTCATAATAATGGCGTTACTTGCTTTTGCACTCTCATTTGCCGGCTGCGGTGGGGGAGGCGGGTCAATGGATTCACCGAAAGGTGAGAATCCCGGTAAAGCTACACTTGTTGAATTAACGCCTTCTCACTTTGTCTCACATACGAACAGCGATATCACCTTGCATGCAAAGGTTCTGGACGGGAACGGCAACCCTGTCAAAAACAAGCCTGTCAGGTTCACCAACCTTTCACCGGTTGGGGTTCTGGATAAGATTACTGATAAAACTGATGCAAATGGTATTGCCACTGTTACCCTGCACTCCCATGAAGTCGGCTTTGCAACGATTCAGGCAGAGGTCGACGAAGGGTTAAACCAGGTGAGGGACAGGATAATCATCTATTACTCTAATTTCGCCCTCATGTGGCCGCAGCCAACCATTGTTCTTGATATAGACGCTGATAACGACGGAATTTATAATGAGACAAGTGATTTTAATTTCTTTGAAATACCAACCGATGATAATGCGACATTACGGGCTACTGCATATGATGAATTTGGCAAACGGATTGTAGGCATGAGTGTAACATTCAGTGGTGACTCAGGCGCATCGTTCCCGCTGGGGGATACATTCATGACCAATTCAGCCGGTCAGGCATTCGCTTACCTGAAAGTTTCTCCGACCTCTGTTGTCGGACAGGAGACCTCTCTCCTTATCCAGGCCGTAGGAGCGAACGGTTCCGCAGATAGCATAACCATATTCCTCCAGCCGGTTTTTATCACCGGGATTCTACTGAATGCAACTCCCACAGGAGTTATTGCAGGAGAAACATCTGCTATTACTGCTACCATTACGACAAGCGCCGGCACAATCCCGGACGATCTTGCGGTACAATTCAGTGTCAATCCTGTGACTTTGGGGACAGTATCCCCGGTTGTTGCGCTTACCAGTAATGGGGTGGCATCAGCAGTCTTCACCCCTTCTGATACACAAACAGGGACTGCAACGGTTACCGCTTCCATCGCTAACTTCACTGCTACTGCTGATATTGTGGTAACAACAGAATTTGCTGTTACGCCGGACTCGCAGACGCTCACAAATCCTGCAGTTGGCGATACAGCTACCTATGCAATATCAGGTGGCGTTGCGCCTTATAATGCAACCTCAAATAATACCGCGCTGGTTACCGTTGGAGTTGCAGGCACAACATTGACTGCAACGGTTGCAGCATTACCAACGGCAGATACAGATGTGGAGATTACGATCACAGATAGTTCTGGAAGACCACCGGTCACTGTAACGCTGACAATCGCTATTGAGGTAACACCACTAGTGTTCCTGCCTCCAACTGCAACTGCAAGCTGCAGTGGAGCGGTAGTTACATTCTTTGTCTCAGGCGGGATTGCTCCGTACACCGCAATCTCAACACATGGTGGTGTAATAATTGCCGGCAACCCAATTCCTGCGGGTGGTTTTTTTACAGCAACTACAGCCTGTCCGTTATTCGCAGATCCCAGCAGCACGGCTGTGGCCATAATAGTAACAGATAGTGCGCCCACTCCTCAGCATGGGACAATAACATTAACAGTGACACGTCCATAAGCAAAGAAATAAATAAGGGGGCGGATAAAATCTGCCCCCTTATAATACATTGAAGGATTCTGAATGGAGATGATGAGTGTGAATGATCTCAATAAAGGAGTGAAACTATGAGGAAATATTTATATTTGATAATATGCGTGTTTCTTGTCGCCTGCGGCAGCCAGTCTTCCACGAATATCTCTTCAGATACTTCAGGGTCCTCAGGCAGCATTAAGCTCTCTGCGCAGTCCATTCTTGCAGAGATCGAGAATGGCGGCCAGTACAAAGATGGGGAACTGCTTGTGAAATTCAAATCAGGGGTCAAAGCTGCATCGTCTTCCGCTGTGCATAAGACAGTCGGCGCCTCTGTGGTCAGGAAATATACAATCATCCCGACGCTTGAGCACGTTAAACTCCCCAAGGGACTTTCTGTAAAAGATGCAGTCATGCAGTATATGGCAAACCAGAATGTTGAATATGCAGAGCCGAACTATATAAGGAAGACAGAAACAATAATCCCGAATGACACCTATTTCGCAAACCAGTGGTCTTTCTGGAACACCGGACAATATGCATATGGGACAGCAGGAGCCGATATCAAAATGGCGGCAGGATGGGATGTCACCATCGGCAGCGGTGACATAACTATTGCGGTGCTTGATACAGGAATTGATTACGGCCACAATGACCTTGTCTGGAACATATGGAGGAATCTGGGCGAGATGAGTTGTACCGATGCTGTTGATAATGACGGAAATGGATACCTGAACGACTGTACAGGATGGAACTTTATCGATAATAATAATGATCCAATGGATGACTATGGACACGGGACGCACGTGGCAGGAGTCATCGGGGCCAAAGGGAATAACAGTACAGGCATTGCGGGCGTTATGTGGCTGACAAACATGATGGCGTTAAAGGTATGCGACGTGAATGGTTCCTGTGATGTCGGGGCTGAAATCGCAGCCATCGATTATGCTATTACCATGAAAAATAACCATGGGGTGAATGTAAGAGCCATGAATGCCAGCTTCGGCGGCGGTAATTTTTCGACCTCTGAATATCAGGCTATAGACCGGGCAAATGTGGCGGGAATCCTCTTTGTAGCTTCTGCAGGGAACGGCGGGGGTGACGGAGTCGGGGACAACAATGATGTAATGCCAATGTATCCTGCAAGCTATAACTTGCCAAATATCATTTCTGTCGCAGCGACTGACCAGGATGACAGAAGGGTCTCATTCAGCAATTTCGGCCCGACATCTGTTGACGTGGCTGCACCAGGGACCTATATTTTCAGTACAGTCCCAAACTGGTGGACGATGTATTATGGATATGGCCATTTTGAGATGTTCGATGGCACGTCTATGGCAGCTCCGCATGTTACAGGACTCGCTGGCCTTGTAAGCGCTTATTATGCTCATTTTACCCACAGCCAAATCCGGACAATGATACTGAGATATGTCGATGTGCTACCCACGATGAACGGCTGGATACTCACTGGCGGAAGGATCAACGCAGACAGAGCCCTGAAATCACTATGGGCGACATATGATCTTACTGCGACGCCTGTATCTTCATTACAGATGGATCTGGCATGGACTGACCGGGCTACGGACGAAATCGGCTACAGGATTTATAGAGGAACGGACGGGATTTCTTATCTGCAGATAGCCGCAATCGGTGTGAATGGATCGTTTTACTCGGATGCAGGCCTCATAGACGGGACGAGATATTATTACAGGGTGAGGGCGTATAATGATATCGGTGAATCGCCTGTGCAGCAAGGGACTGAAGCGACTGCTTTTACCCCCCTCAATCCGCCGACAAACCTGCGGGTGGTAAGTGCATCGAGCACTCAGATCCAACTTGCCTGGTCGGACAATTCGTTGACTGAACAGAACTATTTGATCGAAAGGCGTACATCGAACACTGATTTTGCTCAGGTAGGTCAGGTGGCACAGAACACCTCAACATTCACCGATACGGGACTCAGTCCGGCAACAACATACTGGTACAGGGTGAGAGCATTTAATCCGGTTGCGGGATACTCTGCATATTCCAATGAAATTTCAGGGACCACGCTTACTTCAGGTGGGAACACGAAGGAGCACGGCGGAAGCGGAGGATGTTCTGTCGGAGGGCCGCAGAATACACCGACAGCATTTGCAGATCTCCTGATGCTGCTGATGCCTGCAATCGTACTCGCACTCATAAGACGGAGGAGTTAAGGGTAAGCACAGCCTATAAATTTTCAATACAACCCCGAACTTGTTCGGGGTTGTGTGTTTTTGGATGTTTGTTGTTGTTCTTCTGTAGTGGTCCTGCAAACGATTGGTGTTATGAGCGGATCAAAAGGGATGTCATTCCCGCAATCCCGAAAGCGTTCGGGAGTCGGGAATCCTTCCGAGAAGCCAGGAAAGATTCCGGACAAGCCGGAATGACAGTTTATGCGAGTATGGTATAAGCAAAGATTTATGACGCTTTGTATAATAAATCAGCTTTAATAAGACCACTTGTTTAGGGAACGGTACACGAGATGAATTTGCATTTAAACCAGGATAACCATTGATTACCGGACTTCTTATAAAGAGAAATATTTTTTTCCTGAATGTCATCCTCAGCATCCTCCTCCTTTTTGCGGTATTTTTTCTCGCGAGGGATGCGATGACATTGTATTTTGGACAGGGAAAGACCATAAGGACGGGATCCACTTTGCCGGCCGATAAAGAAGCGGGTGCGAAAAAGACGCAATTTATAGAGTACTCCGGGATTCTCACAAACAATCCTTTTGGATTTGCCGGAGGAGAACTGAAACTGTTGACTGGTTCTGCAACAAGCCAGTCGCAGTCATCTGATATTGCACTTATTGGTACGGTAGTGGGACCGAAGGAACTGAGTTTCGGGGTTTTTAGAGACAAAACGGGAATTCAGGAAGTATTTAAAATCGGCGAACAGGTCTTTGGCGTCGGGAAACTCTCTCGTGTAGAGAAAGAAAAGGTCATGCTCAGACAGAGCGGAAAAGAAATAGAAATCCCCCTCGATGATGTCAAAATAAAAGAGATCAGCAAACCAGGCATTGCAGGCAGTCCACAACTTTCCGCATTTGCCCAGAGGGTGGGGACGGGTTTATACATCGTTGATCAGAATAAACTCCAGCACGCAATCGCCAATCCGGGCCAGATGATGACTGACGCACGGCTGAAACCAAACGTTGCAAACGGCAAGGAGGAAGGGTTTGTCCTAAGTGAGGTGAAACCGGGGGGGATATACCACAGCCTGGGCCTTCAGGACAGTGATGTACTACTCCGGATAAATGAATATGATATTTCGAATCCTGAAAGAGCGCTGCAGGCATTTAATGCGCTGAGAGGTCTCGACAGGGTGCAGATTGACATGATCCGGTCGGGTGCACGGATGACTATGACGTATCAGATAAAGTAAGAAATGAATAAAAAGCGCATAGTATACAGAGAGACATAAATTATGCCGAATAAAGTATACGTAACTGTCATTCCCGCTTGTCGGGAATCCTTCTTGTTGCGAAGAAAGATGCTGGACAAGCCAGCATGACAAAGTAAATGCACTGAATTTTATGTCCACACTATTATGAGAACCTTAATAAAACCTTTAATACTGGCTGTAACTAGTGTTTGATGCTAAAATAAACAGTGATACAGAATAGACCTCCTAGAGGAGATTGCTCAACTCAAGCCACAATAGATTGAAGAGATGAAAAACAGCGAGAGGAAATGAATAAACAACGATCATCAGACATTATTAATGTCTTCGCTATGCTGATGTTAATTGGATTTTTTGTCTCATCTATCCTCATCCATGAATGTCTCTTCGCTGAAGAAAACCCGACCGATATTACTGTTCAAGAGGATCAGCCTGTCACCACAGCACAACCAGGGGATAATCCTCAGCAGGAACTAAAACAGACTGGAAAACAAAAAGGCAGGGAGAAAAAAGTCGCTTTTAATTTTGTTGATGTGGACATACCGGTTGTTGTGAAGTTTATCAGTGAAGTAACAGGCAAAAACTTTGTATTCGATGAGAGAGTAAAAGGTACAATAACCATCATTGCTCCGTCCAGACTTTCTGTGGAGGACGCATTCCATCTCTTCACCTCAGTACTGGAACTGAAGGGATTCACCATCATCCCGTCAGGGAAAGTGTATAAGATCCTGCCGACTACTCAGGCAAAGCAGACTGGGGCCGAGCTCCAGAAAGAAGAGGTTGTGCCGGTGGGCGACGCGTATATCACAAGGCTTATACAACTGAGGGCGATATCATCTACAAAGGCGATGAATTTCCTCCAACCCCTTGTCTCAAGGGACGGACATATCTCTTCTTTCGGCCCTGGAAATATGCTTATGGTTGTGGACTCTGCAATGAATATCCAGCGGATACTGGAGATCCTTGAAGTGATAGACAAACCGGGCATAGAGGAAGCGGAAATTATCCTGCTGAAGTATGCAAATGCGGATGATGTTGTGAAGATCCTCACCGAGACACTGGTTCTGAGCAGCAAAGGGCAACCCTCCGCGATGCGCGGGCTGAGGCCGGGTGAACCGGTGCCGGCAGCGTCTGTCGAAGAATCCAAATCGTCGGTTTTTGCAGATACCCGCCTGAATGCCATTATACTTATCGCGGATAAGCAGGAAAAAGAGGCCATAAAGAGGATCATATCCCTCCTCGATATCCCGCTTCCCGATGCAACAAGCAAGATCAACGTCTATTTCCTTGAATACGCAGACGCAACAGAACTCTCCAAGGTCCTTGATACGATGATTACAGGGATTTCTGCACAGGCAAGGGCAGGGCAGGCGGGACAGCAGGGGCAGGCCCAGAAAAGCCCCTTTGAACCGGGAGGAAGGCTCATTATTTCTCCGGACAAGGCGACCAACTCTCTCGTCATTGTCGCCTCTCCTGCAGATTATCAGAACCTTGTCCAGGTAATAAGGCAGCTTGACAAGAAGAGAAGGCAGGTATACGTGGAGGCGATGATCGTTGAAGCATCAATAGACAGATTGCAGGAACTCGGGTCCAAGTGGCGGATCATCGCCGAGAAGAACGGAGAACCGGTAGCGGTCGGAGGGTTCGGCCAGATCGACTCTACCTCAATGCAGGGTATTCTCTACGGACTCACCGGAATGACAGCCGGTGGCATGGGAAACTTTCTTGATGTTCCGATTACGACAACCGGTTCGGACGGATCAGTTGTGACCTCGATACTCACAGTCCCGGGATTTGCTGCACTTTTCAGCCTGAACGAATTCAAGGACGCAGTAAATGTCCTTTCCACCCCACAGATCCTGACTTCAGACAACAAGGAAGCGGAAATCATTGTGGGGGAAAATGTCCCGTTCATAGCTCAGAAAGAATCGGACCCCGCGCGACCGCAATCAGTTTTTACCTCGATTGAAAGAAAAGACGTCGGAATTACCCTGAGGATCACTCCGCAGATTACCGAAGGGAACCATGTGAAACTCGATATCTATGAGGAGATATCAGCCCTGAAGCAGGAATCGACCACGGTGGTGCTTACCGTGGGACCGAGCACAACGAAACGTTCGACAAAAACGTCTGTTCTTGTCAAGGATAACCAGACAGTTGTAATAGGGGGGCTCATGGAAGAGCGGGAGGAAGAAACAGTGAATAAAATACCTCTCTTGGGCGACATCCCCCTCCTGGGCTGGTTGTTCAAGAATAAATCTATGGAAAAAAAGAAGACAAACCTGCTCATATTTTTAACACCCCATATTGTGAGAGAACCCGATCAGCTTGAAAAACTGACCGGTGAAAAACAGTTGCAATTTGCAAGGATGGAGGAAAGGTACAAAGAGGGCGAGTTGCTCGTGAAATTCAGGGGAGAGACTTCAGAAGAGAGAATAATGGAGATACTTTCTCGGGAAGGCGCTGCTATCCTGTCCCCGTTACAACCGAAAGGGCTCTACCGGATAGAGTTGAAAAAAAACCAGGATGTGAAAGATGCGGTCAAGATTTTCACTGCCTGTCAGGAAGTGGAATATGCAGAACCCAATTATATTATGAAGATACAATGAATACAGATGGAAACGATCGATGTTATAAAGGATGAGGATGTAGAAATTTCCCTTCTCAAGAATATTCCTCTCAGCTTCGTGAAGAACAACCAGATATTCCCGTTCAGTCGGAATGGCGAAGAACTTTCAGGCGCCGTTGCAGACGACAGGGGGGTGCTGGCACTTTCGGAAGTCGCTAAAACATTGGGATTAAAGCCCAGACCCTTCAAGGCAGGTTCAGGGGTCATCCTCGATGCAATCAACAGGTTTTACGGGCAGTTGGGTTCGGCAGAGGAGGTTATGGATACCATAACCGGAGAGGACCTTTCCTCTGTTGCGACTGAATTCGAAGCCCCGAAAGATCTGCTCGAACTGACCGAGGAGGCTCCTATAATCCGTCTCCTCAACGCTCTCCTTCTCCAGGCGGTAAAAGAGAGAGCAAGTGATATCCACATCGAGCCGTATGAGAAAGAACTTGATGTGAGATTGAGAATAGACGGGGTACTGCACAGGGTTTTGACCCCGCCGAAAATCATTCAGGACGCGTTAATCAGCAGAATCAAGATCATGTCGAACCTCGATATCGCTGAAAAGCGGCTCCCGCAGGATGGAAGGATACGGCTTCTTCTCGGGGGAAGGGATATCGATATCAGGGTGTCGGTCATACCCACTTCACATGGGGAGAGAGCGGTCTTGCGGCTCCTTGACAGAAAGCAGGGCCTGCTGGGTCTCTGGGAGGTCGGATTTAACAGGGATGACGAAAAGAAGATGGAGGACCATCTGAGGAGACCGGATGGGATCATCCTGGTTACCGGTCCCACCGGGAGCGGAAAAACGACGACCCTGTACGCTGCGCTCAACAGGATTCATACAGAAGAAAAGAATATTATCACGGTTGAGGACCCGATCGAATATCAGCTGAAAGGTGTCGGACAGGTGCAGGTGAACCCTAAAATACGGCTTACCTTTGCCTCAGGGCTCAGGTCTATTCTGAGACAGGACCCCGACGTCATTATGATCGGCGAAATAAGAGACCTGGAGACGGCCGAAATAGCCATGCAGGCATCGCTTACAGGACATCTCGTTCTCAGTACCCTTCATACAAATGATGCACCGAGTGCATTGGTGAGGCTCATAGACATGGGAATCGAGCCCTTCCTCGTTGCTTCGTCATTGGCCCTTGTGTTGGCGCAAAGGCTGGTACGGACGATCTGTCCGCAGTGCAAGATCGCCTATGAGCCTTCTGAAGTCGAGAAATCGTATTTCATGCAGATGCATGCACCCCCCACCCCTCACTCCCCCTCAAGGGGGGAGGGTGGCACGCTTCTTCTTTTCAAGGGCAAAGGATGTGACAAATGCAAGGGAAAGGGATATATCGGGAGGCTGGGCATTTTCGAACTGCTCGAGATCAGCAATGAGATACGGCCTATGATCACCGAACGGATGGATTCTCAGAGAATAAAGAACCAGGCGGTTTCGCAGGGCATGAAAACACTTCGGCAGGATGGACTTGAGAAGGTGATTCAGGGGATAACAACCCTTGAAGAGGTTCTGCGGGTAACACAGAAGGATTATGCCGATATTTCAATATAAGGGATACAGACCTGACGGTTCGGAGGTCGCGGGCACGATCGAGGCAGCAAGCCAGAAGGAGGCAGCGCTCAGGCTTAAAGAGTCCGGACTCTATCCAAGGAACGTAGCAGGGGCTTCAGAGAAAAGATGGTTCTCTCTGTTCAACCGGCACGACGTAACCCTCCTCCCCTCTGTGACACGTCAACTGTCAACACTTATCTCCTCCGGCGTTCCGCTTCTTGAGGCACTCCGGTCTCTTTCCGACGAACAGAAAGGTTCCTGGAAAACCATGCTGGTGGGCATAAGAGAACGGATTGCTGCCGGATCGGGTTTCTCAAAGGCGCTGGAAGAGTATCCGAAAATATTTCCCGAATTCTATATCAATATGGTTGCCGCCGGAGAGGCAAGTGGAAATCTGGACAATATTCTCATCCGCATTGCTGATTTTCTGGAGGCTCAGGACAGCCTGAAATCCAAAGTAAGGACATCGATGGTCTACCCTGTTTTCATGATCTGCATAAGTTTTATCGTGCTCTCTTTTCTTTTCGCCTTTGTGATGCCGAAAATTACCAGAATATATAAAGACACCCAGAGTGCCCTCCCCTTGCTTACCGTGGTCCTTATCTGGGTGAGTGAGATTTTTCAGCGCTACTGGTGGCTCCTTATGGGATTCCTGCTCGGCGGCTTGTATTTGCTTAGAAAAATGAGGGAGAAAAAACGCGTATTCCTCGACAGGATGTTATTGCGCATTCCCGGGAATATCCTCCAGAGTCTTTACTTCGGGCGTTTCGCCCGGACATTGGGGTTCCTTCTTGAGGGGGGGCTCCCTATGCTGAATTCTCTCGAACTTTCTGCAAAGTCTATCGGGAATAAAGTGATCGAGATGAACGTTCTGGAATCCGGGAAAAGGGTGTCGGAGGGTGCGCGGCTTTCTGCATCGCTCGCTGGCTTTCCCCCGGTGCTTCTCCAATTGATTTCGACTGGGGAGAGGAGCGGACAACTGGTAGAGGTTCTGAAAAATGCCGCGCGTTCCTACGAGGAAGAGTTTTCCCGCAGGGTGGACAAAGCCCTTTCACTCCTTGAACCGGTGATGATTCTCTGCATGGGCTTTCTGGTGGGACTCATCGTCCTCGCAGTCCTTCTGCCGATATTCCAGTTAAACCAGTTGATAAAATGAGAAAAATCAATGAACAAAAATTTGCCAATTTGTTTTACCGTAGCACATAAGAGAATAGAACAGTCATCATTCCCGCTTGTCGGGAATCCTTCTTGTTTTGAAGAAAGATGCCGGACAAGCCGGCATGACAAATACCACAGAACGGAGGAATCATGAAGAACAAGAAAGGCTTTACCCTGCTTGAAATCATTGTAGTGGTCTTCATCCTCAGTCTCCTTGTGGCGATTGTGGCGCCGAAGATCATAGGGCGGACCGATGATGCACGGATTGCAGAGGCAAAGGTTCAGATAAGGAATTTTGAGACTGCACTGAAACTCTTCAAGCTCGACAACGGATTTTATCCGGCTACGGAACAGGGGCTTGACTCACTTATCGAGAAGCCCACTGTCGGGCAAATACCCCATAAATACCGTGATGGTGGTTATCTTGAACAGAGAAAAATCCCGCTTGACCCCTGGAACAATCCCTATGTTTATATCTCACCCGGTATCTATGGAGACTTTGATATCTTGAGCTACGGAGCAGATGGGAAAGAGGGCGGTGAAGGGAAAGATGCGGAGATCAAGAACTGGGACATCCAATAGCACCGGGTTTTCGCTTATCGAGCTGATTGTCGTACTCTTCGTCCTGTCTCTGGTCCTTGCGATTGTTTTGCCGACCTTCTCCGGTTTCGGAGAGAGCAGGCTTAAGGCCGAAGCACGGGAGATGGCCTCAATCCTGAGATACGTGAATGACAATGCGGTGTCGAGAAAAGAGACGTTCTTTCTTAAATTCGATCTTGGGAAAAACATGGTTGTCTGGAGTGAACCCGGAGGGAATAAAACACGGTCTTTTGATGGTCTTACCGGTGTCGAGATACAATCGAGAGGTCTTGTGTCAAGTGGTGAACTGACTCTTTTCTTTGAACCTCTCGGAGCCCGGGAGAATCTCGTTGTTTACATGAAGCGGGGAGACAGCCACATGAAAATCACACTGAACCATCTGAGCGGCAGGGTGAAAATAGAGACGCAGGATGAAGGATAAAGGCTTTACGCTTCTCGAGGTCCTGATTGTACTGGCTATACTCAGCAGCCTGCTTATCACCCTCATCTATTCAGTGAACTACCAGTTGGGACTCATCGAGAGGCAGGAGACTATTACGGTCGCAACCCTGCTCGCCAAGAGCAAGATGGCGGATCTCGAAAAAGATCCTGCCAGCAGCAAGGGAGAGTTTGATGCTCCCCATGAGCATTACTCCTTCGAGACTTTTGTGAATGCTTCACCGTATATCGGGGTTTCAGAAATTATCGTTGTGGTAAAAGCAGGGAGTGAAGAGGTGAAACTGAATGAGTTTGTTATTCAATAAGATATATCCCCTCTCCCATTTCGCAGGGGAGAATAAGTCCGGATTTCCTCCATCCCGGAGAGAAGCCGGTTTTACGCTCCTGGAGGTGCTTATCGCAGTGTCAATCCTCTCTGTCATTCTTGCCGCACTCTACAGCACATTTTTCATGAGCTACAGGGCCATGGAAGGAATGGATGAATCTTTGACAAAACTTCAGGAGGCAAGAAGGGCTATCGACATCCTCAGGTGTGAACTTGAATCGGCCTATCAGAATGAACAGGACGCAGCTACTTTGTTCAGAATTGAGGACAGGGATGTCTACGGCAAGCAGACTACGCAGCTTGATTTCACTGCGTTCTCTACGTTACGCCCCGGGCTTTCGAAGATTTCATATTATGTTGAGGAGAAAGAGGGAAAACTGAGTCTCTTCAAAAAGGTGGAATCGCCGTACGGCAGGGAAGAATCAGAGGGCATTGACATTATAGAAGATCTTGAAGGTTTTGCCGTCGAAGCAAAATATAATGATACCTGGGTAAGGACCTGGGATGCAGCAATAAATAAAGCAAAACCCGAGGAACTGAGGATAGGCATGACCATGAACATTCAAGGGCACACGATTACGCTCAATGATATCGCAAAGCCGAGGATAGGAAATCAGGTATAGATACCCCTTATGAGAAACTTAGTATTAGTAAAGAATGAGCACGGTATGGCATTGGTCATAACGCTGCTTGTCATTGTTCTCTTGACCGCAATGGTAGTGGAATTCTCCTATGGCGTCTATATAGGTACGAACAATCTCTATAACTGGCGGGATGCACAGCGCCTCTCTCTTATGGCAAAATCAGGCGTGAATGTGACTGCCAGGATGCTTAAAGATATTGCGAACGCAACAGAGTATAAGACACAGAATCATATTGAGATGCCTGTTGAAAATCCTTTTAAGGACTTTCAGGGGAATATAAAAATCAGTGTAGAGGACGAAACTGCCAAATTCAATCTTAACTCTCTTGTTCGTGAAGGTGGTGATCGGGCTGTGAATATGGGAGCATACAATGCACTGAAGAGGCTTCTCAGTGTGCTCTCACTCGATGAGAGGATAGCAGACAGAATCGTTGACTGGATCGATGAAAATAGTGAGGTGAAAATCTCAGGGGGAGAAATTGGGGCGAAAAATACTTTTTTGGATAGTACTGACGAACTTCTCTTAATGCGTGGGATTACCAAACAAGATTATGATACGTTAGTCCCTTATATTACCGTGTGCGGGTCAAAGGGAATGCTCTATGTTAATATTAATAGAGCAGGTATTCCCGTTATCAGGAGCGTAGCAGATTCGGTGAAAGAGCAGGATGCAGAGAGAATAATTAATCACCGGAATCTTAGCCCTTTTAATGGTGAACCATGGCAAATTGTAGGACAGCTTCAAGGTATTGTGAACGGATTTGCAACTGAATCAGGGGTTTTTTTGACTGCAGAAGGACAATACTTTTCTATAACTTCTACTGCTACATCAGGTGGTGTGAAAAGAATTATTGACATGGTATTGAATACTACGAAAAACAGAATTGAGTACTGGAAGGAATATTAATGGCGACAGTACTCTTTATTGATATCAGGGACTCAGAAGTCGAAACCTATATTTTCGATTCCGGAAGAGGAGCCTATACTCTCAGGGAGCGGAAAACATATCCCCTATCCGGCAACCTGGATTTTTCCCTCGATCCCGTTCCGGGTTCTATAGAGAATACCTATGTAAGCCTTCCTCTGAGCAGCCTCAATTTCAGGGTCGTAGACCTCCCGTTTGTGCAGAAAGACAAGGTCCGGAATGTCCTTCCCTTCGAACTTGACACTATCATCCTCGGAGGATCTGAGAAGGTAGTGTTTGATGGCGTTCCGCTCAATAATTCCGGGAACGCAACTCAGGTGCTTGCAGTGTATGCCGGGAAACAGACTATCGGAGACCTCCTCAGAAAACTGAAAACATACAATGCAGACCCTTTCTGCGTAACATCGCTTGAGCTGAGCAAAGTGATCCGGGGGTTTTCGTCGGAAAAACTTCTCGCTCCTGTGCAGTTGGAGGCGCAGGAAAGGGTATCTCTTGCGATTGAAGAGATGAACACTCCGACCGTCAACCTCCGCAGGGACGAATTTGCATATACCCGTGAAATCGATAAGACAAAGAGGTCGCTCAGGTGGACTGCGCTTCTCGCGATATTCATCGCGCTTATGTTTGCGGCAGGTATACTGCTGAATATTCTCTCTGTCCGCTCAGAAATTGCAGCAGTAAAGAATGATATGAGAAAAAAATATCAGGAAGCGTTCCCCGGAGAAAAAAATATCATCAACGAGCTCCATCAGATGAAGTCCCATATGAAAGAACTGAAAACCGATGAGGGACTCTACTTAGGGATCAGCCCTCTTGCAACCATCCTCAGGATATCGGATACTGACAGGCAGGGCGTGGTGTTTCATGAGATAACCATTGACAGGGAGAACATGATTCTGAAGGGCGAAGCGCCGACGCTGAGTGACGTGCAGAAGATGAAGGACAGCCTGGATGGTCTTTTCGAAGGGGTCGCCATATCAGACTCGAAGTCTTCTGCACAGGACAGGATGCTATTCACCATAACAGCTAGGGAGAGGAAATCCTGATGACGTTTTTAAAAAACAGGGGGGCCGTTGTTTTTTTTGTCGGTCTGATCATTGTTTTTTTTCTCTTCCTATCCGGAATGTATCAGCTCTCATCATCAAAAAAAGAACTTGCCATGCTCAAAGGACAACGGAACGAACTGCTCCTGCTGCAAGATGAATACATCTCGCTGAAACAGAAAATAGATTCCGTGGAAGGCAGGAAGGGCCGGTCCGGCCCTCAGGGCATTGTCCAGGCAGTCGATGAAGTCTTTCTGTCCATGGGCTTGAAAGACAAGATAAAAACTCTGAAATCCACAGGAAAGAAAGAGATCAGGGACGGATTTGAAGAGGATGCCGATCTCACTATAGAGAAAGTGAATATGAACGAGACGGTGAATATCCTTTACAGAATCGAGAATGCGCCCATGGTCCTTACCATGAAAAAGGTTACCATAAAGAAGTCTTTTGAGAATCCCGAACTGATGAATATCTCCCTTGTCCTCTCCTTCTTAAAGACAAAGTGAAGATTTTCCTCATCCTCATATGTGCGCTGGTCCTGATTATCTTCGGACCATGGTTTGTTTTCTCTCCCAACACGCTGCAGGCCATTATCGAAGATTCCTTCTCGGCACACAGAATTGACATTGAATTGCATGGGCTGAAGAAAGGGTTGTTGTATACTATATATGTTGATACAGCTGTCCTGAGGCGGAACAGCCATGAACTGATTTCTTTGCATAATATCTCCCTCCGTATTCACCCGGCCAGTCTCTTCCTCTCCAGTCTGCGCGGGGTGATCGACGGAGAGGTATACGGAGGGACTATTTCCGGCAAAATGAAATTTACGAAGGACAGGCAGGAGATGGATTTTTCTCTGAACAAAGTCGGTATCAGCGAGATAGTGTTTCTGAAAAGAATCGGATTAACAGGAAAAGGCACCCTGTCCGGAACAGTAGCAATAACCGATGCAGAAGGTCATGTTGAGTTTGTTTCCAGGGACGCCCGGTTTGAACCTGCGACCTATTCGGGAAGAAGGGTGCCCTTGAATATGTTTCGAGCTATTACAGGAGCGCTCGACATACAAGGTGATACGATACATATCCTGTCAGTTTCATTCGAGGGAGAAGAAGTGTTCGCGAGACTCAAGGGCAAAATTCAGAACGCTGTGATGGATCTTGCCATGGAAATCATGCCGGGCAGGTCATTTGCGGAAAATCCCTTTCTGCTCGCGGAACTTGAGCAATATAAAGTTTCTCCCGGTTATTTTGTAATACCGGTGAAGGGTAACCTTCACCTATGAGGAGGTTACTATGAGATATTTCATTTGTATGATTCTTGTGCTGGCTCTTGCAGGGTGCGGCGCTGAAGGACAACCCCGGATCACTCAAAACACAACGAATTCTGACTCTGTCGCTGTACATACACAGGGAGGTCCCCCCGGCGGGATGGTGTTACAGTTGCCCCGGTATCTTCCCGGAGAAATTCTTGTGAAATTCAAAACAGGAACTCCAAGTCACACAATAAATACGCTTAATTACGCAATGGGTGCGGCAACTGTCAGGGAACTAAAGCAGATCGGAGTGCAACGGATTTTCTTGTCAGATGCCATGGACCTTCAAGAGACGCTTGCCTCCTATCGATCGAATGCCGATGTTGAATATGCAGAACCAAATTATATTGTGCGAAAGGCGGTCATCCCAAATGACCCCGGATTCACTCAGGAGTGGGGGCTCTCCAATACCGGACAGACCGGCGGGAGCATTGATGCAGATATCGATGCTCCGGAAGCGTGGGACATCACCACCGGGTCAAACGCTATTCTCATCGCTGTAATCGATACAGGAGTGGCATATGGCCATCCGGACCTTACAGCAAATGTCTGGCGGAATACGAAAGAAATTCCGGCGAATGGCATAGATGACGACGGGAACGGATATGTCGATGATGTGAATGGATGGGATTTCATTGATAATGACGGGTATCCTGAGGACCTGGACTCGCACGGAACTCATGTCGCGGGTATTATTGCGTCACAGGGCAATAATGGGGCTGGCGGATCCGGTGTTATGTGGTCAGCCGGAATCATGGCCCTCCGCTTTTTAGGGGTGAGCGGGTCAGGTGATGTGGGGAATGCAGCCAGGGCAATTATCTATGCTGCCGACAATGGAGCACGGATTATCAATGCAAGCTGGGGTGGTTACGATTACTCAAATACTCTCTATAATGCTATCAGCTATGCACGATCCAAAGGGGTGCTCTTTGTTGCCGCTGCCGGGAATGAGGCTCAGAACAATGATTTCTCTCCATTCTATCCTTCAGGATTTACCCTCGACAATATCATATCAGTTGCTGCTTCCGACAGCATGGACAACCTCGCGTATTTTTCGAACTATGGAGCAACATCTGTTGATCTGGCTGCCCCCGGAGTGGTGATCTACAGCACGGTCCCTGTTATTTTACCGGGTGCGCCGGTTACTGTTTACAGTGAGAACTTTGACAGTGCATCAGGGCTGCTTCCACTGCTTGGATGGGCCCAGGGTGGAGTGAACGCATCATGGGCGGTAACAGCGGGCACCGGGGTGAACGGAACAAACAGCCTTGAAGACAGTCCGGGAGGAACCTATCTGCCAAATACACATTCCTGGGCGGGCTATCTGACCTTTCTGCCATCCGTGAAAAATAACCGTTATGTTTTGTCCTGTGTCTGGAAAGGGCACATTGATTCATTTAGCCTTGATTATTTCCAGTTTAATTACTCTCCAGACGGCAAATTCTGGGAAACCGTTGCCTGGACAGACGGAAATACAGGAGGTAATTTTGTTCCGATTTCTACTGACTTAATCACGGAAGCAGGCGATCTCTATGACAGATTCTCTGTCGGTTTCGGTCTGCAATCAGACGGGGTCCTTCATCAGGAAGGTGTGTATATTGATGACGTTACTGTGCAGAGGCAACCGCTGAGTATAGGCAACTATTCATATGCATCGCAGGCATGGAGCGGCACCTCTCTTGCTGCTCCGTATGTGAGTGGCGCAGCAGGACTGGTCTTATCTGCGAATCCTTCATTCGCATTCTCGGATGTAAAAAACATTCTCCTTAACAACGTGGATAAGAAGCTTTTCCTTACCGGGACTTCAGTTTCAGGGGGGAGGCTGAATGCCTTTGCAGCGTTAAGAGGCATGGCCCCGGCTGCCCCATCAAATCTTGCAGCAACTGCTGTTTCATCAAGCCGCATCGATCTTGCCTGGACGGAAGTCTCCTCTGAAACCGGATTCAGCATAGAGAGAAAGACGGGAGAGAGCGGAATATTTGGAGAAATAGCACAGACAGGAATGAACAGTTTAAGTTACGGTGACACCGGATTGAGTCCGTCTACAACTTACTTCTATCGCGTGCGCGCGTATAACGCAGCCGGTTATTCAGCGTATTCGAATGAGGCACAGGCAACAACGCAGAAATCTTCCTCCGGCAATGGAGGAGGCGGCGGCGGGTGTGCAATCGGGGGGACTGGTTCCTATCAGACAGCGATAGCAGATACCCTTCTGCTGGTTCTTCCACTCATCATTGTGTATCTTCTGAGAAGGAAAGGGTCGAATAAGCTGTTTCGTAATTAGCGAAAGATGCAAAAGTAATGTCCTATTTTGTCATTCCGGCTTGCCCGGAATCTTTCTTCAGAATCCCGAAAGCTTTCGGGACCGACAAGCGGGAGTGACAGATTACGAGCAAATTGCATAGGGCATTAATTATGCAGGAATCAATAATGTGCCTAGGGAATGGTTATCCTCTTTAACCGGGTGTCGATTGTTGTATCAGATTCGCAAGCCAGTGAAATATGACCCCGGGCAGTATATTGTTTGTCTTCAGGTAAAGCCATCCCATAACCAGTGAGGGGAAAAAACTGAGGAGCACAATCCAGTCGCCACCGAATACCGTCTTCGGGAGATGGGCAAGCGCAAACAAGAGGCTTGCGAGAACGACAGATTTGTAATTCTTCCCCAGCGAGTCCTGAATGAACCCCCTGAAGAAAAATTCTTCAGGGAACGCAACGCTGATAAACTGGAACGCTATAAAATAAGGAGCAAGGTCAGTTATCCGTGCCCTGAAGGCAATTCCATAAGGAACAAGAATGGCCAGTGTTACGGCAAGCCCGAACACGATATTCTTCGGAGAAAAGCTGATCTTTACCCTGTAGCCCGTGATGATCGGATAGAGCAGCAGAAAAACAGGAAGCATCAGGTGGATATACATTTTTGCAGGACTCAGTGCATGGAGGAGAAACGAGAGGACCAGAACGATACAATACCCGGGTATAGTTTTCCTGTTCATGGATATTTCATAACCTTAGAATATCCCTAGTATATTATCTCCCGGACGGGGAAAAATTCCATAAAAACTATGGTATACTTTCACAAAACAATCGATAACCATGAGCACATTACGTTACATAACCGCAGGTGAATCACATGGAAAGGCTTTAACCGGAATCCTTGAAGGCATTCCTTCAGGGCTTAAGATTTCGTCGGACGATATTGACGGGGATCTGAAGCGAAGACAGGGTGGCTACGGCAGAGGCGGGAGGATGAAGATCGAGTCAGACCGCGCGGCAATACTTTCTGGCGTCAGATGGGGGAAAACCATCGGCTCGCCGGTCGCGCTCATGATCGAAAATAAGGATTATAAAAACTGGCATGAAGGGATGTCGCCTCTTGCGGAGGCAGAGGGCTCAATCCCGGCCGTAACGCGGCCGAGGCCAGGACATGCCGATCTCGCGGGTGCGATGAAATATGATCAGCAGGACATAAGGAACATTCTGGAACGTTCGAGTGCACGCGAGACTGCAATGAGGGTTGCGCTCGGCGCCGTCACAAAAAGATTTTTATCTGAATTTGGGATATCGGTTGGCAGTTTTGTCATTCGGATCGGAAACCAAAAAACAGCGGTAAAAATTCATGATATGAACGAAAAAGAACTCCTGAAAACGTTCGCCAAAGCAGAGAAATCGGTCGTCAGATGTCCTGATGAAGCGGTTTCGAAAAAGATGGCCAGGCTCATAGCCCGGGCAATGAAAGAGGGCAATTCACTCGGCGGGACATTCGAAGTCTTTGTCACCGGTGTCCCCGCAGGTCTCGGGAGCCATATCCAGTGGGACCGCAGACTTGACGGAAAGATTACACAGGCTGTTATGAGTATACAGGCGATGAAAGGTGTTGAGATTGGGCTCGGGTTCGAGATGGGCAGGAAATTAGGGTCCGAGGTCATGGATGAGATACTGTATACCCCCCTTAATCCTCCTCTTGCCAAGGGGGGAAGAAGGGGAGGTAAGGTATCCGGAGACGTGGGGACCTGCTTTTCCAGAAAAACCAATTTCGCCGGCGGGATCGAAGGAGGCATCACCAACGGTATGCCGATAATCGTACGTGCTGTCATGAAACCCATACCGACACAGAGAAAACCGCTCCGTTCTGTCGATATCATTACAAAAAAGTCCATCGAAGCAGCCTATGAACGCTCTGATATCTGTGCTGTCCCCGCAGCCGGCGTGATCGGAGAGGCAATGGTTGCCCTTACAATCGCGGAAGCCTTCCTCGAAAAATTCGGCGGTGACAGCATGGGTGAAACACGTCGCAATTACGATTCATATATGGAGTATGTAAGGAAGTTTTAACCTGCCTGGTTCTCTGTTCCAAAGAAATATTTTCTGATTTAGGATCTGCTATACTATAAATAATATATTTGGTAGTTGATTTGGCTCTACATGCTCTAATACTTGTCCAAGAGAATAACTTGTTAGGTTAGGCTTAAATCTTGAAAAAATATGGACGGCAGAAAGCCAGACTTATTTGAGTGTTATTTTAATGACAATTTCAGAATGGTTAGATGAAAGGGAAGCGGAAGGGGTTGATGTATCTCAAATAGTATTGCCTGATGACCTGTCTTTCGACGAAGACCCGGAAGAGACTGTTTTTTTTGAAGAGATCAATCCTTGCGGGTTCCTCTGCCAGGGCAATCACCCATTTTCTACTGTCGAGCGTTTTGGACACTGGTATTTTTGTCGGGGACAAGACAAGAAAGCTGGGATTCACGCTTCAGGAATGGAGTGGAGGTTATTTACAAAAGATAAAGACCTTGCTATCAAAACAGCGAAGTCCCATATGGAATAATCGATTTAATTAACCAATCAGGAGAATACTATGCTCTGGAAAGGGAGAAGACAAAGTTCAAACGTTGAAGACCACCGTGGTCGTTCTGGGAAAGTTATGGTGGGTGGCGGAATCGGAACAGTAATTCTCGCACTTGCAATTTATCTGTTAGGCGGTGATCCAACACAACTTTTGAACAATGCGCAGCTGAACGATTCACAGACCACTTCATCCTATACCGGAACAGCAGAGGAAAATGAACTTGCACAATTTGTATCTGTGGTGCTTGCAGAAACTGAAGAGGTATGGACGGAGTTATTCCGTAAGGAAGGATTGGAGTATAAATATCCGAAACTGGTTCTTTATTCCGGGAGTGTTCAATCTGCGTGTGGATTTTCCGGTGCAGCTACCGGTCCGTTTTATTGCCCCGGTGATTATAAGCTGTATATTGATTTGAGTTTTTATGACGAGCTGCAGCAAAGATTTCAGGCGCCGGGTGATTTTGCTATGGCGTATGTGGTTGCTCACGAAGTGGGACACCATGTGCAAACACTTCTCGGGATCAATGAGAAGGTGATGTCTCTCCGTTCAAGACTCGGCGAGAAAGAGTTTAATAAATATCTCATTCGTCTTGAATTACAAGCAGACTATTTTGCCGGGGTGTGGGCTCATTATGTTCAGAGAATGAATTTACTTGAAGAGGGAGATATTGACGAAGCATTAAATGCGGCCAGCGCAGTCGGTGATGACCGCATTCAAAAAAGCATTCAAGGATACGTTGTGCCGGATAGTTTTACCCATGGCACTTCTGAGCAGAGGAAGCGATGGTTTTATAAAGGATTCAGCTCAGGTGATTTAAACGGGGGGGATACTTTTAATGCGGGAAATTTGTAATGGCAATAATCAGGGCCCGGAATAAACCCATTTAGTTATACTTCCGGCAGATTCAGTTTGATGGAGAGTTCCCGCAACTGTTTCTGTTCAACCGGCGACGGGCTGCCGCTCATAAGGCAATAAGCCTTTTGGGTTTTCGGGAACGCGATCACCTCTCTAATGGAGGATGCACCGACCATAATCATTACCAGCCTGTCGAGACCGAGCGCAATGCCGCCGTGGGGAGGCGCGCCGTATTCGAGCGCATCGAGAAGGAACCCGAATTTCGTCTGTGCCTCTTCCTCTGATATCCGGAGGATTTCGAACATCTTTTTCTGGACGTCACGCTGGTGTATACGGATGCTCCCGCCTCCGATCTCGTAACCATTTAGCACGATATCATAGGCTTTTGCCCTGATACGGGAAAGGTCGGAGGCCGGCGTCTGGAGGTCGGAGATATTCAATGAGGAAAGCGTTTCGATGTTTTCATCGGCAGGCGAGGTGAACGGGTGATGCATCGCCTCAAACCGGCCTTCTTCGTCATTCCACTCCAAAAGCGGAAAGCCGGTTATCCATGCGAACTTATATCCGGGCTGTATAAGATTTAATTTTCTACCGAATTCCAGCCTCATTCTGCTCAGCACATCGTGAACGACTTTTTCACTGTCCGCAACAAAGAGCATCAAATCGCCTTCTTCTGCTTCAAGACGCTGTGCCATCTGCCGCAGGATTTCTTCAGGAAAGAATTTCGCGATCGGGGACTCAAATCCGTTTTTCACTTTGATCCATGCAAGGCCTTTTGCACCGAATGAGATTGCCTCTTCGGTCAGCATCTCGATCTCTTTTCTCGAAAGACCGGCCATCCCCTTGCCATTAATCGCCTTGACTCTTCCTCCAGACTTTCTTGCATCGAGAAAGACTTTGAACGTGCCTTTTTCTGCCAGGTCAGCCATTTCTTTCAGTTCAAGGCCAAACCGGAGGTCGGGTTTGTCATTCCCGAACCTTTCCATAGACTCATGGAAGCCCAGAGTAGGAAAAGGCAGGGCAAGGTCTACGCCGAGAATCTCCCTGAAGAGCTTTTGCATCATGCCTTCAACTATATTGATTACATCAGCCGTATCGGCGAACGACATCTCCATATCGACCTGGGTGAACTCAGGCTGCCTGTCTGCACGCAGGTCTTCGTCCCTGAAACACTTCACGACCTGGAAGTATTTTTCGAGGCCGGCTACCATTAATATCTGCTTGAAGATCTGGGGCGACTGCGGCAGGGCATAGAAATGTCCGGGGTTCAGACGGCTTGGAACGAGATAATCCCGCGCACCTTCAGGGGTAGATTTTGTGAGCATGGGGGTTTCGATCTCCAGAAATCCTTTCTCGTCGAGATAATCCCTTATAAGCTTGGTTGTCCGGTGCCGCGTGATGATATTCTGCTGCATCTCCGGCCTTCTCAGGTCAAGATACCGGTGTTTAAGCCTGAGCGGCTCCGAAGCATCGGCGGCATCCTCGACCATGAACGGCAAGGGAGCTGATTCATTCAAAACATCAAGTCTCTTTACATACATCTCGACCATGCCGGTGGCCATGGCGGGGTTTTCTGTCCCCTGAGGCCGTTTCCTGATCTCTCCCGACACGGAGATCACATACTCACTCCGCAGGTCATGTGCATGTTCATGTGCCGCCCCGGAGACGTCGGGGCTGAATACGATCTGGAGCACTCCGCTCCTGTCCCTCAGGTCTATAAAGATGAGGCCGCCGTGGTCTCTCCGTCTGAATACCCAGCCGCAGAGACTGAGGTCTTTGCCGATCTCAGATTCCAGTATTTCACCACACCCTTTATCGCGAACCATCTGTCCTCCGATCAGCTGCAAATTCTCTTTTTAATTTCTCTATTTCTTCGGCTGTCAGGAACCGGTATCCTCCGGATTTCAGGTCGCCGAGCGATAGACCGCCAAACTTTGTTCTCGTCAATTTCAGAACGGGATGGTTGATCTCCTTGAACATCCTTCTGATCTGTCGCTTTTTGCCTTCATGTATGGTCATCTCGAACCATGTATTATTTTCAGTCTTCCGCAGTTTCTTTATTTTCGCAGGAGCGGTTACTCCTTCCATGAGTTTAATCCCTTCCCTCAGTTTCTGGATCTTCGCCTCGTCCGGTTCTCCTTTTGCCTTTACAAGATATGTCTTGAATATCTTTTTCGAAGGGTGGAGCAATGATTGTGCGAAATCTCCATCATTGGTCAGGAGCAGCAACCCTTCAGAATCATAATCGAGCCGTCCGACAGGGAAAACTCTGTATTTTACCTTCTTGAGGAAATCTTTGACCGTGGGCCTTCCTTCAGGGTCACTGAGGGTCGTAACAACACCTCTTGGTTTATGGAACATGAGATACACTTTCGGTTCCGGCCTGATCAGAAGCTTTCCGTTCAGCTTTATGTGATCTTTTGCCGCGTCCGCCTTGGTGCCGAGCATGGCCACCTGACCGTTGACAGTCACCCGACCCTCAAGGATCAGCTCTTCGGATTTTCTTCTCGAAGCTATCCCCATTTCGGAGAGTATCTTCTGGAGTCTTTTTTCCATAAGATTTAATAATACCATAGATCAGCGAAACGATTTATGGACGACGGGTTCTCGGAATAAAGAGAATCTATGAATTTAAAGGGCTACACTCTTTTCTTGAGCCACTTCTTCGGGTTCACGACTGAGAATCCGCCGTTCCCGTCAGAGTAAACGACTTTTATTATCTGTGAGTTCAGAATCATCCGTTTGCACATCATACAGGGCTCGGAGTCGCACTCGCGGCCCTTTTCATCGGTACCGGAAATATAGATCGTGGCGTCCCTCAGTTCATCAACAGAAGCACGGATTATTGCATTGGCCTCGGCATGTACACTGTGACAGAGTTCATATCTCTCGCCGTGAGGAATCTGGAGTTCTTTCCGGGTGCATTTGCCTGCATCAAGGCAGTCTTTCATACCCCGGGGAGCGCCGTTGTAACCGGTGGTGACGATAATATTGTCCTTGGTGATCACCGACCCATACTTCCTCCGCAAGCAGGTGGCTCTGGTCGAAACAGCTTTTGCAATACCTATAAAATATTCGTCCCATTCAGGTCTCAGTTTTTTTGATTTTTTCATGATATGTATAATAGCCTACAGAATAAGATGCTTACAAGGTTCAGAACAATCTCCTGAAAGAAAAATTCATGGTGAAATCAGGCGCTCCGGAGGTATTGGGGTCCTCTGTAAGCGATAATTCTAAGGTGTTCTTCCCTGAAGAATACCTTCCCCCCAAAGAGAGGAGCACCGCAGTCCCGTCCATTGAAGGGATGTCTGTTTCGGGTAACGGGGAGCCCTGAATAAATATTTGTCCTAAGAGGCTGATATCTTTCCAGAAAGCCACCTCCACTGCTGCTCCCCCATAGAGGTAGTCCCTGAGGGTTACCCTTTCATATCCTCTCAGATCGCCCGGAAATACTATGCCGAAATTCAGGTATGCACTCAGTTTATCACCGAGATTCTTTTCCATCATGACAGAAAGACCTGTATCAAGACTGCCGTTTCCGAATCCGGCCTTCGCATCACCTGAAGGAAACTCTATTGACGCCTGGACGCTGACAGCCGGATCGGATTTCAGAACGGGTTTTTTCAATGTAAGCCGGATGTCTCCGATTTGTATCCGTCCGTTCTTTCCCTTTACGATCAGGGTATTGTCCCTCCGCACCTCGTAAAGGAATTCATTCTCAGGCCTCCTGCTTCTCCCGTAATCAGGAAAACCGAATACATCATGATAGCGGTTGAGAAAGCCGTCCATGAAACCGGAACTGAACCCGAGTATCGGCAACTCAATCCCGATTTCCATGAAATCATTCAGGTTCTTTTTCGCCCGGAGATTGAGTTCGGTTATCTCCATATCAAGCCCCATCCCCCACTTTGCTGAATTATCCACAAGATAGACACTTGAATATGAAATCACTGCGCTGAAAGAATTTTCGATACCTGCTTTTTCCAGATACGGTGTATTCACCACACCAAAAAGAGGAAACTGATTCCTGCTCTGCAAAGGGCCATCAAATGCAGAAGCTATAAGCGGGAATATAAGAATGGCAATGACTGACAGCAACAGTTTCTTCATAACCGCAGATACGTTATCAAAGGAAGGGAATGATGTCAACAAAGAGAGAAAAATGGCGTCCCCAACGGGATTTGAACCCGTGTTACCGCCTTGAAAGGGCGATGTCCTAGGCCAGGCTAGACGATAGGGACGCAAATGGTGAGCCGCGTTGGATTCGAACCAACGACCCACGCCTTAAAAGGGCGTTGCTCTACCAACTGAGCTAGCGGCCCGAAGGTAATACTTAATTTAACCTTTGAAAGGTTTTCTTGTCAAATGTTCCGGAAATGTTTTTTTGTGTTCGGCAGCAGGCCCCCGGAGATGATAAGCTCCTTTTCCCGTTCATTCAGCTGTGAATAGACTTCAAAGGTGTAGTCTTTGGTCATGTTGTAAATGTGGTAGGACTGACTCCCGGTCACTGTGTTCTTTAGGTCTTTCATGACCAACCTGTTACCCTGCTCAATTTTTTCAGCATCCTCTGCATTCCTGAAGAGAAGAGGCAAAATGCCAAAGTTGATTAGGTTCGACCTGTGAATCCGTGCAAAGGACTTTGCAATAACTGCCTGTATCCCGAGGAACATCGGTGCGATTGCTGCGTGTTCCCTGGATGAACCCTGGCCGTAGTTTTCGCCTCCGATAAGAATTCCTCCCCCTGCTGATTTTGCCTCCCGGGCCCGTTTGCTGAATGTGCTGTCAATGTTACTGAAAACAAATTCTGAGATTGCAGGGATATTCGAACGATAGGGAAGCACGGCGGAACCGGCAGGCATGATATCGTCAGTCGTGATATTGTCTCCGAGCGTTAAGAGCACTTCTGCTTCGATTGCGTCCTTTAAGGGGTCTTTTACGGATATTTCCCTGATATTCGGTCCCTTGAAAACCGACACCTCGGAGGTGTCGGTTTTCGGGGGAATAATGAAATTCCTGTTTATAAGGTACTTTTTTGGTTCTTTAAAATTGCTGATGTGCAATCCTGTTTCGCGGGGATCGACAATCTCTCCTTTTATCGCGAATACCGCACAGGATACCGGGCTTGCGAGATAGACAGAGGCGTCCTTTGTGCCGCTTCTGCCCTTGAAATTTCTGTTGTATGAGCGTATGGAAACCTGACCGCTGCCCGGCGCCCCTCCCATACCGATGCACGGGCCACATGATGATTCAAGCATTCTTGCCCCGGCAGAAAGCATATCGGTGGTGAGCCCCTCTTTTGCGATCATCTCATATACCTGCTTCGAGCCTGGGTTTATCAGAAGGTTGACCCCTTGCGCAACGGTATTGCCCTTTAGCAGCGACGCCACAGTTTTCATGGCCTGATAGGAAGAATTCGTGCAGCTGCCGATACAGACCTGATCCACTTTCATTCCCCAGAGACTTTTTACCGGTACGACATTATCCGGGCTGTGGGGTTGTGCGATCATCGGTTCGACCAAGCTGAGATCTACCTGGATAATTTCGGCGTACCTGGCACCCTTATCAGCCTTGAGTTCCATCCAGGCAGCCTCCCTGTCGACAGCAGCAAGATAGGCTTTTGTTTTTTTATCACTCGGAAATATGGAGGTGGTAGCTCCGAGTTCAGCCCCCATGTTGGTAATGGTTGCTCTCTCGGGGACATTCAGGTCTTTTACTCCGGGGCCACCATATTCGAATATCTTGCCGACTCCGCCCTTGACGGTCAACCTTCTCAGGATTTCAAGGATGACATCCATAGCCGTAACCCATGGACGCTGGAGCTTTCCGGTCAGATTGATCTTCACGACCTTCGGCATAGTTACCTCGAAGGGTGATCCGGCCATGACTGTCGCGGCATCCAGACCTCCGACGCCGATCGCGATCATTCCCATGCCGCCACCCGTAGGGGTATGGCTGTCAGTGCCGAGAACGATCTTGCCAGGAGCAGCGAACTGCTCAAGATGGACCTGATGACAGATGCCATTCCCCGGTCTCGAGAAATACGCGCCGTATCTGGCAGCAACGGTCTGAAGGAACAGGTGGTCGTCCGGATTCATAAAATTCTGCTGGAGCATATTGTGGTCTACATACGAGACTGCGAGCGGTACTTGCACCCGGTCGATGCCGATTGCTTCGAACTGCAGCCAAGTCATAGTGCCTGTTGCGTCCTGAGTATATACCTGATCGATTTTGACCCCGATCGGCGCATCCGGTTTCAGATCTCCATATGCCCTGTGTGCCTCGAATACTTTTTCGACGATGTTTTTTCCCAAAGCTACCTCCGAAGGTTGAATTCAAAAGCTCTCTATAAAACTTTACCATACCCGAAAGCATGAAATACAAATTCCCGGATATCTTGAGATAACAGGAATAATCCGTTAAAATACAGCACTCAGAGAAAAATAACAAAAAGGGAGACCGCCGATGCATTTTTTCAAGTACCGTGCTGAGGAATTATTTGCTGAAGACGTGCCGGTAAAAAAGCTCGCTGAAAAATACGGTACGCCTCTCTATATTTATAGTTATCGCACCTTGTTCAGGCACTTCAAAGCGTATGATGATGCATTCAATGATTATCCCCACATCATCTGTTTTGCGGTAAAGGCCAACCCGAACCCCGCGGTTATCAGATTATTTGCAAAGAACGGCGGAGGCGCCGATATCGTTTCAGGCGGAGAACTGTTTGTTGCCCTTAAGTCAGGAGTCCCTGTGAAAAAGATTGTCTACGCCGGGGTCGGGAAAACCGAAGACGAGATACGGTTTGCCCTGAAATCGAAGATCCTTATGTTCAACGTGGAGTCTGAACGTGAACTGCGGGAGATTGACAGGGTTGCGGGGAAGATGAAGACAAAGGCGCCGGTTGCTTTGCGGATTAACCCTGATATCGATCCTGAAACACACCCTTATATCGCAACCGGGATGAAGAAACATAAATTCGGGATACCGATCGAAGAGGCCCTTGAGTACTACAGGTTTGCGTCCACGCTCAGAAACCTCACTCTTGTCGGGGTCCACAAGCATATCGGGTCCCAGATAACTAAAATTTCGCCTTTCGTTGATGCACTGAAAAGAGTCCTTATCCTGATTGACGACCTCAACGAACAGGGGATCAGCATACAATACCTCGACATCGGAGGCGGACTCGGAATCCCGTACAGGGACGAAGATCCACCGGTGCCGAAAGACCTTGCGAAGAGCCTTATCCCTCTTTTGAAGGGAAGAGGGTTGACACTGATCATGGAACCGGGCAGGTCGATCGTAGGCAACGCAGGCATTCTTGTAACGAAAGTACTCTACCTGAAAACAGGGGAAAAAAAGGAATTTGTCATCGTTGATGCCGGGATGAACGACCTGATCAGGCCTTCGTTTTACGACGCATATCATCAGATACTTCCTGTGGCAAAGAAAAGGAGGAAGACGGTCCTCTGTGACGTCGTCGGCCCGATATGCGAGACAGGGGATTTTCTCGCACGGGAGAGAGAACTCCAGAAAGTAGAACAGGGGGAATATCTTGCTGTCATGAGTGCCGGCGCCTATGGTTTTTCCATGAGTTCAAACTACAACAGCCGTCCGAGGGCTGCTGAGGTGATGGTGAACGGCAGGGAACATGCCCTGATACGGGTACGGGAAACATATAGTGATCTTACAAACTGGAACAGGATACCCAAATTCCTGAAATGAACATACCGTTCACAAAGATGCACGGCCTCGGCAATGACTTCATCGTGATTGATTCAAGGGAAGTCCGTCTCGAAAATATCCCCGCCCTTGCACAAAGATTGTGCGACCGAAGATTCGGTATCGGTGCTGACCAGATTCTCCTGCTCGAAAAATCCGGTGCCGCAGATTTCAGAATGAGGATCTTCAACGTGGACGGGAGCGAGGTCGAGATGTGCGGGAACGGCATCCGCTGTCTCGCAAAGTACGTATGGGACAGAAACCTTTCGCGAAAAGACATCCTCGATATAGAAACATTGGCAGGTATCATCAGACCGGAGAAGGCAGGAGATATGGTAAAAGTTGATATGGGTGAACCGGTATTCGACGCGGAGAAAATACCGGTTCATCTTGCTCATCCTTCATCCTTCATCCCTCATCCCTCGGGCGGGATTGTCGATTATCCTCTGCAGATAGAGGATAAAGAATTCAGGATTACGTGCATATCTATGGGCAACCCACATGCGGTCATCTTTATTGACAATGTCGACGAATTCCCGGTGTCGTATTACGGACCGATGATAGAGCACCATCAGATGTTTCCCAAAAGAACGAATGTCGAGTTCATAGAAGTCATCGATCCCTCTGCAGTGAAGATGCGTGTATGGGAACGCGGATCAGGTGAGACGATGGCATGCGGTACAGGCGCATCGGCTGCTGCGGTCGCAGCGCATCTGAAAGGCCTTGTAGGAAGAAATATTGTTGTGCACCTGCTTGGAGGAGATCTCATGCTTGACTGGGCAGGTGATAATCGTGTGTATATGACCGGACCTGCGGTTGAGGTATTCGAAGGTGTTTTTCGCTCCTGAACCAGCAGGGCGTCCAATTACAAAGAACATTGCGCCTGGTTTTGTAAAATCAGCGGGAACATATCCTTACACTTCTTTTCAGAAGTGACTTCTGATAGAATTGGTAGGAAGAAGAAGCGGTCTTTCATCTCTAAAACAGATTTCGGAAAACAGGTCATTCCATAGGAAACCGGGAGGGGATGAAATAAGTATAAACATGCAAAAAAGGAGACGGTCATGTTGAAAGGGTCAATTGTCGCAATCGTAACACCTTTTAAGAAGGGGAAGGTGGATGAAAAGGCATTCGGCGACCTCATAGAATGGCATATATCCCAGGGCACCAATGCGATAGTCCCTTGCGGCACAACTGGCGAGGCTTCAACCCTCGATTATAAAGAGCATTACAGGGTTATCGAGATTGCAGTCAAGGTTGTGAACAAGAAGATCCCGGTGATCGCAGGAACCGGGGCAAATTCTACTGATGAGACGATCGAGATCACAGCACATGCGAAAAAATCAGGCGCTGATGCCGCTCTGCTTGTGGCGCCCTATTATAATAAGCCGACGCAGGAAGGTCTTTACCGGCACTACAAACTTGTCGCCGAAAAGATTGATATGCCCTTAGTTCTTTATAATGTTCCCGGCAGGACGGCGGTGAATATTCTGCCCTCCACTGTTGCGCGGCTTGCAGAGATAAAGAATATCGTCGCAATCAAAGAGGCGACAGGCGATATGAAACAGGTAAGCGAGGTTATCAGGCTCTGCGGCAAGAAGATTACTGTCATATCCGGCGATGACTTCACTACCCTTCCCCTCATGGCGCTCGGCGGTAAGGGTACCATCTCGGTATCTGCGAATGTGATGCCGAAAGAGATCTCGAAGATGTGCGCGTATATGCTGAAAGGCCAGTATGACAAGGCCAGGGAGATACATTTTATGCTTGAGCCTCTCAATGCGGCGATGTTCATCGAGACGAACCCGATCCCCGTAAAGACAGCGCTTGCGATGATGGGGAAGATACAGGAAGAGTTTAGGCTTCCGCTCTGTGAAATGTCGCCCGCCAATAAAGAAAAACTGAAGAAGGTGCTGAAAGATTACAAGCTGATTTAATAGACAATCGAAGACGGAATGCAATATAAAAAGGGGAGACCATCTAGAATGATCTCCCCTTTTTATATATATTTCCTTATGATTTCCATGTTTAGATTTTTTACAACCGCTTTTTCAATACTTCTCATGTCGAAGTCCCGGAGATAGGGGAAGATGCCGATGACTGGTACCGGGCTGATCTGCTGCAGTGTCTCGGGATTTGTCTCTTCCGCAATTGTATCCTCGGGCGGGTAATGGTAATTGATGATGATCCCGGCAACGGGAAGACCTGCCTTGATTGCACAGTCAACAGTAAGCATCGTGTGGTTCAGTGTGCCGAGTCCCGGTCTTGAAACAACGACCACCGGTAAACCGAATTCTTTTGCAAGGTCGAGTACCAAATAATCCTGCCTTACCGGAACCATGAGTCCGCCGATACCCTCGATGACCACTGCATCATATATTGCCCGAAGTTGATCATATGCTTTTGTTATTTTTGCGAGGTCGACCGGTGTCCCCTCAATCTGCGATGCTGTCAGAGGGGAGAGCGGTTTTTCGAAGCAACAGGGAGAGACAAGATGAACGGATTCATCCATATGTGCGATGGTTTTTATGAACATTCCGTCTGACGGTACAAGGACATCGCCTTCCCTGAGACACCCGGTTTCTACAGGCTTCATCCCGCATGCCTTGATGCCGAGGAGCCTGAGACCCAGGATCAATGCGCCGGTGATGATAGTTTTTCCTACCCCTGTGTCTGTGCCTGTTATAAAGAAACCCTTTGCCATAAAATTCCCGTCCTTGAAGAATACGAAATCCTAAATGCTAAATTCTAAACAAATCCGAATTTCATAATCTCAAAATTTTAGGTATTTGAATTTTGAATTTGTTTGGGATTTCGATATTAGTATTTAGAATTTCCATAGCCCTATGCTTTTTTCAGTGCTTCAATCAGTCTCTCAATATGTTTGTCAGTATGTGCGGCGGTTACGGTAACTCGTATTCTTGGTTCTCTTACTGTTGGCGGCCGTATTGCCGGAGCGTAAATTCCGTTTTCGAAAAGGCGCTCCGATATGCGGAGGGTATTTTCGACCGTTCCTGTCATGATTGGAATAATTGGAGTTTCACTCTGCCCGGTATCATAACCGCAGTCCTGAATACCCTTAACAATTTTTTCCCTGTTTGACCACAGTTTTTTTAATAATGAAGTGTCATTCGCGATGATGTCAAATGAGGCGAGTGAAGCAGCAACGACACATGATGGCAATGCAGTCGAATAGATGAAACTGCGGGCGGTGTTTTCTGCCCATTGGATGATATCTTTTGTGCCGGCGGCAAACGCGCCGAAGGAGCCAAAGGCTTTTGAAAACGTGCCCATCTGTATGACCCATGGTTCCGGTTTCAGTCCGAAGTGATTTAGTGCACCTTTCCCTGTGCCGAGGACTCCTGTACTGTGCGCTTCATCCAGATACAGAAGAAGAGAATTATGAGAGGGAAGATCACAGGTATAACGGCGGCAGAGGTCGTACAGGTCTCTTAAGGGCGCAAGATCGCCGTTCATGCTGAATACGGTATCGGTTATGATTATGTTCTTTTGCGCCGCATTTTTTTTTATTAATTCATCGAGATGTGAAATATCACGGTGCCTGAAAACAAAGATACCGGCTTTGCTGAGCCTGCACCCGTCAACGATGCTTGCATGATTGAGTTCGTCGCTGAAGATCGCGGTATCTTCGCCTGCAAGTGCAGGGATGAGGCTGGTATTTGCAGCGTATCCTGAATTGAATACGAGTGCTGATTCGGTCTCCTTGAAGGAGGCGACTTTTATTTCAAGTTCGCGGTGCAGGAGAGTGCCTCCGCCGAGAAGCCTCGATGCACCTGCCCCGAACCCGAAAGAGTCGAGAGACTGTTTTATTCTTTTAATGAGATACGGATGACTGGAAAGACCGAGATAGTCGTTGGACGCAAAGTTCACGTACGGTTTATTATGGAACAGGATCACGGGTCCCTGCCGTGACTCTCTGTCCCGTAATTCCCTGATGAGGTTGTGTTCTCTCAATATTTCGAGTTTTGCCCGAAACATCAGAAATATTGTACCACATCATCCTTCTTGTGATATTGTGGTTGCAAGCACGGGAAAAGGAGGAGGCAACGACGCATAATCCTTATCACTATAAAAATGCCTGATTTGTATATTTTTTAAATTTACAAAGCCCTTTTTCCCAATTTAAAAACCTCTTGACAATCTTTTTTTGGCTGTGGTATGCTGGTTTCGCTTCTCTATAAACTACAAGACGGAAGGTGAAATATGCTAGAGCTTAATTGGACTTTTATTGTCATGCTGATCAATTTTCTTGTATTGCTCTTCATTTTAAATTCCATCCTTTTTCAGCCCCTCCTCAAGATCTTCAAGCAAAGAGATGATACCGTCAAGGGAGACCTCGATGCCGCTAGGGACATGAGTACCAAGCGGGAGGAAAACATTGCAAGACTCAATAAAGAGCTTGGTGATGCCAGGAGCAAGGCCAAGGAGACTTTTGAGGTACTCAGGACAGAAGGGGTTCAGAAGCAAAAAGAAGTCCTCTCCGCTGCCGAGACTGAAGCTGTTTCCATCCTTGAGAAGGCAAAGGCGGAGATTAAGGCGGATGCTGAAAAGGCAAGGCAGGCGTTAAGGGCTGATGTGGATAAATTCTCAGATGAAATTGTCAGAAAGCTGGTGAAGGTATGAGAGAGATGAAGAAGAACAACAAACTTTTCCCCCTCTTTGCTTTTTGCGTTTTTACCCTCGCAACTACCGCGGTAGCATTCGCAAGCAGCGGCGAAGAAGCCCATACCCCGCTGTGGAAAGATTACATGTGGAAGATTATCAATTTTGGTGTCCTCATCATTATCCTCTGGAAGTTCGGCAAGACGCCTGTCCAGAATGCCCTCAGGCAGAGGACAGAATTAATAGAAAAGACCCTGAAAGAGGCAAAAGAGGCAAAAGAGGCTGCACTTAAGGCGATGCAGGAAGTCGAACAAAAACTGAAGACAAAGGATGAAGAGATAAAAGCTATCGTCGCAGCTGCCCAGAAGTCCGGTGAACTGGAGAGGACCAGGATAATAGAAGAGAGCGCCAGGCTTCAGGCTAAAATAATTGAACAGGCGAAAACGAATATAGAGTTTGAACTGAAACATGCCAAAGAAGTGATCAAGGCAGAGGCTGTTGAACTGGCGATGGAACTTGCTGAGAAGAAGCTGAAAGAGAAAATGACAAAGGAAGAGCAGGAAAAGCTCCTTGAAGATTCTCTTGTCAAGATAGGAGGCAGAGGTTGAAACCAGTAAAAGAAGCAAACAGATATGCGAAGGCATTGCTGAGGAACGTCGGAATGGAAAACGCACCTCAGGCGCTTACCGAACTTATTTCAATTAATGACCTTATGGTCAGGAGTAAGGAGTTCAGAAGTCTCTTAATTAACCCGACATTCACCTCTGAGGAGAGGGCATCCGTTATTAAATCTCTCACAGAAAAACTGAAACTGTCAGAAAGTACAGTCAGGTTTGTTCTGCACATTACAGAGGTAGGGGTTATCGCAGCGCTCTCTGATATTATCAGAATTGCCACAAATCTCTATCTCGAAAAACAGAAGAGGGCGAAAGCAGTCGTAATGACTCCCATTGAAATCAGTAAGGACCGTGAGAATACACTGAAAGCATCTCTCAAAAAAATGACCGACAGGGATGTGGATCTGGAATATGTAATAGATCCTTCTCTTCTTGGAGGAATCCTCATCAAAATGGGGAGCACCATGTATGATACCAGCATAAAGGGCCAGTTAAGGCTTTTAAAAGATGAGCTAATAAAGGGGTGAAATTATGCCAGAAATCAAAACAGAAGAAATAAGTGCACTTTTAAAGAAGCAGATCACGGATTTTGAGAAGAAGGTTGACGTCAGTGAAATCGGTACGGTTACCTATATCGGTGACGGTGTCGCAAAGGTGTATGGACTCGACAATTGCATGGCCATGGAGATGCTCGAGTTCCCGAACGGTGTTTTCGGAATGGCATTAAACCTGGAAGAGGATTCGGTCGGTGCTGTTCTCTTTGGTGAGGACAAGCTGGTCAAAGAAGGCGATATTGTCAAACGCACCGGCAAGGTTATGGAAGTCCCGGTCGGAGAGGAATTAAGGGGAAGAGTTGTCAACGCAATCGGACAGCCGATTGACGGCAAGGGCCCGCTCAATGCAAAAAATACCCGGAAGGTGGAGGTTGTTGCACCGGGTATCATTAAGAGGAAACCGGTTCATGAGCCCCTCCAGACAGGCCTTAAGGCAATCGATGCCATGATCCCGATCGGAAGGGGACAGAGAGAGCTTTGCATTGGTGACCGCCAGATCGGAAAGACAGCCATCCTTATTGATACAATTATCAATCAGAAAGGCGGGGATGTTACCTGCATATACGTTGCAGTCGGACAGCGGAGACCCGCTGTCGTGAATACCGTCAAAAAACTCGAAGAAATGGGTGCGCTTGAGCACACAATCGTTGTTGTTGCAACAGCGAGTGAGCCTGCACCACTACAATATATTGCTCCTTACGTAGGTTGTACGATGGGTGAATATTTCAGGGATAGCGGTAAGGCCGCCTTTATTGCATATGATGATCTGACCAAACAGGCACAGGCCTACAGGCAGCTTTCCCTGATTCTGAGACGTCCTCCTTCACGTGAGGCTTATCCCGGTGACGTCTTCTATCTTCATTCAAGGCTTCTCGAAAGGGCAGCGAAGATGAGCGATGATATGGGAGCAGGTTCACTGACAGCGATTCCTGTTATTGAAACACAGGCTGGTGACGTTTCCGGATATATTCCGACAAACGTTATCTCTATTACTGACGGACAGATATATCTTGAGCCCGAACTCTTTTACGGCGGCATTAGACCGGCAGTGAACGCGGGCCTTTCAGTCAGCCGTGTCGGCGGCGCAGCCCAGATAAAAGCCATGAAACAGGTCGCCGGTATGCTTAGGCTTGACCTTGCCCAGTACAGGGAGCTTGCTGCCTTTGCTCAGTTTGCGTCTGACCTCGACAAGGCAACCCTTGCCCAGATCCAGAGAGGACAAAGGATGGTTGAACTCCTGAAACAGGACCAGTTTGTTCCGATGTCGGTTGACGATCAGATTATTGTTATTTTTGCAGGAACTCAGGGATTTCTCGATGACATCCCGGTTGATAAAGTAAGATCCTTTGAGGAAGCATTTATGAGATATATCAGGGCTGAAAAACAGGACCTGAAGAAAGAGATCATGGAAAAGAAGGCACTGGATGACGCCCTTAAAGCAAAACTTACCGAGGCAATCACAGCTTTCAAGAAAACCTTCTCAGCATAATAAGTTTTTGACAGGAGAGGATAAATGCCAACTTTAAGGGATATAAGAAAAAGACTAAAAGCAATCCAGAGTACAAAAAAGATCACTGCAGCCATGAAGATGGTGGCCGCAGCAAAGATGCGGAAGGTGCAGGACCGCATGCTGAACTTCAGGCCTTATGCAAAGAGGATGGAGACAGTCCTGTCAGATCTTGCGAAAGTTGCAGAACGTGAGATACACCCCCTTCTGGCCCTGAGACCGAGAAAAACGGTAGAAGTATTGGTAATTACCTCCGATAAGGGTCTCTGCGGAGCTTTTAATACAAATATTCTGAAGGCTGCATATAAATATATCGATGAACTGAAAAAAGAGGGAATCGAGGTGTCTCTGAGTGTGGTGGGAAGAAAGGCACGCGACTTTTTCCGCAGGAGAAACTTCACCATGAGAAACACATGGATTGGTTTGTCCGGAAGAATATCCTATGCCAATGCCCAGGAGATTGCAGCGAATCTTGTGGAAAATTATACAAACGAGACCTTTGATGAAGTTGTTGTTATCTACAATGAATTTAAATCGATGATTGCCCAGCAGGTTACCGTAACAAAACTTTTACCTGTCGGTACCTTAGCGGAGGAAGAGGGACAGAAAGAGCAATCCATGACGGCTGACTACCTGTATGAGCCCACGCGGGCGGCGATATTCGAGAGATTGCTGCCGAAGTATATAGAAATACAGGCTTACAGATCACTGCTTGAATCCTCAGCAGCGGAAGAAGCTGCGAGAATGGCTGCAATGGAAAATGCTACAAAGAACTGTTCGGAGCTTATCAATAAAGTCACGCTCTTCGCAAATAAAGTAAGGCAGGCATCCATTACCAAAGAACTGATGGATATTGTCGGCGGTGTTGAGGCATTGAAGGATTAGGGAATTAAGGGTTCGCGAATTTTAATATAGTCCAGGGGGTATTGAAATGAATGTAGGAAAAATAGCACAGGTAATAGGTGCAGTAGTAGATGTTGAATTTGAAAAAGAGTTACCGAAAATCCGTGACGCCGTTAAAGTAGATTATGCCGGAGATTCGGCAAAAGGCATACCGGAGATCCATGTTACCTTGGAGGTCGCCATTCATCTGGGCGAGAATAAGGTAAGGACGATTGCCATGGGACCTACAGACGGTATGGTAAGAGGTATGGAGGTCGTTGATACAGGCCAGCCTATAACTGTGCCGGTTGGTAAGGCTTCTCTGGGGAGAATCATCAATGTTGTTGGTGACGCTGTTGATGAACAGGGTACGATTGAAGCATCAGAGAGAATGCCCATTCACAGACCGGCGCCTGATTTTACTGAGCAGGAAGCTACAACCCAGGCATTCGAGACGGGCGTTAAGGTTTTTGACCTTCTGATACCGTTTGTCAGAGGCGGTAAGATGGGAATGTTCGGTGGTGCAGGAGTCGGCAAGACCGTTATTATCATGGAGATGATCAACAATATCGCAATGGTCCACGGTGGTATCTCCGTGTTCGCGGGCGTTGGCGAGAGAACAAGAGAAGGGAATGACCTTTATCTGGAAATGAAACATTCCGGCGTTTTACCGAAGGCAGCGCTTATTTATGGACAGATGAACGAGCCGCCCGGAGCAAGAGCAAATGTCGGACTGAGCGCTCTTACCTGCGCGGAGTACTTCAGAGACCAGGGACAGGACGTTCTCTTATTCATAGACAATATCTTCAGATATACACTCGCATGGGCAGAGGTTTCGGCGCTCCTCGGCAGAATGCCGTCCGCCGTTGGTTATCAGCCGACCCTCGGAACAGATATGGGCGCACTCCAGGAGAGAATTACTACTACAAAGAAGGGCGCTATTACCTCCATGCAGGCTATTTACGTTCCTGCGGACGACCTTACTGACCCTGCGGTTGCAACGGCATTTACCCATCTTGACGGAACTGTTGTCCTTTCAAGACAGATTGCAGAGCTCGGTATTTATCCTGCGGTCGACCCGCTGGATTCTACCTCAAGAATCCTTGATCCTCAGGTCATCGGCGAAGAACATTATGCTGTTGCCAGAGATGTCCAGAAGACCCTTCAGAGATATAAAGGGCTCCAGGACATCATCGCAATCCTCGGTATCGAGGAACTGTCTGAAGATGACAAACTGATTGTTGCAAGGGCAAGGAAACTCCAGAGGTTCCTAAGCCAGCCGTTCCATGTTGCAGAAACATTTACAGGTCAGGCAGGTAAGTATGTCAAGACCGCAGATACAATAAAAGGATTTAAGGCTATTGTAGAGGGAAAATACGACGATTTGCCCGAGCAGGCGTTCTACATGGTCGGGCCGATTGAAGAAGTGGAAGAAAAGGCCAAGAAACTTGTATAAAGCAGATAGGGATACAAGAAATAAACGGTTAGGCAGGAGAGTTATTCATGGAGAAAGAGAATAAATTGCAACTCGAAATCGTTACCCCTTACGGCCTTATTTTAAGTGAGGATGTCGATGAAGTGACCTGCACCGGCAGTGAAGGTGACTTTGGTGTGCTCCCGGGACATGTGCCTTTCTTCACGACCCTCAAAATAGGCATGCTCGCATATAAAAAAGGGAATACGACGAAATATGTATTTGTAAACTGGGGATACGCTGAAGTTGGCCCTGATAAAGTTATGGTTCTTGCTGACAGCGCAGAAAAATCGGAAGATATCGATGTCGAGAGGGCCAAGGCTGCAATGAAAAGGGCGGATGAAAGACTGAAGAAGGCAGAAGAATTTGATTTCGCAAGATCTTCGTCGTCTCTTGAAAGAGCAGTCGCGAGGGTGCAGATAGGCGAGAAATTCAGATAAACAGAAAAATTTTCATACGATAGAGTAGACCGAAAAAGGCCATGCAGAATGCATGGCCTTTCTGTTCTCCGGGGAGAGGATATCCTGACTTCATCCGGGGAATATAGGGAAGAGTTTCCCATGGAAGTTACGCTCGATAGTATCCGTGACATACAGATATATCAGTCAAAGACAGGGTATCGTTTTTCAGTAGACGCCCTCCTCCTGTTCGACTTTGTCGATCTAAAAACAGCAAGGTCGATCGCAGACCTCGGAGCGGGATCAGGCATCGTCGGGATCCTTCTCGCCAAAAAATATCTTCATGCAACCGTCACCCTTTTTGAAATTCAGCCGGGACTTGCTTCTCTTGCGGGCCAGAACATCAGGATCAACAGCATGGAAGACCGGATGAATGTGGTGAACGCTGATATTACCCACTGGTCGTCTCATCAATCATTCCTGTCAGCGCACGCCGGGTTCGATCTTGTTGTGGCGAATCCACCCTTTAGAAAATGGAAAAGCGGCCGTATCAATATTGACGAAGAGAGGGCTATTGCGCGGCATGAAATCATGCTCAACCTCATGGGACTTGTCGAAGCTGCCTCTTGTATTCTCAAACCGAAAGGAAGATTCTGTGTGGTTCATCATCCCAACAGGCTTGTTGAACTTATGGATATCCTGGGGAGAAAAGGCATCGAACCCAAACGGCTGCGCTTCGTGCATTCAGATAGAAACTCGGAAGCGAAGATAGTGCTGCTCGAGGCTGTGAGAGGAGGCAGACAGGGAATGAGGATTGCAAGTCCCTTGTATATTTATGATGAACAGCATCAGTATACAAATGAAATGAAAAAATTATTTAATCCCTGATATTATGAAAAGACAGGGACGATATGCTTAATAATTTTCTCACATACCTTTCAGCCGAGAAAGGGCTTTCCCGGAATACAGTCGAATCGTACCGGCTTGACCTCAGAAAATTTTTTGAGTTCCTGTCCGCAGAAGAGAAAGCGCCCGGTTCTTTTTCAAGAAGCGATATAGTTGATTTTATCCAAAAACTCAGGACAGAACGTTATGCCACCTCAAGCATCTGCAGGTTCATTTCGTCGGTGAAGAGTTTGTGCAGGTACCTTCTTGCCGAACACCTGCGCGAAGACGACCCATCCGAAAACCTCCAGTCTCCGAAAAAGTGGGAGCGTCTGCCCAAGGCGCTGAGTTTTACCGAGATAAAAACGTTGCTTGAGGAGAGCGCCTCCTCCAGCCTGGGTAATCCTATCCTCGTGCGTGATGCAATGATGATCGAACTGATGTATTCTTCCGGTCTGCGCGTGAGCGAACTTGTGTTGCTGAAGCTTGAGGACTTCAATTTTGAAGCAGGATTCCTCCGGGTGATAGGGAAGGGATCGAAGGAGCGGATTGTGCCGGTAAATATTCAGGCAGTAGAAAAAATAAAGCAGTACATAGCAAACCAGAGGGGTACGATTCTCAAAAAGAAACGCTCCCCCTATCTGTTTGTTACCGGGAGGGGGAGACCGATGACGAGGCAGCGGTTCTGGCAGACTATGAGGAAATTTGGCAGAAAAATTGGCATTGAACTTTCGCCGCATGTGATGAGACATTCCTTTGCCACGCATCTCCTTGAAGGAGGAGCTGACCTCCGTTCCGTGCAGAAAATGCTCGGTCACTCTGACATCTCGACAACGCAGGTCTATACAAAAGTGACAACAGACAGACTGAAACAGGTATTTTCGAAGTATCATCCAAGGGCATAACACAGTTTGCCCGGTTCACTCAGTTTAAAAAGAGAGCAAATTTTGCCAGGGGGTAGCGTAAAATCTTCTGTGTAAAAATCTTGAGGTAAAAAATAAAAGGGTGTA
>JAVHLL010000003.1:16620-114874 GCA_031082155.1 Thermodesulfovibrionales bacterium | reverse complement strand
CGCTTTGAGATCGAATTAGAGCAGCAGGATGCCTACTTCGACAATATCAGCTATATTCAATAAGCATACCCTTGTTTCTTTTTAGTCCATTTTTATCATAATTTATCAGATAGTATCCGGCACTTAAAGAACTGCTCAACACTAGCATTGCATACCATGTTACGCAAACAATCTCACAACGAACGGAGGCTTATTAAAAATGCCCGATAAGGCTGTTCCATTGGTTACCATTGCAATACCCACATACAACCGGGCCAATAGTTATTTAAGGCAGGCCATTGATTGTTCGGTGAAACAGACATACCGGAATATTGAGATTATTATTTCCGATAATTGCTCGACTGATAATACCGAAGAGGTCGTTAAAAGTTTCAATGATCCGCGCATCAGATATTTCAGGCAGGATAAGAATATCGGGATGTATAAGAATGAGAATTTCTGTGTGCAACAGGCAAAAGGTGATTTTTTTCTGCTGCTTTGCGACGATGATCTGATTGATCACGATCTTGTGGACGTCTGTTTGCGTGCTGCAAACTATGACACGAATGTTGGAGTTATTCTGACAGGTACCCGTGTGATAAATGGAGACGGAGAAGTGCTGGGAGAAGATACGAATGAAGCAGGGGGTCTTTCAACTGCAGACTTTTTTCTGGCCTGGTTTGAACATAAGGTACCCCTGTACCTTTGCAGCACCTTATACAACACGAAAAGATTGAAAGAAATCGGTGGGTTCATATCCAAAAAAGCCCTGTATGAGGATAACGTGGCTCTATTTCAGTTGGCGGCCAAATTTGGAAGAGTGGATGTCCAGGCTGCCAAGGCCGGCTTTCGGAGGCATTCTGATAATATCGGGTCCATGGCAAAAATAAGTAATTGGTGTGAAGATAGTCTGTATTTGCTGGATGTTATGTGCACTGTAGTACCTGAAAAGAAAGCTGTCGTCAGAGAAAAAGGTATGCTTTCCCTTTGCAGGCAAAATTATGGCCGTTGTGGCAGACTTCAATCCCGGATAAAGCGTCTTTATGCATATTGTATTGTCTATAAGAAATTCAATTATTGCGATTCTCCTTTCAAATACCTGTATGGTAAACATATCGTTTATAAGAGTGCTTACCGACTCATAAGCGGCGTAAAACAAAGAATCATAAAAACACCCGGTCAGGACGTTCGTTAAAAGGAGATTACTGATCTAAACCAAATCCAATGAAAATAGTATATATTTGCGACAAGTTAATAACATTCATTTTGAATGAAATAATAGAACTAATAAAAATGGGTCATGATGTTTATATTTTACCTGTCCGTGATGATTTCTGGGTTACGCATAGTATAATCAGGCCTATTTTGACACAAAATGGATTACTCGATAAAACATTTAGCAGAGTTCGCAATTACAGGAACAGAAAACAGAAATTGGTTCATCTCACTTATACAGTCCTTTATGATTTTATAAGACGTCCTGTGGTCACCCTTAAAGCGCTCTTTTACATGCTGCAAATCTATCCCACTCTGGGAGATGGTACCGAAGCCTATCTTGATATAAGACCATTTTTCTATGAGCAAATAGATGTTCTCCATGCCCCCTTTTCAACACCACAAATATTGGACAAATTATATTTATTTGCAAAATCACTGGATTTACCGTATACATTGTCATTCAGAGCACATGATATATATGAAGGGAATGTTTTAGAGGAATTAAAAAAAAGGATGAATATTCTTCGGGAAGCATCTCAGCTAATCACTATTTCCGAATACAATAAGAATTATCTCAAAAGCAATCTCAATCTTCATAGAGATATTGAACTTATTCATGGTGCAGTAAATATTGACTTTTTTACCGGCAACGGAGAAATGAGATCTCCCAACTCCATCATCGCCGTATGCAGATTAGCCGAGCAAAAAGGTCTTCTGTATCTGTTAAAAGCCTGCCATATATTACACATGCGTGGAGTTGATTATGATTGTACTATTATTGGTGAGGGGGACCAAAAAAAAGAATGTCAAAAGTTTGTCGAACAGCTGCATATACCTAACATTTGTTTTATTAATTTTCTCACACAACCTGAGATTATAAAATATCTTGAATCTGCTACTGCTTTTGTAATGCCCTGCGTGATATCTGCAGATGGAAAAAGAGATATTCTGGCCAATGCGCTGAAAGAAGCAATGGCAATGAGAATTCCGGTTATTACCTCCAGGATTTGCGGGATTGAAGAACTCGTGGATGACGAATTAAACGGCATTTTAGTCCCTCCCGGAAATCCTGAGGCTGTAGCGGATGCTATTATCAAGCTCTTTTCTAATCCGGATTTAAGGGAAACAATGGGCGAAGAAGGCAGAAAAAAGATCTCAAAAGACTTTAACATAAAAACTGAGGGGAAAAAGTTCGAAAGTATCTTCAAAAAAATATTAAACAATAATGCTTCGAATTTAAATCATGATCAGTCTACGTAATTGTTTTCGAGCATGATAAAATCATTAATGAACTCTAAGGTAACTTAAATAACAATGCAAGAATCACCACTGATAAGTATAATCATACCAACCTATAATAATTTCCCGGTAGTATGCGATGCGATTGACTGCTCATTGAATCAAACATACGAAAACCGGGAAATAATAGTTATTGACGATGGGTCTACCGATCATACCGGACAACTGCTGGAAAGAAAATACAAAGACAGAATCATTTACGTGCATCAGGACAACAAAGGACCCGGGAGCGCCAGAAACACCGGGATCAGATATGCGTCAGGGAAATACCTGCAATTCCTCGATGCCGATGACCTGTTAGACCCCGACAAGATCCGTATTCAGATAAGACAACTGCAGGACATCCCTGAGACAGCATTAAGTTACTGCGACTATGTTCGCTGTGACATAAACGACATCACCGTAACATATGGACGTAAAAGTCCCGTATTGCAGAATGAAAATCCATTCCTTGACATTATGATGAAATGGGAAACGGAGGTGAGCATTCCTCCGAACTGCTTCATCTTCGATGCAGCTTTTTTCAAGGAATACGGAATTTCTTTCGATGAAAGTTTACCGGCTAATGAGGACTGGGAATGCTGGATGAATGTCTTTGCATTGAACCCCAAAGTGGTTTTTGTCGACAGGGTCCTCGCATATTATCGCGTAAGAAGCAATTCAAGGTGCTCTAACAAACTCAATATGAGAAATAGTTACATCATGGCAATTGATAAACAAATTCAAAAGCATCGCTTAAACAAAGAAGCAGTTCATAATCTCAACATCAGAAAAAAACAATTGAAATACCTTTACCGGGACTTCAGCCCTTTCGGTCATTTAAGATTACTCTTCAGAGGCTTGCTGCTACAGTCAAAATGGGGGACAAAACTGCTCGACACAAGACGAAAGCTTCTTGGCCGCTCAGTGCAAAACAGAAAAGTATAAAATGTCGACGCAGAATTCTCAAGGAACAGACAAGAGACAACCAAAGGTCAGGTTAATCGCCTTTTATCTTCCACAATACTATCCCATTCCGGAAAATGATGAATGGTGGGGAAAAGGCTTTACCGAATGGACAAACGTAGCACGGGCAAAACCGTTGTTCCGGGACCATTATCAGCCTCGCATTCCCGCTGATCTTGGTTTTTATGATCTTAGGGTACCTGAAACAAGACAGGCTCAGGTTGACCTGGCAAAGGCCTACGGAATCGAGGCATTCTGTTACTGGCATTACTGGTTCGGTGGAAAAAGGATCCTTGAAAGACAGGTAAATGAAATGCTGAGTACAAAAGAGCCGGACTTCCCCTTCTGCCTCGGATGGGCAAATCAGTCCTGGACAGGTATCTGGCATGGTGCCCCTGACCGTATGTTAATTAAACAAACATATCCTGGCATGGATGATCATATCGCCCATTTTTACACATTGTTCTCTGCATTTTCAGACAAGCGATATATAAAACTCGATGAGAAACCTCTTTTCATTGTATATCGCCCAATGGATATCCCTGACTGCAAAAAAATGACCGAGGTATGGCGGGAACTTGCTTTGAAAGAGGGTCTCAAAGGATTATATTTTATAGGTGAAGCGAGCAGGCATGAGAACTGGGTACCACAGGATCACGGGTTTGACTGTTCGTTTAAAATGACAGTAGCACCCCCTTCGGATTGGTCCTCATGGAAGCATCCTCGCAGACATCTGAGATTATGGTGGCAGAGAAGAGTCCTTCGTCTTCCTATGATTTGCAAATATGAAGAAGTTCTGCCTTTTCTTGATTCCTGTAATCCGGGCTGCGCAGACAATTTCCCCTGTATTCTTCCAAACTGGGATAATACTCCCCGTAGCGGCCGGAACGGTCTGGTTCTGCATGAATCGACTCCTGAATTGTTCAGGATTCACGTACGGCAGCAACTTAAGATGGTTGCTGAAAAACCAAGAGAACAGCGTATTGTGTTTATCAAATCCTGGAACGAATGGGCAGAGGGCAATTATCTTGAACCGGATTTGAAATTTGGGCGTGCATATTTGCAAGTTCTGGCCGAAGAAGTTTTTGTTGAATAGAGATTTAGGAGTAGTCTCTCAATGAAAATAATACAAACAGATTCTGAAGATACTGAATAAAGCACTGCCGTTGGCTATAGAAATTTTAGCCAAAGCAGGAGTTGATCACCGGCACATCAAATTCAAAGGCCCCGATGGAGCACATCCCGGCGGCACCGCGGCTATCGGAGAAGTAGTAGATCACAATCTTGAAACAGAGATCAAGAACTTATTCATAGCTGATGCCAGTGTATTGGCGGCAGCTCCGGGTCTGCCGCCAATGCTCACCATAATGACTCTTTTCAGACAGCTGGCCAAGAGACTTACGAGGTTGATGTAGTTTTAGCTTTTCCATTTGCCCGCAGGTAATCATGAGAAATAGCATTAAAAATAGTGTGGCAAAGGTATTGCCTGAGAAGGTTTGTGCAGGAAGTATTGACTATGAGAAAGAGCTCACGCATTCCATAGAGAATTCGCCAGCTCACTTAACTTTAAAAGTTGCTGATGAAAAGTTGGGATTGCTGGGATACGTAGTCATAGATCGTGTGCTATCCGGTCCCTCCATAGGAGGGGTGCGGATGAGGGATGGGTTAACCCTCGACGAAGTGACCGGTTTAGCCCGTGAAATGACATTGAAATTCTCCTTTTTGAATATACCCTGTGGCGGGGCTAAGGCAGGAGTTCTCTGGAGAGCTTTTTCAAGCGATGAAGAAAGACGAAACATCTTTACCGCTTTTGGTAAACAATTAGGGCCTGTTCTCATAAAAAGAATGTATATCCCCGGTGAGGATATGGGAACTTCTTCCCTAGATATTTACCACATGAAAAAAGGTGCCGGCATAGACATTACAAAACCGGCATCAAATAACAGTGCATCAGGATACTTTACGGCCGTTACTGTACTTATAAGCGTTGAATGTTTGACAAAAAGTATGAGTTTTAACCTTTCAGGAGCCAGAGTGGCCATAGATGGATTCGGAAAGGTTGGTACATGTGTAGCCCAACTCTTTGCTGATGCAGGAGCAAAGATCGTAGGCATTTCAACCATCAAAGGAGGCCTTTATAATCCTGATGGAATAGACATTGGCCGGTTTTTGGAACTGAAAAGAGAATCAGGTGATGATGCAGTAAATTTTTATTCTCATGCCGATGCTATCAAGAAAGAAAGTTTATTGGCGTTGGATGCAGATATTTTTGTCCCCTGTGCCGGACCTTACACTATCACAAAAGAGAATGTATCTCAGATAAAATCGAAGGTAGTGGTTCCGGGCGCCAACCTCGCTGCTTCGGCAGAAGCGGAATCCATAATGCATGAGAGGGGAATACACTATATGCCATCTTTTGTTTCCAGCTGCGGTGGTATCCTGGTATATGCCTTGATTGAGCAGGGATTTAGTGGGGCCGGTGCCGAAAAGATCATGAAAAACGGTTTTGGCAGCAATATATCCCGACTGATTGAAAGGTCATCAACAGAAAACGTTTCCTTAAGTCACAAAGCACGAGAAATTGCTCAAAGAAATCTGTCCAGACTGGAACAATTTGCCGGGAGCGACAGGAAACAAAATATCGGTGTATCTTTAAATCACAGGCCTGCTTTGTGGAAATACTACAAGTTGAGTTTTCAGTTTAGAGCATCCCGCCTTCTGAGACCTTTTGCTGCAAAATATATGGAAAACGTACTTTCTCAGGATGCCCCTTCATGGACAGATTTATAAGCTGTTTGAAAACTATATGAATCAAATATTCGGTTATCAGATTTTGCCCGGAAGTACCCCAACGAAAGATTTTATCTTTAAGGGAGTTAAGCCTGCAATACCACTGATGAACGCTGATTGCACCCCGCGACAGATACACATATCGGCTTCGCATCAAGCACCTGTGCAAAGTTACTATTCACGGGAACATGACTCATATGCCTATGTCTGGGGCATACCTGCACATCCAGAGATTCCCTCCCCTGATATTGCGGAATGGTGTTTAAAAGCTGTTGTTGAAGAGTGCTATGACCGTTTCAAAGAGCTTATTGGTACGTTCATTGTCATAACAGATGAACCAAGGAAGCACAGCATAACTTTTGTCAACGACATCCTGGGAATACGTCCACTGTTCCTTGGCAGGAAAAATGGTCGTATCGTTTTCGGCAGTGACATCTGGGCTATGCAGAGTTCGGGATTGTGTGGTGGAAAGATAGACTATGATTCCGTAAGTTCATGGATCGCTTATGGGTATAACTGTACTGATGGCACATTATTCAGTGATCTTCATCGTCTGCCACCAGGTTCGGTTGTTCTGTTTCAGGATGATAAATATCTTGAAAAGAAATATATTGAATTCAAATCAGAAGAACAGAAAACCGTTCCCGAAATGGTTTCTGAAGAAATACATGAGATGGTCTCATCGAACATAAAAACCCTTCTGTCCAATCATCATCGGGTCAGTCTTGCTCTTTCAGGAGGATACGATAGCCGGTATATATTGGCTTTATCGCTGAATAAAATATTCACCGATTGTTTCACTGTCAACTTTCCTGAAGAAGACAGTTTAATTGCACAAACTGTGGCCAAGGTTCTTAACATTCCTCTCAGGAATATTCCGGTACATGGCTCTGTTTGGGATATCTACGATCATGTGTATCATTATATGGCTGATGGGTTTCCTATTTCCAAATTTGTTCCTTACAGAGTTGCCCAAGAGTATCCGGGGATACCCATGCTTAACGGATTTATGGGAGAAGCTTTGATCCGGGGTGACTCAGACAGGTTTATGGGAATGTATGAGACAGAATGGAAAGATGATCCCGTTGACGTGCTTCAACGCAAGCACCTGAAGATTTGTTGCAGACTTTTCCAGAAGAAATTTGCAGAGAAAATCCTTATGAGGTCCCGGGTTCCGATGGAAAAAGCAGTCCGTGAGGGATCAAGGATTGGCAAGATTATGGGCTGGCAGGATTTTTATTATACACATCGTTTCTACATTTCAAATAACTTTCTTCAGCATATCGCATTGGCAGAAGCTTTACTGCCATTCTACAGTTGGTCACTGCTTTCCTATAAGATGAGCCATGCCTATATTATATTCAACATGGATATATATCGTAAAATATTTCGGACATATTTCCCGGCATTGGATCGCATTCCTCATGCAAATAGTCTTATTACCGGGAAACGCAAATCGCATAAAAGTGCCCGATGCACAAAACAATGGTCAAGACAAATTATTCCTTTATCCGGGAATGGCAAACACCTATCTCTCCTGAATAAAAAATGGAGCATCCCTTTAAAGGTTGCTGGAATTGCCGGTATATATCGTGCCGAGCGGGCAATATTTCTTTTTGAAAGATTATATATGCTTGAAAAAAGTGCGAGAGATGCAGGTCTGGACTTCGACTGGGAGTGTATTTGAAGTATAATTTATAATCTGCCTATTTTAAATTCAATGAAGGACGATAAACACGACAAAGGAACTGTTTCGGTTGTTATTCCACTTTATAACAAAGAAAAATACATCGAGGGAGCCCTCTCCTCTGTATTTGCACAAACTTACCCTCCCCTTGAGGTAATTGTTGTAGACGACGGCTCTACCGATGATGGTCATGAAAAGGTTCTCAATTTCAATAACCCTAAAATTATCCTTATCAAACAGGAAAACAAAGGCCCTGGTGCAGCGCGTAACGCAGGGCTAGCTGCTGCCAAAGGTAAATATGTAGCTTTTCTGGATGCTGATGATGAATGGTATCCGTCGTTTCTTGAGAGAACACTCAAACTTCTCGAAAATAAAGAGGCAAATATTTCAGTAGTTTGGACGGGTTATATTATACAACCACAATATCAGCGAAACAACATTGGTATGGAGGATTTATGTGGTATCTATGAACCCCATAGTTTATCCGATGTAAACATCGTCAATAAAATAATTAATTTTGTCTGGACATGTACAACCGTACTCAAAACCGATGTGGCGCGAAAATGGGGTGGATTTTTTGATGATTATAAATGTACACGGGGAGAGGATACTTATTTCTTCTTCAAACTAATTTTTAATGAACGTTTCGCCATCATTCCAGAGCCACTTGCTATTTATCATACGGAAGCATCAGATTTGTATTGCTATGGGAAAAAGCCATTCGTCATGGCACCATATATAAAAAACCCAAAAGCAATTGTGGATGCATGTCCCAAATCATTACAACATACATTAAAAGCTATTCTGGCTCATCGCATATTGCACCTTTCAAAAGCTGCTGCTCTTAAAGGAGATAGTAATACAGCAAATAATTTACTCGCGTGCTATTATGCAAATGGCTTTCCTTTTTCAGTGTATGCGGCACATATGCATCTCTTAGCTTTCCTCTCACCTATATTACCTTCAATTCGCTGGTTTTGGAGAAATGGAAAATCACTCGCACGACTAGCAAAATATTAATGCTCCGAGTACTACATAATGCATAATCCTTTTTTCTCCGTCATAATCCCTACACATAATAGAGCAAATTTGTTGAGCCAGGCAATACAAAGTGTCCTGAATCAGACTTATAATAATTTTGAGTTGATTATTATCGATGATCATTCCACCGATAACACTCAAGAAATCATAAAGGCATTTTCCGATAGTAGAATCAAATCTATTGTGAATGATCATAAAAAAGGTGCGGCAGGAGCGAGGAATGCTGGTATTTTTAAAGCGATGGGGCAATGGGTTGCCTTTTTGGATGATGATGATATATGGTTTCCACAAAAATTAGAATTGCAATATGACATGATTCACAATGTTGGAAAGATAGTGGGGCTAATATATACAGGATACGCAGTTTATGATTTTGATAAAATGAAAGAAGTCCAAATTATCACACCAGAAAAAGAAGGCTGGATTCAGAAGGATCTTCTCTACACAAACTGTATTGGACCGCCATGTTCTGTTATTATCAGAAAGAGTTTACTCGAACAAATTAAAGGTTTTGATGATGATTTTCCTGCTTATCAGGATTGTGATCTATACGTTAGAATTGCTGGACTGGCACAGATTGCATATATTAAAGACACTTTGCTTTATGTCCGGACTAGTGGAAATGATAGAATTTCAGTAAATCCGCAAAAAAAACTTGATGGATTTTTGCTCTTTCAGAAAAAGTACAATGCATTAATAAAAAATAACCCTGTTCTGAAGCATCGTATCTCATCAGTTATTCTTTATTATGCGATAAGATTAAAAAATTGGCCTGTTGTTTTCAAGTTTCTTCCCTGGACCATTGCTGGCGTAATGTTTAACCTCCGAAACTTATTGAAGATACTCTGGGGGATTTACTTAGTAATCATTAAATCTAAAAAAGCTGATCTATAATTAAAAATATCAGATAATAAAAAGTATTCCTTATGATGAAGCGTCCATATACCTTACCGATGATCATTGCAATCCCAATTGTCTGCCTGATTGCTGTCGTCTTTTTATTGCATGATATTCAGGATGGTCTTTATGTAATGATCGGTATTTCTATGGGAATAATTGTCCTCATCTTAATGATTTTTCGCCCTTTTTACGGACTCTTGTCCATTATTATTGTCAATCAATTTGACAATTTCATTGTTCTCCCCCTGTCTTCAACTGCAGGTCGTTTAATCGGAGTTCTTGTGGCGCTTGGATGGTTCTTAAAATATTTCTATAGAAGACAAACTATTTTTTTCGAGTTATTAAATATCAACAAAATTGCTCTGCTTTTTATAATCTCAATGCTTGCTTCGTCGCTATTATCTTCTTATCCGCTGCTGAGTCTTAAGATTGCACTGACGATAACGCTTCTTACAATGATGATTTTCTTCGTACAAGATTTTGTTAGAAGTAAAAAAGAATTAAATCTTATCATAATTACAATTGCTCTATCGGTAGGCATATCATCATTAATAGGGGTTCTTCAATATAATAGTTTGTTAATTGGAGATCAATCAATGGGAACTGTGCTCTATGAGGGTGAAGAGCACATTGCAAGGGTAGCTGGGTTAACATTGAACCCAAATGGATATGCTGTAATGTTATTGTCCGGTATTCCATTTTTACTGTTTCTGTCTCTTAATGCAACGAATCTTTCCCTTAAACTAATTTCTATTCTCCTTTTTTTCACTTCAATTATTTCTTTAGGTCTTACATTATCCAGAACAAATATATATGGCTTTGGTGTTTTTTTATTTATATTCATTGCACTGAACTTCAAATTTAAAAATATAACCAAAAAACAATTCGCTATTTTATTCATTATATTAGTTTTATTAACATCTTTAGTTACTATTTTTTTATTTGATGTCATCAAACAACGAGCGTTTTCTTTTGAGGATTCTTCAAGTGGAATTAGGATGCTTATGATTTCTAAAGGCTTAAATTTATTTATTGAACATCCGTTATTGGGAATAGGATTTGGGAATTTTGAATTCTTAGATACATCAGACAACAAGTTTGGCAATATTTACGGCAGGCCAGGACATGATATCGTATCTGTACCATTTGTAAGTACCGGTGCAATTGGTGCTTCCCTCCTCATAATATTATGTTTTAAGACATTACGACATTTAAATTCTGCAGCAATGTATCTCACTAAACTAAATGATAAATATCTCTGTAATCTTATTTGCATTCTAAAATCTGCATTTATAGCCTTATTACTTACCGGAATTGGAAACCCAATTGTATTTCAAAGGATTTTCTGGATTTACATTGCCTTGGCAAGTATTATCTACCGATGGAGTTCCTCAAGGTTTATCACAATGGGCAACGTTGATCCTTTTTTCCTTTCCAAAGAAAATTAGCACTATGCACCAAAATCACTATATTCGAAATATCTTTTATAAAAATATTGTATATCCAATATATCAATTGAAATATGGGGTATTTGCCGGCAACGAAGTAATTCAAATAATAAATGAAATTGATAATTCTCAATGGTTATCACAAGATGACATTAAGGCATTACAGTATAAGAAACTTAAAAAACTCATTGCACATGTATTTCGGAATGTTCCCTATTATCAAGATATTATGAAGAATAGAGGTATTAAGCCGGAAGATATTAAGAGTATTGAGGATATAAATTATTTTCCAGTTCTCACCAAAGCTAATATTCGTGATAACTGGACGAAACTAATATCTGCAGATATTCAAAATAGAAAAATCTTCAAAGCTTCAACGGGAGGAACTACAGGAGAGCCTCTCAAATATATTAGAGACTGGCAAACACTTGTCTGGACAGAAGCAGCCTCACTGAGAGGCATGTCATGGGCCAAATATAGAATTGATAAGAGAAATATAGATTTTAGATCTCCGGATTGGCCAAGTATGCTAGGTAAAATTAGGGGGAGGTTGATAAATAATTATTATTTCCCTGCATTTGCAAAAGAATTGCAAATAATTAAATACATGAATCAGATTAAAAATATTAAACCATTTTCTTTGATTGGGTATGCTTCTAATTTATATCGTATCGCAACGATTTGTCTTAATTACGAATTAAATGATATTCAAATACCGGTTATTTTTTCTACTGCAGAAATGTTATATGATTTTCAAAGAATGTTTTTAGAAAAGCAATTTAGTGGCATTGTTTTTGATTATTATGGATGTAATGAAGTTGGTTCTATTGCCTACGAATGCGAATATCATAATAAACATATTTGTGACGAACGGTTAATGGTTGAAATTACCGATTCACTGGGCAATCAGGCAATAAATAGATTGGGCGAAATGACAATAACCGATTTGGATAATTATTCGATGCCATTTATTCGATACAAGAATGGAGATACCGGGGTAATAGCTGCCAGAACATGTAAATGTGGCAGGGGGCTAAAAATTATTCAAAGTTTGGAAGGGAGAACTCAGGACTTTTTACAAACCTTGGATGGTAACTATGTCCCTGCAATCTTTTTCCCTGCAAGATTTAGAAATTTACGCGGCATTGATCAGTATCAAATTATTCAGAATGATATTAATAGCATTACTTTAAGAATAGTAAAAAATCAGTATTTTTCGAATAGAGAGCTCATAGAGATTTTGAATGTTCTTAAAGAAAATATTGGACAAAGTATACGTATTAATATAGACGAATGTGGTCACATACCTTTAACAGATCGTGGCAAAACCAGATTGGTTATCTCTCACTTACCGAGAGATTTTTAAGAAGAATGCAATGACCTCCAAAGAATTCATAGAACAACAAATAGCTGCTGGATATAAAGTACACTATCATGATGGGCTATGGTGGGAGCAATTTAGACCTTTTTTCTACAAACCTGTAATTCCTTTTCATGAACTTATTCCAGGCAAAGTAGTTCCCAAATTTACTAAGTCCTTCCTTGGATATAAACACTTGGTCAGTGACAGACAGTTAGCAAACCAATATTGGCCTATCCTCTTGTTAGATAATAATAAGTTACAAGAATATTCGATATATTCGGTCCATACCCCGAAAAGATCTCAGGTGAGGAAAGGGTTGAAGTTGACAGAGATCAAAAGAATAGAACATATCGAAACAGCAATAGAGGATATCAAGAATATCTGTATCTCCACAAGGATGAGAACGAAACATGGTAAACCAGAAAAGTATTATCTCACCGAGGAGTGGAAAAGGTGGATAACAAAAGAATTTAATCTAGCCAAAAGGGAGTGGTGGGGAGCATATGATGGGAAAAAGTTAATAGCTTATATCTATAGCGTCCTTATTGATGAGACGATGTTCCTTAGAGCAGCTAAGAGCCATACTGATACCCTTGAAAAATGCCCCAATGATGCTCTTATTTTCTCATTTCTAATCTATTGCAAGAATTTACCAGATTGCAAACAAGTATCATTTGGAGACGCGGGCTCATCAAATACATCGTTATACAAATACAAACTCCGGCTTGGTTTCGAAGAGATACATTTACCAGTTTATGCAAAATATCATACACTCATTTATTTGTACAAAAAGTCGCAATTATATTTCATACAGAAAAGAGCATGAAGCACGTTGTTTTTGTTTCTTCAAACTATCCATCAAATGCACTTCCTTTCCATGGAACCTTTGTCAGACAGTTAGTTCTTGGAATAGCCCGATTAGGAGTGAAATGTAGTGTTATAAGTCCTGCGAGCATTTTTCAGAGAAGATATGGTGACTTTGATGCAGAAAGATCATTAGATCTTTCTATAAGTGACAATCCAATAACTATTTTACGTCCTCGGTATATTTCATTTTCAAATAAAAATCTTCTTGCTTTTAATACCGCTCACTTAACCCAGATAAGTTTTAAAAAAGCTGTTTCGAGAGCAATGTCTCATCTCGATTATCCTCCATGTTTATTATATGGGCATTTTCTCTATCAAAGCGGTGCAATTGCTGTGCATATCGCTTCAAAATTGGTAATCCCATCAATTGTTGCAGTAGGAGAAAGCAGCTTTTGGAGCGTTGAACCAATGGGATATAAGAAGGCTATCCGAGACTTTGAACAAGTAACAGGAGTTATAGCAGTGTCTAACCTCATTAAAAAGAATCTCATCAAACAGCTTCTTATTCCAGAAGAGAAGATTATCGTGCTTCCTAATGGAGTGGATTTGAAACTCTTCAACCCGCGCAATCGTTATAATATGCGGAATAAACATAAGCTACCCCAGAACAAGTTTCTCATCGTTTTTGCTGGTCACTTTGATGAACGTAAGGGTCCCCACCGATTATTGGCAGCTGTCAGCGGAATGGATGATGTAGGTCTCATCTTTATAGGGAGCGGCCGTGTTCCTCTAAACGGAGAAAATATCTTTTTTAAGGGGACCGTAGACCACACTGTGATGCCTGAAATCCTGTCGGCTGCTGATATATTTGTCTTGCCTACCCTCTCTGAGGGATCATGCAATGCGATTTTGGAAGCTCTTGCGTGTGGGATTCCAATTGTGACGTCTGCAGGAGAATTCAATGATGATATTGTAGACGAGACAGTAGCACTCAGGATCAACCCTCTAGATATTAATGAGATTAGAAGTGCAATTCTTCAGTTGAAGGGGGATCTCACTCTCCGTTCTGTGTTGTCTATCAGATCTCAAGAGAAGGCAAAGCACTTTGATATCAATGTCCGAGCTGCAAGAATATTAGAATGGATACAGACCAGACAAACGTTGAGAGGTAGCTGTTGATCATTGATAGCTCATGTAAAACTGAGTCTTATGGGTACCACGAGAAAAGATTATCTGTGTTGAATATTTGCGCTCTGACCACTGGACACAGCCCGCTTGATGATCGTATTTATTATAAAGAAGTACGCAGTCTCATGAAGCGTTATACATCTATAACTATCATTGCCCCAGATAGCGCAACGGATATGGTGACAAATATAGGCGTAAGATATCTGCCCCTCAATCGTGGGACTTCGATCTTAAAGCGTTTGACTGCGATACCACAAGCTGTGAGAGTACTTCTCAGGCTTGCCCCTGATGTTTGTCATTTTCATGACTTCGAATTTCTTTTCGCCTTACCCTTGCTAAAGCTCCTGTGCCGCTCCAAGATTATCTATGATGTTCATGAAGCATATCCGGAAGCAGCATTAGCTTCACCTATAATTCCGGCTTTTCTGCGACCTTTTGTTGCTCTGATTGTTGATAAAACCGAACAGATACTATCACGGTTAGCTGACTATATCATCACGTCTGATGAGAGGATTGCAGAACGCTTTTACGGAAGAGGGTCAAATCTCGAAATAATATTCAACTATCCTGATCTTATTATGTTCGAGCAAAACAAAGAAAGGATTGCAGAACTAAACCATTCATATGAGGGCAGAATTCCTATCATTTACCAAGGCAGTATGGCTGAGGACCGCGGGCTTTTTCATATGATCGAAGCGATGGATATCCTGAAGTCTGTAAGACCTGAAGTCCTACTCATATTAGCAGGTAATATGAGTGATGCCCTCAGCAGACGGGTCCATTCAATGATCAAATCCAAATCTCTTCATAAGCAAATAGATGTCCTAGGCTGGATCCCTCATAAAGATATCGTGAATTATATTACTATTGCAAAGGTTGGATTAGTCCCACTCTTACCGACAGAAAAATTTAAAAAAAATATACCGATCAAACAGTTTGAATATATGGCATGCGGGGTGCCCATCCTCGGTGCTAATCTTCATCCAATAGCCTCGTATGTGCTTAAAGCAGGATGCGGAAAAGTGTATGACTCAACTCGTCCTGATGCTCTGGCATGCGGGGTAATGGAATTACTTGAAGACGAACAAGAATGGCGACGTATGTCAGAATCAGGGAAACGGGCAGTCAGAGACTTGTGGAACTGGGATGAGATGGAAAAAAGATTATTGAGGGTATACGAAAATATCCTCGGATCATGCAATGAAGACGAACGAGGTGCTTCAAAGAAGGTCGGTCGGGAGAGTTGATAATCCGTGAATTAAGACATGAGGAAGAACCTGTCTTCAACAAATTGGCCCGGTCCTATGGGACAATATTCAACACAATTGAGTGGACAGGCATTTTTGATACTTCGATAACGCGGTACGGCATTTTTAGCGATGGCGGGGAGATGATCGGGGGATTCATTATCTATAGGGAGCGTATGTTCGGCCTATCTGTCTATCGTGATCCTCCATATACACCCATGATTGGCCCCTTTTTACGTGTTGATGCTTCTAATCCTGTTGCGATCATGAGCAGATGGAAAGATGCAGTAGATGCAATGGCCAATTTGATAGAAAGATTACCCTATTCTATAGTTTCATTATCACTGAATACCGTACTTGTCGATACTCAGCCATTTATTTGGAAAAAATTTAAGGTTACACCGGTGTATACCTATATCCTTGATCTCACAATGCCACTCGATGAACTGCTCAAACGGATGTCAAACGAGCGTAGGAAGAACATTCAAAAGGCCACGAAGGATGGGTTATCAGTGAAAGAGGTAACAAACTATGAGGACATCGCCTCTCTTGTCCTTAAGACATTTGCACGGCAAAATCAGCAAATTAATACCGAGTATATGCGGAAAATTCTCTTTACATTTGCCAATCGTAACAATAGTTATGCCTTCGTAACGCTGAAGGAGAATCTTCCCGTAGCATGCTCATTCGTTATTCATGACGATACGACAGCTTACTATCTTCTCGGTGGCTACGATAACGAGTTGAAGCACCACGGAGCTGGGGCCCTCTCGATGTGGGAAGCAATTAAGCAGGCGAAACAACTCGGGTTACAGCGATTCGATTTCGAAGGGTCAATGCTACCTCATATCGAGCGATATTTCAGGGGTTTCGGTGGTACATTGAAGCCCTATTTTCGCATTAACAAGGCACGTATTTTATATGAAATAGTCTTGAAGTTTATTCGGAGGGAACTCTTCTGATGAAGGTCATTATTTCACACGATATCGATCATATTACCGCCTTCGAACATATGCATGACCTTATTCTTCCTAAGTTTTTTATGAGAAGTTCTCTTGAAACTCTGCTAGGGACGATCAGTTGGAATGAGTATAATCATAGATTTCAGATTTTCCTCAAGAACAAATGGCACAATCTTGAAGAGCTGATGGCCTTTGACAAAACTCACTCTATACCATCAACCTTTTTTGTTGGTGTTGCGCATGGGAGAGGCCTTAGATATTCTCTCCAGGATGCAGCGTTTTGGATAGATAGAATTCTGCGAGAAGGATTCGAAGCCGGTGTTCATGGAATAGTTGATGATAATTATGAATTGTTGGCTGATGAGCATAAAAGATTTAAAGATATTACAGGGTTGGCTCAATTTGGCATTCGGATGCACTACCTGAAAACATGCCATGAGACCATGGGTTTTCTTGATAAAGCCGGCTATATGTTTGACACTTCTCTATTTACGTTTTCAGCCCCTTTTAAGGCTGGTAATTTATGGGAGTTCCCTCTTCATATCATGGATGGATATATCATGTGCAATAAGCGAAGATGGCAAAATCAGACCTTATGTCAAGCAAAGGATAATACGAAGATAATTCTTGATGGATTAAATAAAATTAAATTAAAGTATATAACTATTCTATTTCATGATTGTTATTTCAGCGATTCATTCAGCACCTGGAAAGAATGGTATGTATGGGTGGTTGATTATTTAAAAATCAATAAAGTTGTATTTATAAGCTATGCTGATGCAGTAAGGGAATTAAACAGCAATGACGAATAATAAAATAGATGTATCTATTGTCATTCCATGCAGAAATGAGAAGAATTTCATTAATGAATGCATTGAATCAATAATAGAAAACGATTTTCCTCAAGATAATTTTGAGGTTCTGATAGTTGACGGAATGAGTGAAGATGGGACGCGTGATATAATCAGGCAACATGCCAATAAGTATCCATTTATTATCCTTTTGGATAATCCAAAAAGAATTACTCCTGTAGCAATGAATATTGGGATTAAGCAAGCTCGTGGAAACTATATTGTGATCCTGAGCAGTCATTCAAAAATAGATAAGAATTTCCTGAAACTTAATCTTGAATACATAGTCAAACATAACGTTGACTGTGTTGGCGGTATCTTAATAACACTGCCGCATAATAGCACAATACTTGCGAAATCAATTGCTAAAGCTCTTTCACATCCTTTTGGTGTGGGAAATGCTTATTTTAGGACAGGATCTAAGGAATCAAGGAATGTTGATACAGTCCCTTTTGGATGTTATAAAAAAGATATTTTTCAAAAAGTTGGGCTCTTTGATGAAGATTTGATTAGAAATCAAGATGATGAATTCAATCATAGATTAATCAGGAAAAAGGGTAAGATTCTTTTAATCCCGGATATCATCTCATATTATTATGCAAGAAATTCGCTCACAAAACTATGGCGGATGTATTACCAATATGGCTACTTTAAGCCCCTTGTTTCTATCAAGATAGGTGCCATTTTGACACTGAGACAAATAATTCCTTCTCTATTTCTAATAAGTCTGTTCCTATCAGCAATCGCAATGCTTTTTTCAGCTTTTTTCTTGTCTATATTCACTGTTATTGTCTTCAGTTATCTTTTTTTAAATATTGGCATATCTTTAGTAATAGCATTGAGAGAAGGTCTAAGATATCTATTTTATTTACCTTTTGTTTTTGCAACCATGCATTTAAGCTATGGGGCAGGGTATCTAAAAGGCATATTAAATTTTATTGTTTTGAAACAGCATATTAGAAAAAAAATATCCGATGTTCCAATGACAAGATAAATAATGTGACTTCTATCACAGATATAATACGTTTGTTTATTGAATTATATATTCAATGGCATTGAAATTTTGATACATGGAGGTCAATAAATTATGTTATGCATTTTGAAAAGATCTATCTCCCTTTTTTTATTCACAATATTATTTTTATTATTTGGCTATACCAAAGGATTCGCAATAGAGCAACTAACCGTATCAAAAATTACCCGCATTTCACATCCAGTGTATCGCGCAGGGAATCTTTGGTATGGGGTACGGGATCCATGGAATAGAGATTACACAAGAATCATGCTCTATGAAAACACTTCCTATACGGACCCTGGTACAGGCAAAAAAGGCAGAGGCATGGTATGGGGATTCATCAACAATCTGAAAAACTGGTCCACTCTTACTGAGTATGAGAGTGCTGCAAAGCCATTCCCTAAAAATAGTTATTGGGCTGCCACATCTCTTTACTGGAGCCCCTTTCCCGGTGAAGAGAATATTATTTATGGTATTTATACATCTGATAAAACGGTATCAAAGCTGAATGTTGATACTGGAGTTATTACACCTATTATCTCCTATGATCCCGGTGATGGGACAAGTGTCAGCACGGCGAGATCTTTTGGCTGGACAACAGACAATAAACTCGTTGTGAATTTCGATAATGAGAATTTTGCGAGTGGTGGCTATGAAATTGATGTACAGACTAGAACAAGAGTGCGATATTCATCTCCAGCCTGGGCGAGGTGGCCCCAAACTGGGCATGGGCATGGGCATAAAAGTCCTGATAGATTATACAATGCTGATTATGTTTCTTACTCCGGACAAAATTTATACGGAGTAGTAAAATTATCAAATAACGAACGATTTTTAGATAAAGCCAGATTTGACCAAATTGCCCCGGTGAATCATGTCTCTTGGAAAGCCTCAAATGATTGGTATCTTGGCAGCGGTGTAACCTGGAAATATGGGCCTAATGCTCCTGCTCTTTTTACAAAAGGACTTTTCCAGATAATTTTTGACAGAACAAATAATAAATTTACGTATAACACGTTATTTACTTTTGAAGGTCCAGCACAATGGTGGGATGAAACAAAGCAAGAGTGGGTTTATAACTGGCATACACACCCTCTGGCGACTTTACGTTCTGATGGATTTCAGGTTTTTTTTACAAGCACGGATGGCAAATTCTCCTATGATGATTATCAAAGAAGGGGAGTAACCCCTTGGGGCACTGAAGGTTATTTTCTTGCAGATCTTATTAGTGCATCCTCCCCTACCCCCCCTCCTCCTCCTCCTCCTCCCCCTCCTGCGCCTACTCCTCCCCCTCCTGCGCCTACTCCTACTCCGGGAGCACCCTCTTTAAACCCATAAAAATAAACTTCATTCCATAAACCCTGCGGAAAACCGCAGGGCTTATGTGCTGCTAATTGCCGGTCTTGCAGAAAATCGTAACACTCCTCGAAATAACTTCCCAATAACACTTTTAAGCATAATGCTAATTAATAATAGAGAGGTGGTAAATTCATGATTAAAACAGCTGTTGTCGGTGCCGGTTACTGGGGGAAAAATCTGCTTCGCGTCTTTCAGGAACTCGGTGCTCTCCACGCAATCTGCGAAAGTAATCCGGATAATCCCAATCTGAAACCTTACAAGACTGTAAAACTGTACACAAACTACATTGAGCTTTTGTCTGATGCCAGTATTGAAGCAGTCGCCATAGCTTCCCCTGCTGTTACCCACTATGAAATGGCAAAAAAAGCCCTTGAGTTCGGCAAGGATGTTTATGTGGAGAAACCGCTCGCGTTAACTGCTGCAGAGGGGAAGGAACTTGTCGATATCGCCGACAATAAGAAACAGATTCTGATGGTCGGGCATATCCTCCAGTATCATCCTGCCGTGATCAAACTCCGGGAGATGATCTCTGCAGGTACACTCGGCAAAGTCGAGTATATTTACTCTAACCGTCTCAACATCGGCAAACTCCGCACAGAAGAAAATATACTCTGGAGTTTCGCTCCTCATGACATTTCGGTAATCCTCTCGCTTCTCAATGAGGAGCCAGTCAGTGTCATTGCCTTCGGAGGTGATTACCTTAATAAGGGAGTATATGATACCACACTTACTACAATGGAATTCCCGAATGGGGTCAAAAGCCATATTTTTGTGAGCTGGCTTCATCCATACAAAGAGCAAAAACTGATCGTGGTCGGTTCAGAAGCCATGGCCGTGTTTGATGACATGAGCAAGGAGAAGCTTTTCCTTTACCCTCATAAAATCGAGTGGAAGGAGGGGAAAATACCCGTCGCCCAAAAAGCCGAATATCAGGTGGTATCCATTGAGAAAGCAGAACCACTAAAGGAAGAGTTAGAACACTTTATCGGCTGTGCGCGGAACAGGAAACGGCCACTCACAGACGGGCATGAAGGCCTAAGGGTATTGAAGATACTCCAATCAGCAGAAGATTCCCTCAAGGTCAATAATTCATCTATTGCCGTTCATCCATCAGAAACACTCAAATCATCCTCTCCTTCTTACTTTGTCAATGAGAGCGCTTACATTGATGAGGGAGCCGAGATCGGTGAGGGCACGAAGATATGGCACTTCTCGCACATTCTGAAAGGTTCCAGGATAGGCAGAAACTGCGTTATAGGACAGAATGTAGCCATTGGTCCTGATGTCACCATCGGCAATAACTGCAAAGTCCAGAATAATGTCTCCCTGTATAGGGGGGTAATTCTCGAGGATGAGGTTTTCTGTGGGCCCTCCTGTGTATTCACGAATGTGTATACTCCACGGGCATTTGTCGAGCGGAAAAAAGAGTTTATGCAGACTGTTGTGAAAAGAGGCGCCACGATCGGCGCGAATGCGACCCTTGTCTGTGGTATTACGATTGGGAAATACGCAATGGTTGGAGCGGGTGCTGTTGTGAAGACCGATGTACTTGATTACGCTATTGTTGCGGGAGTTCCGGCACGGCAGATCGGCTGGACGTGTAAATGCGGCACATCATTGCATTTCAGCAATCATCATGCCGCATGCAAGTACTGCAGGAGTGAATATGCGCTGGATGAACACAAAATCATCATCATAAAGGAGGAGATATAAACATGAAACAGATACCGATGCTCGATCTCAGGCTCGAATATGAGTATATGAAAAATGATATTGACGCTGCTATCGGGAAATGCCTTGAACACCAGAAATGGATACTGGGTCCGGAAGTGAAAGAACTGGAAGAAAAGATCGCAGACTATCTCGGCGTAAAACACTGCATTGGCGCTTCATCAGGTACAGAGGCGCTGGTACTTGCCCTCCGGTCCCTGGCAATCATACGAAAAGGCCAAGAATACTTCGACAAAACGGATGAGATCATTACAACGCCTTTTACCTTCACAGCTACCGGAGATGCGGTTCTGAGGTCGGGCGCTACACCTGTTTTTATCGACATTGACCCAGCAACATACAATATTGACACGAAAAAGATGAGAGAATATCTTGTTTCTCACCCATCACGTGTTGTTGGCATCATTCCTGTTCATCTCTATGGCCAATCGTGTGAGATGGATGAGATCATGAAAATAGCCAGAGAACATAATCTCTTCGTACTTGAAGATGTTGCCCAGGCATTTGGCGGCATGTGGAATGGAAAAAGACTCGGTGCTATCGGGACAGCAGGAACATTCAGTTTTTTCCCTTCCAAAAACCTCGGCGGTTTCGGAGACAGTGGTCTGGTATCGACCAATGATGACACAATAGCAGGCCTTGTGCGGATGCTCCTGAAGCATGGAGGAAAAGACAAATATAATGTCGACCATATCGGGTACAATGCCCGGCTTGACACCCTCCAGGCAGCCATTGTCCTCGCAAAACTGAAATATGTGGATGAGATGAACGAAGGGAGAAGAAAAATTGCGGAGATATACAACAGAGAGCTTGCCGGAACGGATGGATTATCCTTGCCCTCCTCTCTGGCATTTGCCTCTCATGTTTATCATCAATATACGATAAGATTGGCTAAAGGTAAGCGGGATGACCTTCAGAAGTTCCTCGCTGAGAAGCAGATATCCACCATGGTTTACTACCCCGTTCCTCTCCATAAAATGAAAGTATTTGAAGGAAGAGGTAAGTCACCCTACCCCTTACCGGAATCCGAAAGGGCACCGAAGGAAGTTTTGAGTTTACCAGTTGAACCGCTCATGCAAAGTGGCGACCTGACGAGCGTTGTCAGTGTCATCAAAACGTTTTGTTCTTCAGGGAAATAGTTGAAGGACATCGAATGAGAAAAATATCTGGATTCCCGCCTTCTGACTATGGGAATGACTTATTTTTGAAACTATTTTCGGGTCAATGACGACTTTTTATCGGTATCGTACTTTGTGGACAGAGATTAAATAAATATTTATTATCTCAGGGATAGTGAGATTATGACATGAAATCTTTGGAATATAATGTTGATTTAGTATTGCATCTTGTCAAGCGCAGTTTCTATCTCCGTTATAAGGGCTCTGCAATCGGAATCCTCTGGTATCTCCTGCTCCCGCTGTCTCAACTGCTTGTACTTGTTTTTTTATTTGGAAAAATTGTCCCTTTAAAAATCGATGCTTATCCTGCCTTTGTTTTCTCTGCACTCCTCCCCTGGGTTTGGTTCAGCTCATGTCTCAATTCAGCCTCAAGTCTGTTTATAAGTAACCGGGACCTGATAAGAAAACCGAACTTCGTACCATTTATTCTCATAATTGTTGATACTCTTTCAAATCTATTGGCATATATTATATTTCTCCCGATACTTTTTATCATGCTTGCTTTCTATGGGCATTATGTATCACTATCTCTCCTATATTTCCCCCTGCTGATTATGATACAGAGCATCTTGCTAATAGGGCTCGGAATGATAATCTCAACTATGAATGTCTTTTATCGTGATATACAGCAGATTGTTCACGTGGCAGTCATGCTTTTATTCTATTTGACCCCGATATTTTACCGCTCTGAAGCGATAAGCAGTAATTATACCCTGCTTTTTTACCTGAATCCTGTTGCCGTTCTCATTCAGGGTTACCGATCGATAATATTTTATGGCTCTCCTCCCGAATGGGGTTCGCTTTTGCTTTCGGGCGCTATCAGTGTCATCTTATGCACAATCGGTTTTCTGATTTATAAGCGACGTTTGCCTGATATATTTGATGCGCTTTAAAGAACATTTCATAAAATAGTATTTATGCAAACTGTTTTAGTCGCAGACAACGTTTCAAAATGTTTTCGGATTCACAAGAATCTTCCACGCACCCTGAGAGATGCGATAATTCAGCGTCTGAATGGCCGCCACGAACCAATCAGGGACCTTTGGGCTCTGCGTGATATCAGTTTTTCGGTAAAGCAAGGGACTGTTTTAGGGCTTATTGGTCATAATGGTGCCGGCAAAAGCACTTTGTTGCGCTTGCTCTGTGGCCTTGGAAAACCTACGCAAGGTCATTTCTATCGCCAGGGGAATATTGGCAGCTTGCTGGAATTGGGAAGCGGTTTTCACCCCGATATGACCGGACGTGAGAACCTGATGACAGGGGGCATTTTGTGCGGCCTCACCAAGCGTCAGGTGAAGGCTGTTGGGGATGATATTATTCATTTTGCCGAACTTGAGGAATTCATTGACCAGCCGGTCAGAACCTATTCCAGTGGCATGTATCTTCGTCTTGCATTTTCGACTGCTATTCATTTCGATCCGGATTACCTGATCATTGATGAGGTCCTGGCTGTGGGTGACTCGCGGTTTCAACAGAAATGTCTTGACCGGCTAAAGGCCTTTCGGGCGGCGGGCAAGTCCTTAATTATTGCATCACATGATCTCGAACAGGTACGCGGCTTATGCAATGAAGTTATTGTGTTAGAGGAAGGTCGTGTTGTCATGCAAGGAGAACCGGAAAGCGCCATTAGTTGTTACCATGATCTGATGAGACAGCGTTCGGATAGGAGGGCAAGACAACTATATGATAATGAGCTTCCCAATCTGAACGTGTCAAAGGGAACGCGTCTTGGCACACAGGAAGCATCATTTACAAATGTATACATCTACAATGCACAGAACAAGATTACCGATACTGTCTTTAGCGGTGACAGTATTACTGTTGAATTAGAATATTCCGTTGCCAAGCAAATACCTGACATGTCTCTTATTTTGGGCATATATACTGAAACAAATACGAAATGTTTTGAAACTACTGTTCCTTCAATTGTATCAGCTTTTGGAAAATTCGATACAAAGGGCATTCTGAGATGCTCTCTGCCGGTGCTGCCCCTTTTGCCCGGCCATTATTACCTCAATGCCGGCATCTATCCGGCTGACTGGAGCTTTGTATATGATTATCACTGGCAGATGTATACTCTGCATATTTTAAATAAAACAGACCTGGATAAAAACATTTCCGGTATAGTCTCAATAGAGCCTGTCTGGGCTGAGAGTCCCCCGGTTAAACTGGAATGAACTGATGAGAACCAGTGCATTAAGATAGGGTATCCCCATGTTTAAAAAAACAAAAATCATAAATATAGAAATAAGCCAGCCGCCTGATGTCATTGATAATCTTCAAGGGTATGCGATGCTCCAGGCTCTTGTTCGCTTTCACGGCACACCTCTTGGATATGTAAGATATCCTCTTTTGAACGGTTGTTGCTCGGTGCAGGATCTTTTAAACCATATTTTAGATAAATTGTCCGGGGATATCACGCTTAATCTTCTTTGCAACTGGCTGCTCACCTATCCAAAGACAGACAAACCTGCCATCGAGGATTTAATCAATCTGCCTAAAACCGGCAACAACAATAAATTGCTGCCGTCAGTCTCGGTTGCAGTCTGTACCCGCAATCGTGTTGAAGATCTTAAGCTTTGTCTTGCTTCGATTCTTAGTCTTGACTATCCAAAGCTTGATATCATGGTTATCGACAATGCCCCGAACAATGATGATACCAAAAGCTTTGTTACTATGGTTTATCCCGATATACGCTATATCCGGGAACCTCGTCCGGGGTTAAACTGGGCGAGAAATCGCGCAATATTGGAGGCACGTGGTGACATTATTGCATTTACTGATGATGACGTAGTTGTAGAGAATGGTTGGATAAAAGCCCTCTGTGCTGTTTTTGCTGAAACCCCTCAGGTAATGGCAGTAACAGGTCTGGTAGTACCCTACGAGATAGAAACTGAAGCACAGGAGTTATTTGAACAATATGGCGGTTTTGGGCGGGGGTTTAAACGGAATTGGTATCGCGGGGAGACTCTGAAAAATGAAAAATTGGCAGCTCTGCACGGTGGTACAGGAAAATTTGGCACTGGTGCAAATATGGCTTACCGCCGCAGCCTGTTTCACATGATAGGCTATTTTGATACTGCTCTGGATGTAGGAACAGTTACGAACGGTGGTGGAGACCTTGAAATGTTTTTCCGCGTTCTGAAAGAAGGTCATACTTTAGTTTACGAACCGAATGCTGTCGTATTCCACCGTCATCGGAGATATTACAATGAACTGCTTGCGCAGATCACGACATGGGGGATTGGGTTCAGCGCTTATCTTGTCAGAAGCGCTCTTGCGTATCCCGATGAGCGTTTGGCATTCCTGAAACTGTGGGCACGATGGATCAGAATAAAAATGCGCACTGCCTTCTTCTCCTTTCTGCGTCCAACAAGAACCCGCGAACTGCTTATGGCTGAATTAAAAGGTCTGTTCATTGGCCTCTTCCGCTACCATAAAGCCCGTTATAATGCAAAAAAAATAATGTTAGCATTTGGTGCCATTGATAACTCTTTCGTATCAGAACCAATGACTTTGCCACATCATCCTTCGATTTCTCAGAATAAAACTACAATCAGGGTTGTGGATATCAGTCAGCAACTGCAACAACTGACCGATGTGATGGATTATACCAGAGTAAATATCCTTGTTCAGTGGAAGGATCAACCGCTCGGAATTCTTGATATTCCTGCCTGTGGTGAGTTCATTAGTCCAAACAGGCTCTGTGAACTTATAGGCAATACCTATTCTCATAGCCTGCCAATGCATGTATTTAGATGTAGTGCTGATTCATTCCGGAGTGATATTTTTGCTGCGCTGAAACACCATTATATGCCATCTCATGGAAACTCGAACTCTCTGGTTTCCGACAGTCTTTCCACAGATATTTCAGTATCTGTAGTGATAGCCACATATGATCGCCCCGATGATTTACGGGATTGTCTCACTTCTCTCTTATCACAGAACACAAAGCGACCTGTAGAGATTATCGTGGTTGATAACCATCCGGCTTCTCATATAACTCCACCGGTAGTCAATGAATTTCCAGATGTGATGCTGGTCACCGAACCGCGCAAAGGTCTCTCCTTCGCACGCAATAAAGGTATTGCAGTGTGTTCCGGAGATATCGTTATTACCACTGATGATGATGTAACTTTGCCTTCTGACTGGCTTGATACTCTGATTGCGCCATTCGGCAGTCCCGCTGTTGGTGCTGTTACAGGAAATGTGTTCCCAAAAGAATTGGAAACAAAAGCCCAGTACCTTTTTGAGTTATATGGGGGGTTAGGTCGGGGATTTGATATTCTCGAAGCTGACAGGAAATGGTTTGAATCGGGCCTTCGACAGGCCCTGCCGACGTGGAAGCTTGGTTCAACTGCGAATGCTGCCTTTCGGGTCGGCATATTTAGCCATTCTCAAATCGGTTTAATGGATGAAACCCTTGGTGCAGGCACCCCAACCGGTTGCAGTGAGGACACGTATCTGTTTTATAAGATACTAAAGGCAGGATATACAATAGTCTATGAGCCGAAAGCTTATGTTTGGCATAAACATCGCAGGACAATGTCTGCCCTGCGCCATCAGATTTATAACTACAGTAAAGGGCATGTCGCATATCATTTAAAAACATTGTTTGACGATCATGATTGCCGTGCATTAATGAGATTAATGGTGGAGTTACCCAAACATCATGTATCGAAATTAAAACAATGGCTGGTGGGCAAGAGAACTTATCCTCTTTCGCTTACCCTGATTGAGGTTATAGGAAATTTCGTGGGGCCATTCGCTTTATTGAGATCATCTCTCCGAGTCAGACGCATCGGTTGTAGCAGACCTTACATACCAGTCTCAAAGCGTTTGATAAATATACGATCACAAGGCCTGGTTTCAAAAGATCTGACATAGTTTCTGATAGCATTTATGTTCTATCCCTGGAAAGTCAAATTCTTAAAAACAAGGCCTGGGAATCTTCTCTGGCGGTATTGGCGAGCATGGCGCGGCGATACTATCGGCGACTATAAATTCATGCCAAAATATATACGGCAATATGCGATGAACAGCAGCTTTGCTGACATAGGGTGCATGTGGGGAGTGAATGGCGAATATGCATTCATTGCAGAAAAATTTGGTGCAACGTCAGTCAGGGCTGTAGATGTATTTGGCCCTACGCCTGAATTTGAAGTAAAAAGAAAGAGCCTTAATTCTGCTGTAGAGTTCATTTTGGGTGACATTACTCAGCCTGAAACAATTGCAGCAGTAGGCATCGTTGATGTAGTTTTCTGCGCAGGCGTACTATACCATCATCCCAGCCCTTTTGACCTTCTGGTTGCTTTACGCCGGATCTGTGGATCCACGCTTATACTGCGGACATTTACAATACCTGAAAACAGTCGAATAGCGAATACTGCAGTATATTTCCCCATGCTTAAACCAAAAGATCGCGGATTCTGGAATCTATCAAGCCTTGGAGTCTCACATCAGGCCGGTATCTCGGATAGCTTTAATCCATATCAGGGTTACGGTAACTGGTTCTGGGGAATCTCTCCCAGTTGTCTTAAATCTCTTTTGCAGACGGCTGGATTCAAAATTGAATTCTGCGCTACTGAAGCGTTTGCACAAACGGTTATTTGCACACCAATGGCTAGGCCTTTTTTTCACAGATTGCCAAATGAGAATAATGCCAGTGAGATTGGAGAAGCTATGTAACCCTTCAGTTACGGGTGTTATATCATCGGCAAGTATCTCCGAACCATCATGATCTTTAAGTATGCATGGAAGTGGAAACTCAAATTACTGAATCGGCTTTACCCCATAGAAGCATACTTAATCAAAAAACCCGTTCCGAAGGTATGTACTTCTCCGGAACGGGTTTTTTAACTGCCTGCCGGCTATGGCTAATTATTGTGCATCACGAACTGCCACCACATTATATGTTTTGGTTTTCCTCAGTGATGCAACAACAGCATTTTGCATATTAACCGACCAGACAAGGTCCCTGCTGCCAGTAGACGTCCAATAGTAGGTAGAGTTGATGTTGCTGAACCAGAACGAATTCAGCCAGAGAGAAGAATCGGCGACTCCGTAGTGAAGCAGGCTCTCGAGTTCCCTGATATTCGGCATCCGCCAGTCACTATACGCCGCACCATATCCGTTGCAGTGATACGTTACGGAAGCTGCGTTGAATCCGCTTATTGCATTCAGTGCACCGGCCCAGTTTCTCTTGCCAAGACAGGCTCCGTCCTTCAGCCACATAAGTCCTGTGAGGTTATCTGTTACCGTACCGTCTCCATTGTCTGCAACCCTTGGCTCAGGCCATGCAACCCCCGCCTTCTCTTCACCATCATCGCCAGGAGCATAGCTCACTGCCTGGCCGCTTTCCGGCACTTCGTAAGGACTCCCGATACTTGTTGCGCGCACCGGTAAAAGATAGTTGCTCTTTGTTTTTGCTATCATTGCTTCTGCTCCGGAGTAAAGGTTTACCACCTGAGACTGCGTGGAGGTTGGATAGGTCGTTCCTGTCCAGTAGTAGGCAGATATGACATTGGTGAATCCGCTTATGTTCAGCCACGCGGATGAATTTGCTACTCCATAATTTATCAGACTTTCGAGTTCCCTGATATTCGGCATCCTCCAGTCGGTATAAGCCGCACTGTATCCTTTGCAGTTATATTGTGCTGGAGCTGCGTTGAAGACACCTGTCGCATTGAGTGCACCAGCCCAGTTTTTCTTGCCAAGACAGGCCCCGTCCTTCAGCCACATAAGACCTGTGAGGTTATCTGTTACCGTACCATCTCCATTTTCAGTGAACCTGGGCTCAGGCCACGAAACCCCCGCCTGAACATTGCCGTCATCACCCGGGATATAGCTCAGCAACTGACCCGTCCTGGGCAGATGAATTGATACGGCATCAAGCGCAGCAACTCCGTTACCCTCCAGGGGGATGTAAACTGTAGGGGTGTCGGGGTCATTTGACGGAATGACGAGGGATGCGCTCTTGAGTCCGCTTGACTTGGGCGAAAACTTGATACCAACGGTACATTTGTCACCAGGGATCACCGTTTTGCCTGAGCAGTTATCGTCCCAGAGCACAAACTCCGCAGTTTTTAAATCGCTGATCATATTTGTACTGACTGTAAGATTGCCTGTTCCGGCATTGAAAACCATAAAAATCATTATTACAGGATCAGCGTTGACGATTACATCGCCTAAATAATAAGAAGCAGGAGTAACCGTGATATCCGGATACAGCAACTCAAAGCTTGCCTTTATGGTATGGTTGGTAATTACGTTGCTGAATGAATAGGTCGCTGACGCTCCCACAGATAAACCGTCGACAAGTACATCTGATATACGATAGTTCGCGTTCGGAGTTATTGCAAATGCCTGGCCTGCTCCTTGATTGACTGTAACCGTACCGGATGGAGATATACTTCCCCCGGCGCCTGCGAAAGAGGTGATCGTATAGTTTTTCAGGGTAAATGTCGCGGTAATCGTATTCACTGAATTCATCGTCACCACGCATGAACTTGTACCGGTGCACCCCCCTGACCATCCACTGAAGACAGAACTCCCGTCTGTTGATGCGGTAAGGGTAACAACAGTCCCCCCGGTATAGGCCTCCGAGCAGTCAGATCCGCAATTGATACCTGCCGGTGAAGACGTAATGGTGCCGGTCCCTGTACCCCCCTTGTTTACGTTCAAAGCGTACTGCTGAACAGGGAGAGGCATTGTTCTGCTTATTTCGTTCGAGAGCGTGCTCTCCTTTGACAAACTATTGAGCGCCGTGACCGCGAAATAATAGGTTGTTCCATCGGTCAGACTCGGTACAGTATAGCTTGTTACATTGCCGGCATTGATGGTTTTTGTATAGTTTTGGGTCGCAATGCCATAATAGATTTTGTAACCGGAGAGGTCTGTGATTGGGGTGCCGTCTTCATTTGTTGTGGGTGGACTCCAATTCAATGTTGTCTGCCCGGCATATCCTGCCGCCGGGAATACTGCCAGCATAAGAAAGAAAAGAATCCCGAAAATTCCCGAAAAGAAGTCATCCTGTTTCCTGTTGTTCCTCAATTTTTTACTTGTACGATTTTGCCTTTGCATGGGCGTATCTCCATTCTTTAGATTGGTTTACGACCGTCCGGAGACTCGCTGCACTTTCTACGGGCTTGTAGAGGGGTGTCAGTATCGTCCGGCAACCCTGCTACCATATCCCTGAAAGGGACTTAGGCCAGTGGCTTTGCGTCCAACCCTTTCGGATTGTTTGCCTTTGTCGGTGAATCGGTTAAACAGAAAGCCTGTTTCCTTATAAGGGAAACAGGCTTTCTGTCCTTAAAAGCTCTGCTTCTTCGGCAACCCGGCTATCCTGTTTTTGAATCCCCCCGCAGGACCCTTGGCTTTGTGCCCCCTGGTTACCCAGGGTTTACCTTTTTCGGAAACTTTTTCTGCTTATCCTCTCGCATATTGCTTGAGGAATATCTTTGTACCTGATTCTATTGTAATTGGATTAGTTTCGATTTGTCGGTGATAACTATCACATTTTGTGATGACCTTACCAAAAAGCTGTTGAAAAAGTGTTTTTGCTGTCATTGCGAGCATAGCGCGGCAATCTGTATACATTACAAGTGCGATAAATATCTCAACCGTTTGATGACCGTGTCATTGCAAACATCTGAAAGATGCGTATCAATCTCCTATGGAAAGACGAGATTGCTTCATTACATTTGCAATAACATTCTTATTGCTGGAGTTGGGAGACAAAAAGTTGTGAAGGGAAGGTGTGTGAAACACCCTCCCCTTCTTCTGATTACGGACCTGTTTGAGGAATACCGGTAAGCGCATTACGCACCGGCCATATATAGAGATTCGAGCGCATTTTGACCGGCAATACCCTTGCCTGCTTCACGTCAATTTTCCATCCCTGTATATTCGTAAATGCCGCGGCGGTAGACGTCCAGTAGGAGGATGCTTGAATATTAATGAACCCGCTCTTATTCAGCCATTCAGAAGAATCATAGGCTCCGTAGTTGAGCATGCTCTCCAATTCCCTGACATTTGGCATTCTCCAGTCTGTATAATTACCGCTGTATTCCAGGCAGTTATACCTTCCCGGATCCTCATTCAAGGCTGCTATTGTGATCAGGGCTTCGCTCCAGTTTTTTCTGTGTAAACATCCTCCGTCTTTCAGCCATATCAGCCCTGTGAGAGTGTCCGTAACCGTACCGTCTCCGTTATCAAAAAATCTTGGTTCAGGCCACAGAGTTCCTGTCTGCACAGGACCGTCAATCTGTGCTGTATTACTGTTCGTCTGCCCACTCATCGGGACATTGTAAGGGTTATTCTCAGTATTTATGACACGTACCGCTGCAACGTAATTACTCTTTCCCATTGAGCTAAGAGTCCCGTTTCCATTCGTCATTTTAATAACCCATGCCTGTTTGCCGTTCTGGTGAGCGGTTGATGACCAGTACGAACCTGCTCTGATATTGATAAAACCGTTCGTGTTCAACCATGCAGAAGCATCGCCGGCACCATAATTTATCAGGCTCTCCATCTCCCTAATACCGGGAACTCTCCAGTCTGAATAGGGTCCGGAATATCCCGTGCACAGATATTGCGAAGGTGCAGCATTCAATCCGCTTACCGTATCCAGTGCATTGCTCCAGTTCGCTGTGCCCAGACACGCCCCGTCCTGGAGCCACATCAGGCCGGTAAGCGTATCCGTTACTGTTCCATCTTTATTATCAATAAACCTCGGATCAGGCCACTCAATACCGGACTGAACATCTCCATCGTCACCGGATGCATAGCTTGTATCCTGCCCTGTCTGGGGCAGTTGAATCATATTCTCCAACTCAACAACAGCCTGTCCTTCGAGTGAGATATCCAGGGTCGGCGTATCAGGATCGTTTGAAGGGACCAGCAGATGTCCGCTCTTTACCCCGGCGGATGAAGGAAAGAACAATGTGCTAAATGTGCATCTGTCGGCAGGCTTTAGAGTCCAACCTGAGCAGTTGTCATCCATAAGAAGAAATTCAGTCTGGTCTGCACCGGTAAGAGTGATGATTCCGAGATTAAGATCCTGAGAGCCGATATTCGTGACCGAGAAAATCTGAACCGGAGAACTCTTACCCACGATTACATTGCTAAAATTGAAGGCTGCAGGAGTGACGAAAACATCGGGATAGGCAATGTTTTTGAAGATCGCCGTGATGGTATGATTGGCTGTAACCGAGGGAAACGTATATGCGCCCGTCGTTCCAACTGATTGATTATCAACGATCACATCCTCAATTCTGTAATTCGTATTTACTGTTATGGTAAATGTCTGGCTTACGCCATGATTCACTGTCACAGATCCGGACGGAGATATGCTTCCCCCCGCACCTGCGGATGCCGTAATCGTATAGGCCTGACCCGTAAATGCTGCGGTAACGCTCTTTGCTGCGTCCATTGTTACAATACATGCCCCGGTGCCTGTGCAGACGCCGGACCATCCGGCAAAGCCTGAACCGGCATCCGGCGCTGCTGTCAGTGTTACCGACGTGCCGGCATTGTATATTTCTATGCAATCAGAGCCGCAGTTGATTCCCGCAGGCGTTGAGGTCACGGTTCCTGTCCCCGTCCCCGACTTACTTACTGAAAGCATGTTGTCCTTCTGTTTCTTGAAACTGGCAGTGAGGGAATGGTTGGCGGTTACATTCGAAAAGGTATAGGTGGTAACCGCACCTGTGGAATTCCCGTCTATCAGCACATCAGCGATAGAGTAGTTTGCGTCTGCCGTTATGGTAAATGTCTGGCTTGCACCGTGATTCACTGTTACAGATCCTGACGGAGATATGCTTCCCCCTGCACCTGCGGATGCCGTAATCGTGTAGGCCTGACCCGTAAATACTGCGGTAACACTCTTTGCTGCGTCCATTGTTATAATACATGCCCCGGTGCCTGTGCAGACGCCGGACCATCCGCTAAAGATTGAGTTTCCGTCTGCTGATGCCATAAGGGTAACAACAGTTCCACCAATATATGACTCTGTGCAGTCAGATCCGCACATGATCCCTGCCGGCGAAGAGGTCACGGTCCCTGTACCTGTACCCGATTTGCTTACTGAAAGAATGTTGTCCTGCTGTTTTTTGAAACTGGCAGTGAGGGAATGGTTGGCGGTTACATTCGAAAAGGTATAGGTGGTAACCGCACCTGTGGAATTCCCGTCTATCAGCACATCAGCGATAGAGTAGTTTGCGTCTGCCGTTATGGTAAATGTCTGGCTTGCACCGTGATTCACTGTTACAGATCCTGACGGAGATATGCTTCCCCCCGCACCTGCGGAAGAGGTGATTGTATAGGATTTCAGGGTAAATGACGCAGTAACCGTCCTGACTGAAGTCATCGTCACCACACACGCGCCTGTCCCTGTACACGCACCGGACCATCCGCTAAAGATTGAGTTTCCATCTGCTGATGCCGTTAGGGTGACAACAGTTCCACCAATATATGATTCCGTGCAGTCAGATCCGCACATGATCCCTGCCGGCGAAGAGGTCACGGTACCGTTTCCCGCACCGTTTCTGCTTATTGAAAGCGCATAATGCGGCGCGGCAGGCATCACTCTGCTAATCTCATTGGAATATTTACTCTCTTTTAATGAACTGTTTACCGCGGTGATTGCGAAGTAATAGGTTGTTCCATCAGCCAGATTCCCCACAGTGCAGGTTGTTACATTGCCGACAGTAAGCGTTTGGGGATAGCTCTTCGTGGAGGTGCCGTAATAGACTTTATATCCGGAGAGGTCGGTGATTGGGGTACCGTCTTCATTTGTTGCGGGAGGAACCCACGAAAGCGTGGTCTGAGCGGTATTACCGGTGCCGGGAAAAACAGAGAGAATGAAAATGAATAGATTGAAAAAAATAACAAATAATACCCATGTCCTGGCACATTTGCCAGTTTGCAGCCATAAGTGCATGAAGGATTGCAGCATGGAAGACCCTCCGTTCTAGTTCTTTTCAAATAAAAAAGCCTGTTTCCTTGAAGGGAAACAGGCTTTTGACTCTGAAAAGCTCTGTTTCTTCGGAAACCCGGCTGTCCTTCCCCCCTTTCACACTCCCTTTTCTGAAGGAGTGAAACCGGCAAGGCAGGATCCGTGGCTTTGTGCCCCCTGGTTACCCAGGGTTTACCTTTTTCGGAAACCTTTTACTGCCTCTATTACTGTCAATGATCATGCCAGAGCTTACTCTGTTTCTGTAGCTCTGAAAATATCTTAAAGCAGAATATGCATACAAGTATGTGATTTCAATCACATAAGACGTTATTTTGTAAGATTTTTATTGCAGGCTGCGGACCGGAAGGAAATATAGTTTGCTGTTCTGACTTTTATGCGACTTCTCTCTATTGCGTAAGTCATAGATAAAAGACAGATTGTTGTGAGTAAAATTTGAAGTCGACGACCAGTAGAAAGCCGGTTGAATATTAATAAATCCTACGATATCAAGCCAACCGGACGACTCAGTAATGCCATAGTGAATCAGACTCTCAAGTTCCCTGACATTGGGCATGTGCCAGTCATCATATATTTGAGAATATTCTGTACAGTTATAAATTGACGGGTTTGCATTAAAATCTATAACTGCATTCAACGCATCTTTCCATTTCCTCTTTCCAAGGCAGTATCCGTCTTTCAGCCACATCAACCCTGTAAGCATATCAGTCACTGTTCCATCACCGTTGTTCACAAATCTTGGCTCCGGCCATTCCTTCCCGGTTCGCTTATCCCCATCATCACCGGACATATGACTCTCTGTTTGCCCACTTTGCGGTACTTCATAATACATGACTGATGTTTCTCCCCGAACTGGTAAAAAGAATTTGACTTTTTTCATCGGTGCAATTTTCTGTACACCCGTACCCATATCCAGAATCAGAGAACTATCGTTACCCGGATACGTGGTAGCCGTCCAGTAATGAGCTGTCTGGATACCAAAGAAACCGTTTTCGTTCAACCATTGGGATGAATTAGGAACACCATAGTTGATCAGGCTGTCGAGTTCCTTTATATTCGGTATGCGCCAATCACCATATGCCTGTAAATATTCCGCACAGTGATATAATGAGGGGTTTGCATTGAAATCAATTATCGAATTGAACGCATCTTTCCATTGTTTCTTACCGAAACAACTTCCGTCTTTAAGCCAAATAAGCCCGGTAAGATAATCAGTTATTGTGCCGTCGCCGTTATCAAGAAACCGGGGATCCGGCCATTCTATCCCGGTCCGAGTATCCCCATCATCACCCGGTCCATGAGTCTCGGTCTGTCCTGTTCGTGGTAAATGCAAGGAAGAGGGTACCAAAGGTGGATCATTGGAACCATTATTGGGAGTCTGATTTACGCTTTTTGTGAACGTACCGGTAACTGCCTTTGCGTCGTCCATAATCAAGGTGCAATCACCCAGACCTGTACAGGCTCCTGACCAGCCGGTAAATGCTGAATCACCATCCGATAAAGCCGAGAGGGTCACTGTTGTGCCCCAGGGATAACCCTCTCTACAATCGGAACCACAACTGATCCCGGCAGGGTTGGACATAATTATGCCGCTTCCCGTACCACTTTCATTTACAGACAAAGCATACTGCTGTGCTGAAGGAATCATCCTGCTTATTTCATTAGAGTACTTGCTCTCCTTTTGTGCGCTATTGTAAGCAGTAATGGCAAAATAGTAAGTGGTGCCTGCTGCCAGGTTCGTTACTGAATAAGTTGTGGTATTGCCTGCATCGATTTGCTGTGTATAGGTACGAGAGCCAGTCCCCAGGTAAATTTTGTATCCGGTCAGATCGATAATCGGCGTACCGTCATCATTGCTTGTGGGAGGATACCAGGATAGTGTTGTCTGTTCCGCCGAAGCGCACGGTAAATCGAGTATAAAACATAAAAATAAGAATATAAATAAAAAGAAAACATCATATCTTCTCAACCATAGTATTACCATTTATCCTCTTTCTATTTGTTTTTATTCTAAATATTACAGTAGTATTAAGCAAAACACGTACCAGACAGTCGCAAATCGAAACTGGCTGTATCTTATAAATAAATATTGCAGAAGGGGACTATTGATATGAAGAAACGTATGATATTACATACAAACTTGGTGTTGTTTTTTGTATGAACCACCGAATAACATCACAAACCGCCATGTATGGTTTTTCATACGTAGGTGTATCAAATATACCCACCTATTCTTAACGGCAACCCTAACCAATCCAGATACGATGAGAAAAAATGCTATGAATCCTTATATTTTTGAGTGTCGATATTATATTTCCTGATAAGGTTATACAGGTCTGCCCTGTATCTTCCTGCCAGCTTCGCTGCCCTGGTGACGTTGCCTCTTGTCAGATGAAGGAGATTACTAAGATATTTCTCTTCAAATTGAGCTCTCGACTCCCTGAAAGTTTTTAGCGTCTCCTTCGGTCCTGACTGGAAAATCAGGTGATCGGTAATGATATCGTGTTTCGCCATTGCTGCTGCATATTCAATCGTATTTTCGAGTTCCCTTATGTTCCCCGGCCAATCAAAAAGCATAAGTTGTTGCATGGCATCAGCACTAAAACCTTTCAATTCCTTATTCATCTGCTGTCTGCACTTACTCAGAAAATGTTCAGCCAGCAGCGGGATGTCTTCTTTGCGCTCCCTGAGAGGCGGCAGGTGGATCGGGATAACGTGTATACGGTAAAAAAGGTCTTCGCGAAACTTTCCTTCCCTTATCAACTTCTGGAGATCCTTATTTGTTGCAACAATCACCCTGACATCGACTTCAGCAGGTATCTGGCTGCCAATCGCATAAAACTGTCTCTCCTGCAGAAAACGTAAAATTTTGACCTGCATGGATAAAGGCATGTCCCCGATTTCATCAAGAAAGATCGTACCCTGGTCAGCCTGAACCAGCAAACCCTTTGATGCCCTGAATGCACCACTGAATGCGCCTTTTTCATAACCAAACAGTTCACTTTCAAGAAGTGTCTCGGGGATAGCTGCACAATTGATAGCAACAAACGGGTTGTCCCTCCGTTCGCTTGCAAGGTGTATGGCTTTTGCTATCAGTTCCTTTCCTGTTCCACTTTCTCCATAAATAAAAATGGTGGATTCGGTTCGGGCAACCAGTGAGACCTGTTCCAGAACCTGTCTCATCCCTGCACTTTTTGCCACGATATTCTTGAAATCGTACCGTTCGTAAAGAAGCCCCTTGAGTCGTTTAATCTCACGGGTAAGCTTCTTTTTCTCAAGTGCAAGCTCAATCTGGAGCATAAGCGCTCTCGGATCAAAGGGTTTTGTAAGGTAATTAAATGCCCCTCTCCTCATGCCCTCAACAGCGCTCTCGATGCTTCCGTAAGCAGTGAGGATTATTACAGGCATATCGGGGTAAACAGCATGAAGTTTCTCCATCAGGGAAATGCCGTCGCTATGCACAAGGTTCAGGTCCACAATCGAGAGATCAAAAAAATTCCGGCAGACAGCAGTCATGGCTGTTTCTTCATCAGGTGCCGCAAAAACCTCATAGCCTGCTGAATCAAGCCTTATTCTCAGCAGTTCAAGCAGGTTTCTATCGTCGTCTACAATGAGAACTCTTTGCCGGTTCACGCCTTTCCCTTCTTACCTCATGAGATCCCTTTTCATCTCCTGGATTCTGATATCCACTTCCTTCGATTTTTCGATAGCAAGAAGAACATTGATCCATATTCTTGACTGCTCTGCAAACCGGCTGTCCGGGTAGTCGCGTAATAGCCTTTCAAAAAAAGATCGAGCTTTCCTGAAATCTATCCGGGGATTTTTGTAGTGCGCATGGATAAGTCCCATGTTGAACAATGCTTCATCGCCGACCGGAACATTGGGATACATCTTCAGAGCCCTGATATTTTCGTCTGCAGCAGCTTCATAGTCACCCTGTTCCAAAAGTTGCACCCCGTCCCTGACCATAGACAACGCCTTATCCTTGATGATCTTTTCATCCAGCGTTCCCCTGAAGGAAACACAGCTGCAGAGAACTGCGAATATCAGGCAGGCAGCACAAATGTAAAAGTACTTCCCTTGCCCTGATTGTTTTCTGCCCAAATTATCCCTCCGTGATTATTGATAACGCTTCTGGCAAGTGCAAGACCTAGTCCGGAGCCCTTCATTGCGCCGTAACTCCTGAACTTGTCGAATATGTGATGGATATGTTCTTCGGGAATACCCGGCCCCTCATCCGAAATTGAAACTTCCAATTTTCTGTACGAGTGTTTCACGGCAACCGTGATGTGTCCCTCTTCAGGAGTGAATTTAATTGCATTTCCTATCAAATTTCTTAATACCTGGAGTATTTTCTCCTCATCCATACTGACATATGGTAACCCATCCTCAACAGATATTTCTGCCTTGATGTTCTTCGCCCTGGTCAGAGGTTCCATTTCTGTGACCGCCTGTGAGAGCAGCGCAGAGATATCGGCTTCTCCAAGATGATATTGCATCTTACCAGCCTCCATTTTGGAAAGGTCGAGGATTGAGTTTATCAGTCTGATCAGGCGATCGCTCTCTTCGGAGATAATTTGCAGTATTCTTTTCTGTTTCTCGTTAATTTCACCACCAACACCATCAAGTAAGAGCATAACACCTTCCTTGACAGAAGTAATTGGGGTCCTCAGTTCATGTGACATGAAGGAGAAGAAATCCGATTTTATCCTGTCTGTTTCTCTCAATCTGTAGCACATGGCATTGAAATCCTGTATAAGTTCATCTATCTCAGGGGGAGCCGACAACTGCAGGTTGCGCTGATAATTGGACTCTGCTGTCTCCCTGATCTTTTTTCTCATAACGGCCAGCGGTCTGGTGATGCTTCTTGTGATAAAGACAGAGAGTATGATTCCTGCTATCGTCGCAAGTGAGGTTGCAATTAGCCATATGCTGTATGCTCTGGCATCCGCCTCCTCCAGACGGATCAATTTTTCACCGGTGCTGTTTTCATTATAGGTCCTTATTTCCTTCAAACCGGCAATTATTTTATTGACTGCTTTTTCTTTTTCCATGGCATACCAGTGCTGGCGGTAACTCTTGCCGGTTTTGAGCATCCTGACCTCTTTATCCAACAATTCTTCATACTGACCATAAGCTCCCCGAATCTCATCCAGGATAAGTTGCAGCTGTTTATCGTCAACAGATGTCGCAAGTGTTTCCAGTGATTGTTCGAAGTCCCCTTTCGCTATCATTAATTGCTCAAATATGGACTCATCCTTCAGTATGATAAATTTCTTTTCATACGTTACGATTGTCAGAAGGATATCCATAATTCTCTTGTTATACGACGAGATGCGGTTATTCACCGTTATGAGGGAACCTATAACATTCTTTAGCTCGCTGAATTGCATATTGATATATATACCAACACACACAATCAGCATGAAAATGATGACGTACCCTGTGACGAGCCGTGTAAAAATCGACAGCTTCAGTCCGGCAGCCGGTTTCCTGTCATGGAATGTATTCTCAGTATTTTGTGAAGGCATGTGAGACCATCAATTCTTTTACCAGTATATACTCAATCCCGTGAATAGAAGAGACCTCGGGTTACAGCGGAAATTCTTTGAAAACTGCCTCGAGAGCGCTGACTACTTCAGGATCGTAGCGGGTTCCTGAATCTGATTTTATGTTCAGAAGGGCCTCGTCATGTGTATACTGTTTGTTATAGGATCTTTCAGAAATCATGGCACGATAAGAGTCAACCACAGCGATGACCCTGGATATGAGTGGTATATCATCACCCTTCAATCCGGAAGGATACCCGGCCCCATCATACCGCTCATGGTGGTGCAGGATGGCTTTTTTCACGTCTTCAGCAAACTCGACGGAATTCAGTAATTCGACGGTCAAATGCGGATGATTCCTTATAGACTGCATCTCAGTATCACCCAGTGTCCCCTTTAACAGAATGCTTTCGTCAAGATTCATAAGACCAAGGTCGTATATCATGGAAACATAAATAGCCTTTTTCTTTTCCTCTGTGTCAGTTCCCATCCTGTCCATTATCTGCAGAACAAGGTCCGACAGGATTTTCTCCTTTTTATGATATTTCTTTACCGCTTCGAGGAGAGCGGCAAGGGAAGATATCGTCTGATGTATCTCAGCTTCTTCATATTTATCCTCACGCAGTCCCTCAATAAAATGGGCAATTCTGTCTGACATGATAAGCGCAATATACAAATCTCTCTTCGTGAATACTTCCGCCGTTTTTTTATTATTTAGATTCAGTACGCCGATCACCCTGTCACGGGTTTTTAAGGGTAGTGAAAGCAAGGACTTTGTATTATACTGTGCAATGTTCTTTCGGTCTAAATGCAAGTCTTTTTCAATGTCTCCTATAAGGAGTGGCTTACCTGATGCGGCCACCCATCCTGCAATCTGTTCACCGACATTGATTCGCGTCCTCCTGACTATTTCATCGCTCAGTCCTTTCGAGCCTTTGATTACCAGATCTGCAGTCATATTATCCCTGAGCATAATTGAACATATATTCAGACCTAACAGCTCCGAGATGAAATCGGCAAACATGTTCATGGTCAAAGTAACAGCGGTATCCAGTGAATCCTGTTCACTTTTGGGAATGGAAATGTTTACTATGCAATTATCATCAGAATTTTTCGTCTCAAATATCCAACCGTGGGCCTCCGCAGCTTTTTTTGCAAGATAAAGCCGTATCTCGTCAAAGGACCACTCTTTGTAGAAGAAATACTTGGACTTTGAGAGATTGCTTATGACTTCTTCAGCAATATTTCTGGACACGGTAACCGTCACATGGACATAGTCATCTTCCTTTACTGCAATATTCATTCTGTCGCCGCCCTGAAGATGGAAAGATAATCCTTCCATCAGATTCATGAACATTTGTGTGACCTTACTCCTGTCACCTATGATATCGTGCAAAGGCCTCTGGATCTCCATATCGAACTGAATGTCTTTCTGGGTCAGCATGATTCTGAGTACCTTGGATCTGGACAGTTCATTCAGCAGATCCGGCAGATTGATTAATGATTTCTCCATAACCAGAGCTTCATTTTCAAGCCTCAGAAAATCAATAAGGTTCTCAACAATGGACACCAGGCCGGTCGTTTCGTTGAGGATTATGTTGTAAAAATCTGTCGCCTTATCCCTTTTCAGCTTCTCTGCCTGCAGAAGGTAATAGACTGCTCCTTTGATCGAATTGAGCGGAGAACGCAACTCATGAGAAATACGGGTAATAAACTCGGTCTTATCTATGTCCGTTTCTATTAATTTCCTGTTGATATCTTCAAGGTCCGATGCCTTTGCCCTAAGCTGTCTGATCAGGAATGCATTTTCAAAGGCAATCGCAGCCTGATCGGCAATGACATTCAGGAGATTAAGCTCATCTTCTGTAAAGGGGGTGGCATCCTTTTTATCATTAATATTTATGACCCCGTACAGTCTTTCCCCGCTTATAATGGAACAGGATATAAACGATTTTGTTTTATACCGGTTCCTTCTGATACGCTCGAATCTCGGATCAGTTTCAATGTCTTCGACAAGGACACAAGAACGATTTTTAGCAACAAACCCAGCGACATCGTCGCCGACTTTCACTTTGTAGTTCTCGATAAACGGGATATCAAACCCTCTTGCTGCAAGAATATAAAGCTCATCCAGTTCATTCTTCAGCATCAGAGAGCCTTTTTCGGCATTCGTATATTCAATGGCACGGTCAAGCATCAGGTAGGCAAGAGTTGTGATGTCCTTCGTTGCAGTGATAACACTGGAAATTTCCTGAAGAATCAATAATTTCTTTTCCAATGTCTGCAGATTTTCCACTAAAATCCTCCCCCGTAGCCGGAAGCCTGTTTTTTCAACTTGTTATCTCACCAAAGAATGTAAGAAAACATACTCTATTAACACAATTTTTTCAACAAAATAATGTGACAACAGATTATTTCCTGAATAACCTAAGGGAGCCAGAGATATTCTATGTTCTGCTTGTATTGAAAGGTTACACGGACTGTTGTGAAGTAACTAAAGATTCCCCTTGAGGAAATATCCTATATAACCGATAAGCTCGTGCAGACATTCCCTTGTTGTTTCAATGCCTACTCCTCCCGGCACAAAAGACCTCACCGTTAAAGGATTAACTCTGTTCACTGAAAAAGCATGAGGGTACAGTTCCTGTTTATGAAAGAGCGCCAGTGCCCTCCGCATGTGGATTTCAGAGGTGACCAGTAAGATCTTTTCCATACGATTCCCTTCAACAAATCTCTTCACCCCTTCCGCCTCATCTAGTGTCCTTTTTACTCTTCCATAAATGTGGAGCTGCTGGTTCTTCACTCCCATATCTGATGCCAGTTTCAGCAGGAATTTTCCTTCTTCATATTTCCTGGTCGCCCCATATTGTGATGACTCGACAACCCAGTTCCCAACCAGCAAATTCTTTGCCTGTCCTGATGTTACGAAATAGATACCTGCAAGAATCCTATCAGTTGAGCTGCTGGCCGCAAAAAAATCTTCTGCTATATAAGGAATACCTGATCGTTCCAAGTGCCAACCTGACTGACTGAATCCCGTCAGCACTATAACAGCATCATAAGTAATCTTAGTATTCAGGGAATCATCAATCCTCCATGCTCTGGAAAAGACATTACCAGTAAATGGAATACTTATAAGGTAGGCATAAAGAAAAAGCAGAATCCCAACCTTGAACCTGTGTTTCTTGATAAATATGAGGAGTATAATGCCCAGGAACAGGTACCAGAGAGGATTGACGAGAAAATTCACCACATCCTGAATTCCGGGGACCTGAACATTAGTGTCCAAGAGGAAATTCCTTTACGTTGTGCCATGTTGTGGGATCAGTTTCGACTGATGCCGAAACCAGATGAATGCTTTTTATTGCAATATGTTCCGGGTACCCTTTTCCCATATCCGATATGATTTTCTTTTTTAAATGGAAAGGCAGATTTCCATACATCAGACTCATATGTGGCATATAGTATTTTCTGTTTTTAATGTTGAATATCGTCTTTGTTTTCTTATGCAGATTAATCAGTTCCTTGCTCCTCTCTGACTTTATGAATAAACACCTGAAATATTCATCGGAATATTCAATCGTTGTCAGGGAAATATGAAATGGCCGAATGATGCTACTGAGACAAATCCCTTTTGAGATAAGTGTATTCTCAGAACCAGTAACTCGTCCGAGAATCGTGATATGGGGGATAAAAGATGGTGTCGAGTACATACAGCTGATGAGATCAATGCGCTTTTTTAAATCTCTGAATGTCTCTCCATCCGGAATAATCCAGAGTGCGTAGTCTCTTATCTGCTCCATTTTTCTCCTCCCCGCTATACTATCCTGAAGTATATCCGGGAAAAATTCCCCAGTAGACTGACCAAGGGCGTTCAACCCACAAGGTTCTGCCGGCGAGTCCTAAGTCCAGCGCGTCTTCCAGTTCCGTCACTCTCGCATGGTAAGTTTATTCATTAAAATCAAGCAGTTATGAAGTATCTTAGAGTATCACACAGTTTCATGAGGTCTTAAAATTGCTCGCAATTTGCATGCACCGCGGCTTTTTAATACTGTTACTATAACTTCAATGACTCTTTGATGAAAAGAATATAATTGACCTATGCAGATTTAATTGGCGGTCCCAACGGGATTCGAACCCGTGTTTTAGCCTTGAGAGGGCCACGTCCTAGGCCTCTAGACGATGGGACCAATCCGACAAAAGTGAAAAGGTTGAAAGTGTAGAGTGAAAAGTTATCCTCTTCAACTCTTAATTTATAACTTTTCACTCTACACTCTGACTTACTTGGCTGGGGAGAGAGGATTCGAACCCCTGTAAGCAGATCCAGAGTCTGCCGTCCTGCCTCTGGACGACTCCCCATTAATCAAGATATATAAAATACCATAAACCGCAATGTGCCTTCAATGACGGATATTTCTCCCGTGCATTGAAGCTCTGACTCCTATAGCTTCCGTTCAAGTAGGGAAGCCAGTTTTCCGAGATGCCGTTTCTCCTCTTCTCCAAGCATGGCAAACACTTTTTTTGATTTTTCATCCCTTACCCTGCGCCCCATTTTAATGTAGAGATCATACGCATTCGACTCAAGGGAGATCGCAAACTCGAGTATCCTCTCCAGCGGTTTTCCCTCGGTCCAGCGCAGCGCCTGGCTAACGCGCATCCCGCCCTCCATGACATCTCCGATTTCATCCGGTCCTGCAAGAGAACCGGGGATATCCTCTGCGGTTTCTTCTCCTGAGATGTCCTGCAATAAATCCATGAGAGATGTCTTATGCTGTTCTTCAGCAGCGGTCAGATCGTGGAATATTGCAATTCCCTCTTCATCCTTCAGTATGCCGGCAAGTTCTGAATAGAATCTCCGTGAGCCTTCTTCAAGTATCCATGCGAGGCCGATCATCTCCTTTGGTCCGGCGGTATCAGGGAAGTAGGCCATGCCGGCTTCAGGAGCCCCTTCGGCGAGAAGGCCGCCCCAGGCACGGATGCCCCCTTCCATGCTGTAGACCTTGTCAAACCCCTCTTCTTTCAGCGTCGATGCAGCAGCACGGCTGCGGACACCTGCCGCTCAATAGGCGATCGTGGGTTTGGATGGATCAATCTCATTGATGCGTTCGCGAAGTTCTCCGAGGGGAATGAGCTGTGAGCCGGGGATATGTTCCTTTTCATATTCAGCGGGTTGCCGCACGTCAACGAGATTGTACTCTCCCGGATTTCTCTTTTTCAGGAATTCCCTTACCTCCTCCGCGGTCATTACGGAAACAGGCTTAAAATAGTTCAATATACCCACAGGTATTCCCTCTCACTTCTCTTCAAGTTCACCCGAAACCTGAAATTTCCGCATAAACTTCCTGTCGATATAATTCTTCAGCCAGAAAGCTGCTCTGCCGTTTGTCACAAAAGACTGCCTCCAGAGCAACCCTCTCCCATTTCCAAGATTGAAGATCAGCAGGTAGTTCTTTTGGGGTCTGTATTTCATCAGTTCTCCTCCTTCAAGCATTGCGTAAAGGTTGTGATACAGGATGCTGCTTTCCTTTACCGCATGCACTCCCACCTTCGGAAGGGGGTGGTTCCGGAGACTGATGCAGTCACCTCCGCCAAATATCTCAGGGTATGAGACACTCTGGAGACAGGCATTCACCAGCAGTCCCTTATCCTGACCGGTTTCGAGACCGGATTCATGAAAAATGAACGGCGGTTTTGTGCCGGTAGCGAGAAACGCAACGTCGCAGTCAGTCGTTTTGCCGTCAGTGAATGTTGCTTTGCCGTTTTCCAGTGACCGGAGGGAAACGTTTTCGAGGACTGTGATGCCCCGTTCCCTGAGTGACTTCAATGCTATGGTTCGTGCCGCGTTTGGGAAATGTTCCAGCATCCTCCCCCCGCAGAGTACGGTAAGCTCCCCGGTGAGTCCGTTCTCATGCATGAGTCTCCAGACATTCGCCGATATTTCAAGCCCTGCTGGTCCGCCACCGGCGATGAGTATGTGTGCAGTTCTTTTTTTGAACACTTCCAGAATATACTCTCTTGCTCTCAGAAGGTTCTCGATAGGTTTCACGGGAAAAACATTTCGCCCGGAAAGCACGATGTCATCTATCCGGATACCGCTCCCGATATTGAAAGATACGACATCGTACCGGACCCGCGCGCCTGACTGCAGCATGAGCATCCTCTTCGCGGGGTCTATCCTGATGACCGGGTCTGCCATAAAAGAAGCTCCGCGGGCTTCTGCCATCTTGCTGATATGGAACCGTATCTCTGCGGGCTCATAGAACCCGGACAACATCCCCGGACCCATACCGGAATAATAATGATAGGCTGAAGGGCTAATCAGGGTTACCCTGTGTCCCTTGTCGGTGTAATCCCTCAGTTTCATTAGAGCGGCGAGGTGGGCATGACCACCGCCAACAAGGACAAGGTGCTTCTTCATGCCCGTGCCTTATATCCCGGACATCCCTCGAAACCCATGCATCCTGCTTTTCTCAGACGGCAGGAGGCATTCGAACAGATATTGAGAACCCCTGTTGAAGAGGTTTCAGATAATTTTTTGTCCTTTTCTTTTCGTTTCTTTGTTTGCTGTTCCTTTTTCATTCACGCACAAATTTTTTCCTGTCTGCAGCTAAGGTAATCTTATCATTATTCTCTCTCTGTTACAAAGTATTCCGCATAAAATCATGTCAATATGTTTGTTGACAATCACCCCGAAAAATAAGTATCATTTGAATTAGAGACTAACTAACTATAAGGAAAATAGCATGTTTGAGAAGTTTACCGAGCGTGGGAGAAAAGTAATCATCTATGCGAAAGAGGAAGCAGAAAAACGCCAGAATGATTATCTCGGCACAGAGCACCTCCTCCTCGCAGTTCTGAAAGAAGAAGACGGCCTCCCGCTGGCCATCCTGAAGAGGATGGGGATCACCCCGGACGAGGTCCGGATGGAGATCGAAAGAAACCTGCCTCAGGGGACAAACCTGATGACTTTCGGAGATATTCCGTTTACACCCCGTGCGAAAAAAGTCCTTGAACTCGCTGTTGAGGAAGCACGGCTTCTTGGGCACAATTATATCGGGAGTGAACATATCTTTCTCGGCCTTGTCCGCGAAGAAGAAGGGATCGGGGGAAAGATACTCCGGAGTTTCGGTGCGAACCTCCTCGGCGCCCGCCAGCTCACGATTAACTTTTCGATCAGGGCACACACCCAGACGAAAGACAAGAGGAGCACGACACCAGCCCTTGATGAGTTTGGCAGGGACCTCACGCTCCTCGCGAAAGAAGGGAAGCTCGATCCAGTAATCTGCAGGGAAGACGAGATCGAGCGGCTTATCCAGATTCTCGGCAGGAGGATTAAGAACAATCCGGTCATTATCGGCGAGCCCGGTGTCGGAAAAACTGCGATCGTTGAAGGCCTTGCCCAGAATATAATGTCAGGGAACATCCCCGAAAGCCTCCTCGGCAAGCGCATCATCTCACTCGACCTCGGCGCCCTCATTGCAGGGACAAAATACAGAGGTCAGTTCGAAGAGCGGCTCAAGATTGTGATGAAGGAAATCGTACAATCCGACAACATCATCCTTTTTATAGACGAACTCCATACCCTCATCGGCGCAGGTGCGGCAGAAGGTTCGGTCGATGCATCGAGTATGCTGAAGCCAGCGCTTTCCCGAGGCGAGATCCAGTGTATCGGCGCGACCACACCGGATGAATACAGAAAACATATTGAAAAAGACGGCGCGCTCGAACGGAGGTTCCAGCCCGTTTCTGTCCAGCCGCCGAATATAGAGAATACCATCATGATATTGCACGGGCTGAAGACCAGATATGAATCCTTCCATAAGGTAAGAATAGATGAAGATGCGATAGAGGTTGCCGCCCGGCTTTCGGACAGATATATCTCCGACAGATACCTGCCGGACAAAGCTATTGATGTGATCGATGAGACCGGTTCGCGGATCAAACTGAAACGGTATAAACCTCCGCATGAGCTGAAGGAGATCGAGACCGATATCAAGAGATTTTCCAAAGAGAAGAATCTCTATATCAAGCTCCATGACCTCGAAAAGGCTTCCTCCCTCCGCATAGAGGAAGAACGGCTGAAAAGACTCCACGAGGAGATCCACAATCAATGGCTTGAGAATCTGAACAAGGAAGTCCCTGTCGTAAACGCCGAGGACATTGAATATACGGTTTCGAAGATGACCGGTATCCCTCTCTCGAAGATCGAGGAGAAAGAATCGGAGAAGCTTATCATGATGGAGGAAAACCTGCACAAGAGAATTGTTGGGCAGGATGAAGCGATCAGGGCTGTTTCACGGGCTATCAGAAGGTCGCGGGCAGGACTTAAATCGAATAAGAAACCGATCGGTTCATTCTTCTTCCTCGGGCCGACCGGTGTAGGAAAGACCGAACTTGCACGGGCTCTTGCATGGTTCCTGTTCAATGACGAGACATCGCTGGTAAAGATCGATATGTCTGAATATATGGAACGGTTCAATGTTTCACGCTTGACAGGCGCCCCTCCGGGATACGTCGGATATGAAGAAGGCGGGCAGCTGACGGAAAAGATACGGAAGAAACCTTATTCCGTCGTCCTCTTTGACGAGATCGAAAAAGCCCATCCGGATGTCTTCAACATCCTGCTTCAGGTGCTCGACGAAGGGGTGCTTACCGACAATTTCGGGAGAAAGGTAGACTTTAGGAATACGGTCATCATCATGACTTCTAACCTCGGCGCACGGATGATCGAGAAAGCCACACCGTTGGGATTTCAGCTCAATGTATCTGATATTCTGCACGATAAAATTAAAGACAACGTACTGAACGAACTCAAGAAGACCTTCAACCCTGAATTTCTGAACCGTGTCGATGAGACGGTTGTATTTCATCCCCTCGATAAGGATCATCTGCTTGCGATTATCGATCTGCTCGTGGAAGAGACAAATCATATGCTCCTCGACCAGGAACTGGTTATTGAGGTATCGACAGAGGTAAAAGAATGGATACTCAAGCATTATTATCAACCCGCATACGGCGCCCGGCCGATGAGGAGGGCTGTCCAGAAAGTCATCGAAGACACCCTTTCTGAAGAAATTCTCAAAGGAAGGTTCAGGGGCATTCACAAGATAAATGTCGTGATCGAGGGTGACAGGCCTGAATTTATCGAAGCCGAGGAAGCTGTCTCGGTAGTCTGAGATTCCCGTTCTTTTGTTCTGGAAGGTATTTTTTCACCATGAAAAATAAATCAATACTGCTTATTTCAATCCTTATGGCGGCTCTTGCCGTACTTTTTTTTGCCACACGGTCGGACCACAATATTCCTGAGACGGTTTCCATCGGCGAGACTGTTCCTGATTTCGAACTGATCGACGTGAAGAACAGAACTATGAAACTCTCCGACCTGAGAGGCTCAATCGTCCTTGTCAACTTTTGGGCGACATGGTGCGAGTCGTGCATAGACGAAATGCCGTCTCTTGAAAACTTGCAGAAGAACCTGTCAGGAGAGACATCGTTCAGGATTGTAACCGTGCTGTTTAAAGACAACCTGCCCCGAGCAACGGATTATCTGAGAGACAACCGCTATACCCTTCCGGTATATGCGAATCCCGACGGGTCTGCGGCCCGAAACTTCGGGCTCACCGGAGTGCCGGAAACATACCTTATCGACAAGAAGGGGATATTGAGAGAGAAAGTGATAGGCCCTGCGGACTGGAATTCTCCCCGTGTGGTGCAGATAATCAGGGCGTTCATGAATGAACCCGGATAACCCCCACTTCAGTATTCTTTGATCTGTATAATTTATCGATACCACAAGAGAGGTATAATCTTACATGGGAAAAATACGCCCTCCTGAGCCTGTATTGCTTTTTATCGGAACACTCTATTCCCGCCCGGAGATATTTGACCAGGCAAGTCCGCTCCTCAAAAACAGTTACGGGGAAATACTTTTTATCAGCCCGTCAGTGCGATGGGATTATTCTTCCCATTACAGAAACGAGCTTGGCTGGCCGATATTCAGACAGTTCATATTCTTCAGAGATACTGTCGATCCGGGAGCTCTCGCCGATATAAAATTGCATACCATCAGCATTGAGGAAAAACTCTCTGCAGGCGGGAAAAGAAGCATTAATCTTGACCCTGGATATCTCTGCCTCCCCAGAGTAGTCCTCGCCTCGACAAAAAATTATTCCCACCGTATCTATCTGGGGAAGGGGATTTACGCCGAGGTGACGCTTCTTTATCAGAAAAACACCTATCAGCCCCTTATGTTCACCTACAGAGATTATCAGGACACGGCATGTATTGATTTATTCCTCAGGATGCGGAAATATCTGGAGAAAAAATGAATAACCGGAACAACATGAGCTATACCACCACGAGATTATCCCTGTGTATAACCTCGTCCGAGTATTTATATCCGAGAAGTTTTTCGATTTCCGTCGTCTTTTTCCCCTTGATCTTTCCTGTTTCTGACGACGAGTAATTGGTCAGACCTTTCGCAATCCGCAAGCCTCTCAGGTCAATGCAGGAGACTGCGTCGCCGATATCGAAGTGCCCCTCCACGGAAAGAATACCTGAAGGAAGCAGACTCTTGCCTCCTTCAAGGAGAGCCTTCACCGCACCGTCATCTATAATGATATTCCCCTTGGACCGACTGCCGTACGCAATCCATCCTTTTCGGGATGAGAGCTTTTCCTGCTTCGGCTTAAAAAGAGTCCCGGCAGGCTTGCCTTCGGTAACGGACAACAACAATCCTTTCTTTCTGCCGCTCATAATATGCACAACAATACCGTAGTTCATCGCCCTCTTTGCTGCGAGGAGCTTCGAATACATGCCTCCTGTGCCAATGATGCTCCCCGCGCCGCTGGCTTTTCTTTCGAGCTCCGGCGTTATCTCCTCGACATATTCAATGATCCTGGCATCCGCGCTCTGCCTGGGGTCTGCGGTATACAGTCCGTCCACATCGGAAAGAATCACCAGTTTCTCGGCTTCGACAAGACCGGCAACCAGTGAGGCGAGATAATCATTGTCTCCGAATTTTATCTCATCGGTAGCAACGGTATCATTCTCATTGATCACCGCGGTGATTTTATATGAAAGCAGGGCAAGGAGTGTGTTCTTCGCATTGATATAGCGTTTCCTGTCCGAAAGGTCATTGCGGGTAAGCAGTACCTGTGCCACTTTCATATCATACTCGCTGAAACTCTTCTCATAGGCCCACATAAGACTGCTCTGGCCGACCGCTGCTGCGGCCTGCTTCACTTTTATGTCCTTCGGCTTATCCTTCAGTCCGAGTTTCACCATGCCCGCAGCAATCGCTCCGGAGGAAACAAGAAGAACCTCATACCCTTTCTCATAGAGCACGTGAATATCCTGCGCAAGGGAAGAGATCCTCATTGTGTCAATGCCTTCCCCAGAGTGAGCCAGGATATTGCTGCCGATCTTCACAACCAGCCTTTTCATGCTGAATTACCTCCGCATGCTTATCAGTCTGCCTTCTGTAATTCTTGATTATACCAGATCAGCAAGGGGGAGCGGATTTTTCTGGAGACAGTCGACCAAAGGCACAACTCGCAGACACCAGGTTACCCAAGGGACAGGAGTTAGGCAAGAAAAAATTTGTATCTGCCCTTAAAGCACCTTTAAGGCCGCCTCTGTCACCTGGGCATCAAACTGGATATTATTGTGCCGTTTCAGTTCATCAAACGCATACTCTCTGCCTGGCGCCTTGCGGTAAGGTCTGTCTGCCGTCATGGAATCGTATGAATCTGCGACATGGAGTATTCGCGAAATAAACGGTATCTGATCACCCCTGAGCCCGTCGGGATATCCGCTTCCGTCTATTTTTTCGTTGTGGTGCCTGATAAACGGGATAACATCATTCAATTGCTTTACTCTCTTGAGTATCCCGGCGCTCTGTACCGGGATTTTCTTTATTCTCGCGAACTCCTCCTGCGAAAGCTTCCCCTGTTTGTTCAGAAGGTCATCGCAATTTGATACTTTTCCAATATCATGGAGAAGCGCTGCGAGCCGGAGTTTCTTTAACTTTTCGTTTTCGAGTCCTATTTCTTTCCCGATTTTCGTTGCATAAGACGCTACGCGGATCGAATGGCCTTTCAGCCAGGGACTCTTTTCGTCAATCGTCATCACCATGGTACGGACAAAACTCATGAATAATACTTCGAGATCGGCATACGACTGGCACATCTCATCGATTATTTCATGAAGTGCGTCTTTATCTCTCTCTGCTTTCTCTGCAGTATACCGGAACCGCATTTCGTTCTCACGGAGTGCCTGGAACGCCTGGTTTCTCCCCGTGACGTTTGTTACCGAACCACGGAAAAACTGAAGATTCCCGTGCCGGTCGTATACGGCCCGGACATTTTCAGAAACCCATATGACACTCCGGTCTTTCCGAAAAATACGGGTTTCGAAATCTGAAATCAGTCTTTCCTCCAAAACCAGCCGGTTCATTGCCGCATGATGCGCCGGGTCTGCATACAGTTGTTGATGACCGTTGGTAATATTTCGCATGAGATCATCAGGAGATTCATACCCAAGAAGATCTGCAAGCGCAGCATTCGCTGCGACATATCTTCCTCCTGCGTCCATGAGATAAATCCCTTCGACCCCGTTTTCAAAAATTGTCCGATACATATCGCATGATTCTCGCATCCGTTTCGCTTCGATGCCCCGTGATATCTTGGACAGGAGTATCTCAAATTTAAACGGTTTTTTAATATAGTCGAACGCACCGGTCCGCATTGCTTCCACAGACAGGCTGAATTCGTTCTCTCCCGTGATCATGATGCCTGTAAGGTGTGGATCGATCTTCATCGCTGCCCTGAGGAGCGCAATACCGTCCATGTCCGGCAACACTGCCCCCAGAAGAAATACATCAAATATTTTTTCTTTTAACGCATCGAGAGCCTTGTCCCAGGAATGGTATCCCTGAGATGCGTATTCTGTTTTTGAAAGCATCTGACAGAGCGAGGCGACAAATTCGCTGTTAGAACTGAACACAAGAACTTTTCCTGTACAGCCTTTTTCCATAGAAACAACCCCCCAATAAAAATTTTTATCTATACGTTACGATAACAAATCGGGGGCATCGAAAAAAATTAGGGAAAATATGGGTTTTGTGTAGTATTTTCTCTGTTTTCTTTGTAGTAATTTTACTACGGGTTTCGGAAAAGAATGGGGGAAATACTTAGTTTATTCTACCAGTCCCTCGGTGAGCGCATAACGGACCATTTCCGCAAGTGAACCCATCTTCAGCTTTACAAGGATGCGGTTTTTATAGGTGCTTACAGTCTGGATGCTGAGCGATAATTCATAGGCGATATCTTTGATTAACTTGCCCTTTGCAAACATACACATAATCTGGTACTCACGATCCGAAAGTACCTCATGTGCGGGCTTTTCAGAATACCCCTCGATCTCATAAATCAGTTTTTCGGCAAGTGAAGAACTCACGAATTTCCCTCCCCGTGAAATTTTCCGAATCGCTGCGATCAGTTCATCAGGGGCGCTCTCCTTGGTGAGATACCCCGCAGCGCCGGCGCGGAGTGCGCGTATTGCATACTGTTCTTCCGGATGGACACTTAGCATAAGCACCGGCATCTTCGGTTTCTTCCTTTTCAACTGCCTGAGGACATCCATTCCGCTCTTTCCGGGCATCGAAATATCCAGAAGTACCACGTCAAAACTGTTATCGGCCAATTTGTCAAGCGCTTCCAGTCCGCTGCTCGCCTCTGCCACAACGAACATATCTGAAGTCTCGGAGATTATCTGTTTCAGTCCTCTCCTGACAATTGCGTGGTCATCGGCAATGAGCAGACGTATCATACGGTATATCCGCATTGAGAGGTGGTGTAGAAGATGTACTTCAGCAGATCCATCTCGCCCCCAACTCTTACGCTCTGGACCAATTCCCTGTTCTTCACTTATTTTTCCCTGCCGGCGCCATTTTTACCTTCCAAACTATAGTATATAATAATATAGCTTTTGCTTCAATATTCGATGTCTTTTATGCATTTCCAGTTTTTTCTTTCAGCATTTGATATATTTAAAAAGCATTTTTTATGCCAAACCCTTCTTCAGTATTCCCCGGAAAATTATATTCTTCCGGTTTCCTTTAAACTGTGTCGAAACGCATAAAAAAATGCTATATTTTCCGATACGGCATACGGAATGCATCCGTTCTCTTTTTCTGGAATGGACAAGGCAGCAATGCAAATCAAAAGAAGCGTGAAAAATTCTATAATAGATCTCCTCTTCCGATTCTCAATATCGTAGTGCGGAATAGAACGCATGAAGACAGGTACTGAAAAAATGCTTAAAAAGAAACCACGGTTACCCATTGAGGCGGTCAAGAAACTCCGGAGCCATCCGGTTTCATCAAAAAAAGGCAAAAAAGGCTATAACAGGAAGAAGAAAAGACAGGAAGATAAAAAAACACTGGGAAACTCGGCCAGAGAACAATTAAATTGAATTTTCCCGTCGTTTCTGTTATATTTTAAGCTGGAATTCATGGAAGACAGAGATACAAAATCTGTACTGGAAGCACTGCTTTTTCTTTCCGGAGAGGTGCTCGTGATCTCTGCGATAAAAGACATTCTTGAAATTCCGGAGGCAGAGATAAAGAGAGCCATGGAAGAGTTGAGAACGGAATACAGGGAGCGGGATACAGGGCTTATGATCGTTGAGATCGCAAACGGCTATCAGATGGTAACGAACCCTGCTTACGGTGAATGGATAAAGAAGTTCAAAACTACCCACCTCTCATCAAGACTCTCCCTGCCTTCCCTTGAAACTCTTGCCATCATCGCGTATAAACAACCGATAATACGGGCTGAAATCGAACAAATCCGGGGAGTCAATGCCGATAGTGCCATCAGAACACTTTATGAAAAGAGACTCATCAAAATCATGGGGAGGAAAGAAGCGCCCGGAAGACCTTTCCTCTACGGGACCACGAGGGAATTTCTGCAGTATTTCGGATTAAAAGACCTTACCGAACTGCCTACACTTAAAGAAATGATCCGCGAGGAGGCAGCGTGACAAAGGAGTTCTCTACAGGGAAAATACCTCTTTCTTTCGCTGTCTTCATTCTTGCATTCTTCTTCGCAGTACAATGCTTCGCAGATTTTTCCTACACAATCAAAAAAGGGGATAATCCGCAAACCCTTGCAAAGAAATTCGATGTGAGGGTAAAGGATATTATAAAGATCAATAAACTGAAACCCAGAAAACTGATGCCCGGCATGAAAATAACCATTCCGTCGTCGGAGCAGAAAGCGCACAGAAAAAGCAAAAAGGCAATGAACCGGGCAGAAAATAAGCGGGAAACGAAGAGAGACCGGGATCATGCGGACAGTGAAAGCCTGCCTGATATGCATGATGAGAATACTTCCGTGTATCATATGGTCGACAAGGGTGATACCTTATCTGCGATTGCAAGAAAATATTCAGTGCCGGTTTCTGAACTCAGGGGACTCAATGATCTTGATTCATCAAAGCTGCGAATCGGGCAGAGACTTCTCCTAAAACATACAAAACCGCAGGCGTATACCGTAAGGAAAGGCGACAGTCTGTATAAAATCGCGAGACAGTTCGATGTCGGTCTCGACGAGCTGAGAGAAATCAACGATCTCGATTCTGATTCCTTAAAGCCGGGGCAGAAAATCGTCCTCGAACATGAACCGGAACCCCGGACACCGAAACAGTATGATACGATCCTTTCCCAGGGAGTACATATACAGCAGGAGCTGCAGAACGAACCTGAACCGCAGGAGCAGGGACTCCACGACAGACTTATCGTTTTTGCCAAAAAACTCCTGAATATCCCTTACCGGTTCGGCGGCAACAGCATGTTTGGCATCGACTGTTCTGCGTATGTCCAGAAAGTCTACAGTCTGATCGGGATAAATATTCCGAGGTCTGCGCGGCAGCAGTTCACCGAGGGCGATCCTGTTGACAAAAGTGAACTTTCTATCGGTGACCTTGTATTCTTTAAGACTTATGCTTCATTCCCTTCCCATGTCGGGATCTATCTCGGAAACAATCTCTTCATCCATGCATCCTCCAGGAGCAAGAAAGTCACTATCGACAGTCTTGACACACCGTATTATATCAAGAGATATATCGGAGCAAAGAGACTTATCCAGGAAATGAAGGACGGCGAACAGACTTTCGAACAAGACGGGTAATCACCCTTCGTACAGTATTTTCCCCATATCTGACAGGTCGTATCCTCCCAGTGCAGTGACCATATCTTTCAATTCCGTATCTTCCCTTATGATCCTGATGAGTTTTCGGATCATGTCGGTCTGAAAAAATCTGTCCGGGATTGCAATATCGTATCGTTCCTTCGCCACCGGAATGAAATCGAGGCTTAAGGCTACGGCAGAAGCGAGGATAGCGAGTCCCGTATCTGCGACTCCGGTCAGTACTGCTGAGGCGACGCCCATATGGGTATATTCTTCCCGTTCGTAACCCCTGACATCCGCCTGATTGATCCCCAGGTCTTTCAGATATTTATCCGTCAAAAGGCGTGTTCCTGCCCCGGGCTGCCTGTTTACAAAGGTAATATCGCCTCTCGTCAAATCTTCAAAACCGCGTATGTTTTTCGGGTTGCCTTTGGGAACCAGAAGCCCCTGCTCACGGTAGACGAGATTCATGAGCACAACTTTTGTATCGGGGAACAACCGTTTTATGAAAGGAACATTATATTCACCTGTCTCCTCGTCGAGAAGATGGGTACCGGCCATGTGTGCCTCGCCACGTTTAAGCGCTGTCAAACCGCCCATGGACCCGACGTGTGCGGATGAAAGAGAGAGCGCGGGATACCTTTTCCTGATTATGTTCGCAAGGAGATCAAGCGCGTTATCATGACTCCCGATGCAGACGATGGTGTTTTCAATTTCTTTTGCCGATCTCAATAATTCTATGTCTATCTCCGTCCCGGCGCCGATGCCTTCTGACTGCGCAGGGATCCTCGCAATACCGTCAGCCCGTACAAGGGACATCAGTACCCCTGCTCCGCGGCTTACCGGGGTCGCAATGAATGTATCACCGACCTTCCCGACTTTTACCCTGAGGAACTCTTCATGACCAAGCGGGGAGGCAACCCGTCTTGATAACCGTACCCTGAGCGATTCCGCCCCGGGCATCTCAAGGCCCTGAAGAGAATACACAAGGGGTCTTGCAAAAAGCCTGAGGGTAAGGAACGCCGATACGGGATATCCGGGAATGCCGAGGACAGGCTTCCCTTTCACGAGGCCGAGGATTACCGGTTTCCCCGGTTTCATGCTAACGCCATGGAGTATCACTTCCCCGAGTTCCTGTATCGCCCGTGCGGTGTAATCCTCGGAACCGGCAGATGCACCGGCATTCACCACAATCACATCACCCAGGGAATGTGCATCGAGTATCGCTCCTTTGAGCGCTTCAAGGTCGTCAGGAACAATGCGGTATCTTATATATTCTCCGCCCCATTCAGTGACCATGCTTCCGAGCACCCGCGAGTTATATTCTATGATGTCCCCTTTCCTGAGCGCTGTTCCGGGTTCGACGATCTCTGTGCCGGTGGGGATAATCACAACCATGGGTCTTTTCCTTACCGTGACCTCGGTATGACCGCCGGCAAGTATGGCGCCAAGATCTACAGGACGTATCCGCTGATTCTCGGGGAGTATGAGTTCGGTTGCGACAATGTCTTCTCCGATCACCCGTATATGTTGCCAGGGCGTTACAGGAGAAATGATCTCTATGGAATGCTCCCCGGTTCCCTCCGGGTGCTGGTCCTTTATGATATTTACATCCTCGATCATTATGACTGCATTGAAGCCGTTGGGTAAGGGGTCTCCGGTATCGACATATACCGCCTGTTCCCCTGTTTTCAGCCGTTTCGGAGATCGCTCGGATGCACCGAAGGTATCATGAAACCGCACCGCATAGCCATCCATTGCAGATGAGTGATAGAAAGGGGAGGAGATTACAGCCATTACTGCTTCAGCAGTCACCCTGCCGAGAGAATCGGCAACAGGGATCCTTTCTCCTCCAAGGGGATAAAGCCGACCTTCCGACCTGAGTCTGCCGAACCATGCTGACAGCGCCTCCTGCAAAGGCGTGCTCTCGAGATAGATATTCCGCGACATACCCTATTTGTTCAGGAGGTTCTTGATCATCGCTTTCAACTCTTCCATGTCCGATGATTTCACAATATAGGCCTCTGATGCCCACACAGCGAAATCGTCCCTATAGTCGTACGCTGTCGACATGATGACCGGTATCTTCGGGTTCTTCTCTTTCATCTGTCTCAGTATATGAATACCGTCCATGTCCGGCAAGAGTATATCGAGGGTGACTATATCAGGGTTCTCCTTCTCAAACATCTCAAGCGCTTCCTTGCCATTTGAAGCCACAACCACCTCATATCCATCGTCTTCAAACTCCTCTTTGTAAAGCCGCTGGATATGGAGATCATCATCAACAACCAGTATCTTCATATCACTCGTCCCTCCTTCCACTCAGCATTTTTATTTTCTTCACTATACGGAACAGATATCCTGAATGTTGTGCCTGCGCCTGTTTTGGTCTCAATCACAATACTCCCCTTATGTTCCTCGACAATCCGGTGAGTTATGGTCAGACCAAGACCGGTCCCGGATTTCTTCGTGGTAAAGAATGGGTCGAATATGAATGGAAAGTCTGTTTCAGAAATTCCGTCCCCTGTATCTGTTATCTCGAAAATACAGGCATTCTCGTTCGCATAGGTTTTCACGGTGATCATCCCTTTTTCCTGAACTGCCTGTATCGCATTTCTCATAATATTAAGAAGCGCTTCACTCATCCTGTTCGGGTCCACATAGAGTTCCGCTGCTTCCCCGGATTCCCTTACGAGCCTGATCTCCTTCTCTTCGATATCCGGTTTCACGAGTGCGATCACGTCATCCATCAGCTTGTGTGGATTGATCATCTCTTTGATGATCCTTGTCTCCTTGACAAAACTCAGGATTTCGCTGAGTATGCTTTCGAGTCTACTGACTTCCTTTTCAATGATGTCGGCATATTCTTTGAGGTTGCCGTCAAGTTTCTTTTCGAGCCTCCTTGCAAAACCTCCCAAGGAAACAAGCGGATTTCTGATCTCGTGGGCAACCCGTGCCGCGACCTCCCCAAGGGCCGCCATCCGCTCGCTCCTGATGACCCGTTCCCGGAGAGTCCTCAATTCTGTTATGTCGCTGAGGACATTCACCGTACCGATAAAAATTCCGTTGATATCGAAGATAGGAGAACTCGATGTAATGAACGTCCCTCCGAGGTACGGGTCTTCGACCTCCTCGACATATGCCGTTCTTCTCTCCATTGTTTTCTTGTGAGGGCATTCCGTCCATGGTTCCTGTATCCCGTGCAGGACTTCAAAGCATTTCTTGCCGATTATTTCCTTCTGGGTCTTCCCCAGTCTTTTGCAGACCGCTTTGTTGATATTTCTCACGACATACTCATCACTCACAAAAATAACCATATCGGATATGGACTCAAAGATATTTTCGAGTTCCTGTTCGGTCAGGATCACCTGCTCAAAAAGCCGGGCGTTCTCGATTGCAGACGCCACATGGTTTGAAAAAGCGGTAAGGAACCGCATGTCTTCTTCGGTGATCGGTTTCCGGTTAAAATAGTTATCCACCCAGAGGACGCCGAGGATCTTATCCCGTGATATCAACGGCACGACGCCGTAGGCCTGGGTCCCCAATTTCTCCGCCAGTACCAGGTCGGAGAGAGGCTCGGTCTTCACGTCATGGACATTGAACTGTTTCATCTCCTTCACTGTTCTGGTCAAGACCGTCTCCTCGCTGAGCGGTATCTCCATGGAAAGGATGATTTTATCGAACGTGGAATCATTTTTGGAAGGGCCTACTTCTATGTCATGCATAATGTCCTGGAGCGTCTTTCTCTCGAGCAACAGCCTATCCCAGATATGATATGCCTCTTCATGACTCGCAGGACCAACCCCCATTGCGCCTTTCAGGACATTCCTCTTTTCATCCACGAGGAAAAGGATCGACCTGTTGAAGCCGAGGCCGTCACCCATGGTAACAGCCGTGAGCACCATTTTGAGGAGCCTGTCAAGTTCGAGAGTTCCCCTCATGGCCGAGCTTATGAAGAAAAGGCGGGAGAGTTCCTGATTCCTTCTCACAAGCTCTTTTTCAACACCTTTCACTTCAGAGATATCCCGTGAGATACCGCTGATGCCGATTACCTCGCTTGCCGCATTCTTGATAGGTGAAAGCGTAAGGCTGACCGTGATAATCGTACCGTCCTTTTTTTTCCGTAATGTCTCGATCCGCCTGAGTACTTCACCATTCCTGACCCTCTGGTTGTTTTCCCACTCCGGGTCAATAAGAAACTCCGGGACAAACGGGAGGAATTTCCCGAGCGCCTCCTCTTTTGTAAACCCGTATATCCTTTCAGCACCTCTGTTCCATGACACAATAATCCCGTTCAGGTCTGAGGCAACAATAGCATCTGCGGAGTGTTCGATAATGCTTTCGAGATATTCCTTGGTCTGGGTAACTTCGTTGTAGAGCCTCAGCATTTCGTCGTGGCAGCTCATGCGCTCGGTGACGTCCTGGATGACCACCACACATTCGAGGACTTCTCCTTTCTCGTCCCGGACAGGATAGGCCGAAAGCTCCGCATAACAGACCTTCCCGTCACACGAGAGTTTCTGTGAAACAATGTTCACTTCGCCCGACGCAAAGGTAACTTCAGCGGCACAGTGAGGACAGATGCAGCTGTTTTCATGAAAGACATTCCTGCAGTCGCTTTGCAGAAGTTGCGAATGCGGCACAGGAATCCATTTCTCAATGGACCTGTTCACGGCAATAATCCGGTAAGCCCGGTCAAGCACTACGATGCCGTCGCGGATATATTCAAACATGACTTCGGTGAATTTTTTTCTCTGCGCTGCGTCCATATTCTCTAACGTATCCTCAGGGGTCTCTTCTTCCCCTGCGATTGTTCGTAAAGCCGGCAGTACCGCTCAACAGAGCTTCTCCAGGAGAAATCCTGTTTCATCCCCTCTTTAATCATCCCGTTCATCTTTCGGCTGTCCGTAAATACACAGAACGCCCTTTTCATAGCGTCGAGGAATGCCGCCGGAGTATAGTCAGTAAAAAGAAACCCCGTACCGCGGGAAGCAAGCGGTTCAAAATCCTGTATCGTATCTGCCAGTCCTCCGGTTCTCCGTGCAACTGGGATGCAGCCGTACCGCAGTGACATGAGCTGTCCGAGTCCGCATGGCTCATATTGGGAAGGCATAACGAAAAAATCAGCGCCTGCATATATCCTGTGTGCAAGTGAATCATCAAACCCTATGGTCACCGACACTTTATCTCTGTATTGTTCCTGGAGCGAGAGGAATCCCCGGTGAAACTTTTCATCCCCTTTTCCCAGAACCGCAAGCTTTGCTCCGGAGGACAATATTTCGGGGACCGATTGAAGAACGAGGTCAAGCCCCTTCTGCCCGGAGAGTCTTCCTACCATGCCAAGAAGCGGTATGCGCTTTAAGTCCTGTTTGTCCGCCTTTTTGAAGAGGGACTTCATCAACTCTTTCTTGCAGACCGATTTGCCCGAAATATTCTCGTGGGAAAAGGAGGCGGGGAGGAACGTATCGTTCGAGGGGTCCCATTCACCATAATCTATACCGTTAATAATTCCGTAAAGGTCACTTTCCCTGGTTCTCAAAAGGCCGTCCAGGCCGAACCCGTGTTCACTGTTCAGGATTTCCTTTGCATAGGTCTCGCTCACTGTGGTGAGGACGTCGGCTGCCAGGATTCCTGCCTTAAGAAAGTTGACCTTCCCGTAGAATTCGATCCCTTCAGGGGTGAACAGCTTCCACCCGAGATTCGTGAGCGGCATTTCTGATGCAGGGAAAAGTCCCTGGTATCCCAGATTATGAAGAGTGAATACCGTAGAGGTATCTCTGAAAAATGCGTCTGAACTGTAGAGCATTTTGAGGTAGAGGGGAACAAGTCCTGTCTGCCAGTCGTTGCAGTGGATGATGTCCGGACGGAAATCAAGGGCCTTGCATGCCTCGAAAATTCCCCTTGAAAAAAACACAAACCGTGACGCATTGTCCGCATAGTCCCCATCCGGGGTACCGTAGGGTTCTCCTCTATCGAAAAAATCATCACAGGCAATGAAATAGTTCGAACGCTCATCGCTGAATATCTGCCCTTCAACAACCCGGCTGCCTACCGGAACCTTTATGGTAATTCCGGTATCCTGAAGAGACGGAACAGTCTCTCGTATTTTCCGGTACAGGGGAAGCACAAGATGTACTTCGCAACGCACGCTCCGTAATTCCCTGCAGAGCGCCCCTGCCACATCCGCAAGCCCTCCGGTCTTTATGTAGGGAACGGCTTCCGGAGTTGCAATGAGGATTTTCATATTTTTGCTTCTCTCATAAACCTGGCTGATTCCTCGGGAGGAGTCGGATTGATATAAAAACCGGATCCCCATTCAAACCCTGCGATCTTGGTGAGTTTCGGAACGATTTCGATATGCCAGTGGTAATAATCGTTGATTTCGTCGGCGAAGGGTGATGTATGAATAACAAAATTGTACGGGGGGACATCAAGAATCCTGTCTATCTGTTTCAGGACGGTCTGGAGAATATCCGCCAGGAGCGCAAAACTGCTGTCCGGGGGAGAAAATACCGGCTCGTGTTTTTTGGGTAAGATCCATGTCTCGAACGGCGCCCGCGGGGCGAATGGCGCGATCGCAACATAGCGGTCGTTCTCATAGACCACCCTTATCCGGCTTTCGAGTTCCTGATTGATCACATCGCAGAAAATGCACCGCTCTTTCAGGTCGTAGTACCGTTTCGATGCATCGGTTTCTTCCAGAACAAGCTTGGGGACAATCGGCAGCGCAATCAACTGAGTGTGGGAATGTTCGAGTGACGCTCCCGCGGCATCTCCCTCATTCTTGAAGAGCAGCACATACTTTATGCGGCGGTCTTTTCTAAGGTCAGAGAGTCGCTGATAATAAGCCCAAAGGGCGTCTTCGACAGCCTTGCCCGGCATCGTCGCAAGAGAAAGCATGTGATCCGGCGTCTCGACGATAACCTCATGGGCGCCGATGCCGTTCATTTTGTCGAACATACCGACCCCGGTTTTCTTCAGATCTCCGAAAATCTGGAGCGCAGGAAATTTGTTCGGCATGACCCTGAGTGTCCATCCTGGGGTATTCGGTTTTGTTTCCGACTGCCTGAATGCAATGATTTCGCTCGGTGTGGTATATTCATTTCCCGGGCAGAAAGGACAGAAACCGCCTCTTTTTCTCTGAGAGGGAGAAACAAAATCAGTAGGCCTTTTCCCCCTTTCCACAGAGATGATCACCCATCTGCCGGATATTGGGTCTCTTCGAAGTTCTGACATATTTCCTCCGCTTCAGAGCATAAACAAAGAGCTTAGCGCACAGAGTTATAAAGAAAAACCTGCTGTTTCCCTCTGGTTTTCCTCTTTTGCTTACTCTCTACTCTTTGCCCTATGCTCTTCGCTTTTTTCCTGGTAAATTTTGCTAATATTATATCACAATGGGATATAATCACTCATGAAATCTGCCCTCATCCACCGCCTTGTGAACAAACCGTTTGAAGACCCCTCCTTATTTGTCCGTATCGCGCGGGAAAGAAGGGCATTCCTGTTCGATATAGGGAGTATTGTGCGGCTCAGTCCCGGAGATCTGCAAAAGGTGACCGATGTATTTGTGACGCATACCCACATAGATCATTTCATAGGGTTCGACACCCTGCTCAGGGCGCTTTTACGGAGAGACATTCCCCTGAGGGTATACGGACCATCAAATATATGCGACTGCGTGGAAGGGAAGCTCCGTGCATACACATGGAACCTTATCCACGAATACCCGCTCCGCATAGACGTTCACGCGGTGCAGGGCAAGAGAATTGTGTCCTCAGGATTCTATGCCGAAAACCGCTTTCAGAAAACAGAGAACGGCACGTCAGAATTTCATGGAATTCTCCTGAAAGATCCGCTTATTTCGATACAAGCAAGAGAACTGGATCATCAGATCCCCTGCCTCGCATTCTCGGTAGAAGAGCAATTCCACATCAATGTGAACAAAGTCTCTCTTCAGGAGATGGGGCTCCCTGTAGGGCCATGGCTGTCCGAATTAAAAACCGCAGTCAGGGAAGATTTGCCGGGAGAAACAGAATTCGTCATTTCCCGCGCCCGGTATACCCTTGAGCAACTGAGGCATATCACCATGATCACGAAAGGACAGAAAATCTCCTATGTGACCGATGTTTCCCTGGAGGATGAGAACATCCGGAAAATTATCGAATTCGTCCGTTCTTCAGACACTCTCTATTGTGAAGCATATTTTATGGAGAAAGACAGGGACAGAGCACTCCAGCGGTTCCACCTCACTGCGCGGGTAACCGGCAGGATTGCACGGGCGGCCGGAGTCAAGAACCTTGTCGTCATGCATTTCTCGCCGAGATACAGAGGAGAGGATAAAACTCCTGAGGAAGAAGCGCAGGAAGAATTTATGACCTCACACCCCTGAAAATGAGGATCGCATTCACTCCCCCGAACCCGAAAGAATTTGAGACTGCATACTCTATTGTCTTTTCCCGCAACTCTGTTACATAATCGAGATCACATTCGGCGTCCTTTTCCTCCAGATTCACAGTGGGCAGGATAACCCCTTCGTTCATGCTCACGATTGACATTGCGGCTTCAAAGGCTCCAGACGAAGCAAGCATATGCCCGGTCATCGATTTCAGCGAGGTCACGGGGATCGAATATGCCGAGCTTCCGAGCGCAACTTTCAGCGCCCTTGTCTCTACCCTGTCGCCTATGACTGTCGCAGTGCCATGCGCATTGATGCACCCGATGTCTCCAGGACGCAAGCCTGCTTCAGTCAGGGCATTCCGTATCGCCCTCGCCTCGCCTTCCGGGGAAGGGATCGTCTGATGGAATGCATCTGAAGTATTGCCGTATCCGACGATTTCGCCATAGATCCTGACACCTCTTTTGCAAGCCTGGCTGTGTTCTTCAAGAACAAGTACGCACGCTCCTTCTGAGAGGACAAACCCGTCACGCGTTCTGTCAAAAGGCCTGCTCGCAGTTGAATCGTTTCGTTCGGACAAGGCGCCTGCCGACCCGTATCCCTCGATACATATGCTGCAGAGGGGAGCTTCTGCGCCTCCACAGAAGACGAGAGATTCAAGGCCGTGTTTGACAAGTCTGAACGCTTCGCCGATCGCATTCGTTCCCGATGCACACGCATTCGATATCCCGAGACAGGAACCTTGCAGGCCGAGCTTCTGCGCCACATAGGACGATGCCATGCTCGTGGTAGTGGCAGGCATGAGATACGGGGATACGCTTCGTTTCCGTTTCCCCCGGGCAGAAGCAGTCTCATAACTGAGGATAACAGCCTGCTCCATGGTGCTTATTCCCCCCCTGCTTGAGCCGAGAACAACCGCTGAGTTCTTTACCTGATGGCTTTCAGCCTTTCCGAAAAGTTCAGCATCCTCTGCTGCCATCATTGCTGCCGCTACCGCATAATGGACAAAAGGATCAAGCCGTCGCACCTCTTTCGGGGAAAGAAACCGGCCGGGATCAAACCCCTTGAGCTCGCCCGCAATTTTCCATCTCATATGGGTCGCATCGAATCTTGTGATAGAGCCGATCCCCGATATGCCTGCCTTTGCGGCGGTCCATGCACTCTGGAAAGTATTCCCAAGCGGACTGACTGCGCCAATGCCTGTCACTACAACACGTTTCATTCCTTACGTATAATAGCACAGCATGGCTTAGAACGCCCTTTTGTTGCGCTTCTATAAGTCGTATGGTATTATTATCAAAATCTCGAAAAACAAGGAGCGAGAGTGATAGGGGAAACACTCCGGAAGAGGCGAGAAGAGTTAAACCTGGAGCTTAGACAAATATCGGATGCCCTGAAAATCAAATATGATTACTTGAAGGCCATCGAGGAAGGAGCCTACGAAAGGCTCCCGGCGGATGTATATGTAAAAGGCTATATCCGTGAATATGCAAGAATTCTCAATCTGGATCCGGAAACCACTCTCAAAGCCTATACACAAGGGCTTGGAAAGCCTCAACCCGATCAGCAGCAGCCTTCACCGGATCAGCACACTCCCCCAAAAAAATCCAGGGTTCTTTATATTCTCTTGCCCCTGATCGTCCTTTTCGCGCTTGTCGTCGTGCTGTGGCAATCCCCTGCGCCGGAGAAACCGAACCCGCCCGAAATCCAGCCCCCTGTTGCTGAACCGGTCAAAGAACCTTCAGGACAACAACCTGTTCAGGAAGCACCACCACCTGTACTGAAGAAGCCGGCATTCCACCTGCTCGAAATCCATGCGAATGATACTACATGGCTCTTTGTGATGATCGACCAGACCGAAACAAGAGAACTGCTCATGCAACCCGGCGAGACTCTGCAATTACAGGCAATAAAGGGCTTCTCTCTCAAAATAGGGAATGCGGGAGGAATAAGGCTTGTATTCGACGGGAAAGAGATCGGACAGCTTGGAGAAAAAGGTGCGGTCATCAATATAGACCTCCCTCATTCAGAACTATAAGAAGCCAAGACATATGTCTTCGTATAAAGAGAAGAGAACCTTCCGGCGTTATAAACATTCATCGGCATTCAGCTTCACCGCAGCAGATCATTCCTGTCCGGCGGTTACTATTGATTATTCCCTGAAAGGGATCGGTTTTTCTCTCGAGAACATCCTGCCAGTGCCATTGGGAACCTCAGTGCACTTCACGATTGACGACCTGAGAATTGATGATGAAGGGAAAATCATATGGGCTGAAAATATAGGTTCCCGAATCAGAGGTGGAATCGAGAGGAAGACCATTTCGGGTTTCCTGAAATATTTCCCGCTTGGCGACATGCTCATCGATATGCACCGGAGCAGGATGACCGGACTTCTCGATATACGACACGAAAAATCTATCAAAAGGATTTACCTCTCACACGGTGAAATTACCTCTGTGACATCGAACAGGGAAGAAGACCGGTTTATTGAAGTACTACTCAGAACCGGAATGATAACAAATGATCAGTATTATCAGATTCTCCAAATGGTAAAAAAGTCGGACAAGAGTCCTGGCGCCATATCTGTCGAACTCGGGTATCTTGGGAAAGAAGACATCCTCTCCGGAATCAGACGCCAGGCTGAGGAGATCGTGATAAGTCTCTTCTTTTGGGATGACGGCAGATTCGTATTCGTTGAAGACCTGCAACTTCCGGAAAATTCTGTGCGCCTCAAACTAAGCGCGGTGGACCTTGCCTTCCGGGGAATCAAAATGATAAGGAGCAGAGAATTCCTGAGCGAAGCTCTGCTCATGGGGAATGACGTCATGATTCATTCTTCCTCTGCAATGGACCTTTTGACGGAAATCGGACTCGATACGGCTGATAGGGATATTCTCTTGCTTGTAAACAATACGCGGCGTGTTCGGGACATTCTTGCATCTGCGTCCGGGAATGAAATCGATACCCTCAGGACGCTCTATGCCCTGAAATGCACAGGAATTATAGAGAGTGCGGAAACGGAACAGGAACCGCCACAGGAAGATACCCGCTTTTTTGAGAAGGTCGGGGATCTGCACGCGCGTCTTGCAGATATCGACTATTACAGTTTTCTGGGAATCGAGAAACGGGCCACGCTTGATACGATCAGGAAGGCTTATTACCAGGCAGTCAAGGAGTTTCATCCGGACAAACACCTGCATCTTCCTTCCGACACCGTAAAAAATCAGCTGAACATGATCTTCTCCCATCTCATCGAAGTGTACCGGGTATTGTCAAACCCTGCGACACGGTTTCAATATGATCAGGGTCTGATGATCAAACCCTCTCCGTTGCAAACGAATACTGCAGAGATGGCGAGAATAAAATTCAGGGAAGGGAAAGCCGAATTCAAGAACGGCGCATATGACCGTGCAAAAGAACTGTTCGAGCAGGCCCTCTACCTCGATGCTACTGTCGCGTCCTATTCGTACTATATGGCTCTTGCTCTGGAAAAAGAAGATCGATATAGCGAAGCCGGGAAGATGCTCAATCAGGCGTTGAGAATCGAACCATTCAATGCCGATTATCTGGCCGAACTCGGTCATGTCTATCTACGCCTCGGGTTCTCTCTCAGGGCGAAATCCGCATTCGAAAAGGCATTGCAATCCAGTCCTTCTCACAAAAATGCGATCGAAGGACTCCGGAAGATATCCACTTAGCCGGGATAATTCACACTCTGCTCCTGTAATACGCCAGATGTGGTGAGCGAATTTATCCCGAAAATCCATTCTCGATGCTTCTCCTACGATTTCTCTGGAAGAGTTTATCCTGAATATGCAAACATAATGAATCATGATACGGAACACTTTCAGCATCCTGAACGGAATCGGCGAGCGATTCGAGCGAAGACTATGGAAAGCCGGAATCCTCACATGGACCGACTTCATCAACGCCTCTGATATAGATTTTCTCCCCGTACAGAAAAAAAATCTCTTCGATGAATTTCTCGTATCGGCCCGGCAGGAACTGGAAAATGCCAATGCAGAGTATTTTGCACGGAATGTGAAAAGAAGAGAACACTGGAGGCTCTTTGATATTTTTCAAGGGGACGCCGTCTGTCTCGATATTGAGACGAACGGCTTCATGCCTTCCAGCGGCGGCGTGGTAACCATGGTTGGCCTGTATGACGGACTTGACTATACCTGCTTCGTCAGAGGGGTGAACCTCGCTCCGGAATACCTGTCAGAGGCTTTTTCCGGATACAAATATCTCATCACATTCTATGGTTCAATATTTGACATCCCTTTCCTCCTGAGGTCAATGCCTGGGCTGCATTTTGATATTCCCCATTTTGATATCTGTTTCGGGGCAAGAAAAATAGGGTTTAAAGGCGGTCTGAAAAAACTGGAAGTAGACCTTGGGATCAGACGGGACGAGTCGGTGCAGGGCATGGATGGTTATGATGCAGTGAAGCTATGGGAGCATGCACAGCAGGGCAGCAGTGAAGCGCTGGAATTGCTTCAGATCTATAATAAAGAAGACACCGTCAACCTGTTCAGCTTAGCCAGGCATATTTACCAGGGATTGAGGATACAGACAGGGATAGAGGAATATGCATCCCGCCACAATATACTTAACACGTTTTTCCACAACAGAATTTAATTATCAGAATTGCAGGCCTGCGATATACCCGCCTTCTTCATCCGGCTTTACCCACTGTACAACACCCGACTGCGAAGGTAGATAAAGATCAGTCTTGATCGTTATCTCCTGTCCGACCTCAAGCTGCTGATCTGTGAAAAGACTAAACCCTGATTCGCTGATATCACCGATCATTCCTTCAAATGACTCATTGGATACAAGATCCAGGATATATTCAACCCTGCATTTGATGTCAGTCCGCTCATGCCTGCTCGAATAAAACGATGACATCGTCCCCTCCTCTTATTTTCCCGTATAATTTAATTGTACCGCAGATACTATTTTTTGCAAGTCAGCTACAAAATATATCCGTATTATGAAGGACTTCCCGTTTTTCATGCAGAATCCTGTTACAGCCTCGAATGCAATACAACCGGAGGACTCATGTATCCTTGTTTTCTATAACAGCCCGCGCATCCTCTGCGTCACTGCTTTTCACCAATATTTTTATTTCGCCCATTTTCCCAACATTGACGGGATACGGGGTCACCTTCGATGACCGAAGTACCACACTGATCCCTCCGCTCTCCAGAAGGTCTTTTATTATTTCGGCCTCAATCCTGTCATAGGTGACAAGAATCTCTTTCCATTCATCGCTCATTCTATTTATTATACTGTTATTGAAAGGAACCGGCATATGCGATCTGACAGGAAGCTCACCACATGGTAAGGAATGCAACCACGGGATTCACCGCCGTTTCGATATAAGAGAGGCGAAACCGGGAATCTCAGGAAAGAATATCCTCGGCATTATCGACAAGATATTCCTCTATCTTCGTCTCGATGTCCCGCTGGTCGATTCCCTGAATACTGCTGAGCCATTCAAAACTTTCAATCTCATACCGATATGTGCCGTGATGCTTGTCATATTCCTCGATCATCACGACTTTCAGCTGGTGCGTGTTTCCTTCCTCTTCCGCTCGGATATTCAGGGATAAATGTCTGAGTCTGAACGTTTCTTCCTTGCTGAGCACATCGACTTTCATGGCTGAATCTCCTCATAATTTATTTGAATAGACAAGAATATGACTTAATATATCATTAAGATTTTCAAGAAGTGTATATCCATTATTTGCATAATGTCGGTTCCAGGGAAACGTCAGGCCTGCCGCCATTATTCCCTTTTCCACTGCTTTTTCCAAAACATGAGGAGAGTCGTCGACGACAATATCGCAACTTCGGTCAAAGAGAACGGTTTTATCATATGACAGATGCATTTCATCAAACACAAGCCCGTGTTTTACAAGCCATCCGTGCGTCTGTTCCCTGCTTGCAGGGGTACGATGGCTTGCAATGATAATATAGTAGTTGTACTCTTTCAGCGTCGCCAGGAAGTCTTTTGCTTCAGGATAAGGCAGATGCCTCTCATCGTCCTGGTTCAACTGAATGTCCTGAATAGCACAAATAAATTCTTCCTTCGAACAGTAATTCTCCCAGAAATCCCAATCGGTCCAGTAATCCGGATTTGGCATGGTTTTATTTATCTTTTTCAGCCGCTCATAGAGAACGTCGCAGAAGTGCCATAGGGTGTTGTCAATGTCTACAATTGCCTTTTTCCTCTTTCTCATCTTCCTATTATGCCTCTTAAGTATAGCTTCCGTCATCTTTATTGAAGTTTCATGCCCTGTGGAAAACCAGGAGGACAACGTGGTGCGAGAGGGTTTTTGTGCAAGGTGAACCACTTGTGCACCATCTGCCTGTGAACCATCTTTAACATCCCTCAGTAATTCCACATTCATCGAAGCATATTTTTAGTCATGTTTTGCGGACGGTTGATAAGTCACAGAAAGGCCCTCTATCATGCCGATGATGCTACAGAGTACAACTGGAAATTGTTACAAAGGGCAGCATCAGGGTGTCTGCATGAATAAAGATCTGGCCCTCATAAGTTTCTGTTTGACATGCACCCTTTGGCCGCTATTCGATTTCTATAGAGTTCAAGTATTCTCAACTGATAAAAATGTTAGGGATCCTGATTGTCTTGATAAGAGGGGAGCGTTAAGTGTGTGTATAGGTTTCCAAGTGCTTTGTATCTTTCTCCTGGGTAGTATCCTCATCGCGGCTAAAAGAAAAAAGCTTATGTATTCCGCCTCCTCTAATTCTCAGCTCTATAAACTTAAGAACTTCTTGTATTTCATCCAAAGGACTTGTAAGTTTCATCCCTGCACTATAAATTGGAATTTTTTTGCCTTGATAATCATTTGTCCATTCTTTCAATATTGACCATACGATATACCCTTTGATAGGCCATATCTTTTCCTCGTATTTAATATGCAAGATATATTCTTCTCCGATATTCCATTTCTTGTCGGTCTCTATCAATAATCCTCCGAGACTTATATCCACTATTTTTATATGATGAACGAATGCCATATTGCCTTGCATATTGAGTTTTGTAATCTTGAGTCTTTTATAGCGTCTTTTATTCTTGATATTCATAAAAGTTTGATCTTCAATAAATTCCAACCCTACCTTATAAAATATATCATCATATTTTTGACTCCATCGCACAATAGCAGCTTTTTCAAATGAAGATGATTTATCCAGAATAATTATTCGCTGACGATCTTTTAGAAGAGATGTCGTTAAAAGACATGCCCCTGTATTACTTATATCAGTAACAACCCCATCATAAGTATTTTCTATTATTGACGGAGTTAAAAAATACTTGATAGATTGAAGCACAAGGGTTCTCTTACTACTTCTCTCTTCTTTTGCCATAACCATAAACTCCTCTAAATCCAATCTATCATAAAAGAAAATAATATTGTAGCCTACCTGGGTAGGGTATACGCTTTCTCTTGCTGATTGCGATTTACACTATTGTAGTGAGAAGAGGGATGAAACTGTCACAATTACAGTCATCTATGCAGATATCTCCTTGAACATTGTCCTTTGAGTGAGCATTGCAAAGATTCGGCTGGATGGTCTTATTGGGCGATGCATTAATGATCATTATTCCGTGACAGGTGGTTCGCTTTTTTTATGAAGACAAGAGAAGGAGTGATTACCATGGTTTCAAATTTTGAAGCTCTCCCCGGTTTACCCTTAAGGTTTTTTCTTGTGACATCAGTTGCCCCTTGCTCATCTATTAACTGCTTAACAAAACCAACCATTCCATAACTGTGGCACGGCCAAGATGACTTCGGTAGCAGTCGCCTTGCTATTTTCAACCAAAGTGAGTTATGCGTCAGGTCTGGTTACAGATTTTTTAAGGGGGAAAAAGCCATATCTAATTGATATTAAATTATTTTTCTGGTGCGAGAGAGGGGAGTTGAACCCCTACGGAGTTACCCACTGGATCCTAAGTCCAGCGCGTCTGCCAGTTCCGCCACTCTCGCATGGTTGATTGTAAAGGATTTTTCGGTGCAACTGCAATCATTTTACACTCAGGTATAGAGTTATACGAATGAAAAGGAAAAAGTCTTCGGAAAGCATCCTTAAAAAGATATACCTTAATTGAGAACGTCTTTTCGTGGCAGGCAAAAGAGCAATTCTGTATATTCCTGATCTTATGATCTTATGGCGTAATGTCTTATTCTTATTGAGAGGGGGTAAAGATGCTTAGGGAAAGCCTCACATATCTGTGAGGTTCGCTTCAGGCAGGATTCTGATTGTGCAATCGCCATCCTTGTCCAGCGATTTGTAGTAAGAATACGTTGGAGAGTTAGCGCAATAGGGTGTTCTACAGACAAGGTCTGAAAATATCTCCAGAGTCTCTTCCGGTTTTATTCTGGTGACTTGATGCCGGCTCAGCAGGGTGCAGTCGCCCTTATTTCTGCTATACCACAGATCGCTTCGCAAGGTAAGATTTTTTATGGCAATACCATCCTTTGCGCAAAGGTCTTCTTCTATTGCTGAGCAGAAAGGCATTGCGAAAAAATTTCCGGCAAGATAAAAGGCGAGCATACAGGCATACATTCTTCTCTTCATTTGCAGCAGTCTATCAGTATTGCACTGCAGTGTCAACCTGCCGTCATATCACATTTGTTTGTAATCTCCTCTGCCCCTGCAAATCTACTGTCCGGACATGCTCCTGATCAGGTCCTTCCTGCCGATGATGCCGACAAGCTTGCCCTCTCTCGTTACCGGGAGCGTATGGATCTTCTTCTCGGTCATGACCGTCGCGATATATTCGAGTGATGCCTCTTGATCCACAGTAATCACGTCTTTCGAGCATATCTCATATACGGTAGTCGCTGTCATCTTTTTGATCGCACTCTCCATCTTGCCTGTTCCAAGCGGGATGTACGCATCGAAGAGTCTCAAAACTGTCGGGATATGGAGTCTGCTGTTTTTGCTGATGAGATCGTTCTCGGTCACAACGCCTATCATCTTTCCCTGATCGTCAACAACCGGGACACCGCTGATATGGTTTTCGATAAGCACCCGGGCAAGCTCCTCCATCGTAGCGCCGGTTTTCACCGTAATCACTTTTTCTGTCATTATGTCTTTTGCTTTGAGCATTTTTCCTCCAGAGGTTATGGTGTATGAAAATAGCATCACTCTTTCCCATCACGCACAGCCTATTTTTTCCCTGTCTGTATCTCCTTCAACAGATCCGCCCGGTAGTATTCTCCATGTCCGGGAAAGATTGTAACATATCTGCGCTTTTTCCTGAGACTGACATCCAGTGCAATGATGACCTTTTTTAACGCTTCCGATTCCTTTTTAAAAAGCTGACTGTCACTGTTCGGGTTCGTCAATAAATATCTGTATACACCGAGGACATTCCGCTCTTCGGGAGACAGGCTCTGGACATTGATGAGAAAATCAGAGGTAAAAATGAGACCGTATTCCCTGTTCAGAAAGAATACATGTCCGGGGACGTGACCGCCATGGCTCTCAAGCGCTTCGAATTTCAGACTGCCGACCTCAAAGGAGAATACGATTTTGAATGCCCCTGAATATCCCAGATCCGAAAGGGGGAAATAGGTAATGTTCTTGTGAAATCTGCTCTTCGTAAAGGTGTTGATCAGCCGCGTGTAGTACTTGTTAAGGTCTGCGAGCCTCCCTGTCAGTCCGTACGCCCTGTTCTCGTTCTCGATTACGCCCCGGCATCCGGGATGCAGAAACACCTGCGTGCCGAACTCGTCTGCAAAATATTCTGCCGTGCCCGCATGGTCTGCGTCGGGATGGGTAAGGAATATCCGCGTGACCTGCGAAGGCTCTATCGAATTTTCCCGCAGCAATTTTTTTATGTCTTCGTAATAGACGCCGTATCCCGCGTCAATCATAGTCATCTCCCTGTCATGATGGAAGAGATAGATGTTCTCAGAGGTGGGAAGACGGAAGCTGTAAAGCCTGACGTTCTCATTAATCTGCACAGCCGGCATTTCGACCGCGGAAAACCGATCCCCTATTCTGCTCCGCGACTGTGATGCAAGGGCGAGGATCTTCTCGAAAACATCGCCCGATTCAAGGTATTTCCCCGCCTCTTCGTAGAACTGGACGAGGTCAGCCTGCATATCCTGTGAGGAGTCGACAATAGAGCGCAGTTCATCGAAGTCTTCATGGGCAAGCAGTTTCCGAAGCTTGAGGAAAAATTTCTCAACGAGCTTCAGCCCTATGATATGCTCAACCTTTTTTTCGTCAGTCCCCCTGTAGAGAACCCTATAGTAAAAGTTGGCTTTATTCACTGCGTCGAGGAGGCTGTCAATCTCTCCGAGGTCTTTTGTTGCCATTGCAATATTGGCAGATTCGAGGTCGATGTCTTCGTCATAGAGCATATAGAGAACATTCGCATGGTGCGCCTTGAGGAGATTTGCAAACGCCGCAAGCGTCCCGGGCTTATTCTCGAGCCGCACTTTTATTTCGAGGATATTCTCGATGCTCGTTATCTGGACATCATCCCTGATGACCCGGGTTTCTTCAATAAGAGCCCGATGCTGGTCCATGGAATGCGCAAGAGCTGCAAGATCATCCCATGAGGATATCTGCACCTCGGCAACAACCCGGTTACTGTGGAGAGAGCGGTCATAGTGAAAAAAACTGATATTCCCGTTACTCTCTGCGATCAACAACGCAAAGTCCGCGAGGGACCCCGGCCTGTCCTCAAGGAATACCCCGAATTTCACGACCAGTTGGACATCCGTTTTTTTCGTCAGGACACCGATGCGTTTGTAGATTTTTACCGGCAGGGACGAGATGCTTTTAAGAATTTCATGTTCCGTCATAACGCTTAATGTATTCTACAAAGGAAGCTTCATAAATGAAACCGGGTTTGCATTCAGGTTCATTACTTTCACTCCGAAATGGAGATGAGGGCCGGTTGATCGCCCCGTCATCCCGACAAGTCCTATAACCTCACCTTTCGTGACAGAGTCATCAGGCTCCACATTGTATTGAGACAGATGCATATAGACAGTATAGATGCCCTGTCCGTGATCAAGAATAACAGTGTTTCCACCGTAAAATAATTCCTCGGCGAGAACCACTACGCCGCTATTCGCAGCCCTGATTTCCTCGCCTTCCCGGCCGCGAATGTCCAATCCTTTATGAACTACCTTCCATTTTCTGTTGAAAATCCTTTTGGTACCAAAATCAGTAGATATTTCATTGGGCAGCGGGATGATGAATTCTCCTTCCCAGTTCCGTTCCGACATCTTTGAAAATAATTCCTTGAGTTGCCTGTTCTCCTGTCTTACCCTTTGCTTATCCTCACTGCACAGCGAGACCACTTTCTTCGGCAGTCTCAATTTCTGTGTTTTGAAAACAGTACGTTTCACGGTTAGTTGTATATTCTTTCTCTTCTTGCCGGCTTTCACTGTCAGAAAATAGGTGCCGGGCTTTGTTGTTACGTCAACAGCTCCTATTCCCACAAATCCGTCATCGCCGTATCTGCTGAAAGGGAACGTTTTCTTTGTCAGTGATGCAGTGGGGACCTGCTGGTCATCTACACCGGTTACTTTCACAACGAAAGGGTCGCCGGGACTTATCATATCGGGGGAGAGTTCGACGTGAAAGGCAAAGGCAGAGGTACAGGTGAGCAGAAAAAAAGTGAGTGTGAGAAGAAGATGAGAAACCATGTTTCTTATTATGCGAGAAGGAACTCTAAAAGCGCCTTCTGGGCATGAAGCCGGTTCTCCGCCTGATCAAAGACTGCGCTCCGGGGGCCGTCCATAACCTCGTCCGTTATTTCTTCTCCCCTGTGTGCAGGCAGACAATGGAGCACTATCGCGCCTTTCCGGGCATTCGAGAGGAGTGTGCTGTTGATCTGGTAATTCTCAAATTTCCTTCGCTTCTTTGCCGCCTCGTTCTCCTGCCCCATGCTTACCCAGACATCGGTGTATACGACATCTGCTTTTAAGACAGCCTCCACAGGGTCCCGCACAACCGCTATCGTACTGTCTGAAGATTCTTTTGCTCTTTTCAGAACACCGGGGTCGGGATCATATCCTTTCGGGCACGCGAGGGAGATGTTCATCCCGGTAAGGGAAGCTGCCTCGATAAGAGAGTTCGCCACATTATTACCGTCACCGATATAGGCAAGACGGATGCCCTTCAGCTTTCCCTTCTTCTCGATTATCGTCTGCAGGTCGCCGAGCGCCTGGCATGGATGATGAAAGTCACTCAGCCCGTTCACCACAGGAATTGTGGCATGGGAGGCGAATTCTTCAAGGGTTTCGTGACTGAATGTTCTGATAACAACCGCATCAAGGTACCGGGACAGGACCTTTGCCGTATCATGGATCGTCTCGCCTCTGCCCATCTGTATCTCCTTGGGGTTCATATAGATAGTCTGCGCTCCGAGCTGATACATACCTACTTCCAGCGACACCCGTGTTCTTGTTGATGCTTTTTCAAATAACAGCCCGATGCTCTTTCCGATCAACGGGCATTTGGTTGCATCCTTTCCCGTTTTCAGATCCTGTGCTCTTTGCAGAAGCATATGGATCTCCTGTGGCGTTATATCCCTGAGCGTTAAAAAATCTCTCTTTGTCGTCATCTCTCCTCTACCCTGATATTTTCATGAAAGTTATGGAGGATACAGTATTTGAACAGTCTAACTCACCATTACTATACTTTCATGAATATTCTATTGAGGACTTCTATCAGCTTGTCGATGTCCTTCTGCTGAACAGTCAAAGGCGGAAGAAAACGCAGGACATTCACCGCGGTACAATTGATAAGCATTCCTTTTTCCAGGCATGCGGTCACAACCGGTCCGCCTTCCCCGGTCAGTTCCATCCCTATCAGAAGACCTTTCCCTCTTACTTCCTGAATAAGGTTCGGGAATGCTGCATGAAGGTGTTCCAGCCTCTCGATAAAATAACTGCTCATCCTGTTGCAATGGTCAAGGAGGAAACCGTCCTCAAGGATTGTGTCGAGCGTTGCGACTCCCGCAGCGCAGACAAGCGGGTTCCCGCCGAAAGTTGATGCGTGATTTCCCGGCTGAAACGATTCAGAGACTCTCTCTGTTGCAAGCATCGCACCGATCGGTACACCCCCGCCAAGACCTTTTGCTACAGTCATGATGTCCGGAGTTATGCCGTAGTGTTCATATGCAAAAAGTTTCCCGGTTCTGCCCATGCCGGTCTGCACTTCATCGAGGATCAGAAGCAGATTGTTTTCATTGCAGAGTTCCCTGACAGCTTTCAGATAATTTTCATCCGGGATATTGACACCGCCCTCTCCCTGAATCGGCTCAAGCAGAACCGCGCAGGTCTCCCGTGTCACCGCACCTTTCAGTGCATCGATATCATTGAAGGGAACATATCTGAATCCCGGCACCAGGGGTTCGAACCCCTTATGGAACTTTTCCTGTGCGGTTGCCGTTACTGCCGCAAGTGTCCTTCCATGGAATGAGTTCAGCGCAGTAAGAATCTCAAACCGTGCAGGGTTCATTTTTTCTTTTGCAAACTTGCGGGTAAGCTTTATCGCAGCCTCAATCGCCTCTGCGCCGGAATTACAGAAGAAGACCCTGTCCGCAAAGGAATGTTCAACAAGAAGTTTCGCAAGCTTGATCTGCGGCTCGATATGGAAATAATTCGAGACGTGGATCAACCGCTGTGCCTGCTTCTGCAGCGCCACGACAACCTTGGGGTGGCAGTGACCGAGGATATTTACCGCGACTCCGCCGACAAAATCGAGATATTCCTTGCCGTCGGAACTCCATACTCTGATTCCCCTTCCTTTCCGGAGCGCAAGAGGATATCTGCTATAAGTATTCATAAGGTAACGGTTTGATTCTTCGAACAACTTTTTACTGTCCATGTGTGTGATAATACCGGAAAAACTCGCGAAAAATCAAACATCCTCCGGAACCGATACCCTGTCTTTCCCCCCGGAGGAATGGTTTCCGTATAAACACGGTGACGATCCAGGCGGGAATCTTCCTTTCTTGCGTAAGTGTCCCGGCACTTTTATCTCATTGCCAAGGGTTTACTTTATATAGTTAAATATAGTAGAATTTTAGTCTCTAAGGAGGTGATGAATTGGTTAAAATCAGACTAACCCGGTTGGGAGCACATAAACGACCTTTCTACAGAGTAGTGGTGGCTGATTCCAGGGCGCGAAGGGACGGCCCCTTTATCGAGATACTGGGGACATATAATCCCCTGAAGGAGCCCTCTGAGATAATCCTCGACCTGGAAAAGGCTAAAATGTGGTTGCAGCGTGGAGCACAACCTACTGAGATTGTTAAAAAGCTAATGCAAAGGGCTAGCCTATAGGCAGCCGGAACGCTCATGGAGGTGGAATGATGAAAGACTTGGTAGAGAAGATGGCGAAGGCTCTGGTAGACAAGCCTGAAGAGGTGAATGTTGCTGAGGTAGAGGGCGAAAAAACCACTGTATTTGAACTCAGAGTAGCACCAAGCGATCTTGGAAAGGTCATCGGAAAACAGGGAAAGACTGCACGCGCAATGAGGACGATTCTCAGTGCATCAGGAACTAAAATCGGCAAGCGCTGTGTGCTTGAAATCCTTGAATAACCATTCATCATGTGCTTTTTAGCGGGGATCCCCACGTATCTGTTCTCTGTGCATCCACATCCCCGGACAACTTAGATTCAGGAAGAAAAAGGGGTAAAAGAGAAACAAGATAAAAAAATTCTTTTACCCCTTTATATTTTCTCCATAAGCCCTGAGCTGCTGTCAGGCTGCGAACGCGGAACCCGGCAATGAGATACGACATAATTACAATTTTCCCTGATATTTTTCATGCGTATCTCAGTGAAAGTATTATGAAGAGAGCGACCGCGAAAGGAATCATCGAGATCGGGATTCACAACCTCCGGGATTTTACCACGGACAGGCACAGAACGGTTGATGATTACCCTTATGGAGGCGGTTCAGGCATGGTAATGAAACCTGAGCCGTTTTTTACTGCCATCGAAGCGGTCTGTCCTGATGATTCCGCAAGAAGAGTCATCATGTTGAGCCCTGCGGGGAGAAGGTTCGAGCAGGACATCGCAGAGGAGATGGCACAGGAGACAAGGCGTCTCGTATTTCTCTGCGGCAGATATGAAGCCATCGATGAGCGCGTAAAGACAGGGATGGTTGACGACGAACTTTCAATCGGTGATTACGTACTTACTGGCGGCGAACTGCCTGCTTTGGTTATAATAGATGCCATCACCAGGCTTTTGCCGGGTGCTCTCGGAGACGAACACTCTGCCGAGGTAGAATCGTTTACATGGGGTATGCTCGATTATCCCCACTATACAAGACCTGAGCATTTCAGGGGTTTCAGCGTACCGGAGGTCCTGCTTTCCGGGAACCATAAGGACATCCTGCAATGGAGAAGGAAAGAGGCGCTTCGCAGGACGCTGGAGAGAAGACCGGATCTCCTTGAAAAAAGAACGCTCAGTGATGAAGACAAGAGATTGATACAAGAGATAAAGGAGGAAACACCATGAACCTTGTAATGGCTGTTGAGGAAGCATACAGAAAAGACATGACGGAATTCAACGTCGGAGATACAGTCAGAGTTTCTGTGAAAGTCATCGAGGGGGACAAGGAAAGAATCCAGCCCTTCGACGGCGTTGTGATTGCAAAAAGGGGCGGGAGCACCCGTGAGACGTTCACTGTCCGGAAGATATCATTCGGCATTGGTGTCGAAAGGATTTTCCCCCTCTTCTCCCCCTCTATTCATAAAATCGATGTCCTGAAGAGGGGCGATGTGAGAAGGGCCAAGCTCTATTATCTGAGGGGGAAGAAAGGCAAGGCGGCAAAGGTAAAGGAAAAAGAAAGGGTATTCGAACAAAAGAGAACACAATCCGAATAACCCGCTATGGATATTTATCAGCATGACGAATCCCTCCGGAAAAAGGGGTTCCCTCTGATTGCTGGTATTGATGAAGCAGGAAGAGGACCACTTGCAGGTCCTGTCGTTGCCGCAGCGGTTGTGTTGAAAACAGGAACCAGAATAGACGGTCTCCGGGACTCCAAGAAGGTTCCTGAAAAGGAAAGGGAGTCGCTCTTTTCGGAGATAAAAAATACAGCGGTCGATATGGGCATCGGCATTGTCGACCATGCCGATATTGACAGACTGAACATTCTGAGGGCAACAAGATACGCGATGAAGCTTGCTGTCGAAAATCTCTCGCTGCAACCCGACCTCCTTATCATTGACGCGGTGTCACTCCCCTCGGTTTCCATCCACCAGCTCACTCCGGTCAAAGGAGAAAGCGTGAGCGCTTCTGTTGCAGCCGCCTCTATTATCGCCAAGTGCGTAAGGGACAAGATTATGATCGATTACCACAAACTCTATCCCCAGTACAATTTCAGCAAACACAAGGGCTACTCGACAAGAGAACACATGCAGAAGCTGCAGGAGTTCGGCCCCTGTCCGATCCACCGGAGGAGCTTTTGCAAGGTAATGTCGGTGCAGCTCCCATTGTGATCCTTTATGGACAAAGAAAGAATTGATGAAGCCTTAGAACTCCTCTGGGTTCTCAATGAAGAGGGTCATAAAGATCTGAACCGCTTCAGGATGAGTTCCGAAGACGATGAAATCGATGCAGTCATCGCTGTTCTCAAGAGAGAAGGCCTTATAGTTGTCACCGGTGATTCTATCCAGTTCTCTGAAAAAGGCCGCGTTCAGGCGAAAGCATTAATCAGGCGCCTCCGCCTTGCTGAAAGGCTTTTCACAGATGTCTTCGAACTGCGGGAAGATACTGTTATTGCAGATGCCTGCAAGATGGAACATATCCTCAGTGAGGAACTCACCGACAGCGTCTGCACCTTTCTCGGTCACCCGCAGACATGCCCGCATGGCAAAACCATACCGAGAGGAGAATGCTGCAAGAAATATAAGGTAGAAATCGAACCCCTGGTCACAAAGCTTTCCGCTTTTGAAGTAGGCTCAGAAGGCAGGATCACCTTCATTGTACAGACCGACCCATCAAGACTCAGCAAACTGAATTCGTTGGGAATCACCGCAGGGAGCGTAATCAGGCTTCTGCAGAAAACCCCTTCATTCGTTATCCAGATCGATGAGACAACTATCGCCCTCGATCCTGAAATCGCCAAGGCAATATTCGTCAAAAAAATGGGATAATCGCGTTACGTTCGTGGGTATTGTCTTGACAACGGCAATTCGAGGCTGTTGTCTTCAAGCAGATTCTGATCTGTGAGTATTTCCTCGGCAGGACCATCGGCTGCCACCTGACCGTCTTTAATAATAATACACCGTTCGCATACATTCAGAATCAGGTCAAGGTCATGGGACGCAATAATTTTCGTGTGTTCGAAGCCCCTGAGGAGATTGATAAGCTGTCTTCTCGATTTCGGATCAAGGTTCGATGCCGGTTCATCCATAATAAGTATGTCGGGGTCCATCGCCATAACTGTTGCGATTGCAACCGACCTCTTCTGCCCTTCGGAGAGCCTGTGCGGTGGTCTGTCCATAAGATGGAGACAATTCACCATCTCGAGCGCTGTCCTTACCCTTTCCTTCACTTTCTCTTCCGACAATCCGAGATTGATAGGACCGAACGCAACATCTTCATAGACAGTGGGCATAAAAAGCTGGTCATCAGTCCTCTGAAAAACGACCCCGACTTTTTTCCTTATTTCCTGCTTCGTCTGTTTGCTGAGTGTTACCTCTCCGATCGATATTTCACCTTTTGAGGGAATAAGCTGACCGCTCAGGTTCAGGAGAAGGGTTGTTTTTCCCATCCCATTCGCACCCGCAATCCCAACGGACTCCCCGTGCAGGATCCTGAACGATATACCCTTCAGGGCTTCTGTTCCATCCGGATAATTGAACCGGACATCAATCAAATCTACAATATGGTGGCTCATCTGAGATACCCGCTGACTGTTTCTCCGAGGAAATTCACCACATCGACTTTCCTGAAAAAATAAAAGAGTGCAACAGCGCCTACTCCAAAAAGCAGATCAGGTACCCTGAGCGTATGACGTTTCAGTACCCGTATTTCTCCCTTGAATCCCCTGGAGAGCATAGCCTGATAGATTCTCTCTGCCCGTTCAACACTCCTCACAAGAAGGACCGAGATGAGCTTAATAAACGTCTTTATCTCTTTTCCTTTTTTCCCGAATGAACGCGCCTCTCGTGCCCGCAGCATTCTCAATGCGACGTCAAGGAGCACAAAAAGATACCGGTACAGAAAGAGCAGTTGCAGGACAAAAACTTTCGGCAATTTCAGCCGTTCGAGCGCTTCGCATATTCCCGGGAACGAGGTGATTGCAATAAGCAGGAGGGCAGTGCTTACCGTGAGGATAAATTTCACAAGAATCGAGAGGAACGACACCCACCCTCCGGTAACCGGTATGCCGAAGGGTGCGAGGAGGACATTGGTATCGAGCAGTGGATTGAACATTCCGATGAATACCGCAAAGGGTGATACAAAGAGGATCTTCTTCGCAATAGCGTTGAAAGGAATATTCCCCACGGTGAGGAGGAACACAGGATAGAGGAAAAACGGGATGAGCGCTGAGAGTTCATATTTAGGGAAAGAGACCACAAAGAGGATAAAGATGAACGATACCGTTATCTTGATCCTCGGATCAAGTCTGTGAACAAAGGTATCCCTGTATGAAAGGGTATCGAGATACCCTATGTTGAAAAACTCCGATTCGAATTTCACATCTTTGCTTTGTTTCTGTTCATAAATTTAATCCCGAATCCAAAAAGTATTATCAATACAAGGACCATCAAGCCTCCTATAATACCTGATAGCGAGGTGCCCGGGTCAACTGCCGGCCAGGAAGAAGGAGGATTTTCTGTATTCTCTTCACCCCCCCTGGAAGGGAGGGCATAGTCAGGGAGAATGGCTGTTTTCTCCTGGAGTTTAGAGAGATTTTCACTTACCGGATTCTCTTGTACCGGCACCTCGGGTTTCCCGTATATTTTTTCAATCGACCATTCAAGCCCGTCCGGATTTGTTGAGGCAAGCCATGAAAATGCTCCGCCGGTAATCACCGCGAGTATTGCCATAACAATGAGCACCTTCTTTATCGAACCTCCTGCAGCAACAGATTTCACACCCTCAAGGTCTTCCACAATATCAGGTCTGAGAGACCGGACATAGATGACGATACCGGCAGTGACAAACCCTTCAATCAGGCCAATGGCCAAATGTATAGGCTGCATAAGTGCGAGGAATGTATTGAGTGGAAGTTCGGTAATCCCCGAAAGCTGCGTTTCAAGAACGACAGACAGGGCTCCGATCTGGAGAGCGACGACCACACTCAGAATCGATGCAAGGGTTATTATTTTCGGTGATTTGTTGTTTCCCACCAGAACCCGGTAAATCAGTGGATACCCGATGAAACAGGGATAGATCCCGAGGTTCCAGATGTTCGCTCCAAGGGCGAGCAGCCCCCCGTCGGCGAAGAAAAGGGCCTGTATCATGAGAACAGATGCGATGACGAGAAATGCGGGATAGGGTCCCAGGAGAATTGCGAGGAGCATTCCGCCTCCGATATGCCCGCTTGACCCCGTTCCGGGTATGGTGAAATTAATCATCTGTCCCGCAAAGATGAATGCACCGAGGACCCCCATAAGGGGGATAAGTTTGTCGTCCATCTTTGCCGTCAGTTTCTTTGCAGATAAAATAATGGTCCCGAGCGTCCCGGCCCAGAGTGCGCCACCTACTGCGGGAGAGAGTAACGCATCTGCCATATGCATAGTATTTGCCTCCTCAGTCTAGATTGTTGTCCTATATTTTCTTTTGTACGTTCAGAAATACGCATTCGCCCTTACTCCGTAGATAAATCCATCACGGTCCGCATCCATTTTCAGATCATCATCGATATACTGAAGATCAAGCGTAAGATCGCTGAATTGAGAGACTTGCACTCTCACATAGGCTTCCGCTGCAACCGTGCGGTCGATATCCGAGCCGCATGCTCCGTCGAGAAATCCATAGGCAACACCAATTTCATCATTCTCTCTGCCCCAGAGCTTGCCGTTGATGTTCATCCCGCCGGAATAGACTTTGTCGTGATCAATCACCGCTTCATCATCCTGCCAGCTGGCCCTTAAAAAGATACCCACGATTTCGCTCAACTTCTGGTCAGCCGATATCCCAAGCCCCTGCAGACTTCCTTTTTCCACCTCGTCCGGACATTGAAAACGGTCGTTTGTCGTGTATCCGTATACCCTGTAGTTGCCTTCTCCAAAAACGGTAACGAGTTTGTATCCTGCCTGGACTGCGTAATAATTATAGTTGGTGAATTCATCATCACCTGACTCGAATTTCGAGTTCATCGCAAGTGCTCGTATGGTAAAATTTGAAACATCCAGCTCGATTACTCCGCCAAGGTCATAGGAAGGCAAATTCACGTTCCTATGGTTCACAAAGGCCTCATTCATAAACTGGCTGCGCTCGCAGTTAGCAAAGGTATTGTCATCGATATATGAAGTCGAATCGATAATGCCTCCGATTATCCCCAGGGTTGCATTCTCAGAGAGAAAGAATGTATGTTTGTACCAAGCTTCGAGCAGGTAATCCCTGTTCCTTCCGTTGATATCCTTAAGGTCGTCCTCAAGGTCACCTGCATAGGGAGAAAGAGAAAAAAGACCCAGATAATTCAGCCCGTTTCCTGCTCCGAAACTAAGCGTTGCCTGGAATTCGTCTTTGTCTGTCGGATGAAAATTCATCCCGAGAGCCATTCCCGCAGCTCCCCTTCCGGCATCATCTGTGCCTTCTCCGCCCACATCTGCATGCTGATATATTCCGGTCAGCATGCCCTCTACGGACAATTTTTCGTTCACGTCGTAGGCTGAAACTCTATTTGTGAGGATAAAGAACAGGCAAATGCCAAAAAAGAATAATAAACTTATCGGTCTGTTTTTTGTTTGTTTCACAGTTCCCTCCTGAATATATTCATTAAAAATCTTCCACAGTAGTTGCAGGGCAACGAGGGTGCTTTATTGATATCAGAAGCGTTTTTGCATCACGGCTTCCCCTTTCCCGGGCAATAAAAAAGCCCCGAAAGCTTTTTGACCTGCTGGTCATTGTTCAAGCCTTCGTGGCTCAGATAACTAATTTCAGATTAGCACAGGGGAGATTTGAAGTCAACAGTTTTTCAGGAGCATTCTATTGAGTGTCGTTCGTAGAGGAGTGTTTTGTAATCCTCCGGCTTGACCGGATGACCCATAACCTATTGAAAAGACAGGAAATTCACGATCAAGTCGGGGAATGACGAGATATTTCAAAATTACTGTATGGTATGAACGATGGCTGTTCTTTCAGAATACAGGTTCAGGGTTAGTGCAGGCCCTTCTGGGAGATATGCCGGTATAAAAAGGCACAGGCAAAGAATATGAAGTTCATGAGAACAATCGTAGCACCAGTAGGAATATTCAGGAGTAGGGAAAGAGAAATTCCTGTAATGACTGATACTACTGCAACACATGAGGATATCACCATGGTGCCCTTGAACCCCTGTGCAAACTGGAGTGCGGTGACAGCCGGGAGTATGAGCAGTGACGAGGTAAGCATGATGCCTACTACTTTCATGGTGAGCACCACGGTTATTCCTGTCAGGAGAACCAGGAGCGTGTTTATCCTTTCCGTATCTATCCCGGAAACCCGCGCGAACTCTTCATCGAAAGTGGCGGACAGATGTTCATTATAGAAAAAGATGATCATGAACAGGACCGCCACAGAGAGCCCGATGGACGTGTACACTTCAATATCGGTAATGGAGAGGATGTTGCCGAAGAGAAAACTGAACAGGTCAATGTTGAATCCGCCGGATAAACTTGCAATGAGAACCCCCAGCGCGATACCGAGCGATGAGACGATGCCGATTGCCGCGTCTCCGTATATTTTCGCTTTCTGTGTCAACTTCAGGATACCGAGTGAACTCACCATTACGACCGGTATGGCGACAGAAAGCGGATGCTGTTTCAGGAATAGGCCGAGGGCTACGCTCCCGAACGTCACGTGTGCAAGACCGTCCCCGATAAGCGAGTATCTTCTGAGCACAAGGAGAACCCCGAGAAGCGAACAGACCAGCGCGATGAACGATCCCGCGATGATTGCCCTCCGGATGAATTCATACTGAAGCGCACCGAGCATATCCATATCAATCATGCCTGTGACAGATAAGGTGTTGTGCAAATTCACCGAAATAGGACGTCATGTGTTCAGAGGTGCAGAAGGCGTCGAAACTGCCGAAGAAGATGACTTTCTTGTCAAGATAGAGGAGTTTGGATGCATATTTCCCTATCGTCGCACTGTCGTGGGTAACAAGGATAATTGTAACTTGTCTGTTCCTGTTCAAATTCTGAAGGGTATGATAGAACTGTTCACGTGCCTCGGGATCAAAAGCGGTTGTAGGTTCATCGAGAATCAGGAGTTCCGGCCCGTTTACTATTGCCCTCGCAACAAGCACCCGTTGCTGCTGGCCGCCTGAAAGTTCGCCGATCAGGGCATCTCTGATATCGGTTATATCCATAAGGTTCATGGCTTCGTCAATCAATATCCGGTCTGATTTTTCAAGGCGCTTCGGAAACTTCTTCTTCGCAAATAGTCCAAGCGAGATGACTTCTTTTACCGTTGCAGGAAAATTCGGGTTCAGGAAACTAAGTTTCTGGGGCAGGTAACCAATCCTGAACCACTCGGTGAATTGTCCCAGACCTTTCCCGAAGAGCGATACTGTTCCGCTCTCCTGCCTGATCAGCCTGAGGATTGCCTTGACAAGGGTTGTTTTCCCTGACCCGTTTGGGCCTACAAATCCGACGTAGTCTCCGGACTGTACTGCAAAAGAGATATCGCTCAACACTTCCACAGAATTGTATCTGCAGTTCAGGTGTTGGACCGTGATTATCTCTCCTGGCATTCGAGCCCCCTCCTAAGGTTTTCGAGGTTCTGTTCCATGAGGGAAATGAACGTAACGCCCTGCGCAAGTTCTTCTTTTGTTACATTGTGGGCGCCATTGAGCTTGAGAAGGCCTGCACCGGTTTCCTCCGCTATCGTCTCCGCCACCCGTGGTACAATGAGTTCTTCATAGAACACGAACTGTAGCTTACTGTCCCTGAGTTTTTTTACGAGTTCAATCAGATTCCCCGGGGTCGGCTCGGCATTAGGCGCAAAGCCCTGATACGCCGAGAGGTACTGAAGATTATATCTTCCCGCGAGATAGCCGAAGGCGAAGTGCCCTCCGTGAATAAGAATGCGTTTTTTGCAGGACGCCAGGGAACCGGAATATTTCCTGTCCAGCCCCTGTAATTGCTGCTTGTACGCTTCAGAATTCTGCATATAGAATTCTTTGTTTGAAGGATCAGCCCGTACAAAACCTTCAAGAATTGTATCGACCATTTTTTGTGCATTCGAAAAATCGAGCCAGATATGGGGGTCCTGCCTTCCGTGGTCATGGTCGTCTTCCTCGCGGTCTGTATGACCGCCGGTCATTCTGATTCCCTTCCCTGTATCAACAATCAGGGGTTTCTCCCCGCGGATCTCCTTCCGGATATCCCCGATCCACGGTTCCATTGCCTCTCCGGTGAAGAGGAAAATATCTGCTTCGTGCAACTTCAGGACATCTCCCGGGCTAGGTTCGTAGCTGTGCGGTTCGACTCCGGGAGGGAGAAGGAGAATAACCTCGGCTTTCTCCTTCCCGATATTCCTTGCAAAATCATAGAGAGGGAACAGACTTGCTACCACAATAAGTTTCTTTCCTGCACCGTCCCCTGTACTTTTCTGCCTGCATGAAATGACCGGGCAAGCGAGAGCTATACAAAGGAAGAGAATAAGCGCCTGTGCAGCCTTATGCATGACTTTCCCCGTCTTTCTTCAGGCATTTTTTGCATAACCCGTTCACCTGAAGGATATGGGAGACAACCCTGCCCTTCAGTTCCTGTTTCACCCTCTTCTCCAGTTCACGAAACATGCAGAAATCTATATCCTCAACAGTCCTGCAGGAGAGGCAGATAAAATGGTGATGATGGGAAGGATTCAGGCAGAAGTAATAATACAACTGTCGGTTCGGGTGGGTAACTTTCGAGATGACATCGCCCTGGGCAAGTTCCTCCAGATTGCGGTAAACTGTCGGAAGGCCCACCCGCGAGAACTGTTTCCTGAGCTTCCTCCATACTTCCTCGGGGCTCAGGTAGACTGACTCGTTCTTGAGGATCTCAAGTATGGCAAGCCGCTTCGGGGTCACTTTGAGATGCAATTTTTTCAGAACCGTCTGAAAGTCGCGAAGCATTGAATCCCCCAAATGTAAATAGAAACCATTTCTATTAATGCATATCCTGCGCGGAATGTCAAGGAAAGGGAGAACGGGGATCGGGATATGACTCATTTTTCAAATCGCAATAAACTGCCTTTGTTTCTGTGAACACCTTTTCTTGATTTGAATGGGAGTAGAACATGGAAGGCTGAGACCTCCGCTTCGTCTTCGGTCTCATCAAGATTACCCGTGATTGCGATTTGAAAAACGAGTCATATCCCTGAGTGCCTTGCAGATTGAAATATCTATTTCAGACAGGCCCGATGAACACTATAGTATTGCATCTTGTGTATGATGCTTGCAGTGTCAGCTGCGATGCAGGGTGTACTCTCTTTACTTCCTCAACTCCCCGCCGGTCTTTCCGATCAGGTATTCGACGAGGGATGCATGGAGCTGCTCCACTTCTTCAACTGTGAGTGTCCGTTCGCCGGAGCGGTAGATGATATTAAAGGCAAGGCTTTTCTTTCCTTCGGCAATGTTCTTCCCCTTGTAAAAATCGAAGACGGCAATGTCTTCGATAAGGTCTGTGGGAAAAGACCTGATGATCTCCTCAAGAGACCCCGATTGAAGGGTTTCATCCACTACCAGTGCGATGTCTCGCTCAACAGACGGATATTTGGGGACAGCACGATACAGTATCGTCTCAGGGATTGCGGGGAGGAGTCCGTCAAGGTTCAACTCGAAGAGGACGATTTCCGGTTTCTGTTTTTTGAGATCAAGGGTTTCCACAACCTCCGGGGCAAGGACACCGAGATATCCGAGCCTTGCATCGTCAACATGGATATCTGACGACTGCCCTCTGTGCAGGAACGGCTCTCCGGTTGGAAGAAATCTGATATTCCTTATCTTGAACTCCTGGAACAGGGATTCGAGCGCGCCTTTCACGATATAGAACGGGTGTGCCTGCTCGCTCCAGAGCGCAGGCGATCTGTCCCGGTAGAAAATCCCTCCCAGGTGCAACTCCTCCTTCGGAAGTGTTTCACCAGCAGACAAAAAAATATGTGCTGTTTCGAATAACCTGACATCCCCCATGCCTCTGTCGAGGTTATAGACAAGGTTAGCGACCATTGACGGAGCAAGTGTAGTTCTTAAAAAACCCTGGTCCTGACTCAGCGGATTGCAGATGCTGACCGCTCTCCGCCTCATGTCTGCTTCGGATATTCCAAGGAGATCGAGACTTGCAGTATTCATAAAACTGTAATTGACCACTTCTGAAAAGCCTGCTTTCCTCATCGCTCCGCGGATATTCCTGAGATTCGTAGTTCTCCGGTTCACTCCCCTGGAAGAGAGGGGGCTTCCCGGCGCCGTGGTGAGGATGTTATTGAACCCGTATATCCGTGCGACCTCTTCGGCGATATCGTTCTCTCCCTTCAGGTCACGCCTGTGCGGGGGTGCATGAACCACAAAAGTTTTGCCCCTGTCTTCTGTGGGGACAAGCAGGTTCTTCAGTATGGCAAGCATATCAGGATAAGAGATATCAGTGCCCAGAATCCTGTTTATCCGCGCATACCTCACCTCAAAAGGTTCGGAAATATATTTTACTGGATACACATCGATAATCTTGTGGACTATACCGCCTGCGGTCCGGCTAATGAGAAACGCCGCACGGTCAAGCGCTTTTTCGAGAAATTCTATGTCCGTCCCCCTCTCAAACCGGTAGGAGGACTCACTGGAGAGACCCAATGTCTTTGATGTTTTCCTGATGGACAGAGGATCGAAATATGCGCTTTCAAGGAAGATATTTTTTGTTTTCTCTTTTACTTCCGTCTCCGCGCCACCCATTACGCCTGCCACTGCAACGGGGTCATGAGCATCCCAGATGAGAAGCGAATCACCTGGTATCCCGCGGTCCGTGCCGTCGAGGGTTTTTATCTTTGCCTGTGCACCCCTTCCTTTCACCGTATCCGGGGTGCCGACAACAATCTTTTTGTCCCTGAGTGTATCAGAATCAAACGCATGGAGCGGATGTCCGAATTCCATGAGCACATAATTGGTGATATCGACCACATTGTTGATAGAGCGTATTCCGCACTTTTCAAGCCTTGACCGTATCCATTCGGGCGACTCCCCGATAGTGACTCCGGTAATCACCCGCCCCGTATACCGGTTGCTGAGGTCGGGATTCACGATCTCGACGGTGAAATCAGAGGCCGGTTGTTCCCCGGATATTCCGTGTTCCGGCACCTTCAGCGGAGCATTATATATCGCAGACAATTCCCGTGCAAGCCCAATGATACTCAGACAATCCGGCCTGTTCGGAGTGACATTCACTTCATAGACAGTATCGCCCGCTGCCGGCTCCGTTCCTTCCACTTCAAACCCGATCATAGTAAGCCTGTCGGCAACTTCTTCAGGCGGCGCAGCAATAGCAACAACCTCTCTCAGCCATTCATAGGAAACACGCATAACGTTTATTATAGCCTTGAGAATTGCGGATTGACAAGGACAAATATGGCGGATGCTTCAGTTCCGAATTTCATGAGAACATTATAGTCAGAGAAAAGCACGATCGTTCACAAAGGGAATTTATTTTTATATTGAACACATTCCCTTAACAGGCTGTGCCGTGCAGGTGTTTCTCAAAAATCCTCCGGAAATGAAACCCGTAGATTGCAAGGGTGACAGCCTGCGGGAAGAGCCGCGGACGTTTGAATACGGTCCAGAAGAGAAGTCCCCAATAATGGAACCTCTCTTTCCCAATTATCCCGAGAACGATAACAGACATGAAGAATGCGGCAAGATGGTTGAAACGGAAATGAAACATTTTTTTCTGCGGGGGGATGTATTCCCTCAGGAATGTCCTGACCCTTTCATAGTAATGCCTGGGTGAATACAGGGTGCTGAGTATTTTCTTGTAGCCGTCGATCAGTATGTCATAGTTCATCTTCGGGATGAAATTGATCGAGAAATCAGTATTGTCCCCGGACGTTTCTTTCACCAGCCGCCGTTCTTTTTCAAGCCTGTTATAGAGCTGCGTCCTCGGAAGCGCATTGAGGAGGCCAACCATGGCGGTCACAACCCCACTCTTCTGGATAAACCTGATCTGGGTATCGAATATCGTAACGGGGTCGTTGTCAAAACCGACGATGAATCCCCCCTGTACTTCAAGACCGGCCTGCTGGATTTTCCTTATGCTACCGAGAAGGTCGCGGTTCCTGTTCTGGAGCTTGCTGCATTCTGCAAGGCTCTGCTCATTCGGGGTTTCTATGCCCACAAAGACAGTATCGAATCCCGCCCTCACCATCAGCTGCATCAGGTCTTCGTGATCAGACAGTTCGATGGATGCCTGGGTTTCGAAGGAGAAAGGATGTTTTTTTCTCTCCATCCATCCGGCAACAGCAGGGAGAATCTCTTCTTTAAGCTTTTTCTTGTTTCCGATAAAATTATCGTCAACAAAGAACACTCCTCCCCTGAACCCACGCGCATAAATACTTTCGAGTTCCCTGATGACCTGATCCTTATCCTTTGTGCGCGGCGTCCTTCCGCAGAGCAGGGTTATGTCGCAGAATTCACAGTTATAGGGGCACCCCCGTGAATATTGGATATTGATGGTAGCGTAGCGTTTTATGTTGATGAGCCTCCAGAGCGGTATGGGCGTCGTCCGTATGTCTGCCCATCGATCAGTCGTATAAAGATGGCCGGCACAGTCTTGTTCGAAATCTTCCAGAAAACGCTTCAGAGTAATTTCAGCCTCATTTAGCACTAAATGGTCTACATCCGGGAATAGTTCATCTTCGGTCGTAAAAAGAGGACCGCCGGCGACAATCCTTACGCGAACGGCCTTGCATCGTGCGATCACTTCTTTCACCGATTCCTTCTGCACAGACATTGCGCTGAGAAAAACGATATCAGCCCATCTGAGATGATCGTCATTCAGCGTTTCCACGTTCATATCGACCAGTTTTTTCTCCCATGCTTCAGGAATCATCGCGCCAACAGTCAACAGGCCGAGAGGCGGACTGCTTGCCTTTTTCAAGATGAATTTGAGGGCATGTTTAAAACTCCAGAAAGTGTCGGGGAATTTTGGATAGATGAGCAGGGCTTTCATTATGCGTTTCTCATACATATTGTTCGTAGTGATGGGAGAATCATTTCTCTCCTGCACTCCATTATTCTTCTAATCCTTGTATCTCTCAATACAAAAATGCGCTCACCGCTTCTCCATTCATCCCAAATGGAACCTATTTCCCTCAGTAAACTGCAGAAATAAGCGTAAGGTGCGACTTACGGGAAAAAAATATTGGACATGCGATCAAAACTTCTGCAGGTTATTTTAGCAAAAGGGATTCGCAAGCCGATTCGCCCGTGAAAAAGACAATCCTGTTTTCACAGAAAAATCAGCAGATTTTTCAACCCAGACTACCGACGCTGCCTCAGAAGGCAACGGTATCGGGAAAATACTCTTTATGGCAATTTCCTGTCCTTCAGTAAAGGAATGAGAGGTAAGGAGACACAGGCCGGAGTTGCTGATATTAACTGCAATTCCTTCACAAAGAACATCAGATTGAAAAGAATCTACCACATATTCAATCGGGCAGGAAATATCAAAACGCTCTTGTTTTCTCTGATCAAACATCTTTGTTCCTGCTACTGGAATTTTGCCGCGAGGGAAAACCCCCTTCCCTCTTCTTATCAAATATCAAATTATAATTTTTTTGTCAAGTGCCACGGAAGATTGGTTTCCTCACATTACCCTTTCCCTTGATGTTATCAAAGACAAAGAATTTACCATTCATCTTCCTAACGCTTCCGGATGGAAACCCGGGGCCGGATTTTTATCGGAAATATATGGAAAGTCTGGAAAACCAGGATGACCTGTGACTAATTACCAAAAGAGAGCGATATCATGTTAAAATTCAACCATATAGATTAAAGAATTATGGAGGGCTTATGAAAAAATTGCTCATTTTTGTATCTTTTTCTCTTCTCTTTTCCTGCCTTGGGTTCCTGGATGCACCATCAGCAGATGCAGAATCCTGCGTCAACTGCCATCGGGGTATCACACCGGGACTGGTGAAAGACTGGGAAGCGAGCAGCCATAGCAAGAAGGGGGTAAGCTGTTCAACATGTCATGGGGACAAACACAACGGGCCGCAGAATGTAAAACTTGCCGGGCTGCCGGATGAACCCCTCTGCGCTCAGTGTCATAAGAAGCAGTTTGATGAATTTGCAAAAGGAAAACACAATTTCGGCTGGACATCGTTGAACGCATTGCCCATCACTCATGTGGAACCCGATGAGCTTATGGAAGGGGGAAGAGGGTGCGGTGGATGTCACAACATGGGGATCAAGACCGTGGCTCAGAAAAAGGAACAACGTGACAAAGGGTATCGCTATCAGAACAATTCCTGTGATGAGTGCCATACCAGGCATACATTTTCCAAAAAAGAAGCCCTTGATCCCAGAGCCTGTCAGCAATGCCATATGGGGTACGACCATCCCCAATGGGAGATGTGGAGCAGTGCAAAACACGGAACGAGATGGCACGCCAGGGATTCAGGGAATCTCCCGGCAGACGCTCCGGCCCCAAAATGTCAGGATTGTCATATGCAGGACGGAAGCCATGAGAACAGAACGGCATGGGGGTTCCTTGGCGTAAGATTGCCGCTGCCTGAAGATGCTCAATGGAAAACCGACAGGATTACTATCCTGAAAGCCCTCGGAGTGCTTAACCCCCATACTGGCGAGCCGACTGCACGACTTGAAGCGGTAAAGTCGGTGGACATGGTTAGACTTACCGAGGAGGCATGGAAAAGCGAACGTGAAAAAATGATAAAGATTTGTAGTCAATGCCATTCCTCACAGTATGCGCGTGAACAACTTGCAATGGGCGACTCCATAATGCAGAAGTCAGACCGGCTCCTTGCCGAAGCAATAGAGATAGTTGCAGGTCTCTACAAAGACGGGATTATCAAAAAGCCTGACAAATACTCTTTTGCATATCCGGACTTTCTGTACTTCATGCAAACAGGCGGAGGCGATACGAATAAGCTTTCGTACATAGACCAGGTACTGTTTCAGATGTACATGAAACATAGGATGAGAGCATACCAGGCTTTCTTCCACGTCAACCCCGATTACGCCTACTGGTATGGCTGGGCGATGATGGTCAAAGACCTTGGGAATATCAAGGAACTCGAACAAACAATGAGGGCAACACACAAAAAGTAAATTATATAAAGCACTATGAAATTCTTCTTATACTGTGCTCGTATAAGCTGTCATTCAGGCTTGTCCGGAATCTTTCATGTTTTTTTAAAGAAGGATTCCTGACCTCCCGAATCCCGAAAGCGTTCGGGACCGGTTTGCGGGAATGACATGTGCGCTGCTATCTATGTCGTTATGCAGAGTATGCCTGGATAGGGAAATAAATAAGGGCGGGAAGTGTTTCCCGCCCTTTTCTCTTTATAGCGTCCCTGAAGAGACGCTCTTCTTATTTTGAATCCAGGACAAATCTTTTATTAACAGGCAGCACGGGACGGTTGTTGTCCAGACCCATGAGTGTCCTGAATTTCTGTATCTGCTCCTCTGAAACCTCGATCGGAGCTTTTATCACACTCCAGTTGACTCCTTCACTGCAGGGAGGAGTGGTGAGGGACCCATAATAATGAACATAACCCCTGTCTTTTGGGAGGAGGCTTGAAGCATCGACTGAGATTCCCTGTACAACATTTTCCTTATTCACTTCTGTCGGGAGATTGTCCCAGAGGACCTGTATGATCTTATTCGGCTGTCCTTTCTTCATGAACACGCCTACTACCGCAAGGTCGCCGCTCTGGTTCTTATGCACTAGGTGCATTTCCATATCATAGAATTTGCCTTGTACCGTATGCTCGCTCGGCGCATGGAAGTGGAACTGGAGCAGTTCAAATTTTGCGTCGTCTATCATTACTGAACTTCCCGGTTCACAATTCACCTGAATAGCATGGCCGTTATTGACGATTTTCAAGGGTGTCTGCTTGTACGAAAACGCTATGGAATCCAGTGCAGTCTTGTATGTCTTGTCGATATTAATAGGAGACTGTGCGTTACCTGTACCGCACAGTGCATATTCAGGTTTTAATTTACCCCAATTGGCAGGCGCACCTTCTCCTTCATACCCCCAATGCACTTCATGTTTTACCTCAGCTACAGGTTTTTCAGCAGGCTGTTCCGCTTTCTGGCAGCCAGCCATGACCGTTATCAATAAAATTGCAAAAATGACACAACCGATTTTTCTTACCATTGTTCCCTCCTTTGTTTTTTATCAGTGCTGTTTTGCTCCCTCAATCGCTCTACAAAAAATAAGAATTTTTGTTGCAGTATCACCCCCTTCTAATAAATTCGGCTGTTGCGGTATATCGTTTTCTAAAAAATATGCTGTTATTCTATAAGTTTTTTGCAGATATTTCCAGATTTTATTTTGCCGGAAAGGAGAAGTTGGGTATGGGTTAAAAGCCTCACGGGAAAAGGATTCCCCGGTTTGAATACCGTGATGAGTATTGATTTACAGGGGGTTCATTGATCACTACTGCGCAGAAGACTATCCTTCCCCACTATTTTGACTTTGTCTCCTGTATCTTTTCCAGAATCTGCGCCATCAGGGAGACCATCTCATTCGATAATACCTGGAGGGCATCCATCCGGTCCACTGCTTTCAGGATCAGGCTGTGGAGTTCCTCCTCGTCAACAGAAGCGTCCACAAGTTCCAGCGTGCCCTTGACCGCTACAATATGTTCACTTATGTTCTCAGCTATTGCCCCCAACTTTTTATTGATTTCTCTCATCGATTCCTCCTTTCACACAGTTTTTTATCCCCTGTTATGCCCTGAAAATGCCTCTGTTTAGGGATAGGAGCAGACACACATAATTTCTCTATTTCAACCTATGAATTATTATTCACCAGAACAAATAGAAAAACAACCCCTGAATAGTGTACCCGTTTCCATTTGGGATATAATAGGACTATGAAAAGACCGAAGGGATTTGCGAGGTTTCTGAAACTTGCGAATTCATATGTAAAAGACCCGCAAAGGCGTTCACACATGCTTTCAGCGGTAAAGGAATATGCGGGAAACAAGCAGCCGCTGATACAGAACTTTAAAGACGACATCTCAACGCTCATAAGCCTGCTCAAAGACTGGCATAAGGGCAGTTATACGAAAGTCCCGATGCATACGATACTGCTCGCAGTTGCAGCCCTCCTCTATTTCCTTTCACCACTCGATACCATACCTGATTTCATGGGGGCGCTGGGGTTTACCGACGACGCAGCAGTGGTTCTCTTTGTGCTCAAAACTATCCAGCATGAGATAAACCGCTATAGGGACTGGCAATCAGGGGGATAAATCGCGAGGTCAGGAAAGCTCATCATTGATATGCTGCGTAATGAACTTCTGCTCAATGTCAACCAACAAGAACATGACCTTCCTCAAGATTTTATCTAACTTCTCTCTCTCTTCTTTTTCGGCAGAGATATTCGCGGATTGTTTCAAAGTCATAATATTTTTAACGGTCGCATGGAGTTCAACATGTTTTTTTTCGAGTTCCTGCATCTCCGGCATTGTGCCATATTTCTTCATGCCTTCAGCGTACAGCCATTTACCCATGTCGCAAGCCTTGTGAGAAGTTGCCTCTTCCCCGGTCATGCCCGGCTTCCCATCAAAAAAGTCATCGAGTTTGACTCTCCAGGTTACATGCTTCAGTCTGATATCAGTAAAATCAGTGCCGCTCACCTTTTCGTATCATCTCCTCTGTCTTTGACTTACTGTCCTGAATTTCTGCAATTCTCATTCTCTCATTGATAGAGTATAGCAGATTTT
>JAVHLL010000003.1:0-16520 GCA_031082155.1 Thermodesulfovibrionales bacterium | reverse complement strand
CTTCGACCTGATGGAACATCGGGGTATGGGATATATCGGCATCGCACCGGTATACTTTTCCCGGGGCGATAATCTTGAGCGGGGGCTTCCTTTTCTCCATAACCCTGACCTGGACCGGAGAGGTATGTGTCCTCATAACAACATCATTCGAGATATAGAAAGTATCCTGCATGTCGCGGGCAGGATGGTTTTTGGGGATATTCAGGGCTTCAAAATTGTAGAAATCGAGTTCGACCTCGGGGCCCTCTTCTATCTCGAATCCCATCGAAACAAAAATATCAGTAATTTCTCCGAGGATTTTGGTGAGAGGATGTTCCCTGCCAAACGGCGTATATTTTCCGGGCAGGGTTATGTCCAGGGCCTCTGCAACAGACCGCTTTCTATGGTCAGCCTGTTTGAAGAGAGATTCGAGCCTCCCGATTTCCTCCTCGATGGCATTCTTCACCTCATTGACCGCTTTTCCATAGGCCGGACGCATTTCGGAAGCAACGGTCGAGAGGGCCTTGAGCTTCGCAGTGACAAGACCCTTTTTGCCCAGATATTTTACCCTGAGCTGCTGGATCTCGGGGAGAGAAGCGGCTGATTGAGCTTCCGAAAGAAATGAATCTTTAAGCGCAGTGACGTCATTCACTTCGCGTATTAGCTTTTGACTTTTTCTACGAGCTGACTGAAGGCAGCCGGATCGTTGTAGGCCATGTCCGCGAGGACTTTCCTGTTCAGCGCGATATCCGCTTTTTTCAGTCCCGAAATAAACGAGCTGTATGTCATGCCGCATGCGCGTGCAGCTGCGTTTATCCTGATATTCCAGAGAGCCCGGAATTCGCGTTTTTTTACCCTGCGGTCTCTGTATGCATACTGGAGCGCCTTGTCAACGGCTTCTGTTGCAATCCTGAAAAGGCGGCTTCTCGCCCCGTAGTATCCTTTGGCCTTCTCCAGGATATTTTTCCTTCTCCGTCGTGTCTTGAATCCACCTTTTGCCCTTGGCATCTATTACCTCCAAACTGTTTCCTGCTTCCTGTTTATTCTTCTGACGCGTTCCTGCGTGCTTCCTGCTTCTTACTTTCTCTAAAGATAAGGGATAAGCCTTTTAATCGTATGATAGTCGGCGTCAGAAACTAGCGAAGCTGTTCTGAGCCTCCTTGTCCTCTTTGCGGGCTTACCCGTAAGGAGATGGCTCTTGTATCCGCTCCACCTCTTGATCTTCCCGGAGCTGGTAACTTTGAATCTTTTTGCCGCTCCCCTGTGTGTTTTCAGTTTCGGCATCCTGTATCCTCCTCTTTTCAAGAACCTGAGCTTAGTATTTTAAACGAATCCGCAAAAAATTTAAAGAAGTTTTTGAATAAATTTAAAAAACCGTGGGTGGCCGGGTTTAAGGATAGCTTGTCATGATTTGGGCGTCACCACCATAGTTATGTGGTTTCCTTCCAGTTTCGGGCCTTGTTCCACGTTAAATTTACCGGTGAGCAGTTCCTTTATTTTTACGAATACTTTCATCCCAAGTTCCGGCCTGACAATCTCCCTTCCCCTGAAGTACATTGTGATCTTTGCCTTGTGCCCTTCATCAAGGAACCGCCTGATATTTCTCACTTTCAGCCCGAGATCATACTCGGTAATCTGCGGCCTGACTTTGACCTCCTTGATGCCCATAGCCTTCTTCTGCACCTGTTTCTTGTTTATCTGATAACAGTATTTCCCGAAGTCGAGCAATTTACAGACAGGGGGAGCAACATTTGTAGCAACCTCGATCAGGTCAAGGCCTTTGTCTTCGGCAATGCGCAACGCTTCACGAACAGGCAGGACTCCAAGTTGATTCCCTTCAGCGTCGATCAATCTTACTTCCTTTGCCCTTATCTGCTCGTTAACCCTGATATCCCGTGTTATGCCCGCACCTCCTGCATTATAATTCCCGGGATTTCTCTTCCGCTTTTTCTTTCACTATTGCGATTAATTCTTCCGGAGTGAACGGTCCGATATTTTCGCCGCTCCTTTTTCTTACCGCCACCCTGTTTTCGGTCATTTCTTTATCGCCTACTATAATCAAAAAGGGTATTTTTGAAATAGTGGCATTCCTTATTTTATACCCGATTTTTTCGTTCTCGATATCCACCTCTGTCCGTATCCCTGCCGCCAGGAACTGCGCCGATAAGGACCGTGCATACTCGCTGTGTCTTTCTGCAATGGTCAGGATGATAACCTGGACGGGTGCAAGCCATACCGGGAAGGCCCCTGCGTAATGTTCGATGAGTATACCGAAAAACCGTTCGAGTGAACCCATAAGCGCACGGTGGATCATGATCGGCCTGTGTTCTTTCCCGTCGCTTCCCCTGAACTGCATATCAAACCTCTCGGGGTTATTAAAATCCACCTGTATGGTGCTGCACTGCCACTGCCGGTTCAGTGAATCCTTGACCTTAATGTCTATCTTCGGACCATAGAAGACACCCTCTCCCGGGTCTATTTCATAGGAAAGCCCTTTCATCTCAAGCGCCCTTTTCAGTGCGTTCGTAGACCGTTCCCAGTTCCCTGGAGTGCCGACATATTTTTCCGGCTGTGTAGACAGATAGACGTCATACTGCAAAAAACCGAATGTCTTCAGGATTAAGAGGGTAAAGTCGAGGACACTCAGTATCTCGTCTTCGATCTGGTCTTCCCTGCAGAATATATGGGCATCGTCCTGGGTAAACCCCCTGACCCGAAGGAGACCGTGGAGCACGCCGGAACGCTCATACCGGTACACAGTGCCCAACTCTGCATACCGCACCGGCAGATGCTTGTAACTTCTCAGGGAACTCTTATAGACATGGATATGAAAAGGACAGTTCATCGGCTTGAGTTCATAGTCCACGCCTTCGATTTCCATCGGGGAGTACATATTCTCGCGGTAGAAATCCAGGTGCCCGCTTGTCTTCCAGAGGTCCAGTTTGGCAATATGGGGGGTGTAGAGAATTTTGTACCCTGCTTTATAATGTTCTTGTAACCAGAAATCCTCTATCGTCCTCCTGATGAGCGCTCCGTTCGGATGCCAGACGATCAGGCCGGCTCCAATTTCGTCGCCGGTGCTGAAAAGATCGAGGTCCTTGCCGAGTTTCCGGTGGTCCCTCTTCTTCACCTCTTCAAGAAAATCCAGATATTCTTTTAACTTTTCCTCTGTTGGAAAAGAGGTGCCGTATATCCTCTGGAGCATCTTGTTCTTTTCGTCGCCCCGCCAGTATGCTCCGGCTATGGTAAGGAGTTTAAAGGCCCTGACCTGTCCTGTGGTTTCGATGTGCGGTCCCCTGCATAAGTCAACAAAACCGCCTTCTTCGTACAGGGAAACCTCTTCATCAGCGATCTCGTTCAGGAGTTCGACTTTATACTCTTCCCCCAGTTTCCTGAAAAGTTCGATTGCATCGCTCCGCGGCATGACTCTGCGCACGAACGGATCATTTTTTTTGATGATCGCCTTCATCTTCTTTTCGATTGCAGTGAGGTCTTCCGGAGTGAACGGCCTGTCGATGTCAAAATCGTAGTAGAAGCCGTCTTCTATAGCCGGCCCTATGGCGAGCTTTGCTTTGGGGAAGAGTTCCTTTACCGCGTGTGCCATGATATGGGATGTGCTGTGTCTGTAAGTCTCCCGGTCTTCCTTCAAATCGAATTGTATCTGTTTAATAGCACCCTCCTGCACTGCGTTCAGAAACCAGCATAATTGCTATGGATTATAATATACCTGCTTTCACTATTTCAAAAACAAAATGCGTCCTGTGCCATTGACCGGTTACCTCCTCCGGAAACACGAAGAACAATGCGGATAACTCTGAAAAACCTCATCCCGCTTACCTGTATTTCCGAAATGTTTTATAATACCTTTATGGCAGTGCTAGAAATCAAGAAATTTCCTGAGAAGGTCCTCAAACAAAAGACAACCCCTATTGAAAACATAGATTCCAGGATTCAGCTCCTTATTGACGACATGGTAGAAACAATGCATTATGCACGGGGGCTTGGTCTTGCTGCCAATCAGGTGGGAGTTTCTCAGCGGCTCTGTGTCCTTGACCTCAGCATAAAAGATGAAAATAGCCGCCTGATTGTGCTCATTAACCCCGTCATTGCCGAAAAGGAAGGAATACTCGACGCCGAAGAAGGATGTCTGAGCATTCCCGGTTATATGACGACGATCAGGAGACCGGAGAAAGTCTTTGTGAAAGGTCACGACCGTGAGGGAAAACCGGTCGAGATAGAGACTTCAGGCCTCCTTGCCCGGGCACTCCAGCATGAGATCGACCATCTCGATGGGCTTCTGTTCATTGACAGGATGAGTCCCATCAGAAGGGAGTTCTTCAAGAGAAGGTATAAAAAGTCTTTAAAGGAATCGGCAAAAGAATGATAAACGATCATTGCGAAACTATCAATTCGAAATCACCTCATAAGAAAACCCTGCACGCATTCTGCTCTCTGTAAGAACCAGAGAAATTTTTATGCATGAGCATGGTGATCATCGGTTGTCTGAAATTAAAAGATGAGAATAGTTTTTTTCGGCACCCCTGAATTCGCTGTCCCCTCGCTGAGCATGCTCCTCAACTCGGGAGAAGAGGTTTCTGCCGTAGTAACACAAACCGACAAAAGAAGAGGCAGGGACCGCGCAGCCACGGCCCCGCCGGTCAAAGAGCTGGCCCTTAGCAGCGGGATACGAACTCTGCAGCCGCGAAGTATCAGAGATGCTGATTTTTTCCATGAGCTTGAGCGAATGGCCCCGGACCTGATCGTTGTCGTGGCCTACGGGAAAATCCTTCCCTCGCAGGTGCTTGCAATTCCCTCTCACGGCTGCATCAATGTACATGCATCGCTCCTCCCTCAATACAGGGGAGCAGCGCCGATACAATGGGCAATCCTGAACGGGGAGAAGAAGACGGGCATAACCACGATGCTCATGGACGAAGGACTCGACACCGGACCGCTCCTGTTCCAGGAGGAGACAGATATTGCTGCTGATGATACTGCGGCAACACTGAGCAAAAGGCTTGCCTCTCTCGGGGCGTCAGTCCTGATGAAAACAATCGGGGCAATAAGAGAAGGGACACTTGTACCCATCCCGCAGTCGGGCGTCTCCAGTTATGCACCACCGTTGAAGAAAGATGACGGAAAGCTTATATGGAAAAAATCTGCCGAAGAGATTCAGAATTTTGTCCGGGGCATGTATCCCTGGCCCTGTGCGTATAGTTCTCTGAACCGGGAAAGGATTAAAATCACCAGGGTTGCAGCGCTCGACGGCACCGGCATGCCGGGCAGAATCGAAAAATCAAAAGGAGAACTCATTGTGGGTTCGGGAAAAGGGCTTCTCTCAATCCTTGAACTTCAACCGGAAGGCAAGCGGTTTATGACCGCCGGTGAATTCCTCCAGGGCAGAAAATTACAGGAAGGTATCTTCTTCGATGAGCCGTAGATTGATCCGGGGATTTACCCTTAAATTTCTCTATCCGCTTCTGATGTTCGCCGGTTCTCTTGCGAAAAACAGGAAAGAGCGCTACCAGAGATTCATTATTGATCTTAATAACCGTCTTGTCAGGAAAGAGAAATGGCGTTCGAAAAAAATCCTCCTTCTCCTGCCGCACTGTCTCCAGAGAAAAGAATGCGAGGTAAGGCTCACCTATAATATTTACAACTGCAAACGCTGCGGGAAATGTGAGATCAAAGACCTCATCCAGATTGCGGACGAACACAACATTACCCTCTTTATCGCGACGGGAGGTTCACTTGCGCGGAGGACCGTGAATGAGGTAAAACCGGATGCCGTCGTTGCCGTTGCCTGTGAAAACGACCTCAGCGGCGGCATTGTTGATACATATCCGGTCCCGATTCTGGGAATAACAAATGAACGCCCGTTTGGCCCCTGCCTGGACACAAAGGTTGATATTTACAAGGTGAAAGAGGCAATAGAGTTTTTCGGAAGGATATAAGTATGCGGCCGGAAATTGAATCAGACATAACTGTTACGAACATATATAATCTGTCATGCCCGCAAATGAAGCGCGTTGGGAATCCTTCCTGGAAGCCACTGGAAAGATTCCGGACAAGCCGGAATGACAGAAATTATATCATAACTTTATTGCTATATCGAAGAAACAAGAAAGACTAATATTCTTGACAAGGAGTGGAGATGCAGAGACAGATCGGCAATGTTCTTAAGTTCCCTTTCTATATAATCGGATTCATTATCCTGGGGCTTATCTTCGGGTATCTTACCTTCAAAGTGCTCAGTTTCAGCAGAACAGTTGAGGTGCCGGCCCTTACTGGGAAGACCCTCCTTGAAGCAAATAAACTCCTGGCCGACAAAGGATTGTATCTTAAGATCGAAGGGGAGGAATATGATTCTGGAGTACCCCAGGGCAATATCCTGAAGCAGAATATCCCTCCGGGAGAGTCCGTGAAAGAACGGCGGGGTATCAAGGTGGTAATCAGCAAAGGCCCGAAAGTATGGTCGATCCCCTTCGTGGTGAATGAGACGCTCGCAAATGCCGAAACGGTCCTCCTTCGAAAAGGTCTCAGAATCTCTAAAGTGATCGCAGTGCACTCCGATCTGGTCGAAAAAGACAGGATCATTGCTCAGAAACCAAGGCCCGAAGAACAGATCAGCGACAGTATCTCCGTCCTGGTTAGCCTCGGGCCATATGAAAAAACCTATTTCTGCCCTGATTTCAGAAGCATGTTTGCCGGACATGCAAAAGACCTTGCGGAGAAACTCAACATGAAGGTGGTCACCGAGGGAACGGGAGAAATAGTCCAGGCACAGAAACCAAACCCAGGCAGGCAAATAAAGGGCGGAGATACAATTTACTTGCAGGTATTCTGATTTCTTTTTATTATAGGTACACTTTATCAATAGGGAAAATATATGGCAAAAATTGCACCTTCGATACTCTCAGCAGATTTTCTGAGGCTCGGCGAGGAGATAAAGGCAGCTGAAGCAGCAGGAGCTGACCTGCTCCACATCGACATCATGGACGGGCATTTCGTTCCGAACCTTACCATAGGTCCGTCGATCGTCGAATCGATCAGGAAAATCACCTCGCTGCCGCTCGATGTCCATCTAATGATAGAAAACCCCGACAAGTATCTCATGGATTTTATAAAAGCCGGGGCAGACTATCTGACCGTCCATTATGAAGCGCTGCTCCACCTGCACAGGACCGTGCACTGGATTAAGGAAAACGGGATCAAGGCCGGTGTTTCTCTCAATCCCGCGACTCCGGTATGGAGCCTTGAGGACATTCTTGCTGATACGGATATGATATTGCTTATGTCGGTAAACCCCGGGTTCGGAGGGCAGGAATTTATTCCGCAGACAAAGGAAAAAATAAGGACACTGAAAAAACTCATTACCGAAAAAGGGCTCCGGACACTCATTGAGGTAGACGGGGGAATTAAAATCGGCAACGCACTCGAAGTAATATCCGCCGGGGCTGATATCCTTGTCATGGGATCGGGCTTTTTCAGCGCACACGAATATGGCACAATCGTCAAACAATTCAAAGAACTCACCCGCACTGAATAAAATCATTCTTGAGGCTGAGAGACTGAGAGAAAGCTCCTCTTACCGGCAGGCGCTCAGACTCTTTCTCAAGGCACTGAAGACTTACGGGAAGATGCATGATGAAGACGGCATGCTCCGCTGCATGCTCTCTGCAGGAGATATTTTCCGTATGGTAGGTGATTTCGATCAGGCGGCACATTCCTATTCCGGTGCAATCGCCCTCGCGCGCAAAACAAGGGACCCTCTCATTACCGCTGATGCTCAGGCCGGGCTCGGACTCGCGCTGAGGGCCCAGGGGAAGTGGCGGGATGCGCTGCGATACATCCGGAGATCAAGAAAATTCTATGAAAAAAACAAAGACAGGCAGGGAGTTGCTTTTTCCCTGTGGGCAGAAGCGGGCGCGTTGCGGATTCAGGGAGATATCACCGGGACTCTCCGGCTCTACAGAGAAGCTTACCGGCGGTTCCGGTCGCTCGGAGACACTCAGGGGATCGGGTACTGTCTCTGCGGACTCGGGGGTGCATCGAGGATCGCGGGCAACTTCAGGGATTCGCTGAAATTCTACAAAGAAGCAAATACCATATTTACAGACCTCAAGGATACGTTCGGAAAGGCCTATTCCTTCTGTGGAATAGGGAACGCATACCGGATGCTGCAGGACTATAACAATGCGTTAATGTATTTCTCAAAAGCCGTCCGGCTCTATACAAGGATTGGGGACCGGGTCAGTTATTCCTATACGCTCTGGGGGGTTGCAACTGCATACAAGATGACCGGCGATTCTGAAAAAGCACGGTTGTTTTTTAAAAAAGCACTTGGTCTCTTCAGGAAGACAAAAGACCCGCGGGGGGTGATTTACTGCACACTCGGGCTTGGAGAAATAGCGCTTCTGAAGAAAAAAAATGCCCTGGCGGAGAAATATCTTTCGTTCGCCCTGCAGGAGTCACGCACTTATCGTTTTGCGCTCGAACTCTGTTATGCACAAATACTCTGTTCGGCAAGGGATGGAAAAAAAGTTCCGGGATGTTATAATAAGGCCGGAACGAAACTCAGTTTCCGGGGAATACCTTTTAATATCCCATAAACTTTGACTTATCAGTTGCAGGGTATTTTTTATTTGTAACTTCAACTTGTAATTTTTTTATTTTTCGGTGATCTTTCATGGGGGGCTTAGTCGTGGGGGTATTGAATATACCCAACACTCTTACATTTCTCAGAATACTCATCATCCCTGTCTTTGTGACCTCGATAATTTATAAACGTTACGATTATTCACTCGTCCTGTTCATAATCGCAGCGGTCACGGATACCCTGGACGGACTTTTCGCCCGGCTCAGGAATCAGAGGACTGCCATAGGGACTTTTCTCGACCCCCTGGCAGATAAATTCCTTCTCGTCACTTCCTTCGTCATTTTCTCCGTGTATGGCTGGATTCCTAAATGGCTAACCATAATAGTCATCAGCAGGGATATTGCTATTGTCGTAGGCTGGTTTCTTCTCTATCTCATGCTGGGGTTTTCAAAAGTTGAACCTTCGATACTCGGCAAGGCGACAATATGGGTGCAAAGTCTTCTCATCGCCTATATTCTTGTTGACATCAACATCCTGTACCTCCCTGATATCCCTCTTTCCTTCTTCCTGATCACCGCCGGGGTTACCATACTGTCCGGACTCCACTATATTTACCGGGGGTTAACACTAACCCATGCACCCTGAACACGGATTGATAATAGAAGCGGTTCACCCGGGGAGCCCTGCTGAAAAAACCGGCCTTCGTTCAGGAGATATCCTTCTTTCGGCCAATGCACGCATATTGCATGATCCCATCGATTTTACCTTTTACAGCGCAGATGAATCACTGGATATCTCCGTGAAACGTGACGGGAAAAAGATGTATATCAAATATGCAAAGAAAGAGGGGGAAGATTTCGGAGTTGATTTCAAACCTTTTAAAATCATGACCTGCAGGAACAACTGCATATTCTGTTTCGTGAAGCAGCTTCCGAAAGGCCTGAGAAAAACCCTCTACATAAAAGATGAGGATTACCGGATGTCCTTTCTTTACGGCAACTATATCACGCTGACGAATCTGACGAAAGAGGACAAAAAACGGATTATCGAGCAGAGGCTGAGTCCCTTATACATCTCGGTCCACACAACCAGCAGGGAATTGCGGAACAGGCTCCTCGGCAACGCAAAGGCGACTGATATCCTGAAAGAGCTCAAGTTCTTTTCCGACCACAAGATCAGGTTCAACATACAGATCGTTCTCTGTCCGGAATACAATGACGGGAAAGAACTCCGGCAGACACTGAGCAATCTCCAAAAGTTTTATCCTTATGTCCTCTCGATCGCGGTCGTTCCTGTCGGTCTCACCTCATACAGAAAACACACCATCAGACCGGTTGAGAGAGAAGACGCTGAGAATGCTCTTGCGATCATGGAGACATTTCAGAAGAGATTGCTGAAAAAACATGGAACCGCCGTAATTTATGGAGCGGATGAACTGTATTTGAAGGCCGGGCATCCCTTCCCTCCCCTAAAGGAATACGGAGACCTGCACCAGATAGAGAACGGCGTAGGGATGATCCCATTGTTCCTGCACCAGGCGAAGAAACTGAAGGTTCCGAAAAATCTTCCCCGCAGAAAGAAATTTCTTACCTTTACCGGGCAGTCTTTCTATCCGTATCTGAAAAAATATATTGAGAAACTTTCGGAAAAAGAGAACCTCCTTATCGATACGGTGCCGGTCGAAAACCGATTTTTCGGCAGCCTGGTCACTGTCACGGGACTCCTGACAGGCAGAGACGTGATCAAAACAATTATCGACAGAACAGATGGGTATGAAACTATCCTTGTACCGGATGTAGTACTGGATAGCGAAGACCGTTTTCTGGACGACGTCACCCTGCCCGATATGGAAGAGGCTTTGAAAATACCCGTCAAAAAGATTCCCGCAGAACCTGAAGGCCTGATAAAAGGTATCGCCGAGAGTTAGAGAACCTGCAGAAAAACTGCCTAACTCTCTGTAAATATTGACTTATCCATTCTTTAATGATACTATTCAATTATGAAAAGTGTTTATTCCCTGATAGCGTTTATCCTGTTTTTCTCTCCTCTCGCATATGCTGATATCTTTAAGTATGTCGACGAAAATGGTATTGAGTGCTACACAGATGCTCCCTTCGGGACAAAAGCATCCAGAGTCCTGAAGGAACATAACAAAACCGCACCTGTCGATCCTACCGTTTTGAAGTCAAAAATCCGGGACGATTCTGATTATCACAGCATCGTTCACGAGAAAGCCGCAGTATACAACCTCGACCCTACTCTGATTAAGGCAGTTATTAAGACGGAGTCAAACTGGAACAGCAGGGCGATATCAAAAAAAGGGGCAATTGGACTCATGCAGCTTATGCCGACGACGGCAACAGATATGAACGTAAGGAATCCTTTCGATCCTGAAGAGAATATAGAAGGCGGCACAAAATATCTCAAATACCTTCTCGAACGGTTCAACGGTGATCTGACCCTCGCGCTCGCTGCGTATAATGCTGGCCCAGGAACAGTCGAAAAATACGGGTACGTTCCGCCAATTTCCGAGACACGGCAGTACGTAGAGAAGGTCCTTTCCCTCTGCAACGGACAAACACCAGGCAACACGTCTCCCACCGCAAAAAAAACCGAAAGAATCTATAAGATCGTTCTGGAAGACGGTTCTGTGCTTTTTACCAACTCTTCCATCCTCTCGAAAGAATCCGTCAGGTTTTAGATGCCTTCTGATACAGCCTCTCTTCGGGAACAGATTTTTGAACTCAAGGGGAAAAGACGTGCAATTATTCTGGCCCATAATTACCAGCGGGATGAGGTTCAGGAGATCGCGGATTTCACCGGGGACTCACTTGAACTCTCCCGAACGGCTTCTACAATTGACTGCGAGGTAATCGTATTTGCGGGCGTCCATTTCATGGCTGAAAGCGCCTCAATCCTCTCGCCCGACAAAACCGTTCTCCTCCCGGAGATAGATGCAGGATGCCCCATGGCTGACATGATCCGTGCGAATTCGCCGCGGCAGGAGAGAAAGAGTTTCCCCGGATTCAATAATCCGCCGGGTCTTCTCTATCCGGCAGAGTTCACGCTTCGCGATATCAAAGCGGAACACCCGGGCGTGCCTGTGGTTGCATATGTGAATACTACGGCAGAGGTTAAGGCGGAAAGTTATATCTGCTGCACCTCTGCAAATATTGTGCAAGTCATTGAATCCCTCCCTTTCGAGACGGTGATCAGCGTCCCGGACAGGAACCTTTCTCTTTGGGCGCAACGCAATACAAAGAAAAAGGTCATCGCATGGGACGGGTTCTGTCATGTGCACGAGAGGGTCACCCGGGAAGACGTAAAAAATGCGAGGGCAGAACATCCCCGTGCGCTCCTTATGGCCCATCCGGAATGCAGGCTTGAGGTGCTTGAAATTGCAGACCATGTCACCAGCACATCAGGCATGCTTCGCTACGCAAAGGCTTCCTCCGAAAAGGAATTTATTGTCGGAACAGAGATCGGCCTTATGTACCGTCTCAGGAAAGAAAATCCCGACAAAGCTTTTTATCCCCTGCGGAAAGACATGCTCTGTCCCTCAATGAAAAAAACAACCCTCGGAAGTATCCTGAGGGCGCTTCAGGCAAACACCTATATTGTCAGGACACCCGAGGAGATACGTATTCCGGCCAGGCTGGCATTGGACAGGATGCTCGGGATACGATAAAGTATCTGCGATGAGGAGAAAGAACGTCTGAAAAAATTGCGTGAGCTGAATTTCCTGCTTCTTAAAGTCAACGTGAACCGAAAAAAACCGCTCAACTTCGAAGACTTCCCTGAGTATGAGGGCAAACTCATCGACAGATTTACCGAAGAGAAAATAGAGTCAGGCAGCAAAAGAGTAGAAGTGTCGTAAACCTTGTGCATTCTGCACGCTCATGATGATAGGATGTCTTCTCTGAAACATATACTGCCGGAATCAGCTATTGGAACCACCCGTGAAACAGTAAGACGATGGCGGTTTCAGATGAGATATGCTTCGGCCCGGTTCCGCTCTCTGCCGCATTTCATAATAATAGGCGCAATGAAAGGCGGGACAACAAGCCTCTTTTATTATTTAGCGCAACACCCCCAGGTTCTGAGCGGATACGGAGAAGAAATTCACTTTTTCAACAAGCATTTTGCAAAAGGGCCGCAATGGTATCGCGCGCATTTTCCTCTCAGAAAGAGAGTGAGCACTGACCGTATAACCGGGGAAGCTACTCCCCAGTATTCGTTTAATCCGCTTGTACCAAAGCGCATTCATGAGATGGTTCCCGGGGCTAAATTGATTACGATTCTGAGGAACCCGACCGAAAGAGCGATCTCCCACTACTTTCATGAGGTGAAAAAAAAGCGTGAAACCCTGCCGATACTGAAGGCTTTTCAGGCAGAAGAGGGGAGACTGGAGAAAATACTGCACGAGAACGATTTTACGAATCCTGTCTATTTTCATGCATCGTACAAAAAACGGGGCCTGTACGGGGAGCAGTTACAACGGTTCATGCAGTATTTCCCCCGGGAACAATTCCTTGTCCTGAGCAGCGAGGAATTTTTCAGCGATCCGGAGGAAATCATCAGACAGGCATTTTGTTTTCTGGAAGTTGATGAAAATTTTAAAGTCAGGGACATGAAACCTAGGAATGTCGGCTCAAACAGAACCGAAGTAGGCCCGGAAGTTTACGAGTACCTGAACGATTACTTCTCTTCACACAACCAGGAACTCTTTGCGCTGCTCGGAAGAAAATTTCACTGGTAAAGCAGGCTGCGTGCTCTGCAGCATCCAAGAATAAACTTAAAAAATTTACCATTGAAATCCACAGTCAGACTGTGCTATAAAATTCCACATTCTGAGAAGAGGAGGTGAGAGCCAAAACTTAACAGTTCACAGCAAGCATTTTCTAAGCAGGCTGGATGTCAGGGAAGAGGAGTGAGCCAAAATGGTGATTCTCCCGCTGCCCCGCAGCCGTGAAGGGAACGAAAGCCCAAAAACAGTCAACAGTCAACAGTCAATAGTTTAAAAAACCAGATAGTAATGACTATTGACAAATAATCGTTGACTCACTATGCCACTGTCACGGAGAAACCGTGGTGGGAAGGTGGGCAAGTAGGTATGGAAAAGCCCTGAGCCGGAAGACCTATCCAGGCTAAAAACAAGTTCAGAGTTGAACGTTAACCGGACAAAAACTCTGAACACACACTCAAATTCCCGAGGGAGGAAAACCATGAACACAACGCTGCATTGTCTCAATTCCAGGTTTTGTGTCAAAAGACTTTTAACCTTATTTATCGTACTTGCCATCGCACCGTTCTCGACCATTTCATTTGCATCCGCCCAGGAAAAACCGGTCCCGCTTGAAGAGGTCATCGTAACGGCAACACGACTGAGTGAACCGGTCGAGGAAAGTACCAGTGACGTAACTGTTATTACCGGAGAAGATATAGAAAAGATGAACGTCCAGCTTCTCCCTGACGTCCTGAGGACAGTCCCCGAACTGAATGTCGTCCAGAACGGAAGCACAGGAACTGTTGCGACAGTTCTCCTGCGGGGCGGCAACTCAACACATACCCTGATCCTTATAGACGGGATAAGGGTCAACAGCACCACTACCGGTTCATTCGATTTCTCCGGGATTTCTCCGGATGATATCGAAAGGATAGAGATCGTCAAAGGACCGCAGAGCACAATCTATGGTTCTGAGGCGATGGCGGGCGTCATCAATATCCTGACGAAAAAAGGCGGAGGAAAAATCCGGGGCGACATATCGCTCGAAGCAGGGTCCTTCGGCAGCTATGCCCCTTCAGCGGCCATTTCGGGCGGTGAAAACACAGTGCGCTACCGGCTGACAGCCGGCCATCTTTCGACCGACGGGATATCGGCTGCAAAATCGGGACAGGAAAGAGACAGCTACAGGAATTCATTCGTTTCAGGGAAATTCGGCATACAGCCGTCTGATGCTGTGGAATTCGAAATTACCGGAAGATATTCTTACGACCGGACAGAACTCGACGGGTTTGATTTTCTCTCGATGTTACCTTCCGATGATGACAACTTTGTCCAGCGGAGGAATTCTTTCCTCTTGTCCGGCAAAGGCAGGGTTCTTCTTTTGCCTGTACTGGAAGAATTTCTTACCCTGTCAACAAGCCGGGAATCCCTTAAATTCACAGACCCTGATACTGAATTCAATAATTACAGAATAGACACCCGTATGGACACGATAGACTGGCAGAATAATTTTTATTGCTCGGAGGGGTATACCGTGACTGCGGGTGCGGAATTCCGAAATGAAACAGGAGAAAATAAAGGCAATTTTGACGAATCTCTCACGAACAAGGCCCTGTATCTGAATAATGTAATAAGACTTTTCAACAGAGATCTTATTTTGAATGCCGGGCTCAGATACGATGACCACGCGACTTCAGGCAGCAAGACAACCTACAGGATCGGTGCACTCTACTCTTACAGACCCTTTGCAGTCAGAATACGGAGCAGTTACGGAACAGGGTTCAGGGCGCCGACATTGAACGAGTTGTTTTTTCCTTTCTATGGGAATCTGCACCTGAAACCTGAAGAAAGTACCTCATGGGAAATCGGTGCAGAAAAAGATATTATTCCCGGGAAAGTGACAGTGTCACTCACGTATTTTGACCAGAAATATAAGAACCTGATACAGACAGACCCGGTCACCTGGTCTGCGGCGAATATTGCCGAGGCAGAGATCAGGGGAGTCGAAACGAATGCTTCGGCTTCCGTGGCAGAAAATATCTCCATAAAAGCAGGCTATACGTATCTTGACACAGAGGACAAAACCACCGGACAGGTGCTGACACGGCGTCCGAAGGACAAAATTACTGTTTCCTCTCAGTTCTCGACTGACAAGATGAATATAATGCTCAGTTATATTTTTGTCGGCAAGCGGTACGATGCCAGTGTAGAAAGATACCTGCCGTCGTACTCCCTTGTCGGTATGAGCGGTTCCTACAAGGCAGGCAAAGGGATCACCTTCTTTGGACGGATCGAAAACCTCTTTGATGCAGATTACGAAGAGGCAGGCGGGTATAATACTCCGGGATTTTCAGTCTACGGGGGAATGAGGGTTTCACTCTAGCCCACCTTTCCGAAACTATTCATGGTAAAACAGGGGATAGAGGATGAGCAAGAGGACTCTATCCCCTGTTTATATTCTCGATTATGCTGACCACTCTGTCACTCACCCTCTCATCGAACAGGAGCTCCGCATGGTTCAGACCGAACAGATAGTGCTCATGACACCAGGGAAGTCGTGAGCTTTCCACTGATACCAGGCCATCTCCTTTCCCCTGTTTCATCTCTTCCGGAAAGAGTGTGTCCGGGATAATCTTTTCAAAAATATCCGGGACAGCAATGCCTGACAGCGTAAAGAGGTTCGGGCTCGTTCCCCCGATAGATGCGTAGTATACATCCTCCATCGGCCCGTCATTCAAAGACTGAAAAAAAGCCGATCCAGGAAGAAGCTCCCTGAGGGCCCTGCTCCTCAGAAATTCAAGGACCCGCTGGAGGGCGAAACGGAGAGTGCCTTTCTCTCCCTTCGGAATTACAGGGGCCAGCCATGTAGCCAGAGGGGTAACATACCTGGCAATCCCGGCGACAGTACTGCCATGATGGGGAGTAGCAAGAGTAATCAGCGCCTGCACAGGTTCGTCTGTGCAGGTAAGATATTTCCTCGCGATCAGCCCCCCCCTACTGTGACCTATGAGGAATATCGACCTTTTGTCCATTCCACGGACTATCCTTATCACTTCCTGTAATTCCTGAACCGCCGGACCGATAGGCCCTGCCGGTCTCTTCTGGCTCCAGGTCACAACCGTATACCCCTTCTGCAGCAAGATATCAAAGAGTGTTCCGGCAGCTCCGGGGTCCTCGTCCGGGAAACATTTCTTGAGAAGGACTTTCAGCGGGAAC
>JAVHLL010000044.1 GCA_031082155.1 Thermodesulfovibrionales bacterium | reverse complement strand
CCATTACTGGGAAGCTTACGAAGCTTCACCAGCTCAGCATGATATAATAATAGACAATGGGGCAACAAATGTCTACCTTGGATAACCTATATAATGCCTTGACGAAAAAGGCGCAGACAGCATTAAAGGATATTACAAAGGAAATGGTGGAAGATTGGGTGGAGGATGCTGGTCCTGTTGATAGCCAAATAGCCTTCATGTCTGTAGCTCTTGTTGAATATACTGCCGAAGAAATGGTAGAGGATATTCTTCAATTAGCGTATTTGGATAACTAATGAAAAAGAAATTATCGCATTTCTCGGTTGAGGACATAATCAGGCATGAGTTCAAGAAACCCCTCAGTAGGGGAACTATCGGCAAGGATGCGAATGGGTTACTATGGGCTTACGGTGTTGTTCTGAAAGACTCCCGCTACTATGTTGAAGTTATTACGATAGACCTGGAGACTCATAAGGTGGAACGGATAAAGGACAAAGAAAGCTCATATGAGCAAAGAGCAGATGCAACAGCATACATAACAGAATTGATAAAGGGAATCCTTCCAATACAAATTCCAGAGGCTCAATAAAGCAGGATCAGACGCGGCGCTGATCTTCTGAGGTATACATGAGCTGCCCCTATTTTGAAGAAGGATACATCGGCACCTATGGGGTATCCAGCCAGCATCAAGGTCTGTCCCAAGCATTGATTGGGAGTTCTCTGGTGGATCGAACGGATTCGACCCGTTTCATGTAAAAATGTCCGGATTTGGCAAATTAGTGTATACTTTAAGAAGCGTGCATCCTGAGACTCAGGAATTAAGACTATAGATCCGTAAACATAAGGAGAAGAATGATGGCAGAAAAGAAGAAAAAAACTGTAAAAGAAAAAACCCCTAACTCAGCATTTATGAAAGCTATGAAACCCAGCGTGGCGCTGGCCAAGATAGTGGGGAACGAACCTCTTCCTAGGTCAGAAATGACCAAGAAGTTATGGGAATATATAAAGAAGAATAATCTCCAGGATGCAAAGGATAAGAGGAATATCAATGCTGATGAGAACCTCTTGGCGGTATTCGACGGGAAGAAGCAAGTCTCAATGTTCGAGATGACTAAATTAGTCAATAAACATCTCAGCTAACAGTCATATGTTGAATCTTAAAAGCGCTATGTTTTCAGTACTCCCGGAATGAATCGGCACTGAAAGCAGCAATTCTTTATCAATCAGGCCGGGACATGAGCGACCAGCAACCCAACAATCCTCTTCACGGTATTACGCTGGAAATGATTCTTATGCAACTGTTAGAGCATTATGGCTGGGCTGAAATGGGAAGAATCATCAATATCAGATGTTTTAATAATGACCCAAGTATCAAATCCAGTTTGCAGTTTCTCAGAAAAACCCCTTGGGCCAGAAATAAGGTTGAAGCTTTGTATCTAAGATACAAAAGGAAGACCTTGGAATAAACAGTATTTTATCTAAAGCTAATCCTTTCGCGCAACGATTTCTCTCCCAAATGATGCTTCGGGCAAGAAGAATTGATTCAATTCTGTTATACACAGCAAGAAGGATAAAAGATAAGGAGCTCATACCATGATGAAAATATCGGTAATACTTGCTCACCCTGATAAAAAAAGCTTTAACCATGCCATAGCGACAACCGCCATTGAAACTCTCAAGCAGAACGGTCATGAGGTATTTTTCCATGATTTATATGCGGAGAAATTTGATCCGCTATTATTAACAGAAGAAATACCAAAAGATGTTGCGCTACCTTCTGAAATAGACATGCATTGCAGGGAGATTTCAGAGGCAGATGGAATCATTCTTGTCCATCCAAACTGGTGGGGACAGCCTCCGGCAATTTTAAAAGGGTGGGTCGACAGAGTGATTCGCCCCGGAATAGCATATGAATTTCTTGAAGATGACAAAGGAGAGGGAGTACCCAATGGGCTATTAAAGGCAAAATCGGCTGTTGTTTTTAATACTTCAAATACAGAAGCGGAAAGAGAAAAAATCGTATTCGGGGACCCTCTTGAAACCATATGGAAAAACTGTATTTTTGACTTGTGCGGGGTCAGGAACTTTTATCGGAGAATGTTCACCATCATAGTCGTCAGCTCAGAGGAACAAAGAAAAAAGTGGTTGCAGGAAGTCAGACAAACGGTTGATAAATATTTCCCCCGGCCCGTGCACTAAAATTCAGTTTACTTATCTTGCAGTCGGGGACTTACACAATAGCTCTCAGAGTGATTGCTCTATAAATCTGCATATACAGAAGTAATCGGATATCAGGTACTCTCAATTTTCGAACATCGCCTTTATATTCGCGAAAAACTTTTTCGCATAGACCTTCTCCTGTTCGGGGTCAAGGTTTTCGAATCTGTCAATCTTTTTAACCGCCTCATCGGGGAGTTCCTCTAAAAATCTGGAGGGAAGGGAACTCTTTTCTTTCCCGTACCTCGATCTGCGTTCTGTGAGGGTAAGGTAAAGTTCGTTCATAGCCCTTGTTATTCCTACATAAAACAGCCTTCTTTCCTCTTCAATATCTTCATCCTTGTCCGCCGCTTTCTTGTGGGGCAGCATCTCCTCTTCCACACCCGCAATAAATACCACAGGGAATTCCAGACCTTTCGCCGAATGAAAAGATATGAGGGTAACGCCCCGGCCACCCTTTTCCTCTTTCTCTTTCATCAGCTCCGTAAGGGCCATTGTTTCGAGGAAGCCGTGGAGGGAAGGCGATTCTTCCGTTGACTCATAATAACTGACAGAATCGATTAACCCATCCATATTTTCCACTCTTTTAAACGCAGCCTCAGGGGTCTTATAAAGCCCAATTATATAGTCCCGGTAACCAATCTCCTCGGTGAGCGCTTTCAGAAGCTTGCCCATGCCTGTACCACGGCCTTTGTTGAACAGGTCCCGGTAACGGGCAATAAGCCCGAAAATATCTTCTGCAGAGGCAGCTGCCTTTTGACTGAGGGCCGGGACCTCGCGGGCCTTTCCGAATGCATCGAGGAGGTCAAGGGAATTGGACTGTGCAAAATCAGACAGAAAAGCCAGTGCAGAAGTTCCAAGGCCTCTTTTCGGCGCACCGGCGACCCTCAAAAGACTCAGATCGTCGGACGGGTTTGCGATTATCTTGAGATAAGCCGCAAGGTCTTTGATCTCCTTATGTTCGAAATAACTTGTACCCCCAACCACCAGGTGTGGGATCTTCTTGCTTCTCATGGCGGCCTCAAAAGGCCTCGAAAATATATTTGCTCTGTAGAGAACGGCAAAATCCTCATAGGGGACGTTTCGTTCGAACCTGATCATTGAGATCCTGTCAGCCACCCATTCCGCCTCACTTTCCGCATCGACAGCCTTGAAAATATTTACCTTGGGGCCGGTGCCCCTTTCAGTCCAGAGAGACTTTTCCATTCTCCTCGTGTTGTTCCTTATCACCCCGTTTGCAGCGCAGAGAATATGTCCGAAGGAGCGGTAATTCTGTTCGAGCCTCACCGTTACAGTCCCTGGAAAGTCTTTCTCAAAATCGAGGATATTGCCCAGGTCTGCGCCTCTCCACCCGTATATAGACTGGTCGTCATCCCCGACTACGCAGAGGTTTCTCCTCTCGCCTGCGAGAAGCTTGAGTAATTCATACTGAACGCGGTTCGTATCCTGATATTCGTCGACCATGATATGCCTGAATCTCTCCCGGTATTTTTCACAAACAGCCGGATATTCCCTGAAAAGCCTCAGGGTAAAAAGTAACAGGTCATCAAAGTCGACGGCATTCAGCGACTGCAAGGCCTCGCGATATCGTGGATAGAGCATCGCAGAGATCTCCTCAATAGGCTTATCCGGGGGAGCTGCACCGGACGGAACAAGATCGTTCTTTGTCCTGCTGATTCTCTCCAGGATGGACTCCGCCTTGAAACTCTTGTCGGAGAATCTGATGTCGGAGAGGATATTTCTCAGGAGCGAGACCTGCTCTGAGGTATCATATATCGTGAAATCCTTTCTAAAGCCAAGGCATTCAATTTCGCGTCTCAGGATCTTCAGGCACAGAGAATGAAAGGTAGAAATAACGGGCGACCCGTTTTCGCCTCTTATCATGGCCTTTACCCTTTCCTTCATCTCCTTGGCCGCCTTATTCGTGAAGGTAACGGCAAGGACAGCTCCGGCCCTTACGCCCGTGTGTATGAGATATGCGGTCCGCACGGTAATAACTCTCGTCTTTCCTGAACCCGCCCCGGCCAGGATGAGGAGTGGACCCTCCGTATGCAACACCGCTTCCTTCTGTTTGGGATTGAGACACGCGAGTTCTTTCCTTATATCCATCACATTCCTTTACATTTGTTATAGATCAACTTCTCTGAAGAATATGAACGTAATCCTGCGACGGAAAACATTCCCTCTGTTTACTTATCTGTTTCGGATATGTCTGACCGGAAAGCAGGATTGACAGACCCGGCAGGACGCCGGAGAAAAACATCTGACATTTATATTACCCTTTTAGCGGTGATAAGGTAAATCAATATGAAATATGATTATTGTCATTCCTCTTATATTGAACCCCGCCAACTACGTTTATGCAGCAACCGGGCTCTTGACATATACCCGGAATATCACCGCTGCGATGAAGAGAACAAAAGCGGCTGATAGGAAGGAAACCGAAACGCCAAGATAAGCTGCCACGATACCCGACGCCAGGGGCCCGGTTGTGTGCCCGATGTCCATAATTGAGCCGAGAACGCCCATTGCCGAACCGTGGGTTTCCTGTCTGCTGAGGTCAGCGATGAACGCCGATGTCGCAGAGGTGACGAGAGAAAGGCTCAGCCCGAACAATATGCTCAAGACAAGCAGGGGCAGAAACATTGTGAACAGGGAAAAACTTCCGATGCATACTGCGCCAATTACTGCGCCAGCAAATATCTGCGGTCTTCGCCCGTGCCTGTCGGAAAATCTTCCCATGAGGGGCTTTGTGAGCGCAAGGGTAAAAACCTGAGCTGACAGAAATATTCCGATATGATATGCGGTGAGCCCTTTCTGTATGGAATAGAGCGGCAGGAATGTCTCAAACGTTCCGTAGGCAAACAGGATTGCTGCTTCAACGGTACAGGTAAGCAGGATTGTTCTGCTGGATATCACCGCTTTGAACGCCCTTACGGTTTCATCCCAGGATTTCTTCTCTTTCCGCTCCTTTGCAGGAGAAGAGATGCCCAAAGTAAGGAGGAAGGCGATAACCCCTGCTCCGCCGCATACAAAATAAACAACCTTGTAACTCAATCCCGGATTGAAAACCATTGCCCCTATGATGCTTCCGCCTGCCAATGGAGCCATGAACCTTCCGGCAAGGGTGGCCGTCGAAAACCATCCCAACCTCTCGCCCCTCTCTTCATGAAAGAGGTCGGCGACCAAAGCCATGCCGACCGGGACGAATATCGCAGTGGCAAAGCCATGGTAGAAGCGTATCAGGGCAAGATGCCAGAGCTTCGTGGCCAGAGGATAAAGAAACGGGGCAGTGGAAAAAATAAGGAGAGAAAAGACGAGCATCCTTTTTCTTCCGAACCTGTCCGAAAAAAGGCCTGCGGGGATGCTCGCGATTATCCCCGTAAATGCGGAAACAGCGGCAATAAACCCCACACCCGCAGGGTCCGCGCCGAGATGCGTGGCAAACAGGGGTAGCACAGGGCTCTTTGATATTGTAGAGCTGAAGATGGCAAAAAGCCCTGCGCTGCAGAGCATGATAAAGGGACTCAATTTCATTATTCCCTCTGTTGTCAGGGGGAAACATACCTGACAATATGGTGAAGAGCGTCCACATTCTGTAAATCAATCTTACTTAATTGTATCCTATCACATTACCAACTCCATCCTCCGGGAGCGAAATATTTTCCCGGCAAATTGACACCAGCAGATACTTGCTCTAAACTATTCCGAGCAAGGACAAACTATGCAATTCGCTGAGAAGATTAAAAACATTATTCTGCGGCCCAAAGAGTTTTGGCCAAAGCTCAGGGATGAGCGGTCTTCGATGGGGTCACTCTATCTATATGCGATAATACTTGCAGCCGTTCCTGCGGCCGCAAAACTCATCGGTATAAACCTGATCGGCTCACCCATGATGGAGGTCAGCTTCGGAAATTTCACCGTATCGTATTTCTGGAGCGTCGTTTTTTCCTACCTGTTCTCCCTCGTCGGCGTCAAGATCATCTCTATCATAGTTGATGCTCTCGCTCCCCGGTTCGGCTCCGAAAGGAACATGCTCAATGCTACACGGGCTGTGATATATTCCTGGGTACCGTACTGGATAGCGGGCATTCTTCATCTTATTCCGTATCTCTCAATAATTGTTCTTGCCGCGTCATTTTACAGCATCTATGTCTTCTCCATTGGCCTGCCGGTAATGATGGGAACGCCTGAGGAAAAATCGTTTGGCTATGTTCTTGCCGTCATCGTACTCAGTACCCTTGTGTTCTTCCTCATGGGTGGTGCCGCAGGCCTGATACTGGGTGCTTCTCCGCAGTAATTCACAGGGCTTTTCAGATTATTAATGGTCTAATAATTAAAAACATAATACGGCAGATGCGGTATTTTTGTGGATTTGAATTTTCCTGAAATTATGAATGAAGCGGATCAAGCAAAGCTTCTCACAGCGTCATGGATTATTTTGATATGCGAGAGCATTTCTTCGAGGTCATCGAGCCTGATCATGTTCGGCCCGTCGCACAATGCCTTGTCGGGGTCGGGGTGCACCTCCAGAAAAAGTCCGTCCACACCGACAGCAACAGCCGCCCGTGCAAGGGGCTCTGCAAATTCTCTCTGACCACCCGAACTTGTTCCCATACCGCCGGGAAGCTGAAGGCTGTGGGTTACATCGAAAATTACCGGATATCCGGATGAGCGGATGACAGGGAAAACCCTGAAGTCAACGATGAGATTGTTATAACCAAATGATGTCCCCCGTTCAGTGATGAATACATTATGATTTCCTGTTGCGATGAATTTCTCTATGATATTCCTGATATCCCAGGGAGCAAGGAACTGGCCTTTTTTGATGTTTACCGGTTTTCCTGTATTCGCCGCCGCAAGAATAAGGTCTGTCTGCCTGCACAGGAAGGCCGGTATCTGGATGACGTCCAGAACTTTTGCAGCAGCCTGGACCTCTTCCACTGAATGTACATCGGAAATAATGGGGATGCCGAACCTGCTCCTGACTTCAGAGAGCATTTTCAGCCCCTTTTCGATGCCGGGCCCCCGGAATGAAGATACGGACGTGCGGTTCGCTTTGTCATAAGAACTTTTAAAGAGAAGCGGGAATCCGAGTGTATTGCAAATCCTTTGTAACCCGTCCGCGGTCTGGAAAAGGATTTCTTCGTTCTCCAGAACACAGGGGCCTGCGATGAGAAAAAGAGGGTTATTCCCTCCAAGCTTAATGTTAGCGATGGTTATTTCTTTAGTTAATTGGATCAAAATATTTTCTGTAATGACATTTGTGCATTGATAATTGAATATTGATACTTTTACGGAATGCCCCTGCTTTTTTCTTCCGACTTTACTTCCATTTCAGGGAATAATGACCTCTTCTCACTCAGGGCCGCACCGATGAAAGCCCTGAAGAGTGGATGCGGGTCTGTGGGCCTTGACTTGAATTCCGGATGGAACTGGCATCCGAGAAACCAGGGATGGTCTTGGATTTCAATAATCTCGACAAGCTCGGCATCGGGACTCAATCCGCTGATTTTCATGCCGTTCCGGGTAAAGATGCCCCTGTATGCGTTATTGAATTCATATCTGTGCCTGTGCCTTTCGGATATCTCTTTTGTCCCATACGCCTTGTACGCCTGGGTACCCGGTTCAAGCATGCACGGATATGCGCCAAGCCTCATCGTCCCTCCTTTATGGGAGCTCTCCGAGCGTATCTCAACCCGTTCTTTCCTGAAGTCATACCACCGTTCCATAAGGTAAATAACCGGTTCTTTCGTATTCAGGTCGAACTCCATGCTGTTGGCTGCGAGTCCGCATACATTCCGGGCAAACTCTATTACCGCACATTGCATGCCGAGGCATATGCCGAAATAGGGGATTCTCTTTTCACGGGCAAAACGTATGGCCCTTACTTTCCCCTCGATGCCCCTGTACCCGAACCCTCCCGGCACAAGAATGCCATCGACATCGGCCAGGAACTTATCCGGACCGTGAATCTCTATCTCTTCTGAATCAATCCATTGCAGGTTCACGCGGGCATCGTTCGCGATACCTCCATGGATTAGCGCTTCTATGAGGCTTTTATATGAATCCTTAAGGCCGGTATATTTCCCTACGATAGCGATCGTGACTTCGTTCTTCGGCTCTATAATTTTTCTTACGATATCCTTCCATTGGGACAGATCGGGTTCCCGTGAGGAAAGGTTGAATTTCCTTTCAATGAGGTGATCAAGGCCCTCCGAGTAAAGGACAAGAGGAACTTCATAGGTTGTGTCGACATCACGGGCAGAGATTACCGCATCGGTATCAAGATTACAATGGATAGCGATCTTTTTCTTCACATCCGGCGGCAGTTGCCTTTCCGTCCTGCAGAGGAGAATATCAGGCTGGATACCGATCTCTCTGAACTCCTTGACACTGTGCTGCGTCGGTTTCGTCTTCAGTTCTCCGGCACTCTTGATAAACGGGATAAGGGTAAGGTGTATATAGAGAACGTTTTCCCTTCCCACCTCGTAGCGGAACTGACGTATTGCCTCAAGAAATGGGAGACTTTCGATATCACCGATCGTTCCCCCTATCTCCACGATGACAACATCGTAATCGTTGCTCACTGATTTTATAGCCTGTTTGATTTCATCGGTAATGTGAGGGACTACCTGGACCGTCTCCCCGAGATAATCTCCCCGCCTTTCCTTGGTAATCACACTATAATAAATTTTTCCGGTCGTATAATTATTCCTCTGCGACATTCTTACTGAGGTGTACCGTTCATAATGACCGAGATCCAGGTCAGTCTCTGCTCCATCGTCTGTCACGAAGACCTCGCCGTGCTGGAACGGACTCAACGTTCCGGGATCAACGTTAATATACGGGTCGAGCTTCTGGAGGGTTACCTTCAGCCCTTTTGCCTCAAGGAGCGCTCCGGTGGCTGCCGCAGCAATCCCCTTGCCAAGCGCTGAAACAACCCCGCCTGTCACAAAGATGTATTTAGCCATTGTTCCACCCTTTCCAGGTCATGGGGTGTATCAACCCCATAGGTTTCAAAAAATGTCTCTTTCACTTTGATCCTTATTCCGGACTCAAGGGCCCTTAACTGTTCGAGCTTCTCTATCTGTTCGAGATACGATGGGTTCATGCGGGTAAGAGCGAGGAGAGTATCCCTGCGATAACTGTAAATACCGATGTGCTTGTAACAGGCATATTCCGCCTGCAGTTCAGAGTGTGAAGCGAGAAAAGGGATTTGTGAACGGGAGAAATAAAGCGCGAATCCTTCACTGTTGAAGACTACCTTCACTACGTTCGGGTCCATAATCTCCTGTTTCTCTTGTATCTTCTTTGCAAGCGTTCCCATGGAGGCCCGTGTGTCGTCGAGCAGGGAGATTACCTCGTCAATCATCTCGGGACGTATCAGCGGTTCGTCAGCCTGTACATTGACAATTATATCACAATCCAGAGAGACGGCAACCTCTGCTATCCTGTCTGTGCCCGAAGGATGTTTTTCATCCGTCATGACTGCCTTCCCGCCGAATTCAAACACCTTTTCGAAGATAGTCTCGCTGTCTGTTGCAATGAGAACATCGGTTGAGAGGCTGGCTTGTTTTGCATTTTCGTACACATGCTGGACAATCGGTTTCCCTTTCAGGGGACAAAGGAGTTTCCCCGGGAAACGGGCAGATTGATAACGGGCAGGGATAATGACTATAGCAGTCATAAAAATTCTTCTCTATTATAGTCGATCCGACGTTACTTGACAACAGTTCTTTGATATTCCAAAATAAACATTCTGTAGATATTGGGAATTCTCCCGGGGAGGAACATCATTTTGGATTATCTTTCGCTAGTAAGGAGCCTTCTTCTCGCTGCAGTCCCTATCCTCATCTCGATTACGTTTCACGAGATTGCTCATGGATACACCGCCTACAAACTCGGGGACCCGACGGCAAAGATGATGGGCAGGCTTACCATAAACCCAATCGCCCATATTGATCCGGTCGGCACGGTACTCATCCCGATCATGCTGTTCATCCTCTCAAACGGCAGCTTCATATTCGGTTCGGCCAAGCCCGTGCCTGTAGCATTCAATAACTTGAAGAATCCGAGGAGGGATTCGGCCCTCGTATCAGCCGCGGGGCCGGCAACGAATATCATCCTCTCTTTCGTAAGCATCCTGTTGCTTATAGTACTCTTCAAGGTTGCCCCTCATCTTCCATTGACTGTAAACGAGAGGATTATCGAACCCCTGGAACTTATGCTGAAATACAGCATCTCCTTTAATGTCTTTATTGCAGCGTTCAATCTCCTCCCTATCCCGCCACTTGACGGGGGAAGGATTCTCACAAGCCTCCTTCCCGCACAGCATGCATATCAGTTCAGCAAACTGGAACCTTACGGCATTTTTATCGTACTTGCACTGTGGTTTACGGGGATTGCCAGATATATTATTATGCCCATACAAGCTTTTATTGAATTAATTATCCGTATATTCCTTATTCCCTTCGGAGGTTTGATGTGAAAGAAAGAGTATTAAGCGGCATGCAGTCGAGCGGCAAACTCCACCTTGGAAATCTCGTCGGCGCATTGAGCAACTGGGTAAGACTCCAGGACACTTATGATTGTTACTACTTTATCGCTGACTGGCATGCACTGACAACAGGATATGCAGATACGTCCGCAATAAAAGAATCAACCAGGGACATTCTCATCAACTTTCTTGCGGCAGGCCTGGACCCGGAGAAATGCACTCTCTTCATACAGTCAAGGATCCCCGAGCATGCTGAACTCCACCTCCTCTTATCGATGATAACTCCGCTCGGCTGGCTGGAACGGGTGCCGACCTACAAGGAAAAACAGCAGGAACTGAAAGAGAGAGACTTGTCCACCTATGGGTTCCTCGGCTATCCATTACTCCAGACCGCCGATATCATTATCTACCGGGCGAAATATGTGCCTGTCGGAATCGACCAGGTCCCTCACCTTGAGATAAGCCGCGAGGTCGCACGCCGCTTCAACTACCTCTATAAGGAGATATTCCCTGAGCCTGAACCTTTGCTCACAGAATTTCCGAAGGTTGTCGGCACTGACGGGAGGAAGATGTCGAAAAGCTATGACAACGCGATCTATCTCTCTGACAGTCCGGTGGTGGTGGAGCAGAAGATAAGGACTATGGTTACCGATCCCGCGCGTGTGAAAAAGAGCGATCCGGGGAATCCGGAATTATCTCCCGTGTATCAACTTCACAAGATATTTTCTTCAAAAGAGGAGATTGAGCGGGTTGCGGACGGATGCCGCACCGCAGGCATCGGCTGCATTGAGTGCAAGAAGATCCTCATTAAGAATGTATTCGGGGTCATGGAGCCGATATGGTCAAAGCGTCAGGAACTTCTGGACAGTCCGGATACTCTCAACGAAATTGTGGAGCAGGGAACTGAAAAGGCCAAAAAGATTGCGAGAGAAACCATGCATCTTGTCCGCGAGGCGATAGGGTTTTTCTCATAGTCTCTTTTTACAGTACTATTGTGAAGTTTCTTCAGTCTCAGCCGTTTCTTTTCCCGCGGTCCATTCAGAGATGAGAGAGTACCCGAGCGCAAGAAGTGTTGGTCCCAAAAATACACCAATAACACCAAACGCAATCACCCCGCCAAACACGCCGAGAAGAATGAGGACGAAGGGAAGGTTGCCGCCCCGGCTTATGAGGTATGGTTTCACAATATTATCAATGCCGCTGATCACAAACGTGCCCCAGAGAGCCAGGAATATTCCCCATGCGGCGCTTTTATAAGAGAAAAGCCATATCGTTGCAGGTATCCATATAAATGGCGGGCCCATCGGAATAAGTGCAAAAAAGAAGGTGAAAAATCCCAAAAGCAGTGCGCCGGGGACACCTGCGACAAAAAACCCGATCCCTGCAAACGCACCCTGCACGGCAGCAGTCCCCAGGACACCGTACACGACTCCCTTTGTAGTGTTCGCAGCCACCTTGATGAGCCTGTCTGTTCGCTCTCCTGCGATTCTCTTTAAGAAATTCGCAACCCTCTGCACTGTCTCCTCCCCGTCACGATAGAAGAAAAAACATACGGTAATGCTCAGGAGTATCTGAAAGAGCGCCTGGCCCACAACAGCGCCTCCGGCAAAGATCTGCTGTCTGACAGGCTTAATATATGGCTTCAGAAAGTCCACTAACTGTTCGTGATCGATAGTCCATGTCTGCCAGTATTTCTGGATTTCAGGGCCTATAAGCGGCAGCCGGTCTACCCATGCCGGCAGTGCTGGCAGACCTTGCTCGTACATCTCGCGTATTTTTGCAACAAGTGTTGTTGCTTCTTTCGCAAAACTTATGCTGATGACAACAACAGGTATCACAAATGCGCAAATGAGCAGAAAAGTCATCACCGAAGCAGCGAGCGTTTTCCTGCCTTTAAGGACCCGCACCCACCATTCATATACAGGCCATGTGGAAAAAGAAAGGATCACTGCCCATAAAAGAGCGGAGATGAAAGGGCGGAGGACGAAAAAACAGCCTATAATGATAATGAAGAGGACAACAGCGCTGACGAGGTGCTCAATATGTTTGTCCTTTGCTTCAATCAAGCGGTTCTCCCTATGCAGTGAATATGCTCAGACAGGTACAGCTGATAAATGCTTGTTCTAACTATATCATCAGCATGGAAGCCTGTCAATTGCCCGAAATCAATACCGGCATATTCCTGATTTAAATCAGCAGGGCTGAAATTGTCCTTATATCTTTATGCCGAAATCCGGGATAAAACGTGTCAGCTCGCGCACCTTATCAAAAAGAAGCATGATGCCGAATAGTATAAGGATAAGACCATTTACTATCATGATGACCCGCATATGTTTGACAATCCTCGGCGTATAGCTGAGAAACAAGTTAAGTCCCAGTGCCGAGAGAAAAAAGGGAACCGCAAGGCCAAGAGAGTATACTGCAAGCAGTTGGAATCCGAAAAGAGCTGACCCCTTTGCTCCTGCATAAAGCAGGATTGTTCCGAGGATCGGTCCTATGCAGGGGCTCCAGCCTGCTGCAAAGGTCATCCCCACGAGAAATGTTCCGATATACCCGCCGGGTTTCCCGCTGAGATAGATCTTTTTGTCCAGCATAAGAAAATCGAGCTTCACGAGACCGGACACGAAAAGACCGAAGAGAATAATTAGTATGCCTCCGATTATCCGTATAAAATCTGCATAGGCGTCGAAGAACCTGCCCAGGGCTGAGGAAGAAATACCAAGGGCGATGAAGACCGCCGAGAACCCCGCTATGAATGCAAGAGAGTTGGTTGCCGTGAGGTAGCGAATCCTCTTCTTGTCTGTCCCCACGGTGAGGTCTTTAAAGGAAATGCCTGTGATGAATGAAACATACGAAGGAACGAGCGGAAGCACACAGGGAGAAAGAAAAGACGCCACTCCTGCAAGAAAAGCCAAGGGAAAGGACACATCTGCCATATACTTACTCTAGCGCAGAGTCTAGGAAATGTAAAATTCAAATTCCGAAGAATTACAGAAAATATATAAAGCCTTCATACCTACTCAGCAAGAAAGGGGTCAGCCCTTGAACATTGACATTATTGAATTCGATTCTTCTTCCCATTCTT
>JAVHLL010000043.1 GCA_031082155.1 Thermodesulfovibrionales bacterium | reverse complement strand
TACACCCTTTTATTTTTTACCTCAAGATTTTTACACAGAAGATTTTACGCTACCACGCCACCGGTTTTATTGACTTTACCGAAAATCTTATCTATACTGAAACTAACCATGGGGGAGGTTCTCAAGCCTGAGAGGTCCGGTGTCCCACCGGACGACCCCAAGAACCTGATGCGGATAATGCCGTCGTAGGGAATGGGAAACGGGCCGTATCCTTCAGGGATGCGGTTTTTTTATTTATGAACTTAACAGTAAACGGTGACACTTTCATAACAGAAGTTTCAACGGTCGCTGACCTTTTGAAAGAACTGGCCATTGATCCGGTGAGGGTTGCTGTCGAAGTGAACCTGTCCATCATAAAGAAGGCTGAATACGCTTCATATAATCTGAAAGATGGTGATACCGTCGAAATGGTCAATTTTGTCGGAGGAGGATAAGTAGTAAGCACAAAATCCTGAATTCTGAATACGAAACAAAACAGGGAATTATTTCAACGTCATAAATAAATGCTGTATTGTCATTCCCGCTTGTCGGGAATCTTTCTTAAAGAAGGATTGCGGACAAGCCGCAATGACAGAAGTGTAAGTTTCCGTAAAGGAGAGAAGATATGGACGATACATTGATTATCAAAGGCATCGAATTTCAATCGAGGCTCTGGGTAGGCACGGGCAAGTACAAGGATTTTGATGAGACCAGAAGGGCTATTGAAGCCTCCGGTTCCGATGTGGTCACCGTGGCGGTACGGAGAGTGAATATCATAGACAGGAAATCGGAAAATCTCCTCGATTTCATCGATCCCAAAAAATACAAGATACTGCCGAATACCGCAGGATGCTACACCGTTGAGGACGCCCTCCGGTATTCGAGGCTCGCGCGCGAAGCCGGCATTTCCGATCTGATCAAGCTTGAGGTCATAGGAGACGAAAAGACCCTCTTCCCTGATACCTTGGGACTCCTGAAGGCGACCGAGATTCTCGCAAAAGAAGGGTTTATTGTTCTCCCCTATACGAATGATGATCCGGTCATGGCAAAGAGGCTCGAAGAAGCAGGGGCTGCCGCGATAATGCCTCTCGGCGCTCCAATTGGGTCAGGCCTTGGTTTGAGGAATCCCTATAATATCAAAATAATTCTTGAAACCGTCAAGCTGCCTGTTATTGTCGACGCAGGAGTGGGGACAGCATCTGATGCCACAATAGCAATGGAGCTGGGATGCGATGCTGTTTTGATAAATACCGGGATAGCAGGGGCCAAAGACCCGATAGCAATGGCAGCAGCAATGAAGCATGGGGTTATAGCAGGACGACTTGCGTGCAAGGCAGGAAGGATCCAGAGAAAACTCTATGCAACGGCAAGCAGCCCATTCGAAGGCATGCTGTAAAAAGTGAGAGAGTGAAAAAAAACTGGCTGGAGGACTTCAGGCTCTATCTCATCACCGACAGAAAATTGTTTTCCGCAGTCTGCTCATTGTATTTCGCGCTTGAAGACGCGCTTTCAGCAGGGGTAAAAGCCATACAGCTCAGAGAAAAGGATTTGTCTACACGGGAACTACTCGACGTGGCGCTTTGGATGAGGGAGTTGACAAACGAATATGGAGCAAAACTGGTAATCAATGACAGGATTGATATTGCACTCGCGGCAGGAGCCGACGGCGTGCATCTCGGACAGCAGAGCATACCCGCCGATGCAGTCAGGAAGATCGCCGGCGACAAACTCGTTATCGGTGTTTCTGCCCATGGGGTTGATGAAGCCCTTGCAGCAGAAAAAAGCGGGGCGGATTTTATCACAATCGGTCCTGTCTATAAGACTCCTTCCAAACTGAACTATGGGAACCCAATCGGTATTGAGACAATAAAGGAAGTAAAGTCACGCATATCGATACCGGTACTGGCCATTGGGGGAATAAAGAAAGAAAGGGTCCATGAAGTGAGAGAAGCGGGCGCTGACGGCGTCGCCATGATATCCGCTCTCCTCACTGCAGAGGATATTCAGAAAACAACAGAAGAATTTTTGAGGTTACTGCAATGACAAGGATAGAGAGTGCAAAAAAAGGGAATCTTACCGATGAAATAAAAGAAGTCGCTGCTGCAGAAGGCATCTCAGCGGAAACGTTTGCAACTGATATCGCATCAGGCGTTTCCGTTCTTCCGATCAACCCCAGGCGTCAGATTAAACCCATCGGTATCGGCAGGGGACTGAAGACAAAAGTGAATGCGAACATCGGCACTTCAAAAGATAGAATTGCCTTTACTGAGGAAATCGAAAAACTCGACTTGCTGGTAAAATACGGCACTGATGCGGTCATGGACCTGTCGACAGGCGGACCTGTAAAGGATATGAGAAAACTGCTGCTCAGTAAATCTCCTGTTGCGGTCGGAACGGTGCCTATCTATGAAGCTGCAATCCTCGCGGCAGAAAAATACGGCACAATTGCGAAAATGACCGCTGACGATATTTTCCAGGTCATTGAGGACCAGGCGGAAGAAGGCGTTGATTTCGTCACCGTGCACTGCGGAGTAACCCAAAGGGCTGTTGAACGCCTGAGAGACGAAGGGAGGGTCCTCGATGTAGTGAGTCGTGGCGGAGCCTTCCTCCTTGAATGGATGATCTATAACGAGAGAGAAAACCCTCTCTATGAACAGTACGACAGACTGCTGGAACTTTCCAGAAAGTATGACCTGACATTAAGCCTTGGCGACGGACTCCGTCCGGGCTGTCTTGACGATGCTACCGACCGGAGCCAGATTGAAGAACTTCTCACGATCGGAGAGTTGCGGGACAGGGCTCTGGAATACGGCGTACAAACGATTATCGAAGGGCCGGGGCATGTTCCCCTAAATCAGGTAGAACTCAACATCAAGCTCCAGAAAGAACTCTGCAAGGGCGCGCCGTTTTACGTCCTCGGTCCTCTCGTGACCGATATCGCAATGGGGTATGACCATATTGCAGCGGCTATCGGAGGCGCAATAGCGGGTGCAGCAGGCGCCGATTTCCTCTGCTACGTTACCCCTGCCGAGCACATCAGGCTGCCGAATCTCGACGACGTGAGAGAAGGGCTTATTGCATCAAAAATAGCAGCCCACGCAGCGGATATTGCAAAAGGGGTCCCCGGTGCGATTGAGCGGGACAGGGCAATGGCCCGGTGCAGGAAGAACCTTGACTGGAACGGGCAGATAGCATTGAGCCTTGATCCTGAACGGGTGAAGAAATGGCGGGCCGAAATTCCTCCGGCACATCAGGAAGTCTGCAGCATGTGCGGAGAGTTCTGCGCGATACGGACAGTGGAGCGGGCGCTGAAGAAAAGAAAGACATGAAAACAGTTCTTACGATAGCCGGTTCTGATCCGACAGGCGGCGCGGGCCTTCAGGCGGATTTGAAAGTGTTCAGGGCATTTGGCGTGTACGGCATCTCTGTTGTGGCCGCAATCACCGCACAGAACACGCAAGGCGTTAACGCCATCTTTTCTGTTGAAAAAATTGCGATCAAAAATCAATTTGAAACGCTCCTGTCTGATATCAGGCCGGATGCGGTCAAGATCGGAATGCTTTACCGCATCGATGCTGTGGAAATTGTCTCTGATCTGATAAGAAAATATTCCCTTCAGAATGTCGTCATTGATCCGGTAACCGTCTCTTCATCCGGAACCAGTCTTGTTGATGAGGGGACTCTAGATGCAATAAAGGGAAAACTCTTCCCCCTTGCGAAGATCATAACACCAAATATGTATGAGGCCACTGTCCTGACAGGTGTTGCCATCGAAAACAGGGAAGGTATGGAAGAGGCTGCTGCAATTCTGAAACAGACCGGCACTGATGTTGTCCTTATCACAGGAGGTCATCTAGAAGGGATAGCGCTTGACCTCTATTACGATGGCGTGTTCCATCGTCTTGAAAGTGAAAAACTGCCCGGTGAATTTCATGGCACAGGGTGCATCTTCTCATCTGCAATCGCCGCCCTCCTTGCACTGGAATACGCCCCTCTTGAAACAGCAAGAAAGGCAAAGGAGTTCGTGAAAAACGCAATAAAAAAGGCGTATTATCCCGGTAAGGGGATGGGGATTCTTCATATATAATAATCTTACCCTAAATATTCAAAGCAATCTATCAGGAAAGAGGGCATTCTTGTCTCAGAAGTTATCAAATTTTTGTATCGGATACAACGGTCGCGGCTTTTAGTAAGCATGCAACGAAGTACAGAATCACATCGCACTGATTCCTCCAATGTTAGTTACTGTCTAAATTTAGCATTTAAATCTGCCTTAGCTTTTAACAGCGCTCTCTCTGACTTTTTTTGCGGAGTAATATCCTTTGCGATGAAAACATACGCAAGCGGATACTCTTTTCTGTCTTTTATAGATGTGATGGATACTATCAATGTTTTCTCACCATACTTTTTCGAATTGCAATGTATTTCATAATTTTGAATTGGCTCTGATTTTATCAATGATTTAAATTGATCAGCGAAATAAGCATCGCCAAGTACCGTCGTTATATGTTTTCCTATTAAATCATTTGCAAATTGGTTAAAAAATAGCTGAGATGCCTTGTTTGTTAATCGAATTGAACCTTCTGAGTCAAGCACCAATAATATATCGTTCATGGTGTCTATTATCTTTTCAGACGCAAAGGCAGGTGTTATATCTACAAATCTGTAACGAGAACTTGCATGGGAGACTATTACCAAAAAAATAAATATTGTCAAATATCCAAAAGGGTAGATATTGATATGAAACTTGGCAAAATAATCAAAAACTCCAATATACGCAATACTAAAAGCGATAAAGAGTGATTTGATACGAAGCTTATGAATAGTTCCTGCAAGAGCCTTTTGATATTCTCTCACATGATGATATAAACTGAGGGACAGAATACCTAAAAAGTACAGCAGGTAAGGGACGCTCATGGCTCCATAGGCAGGGTAATATCCCCATTTGTATTTATACATTCCAGTGATTAAAAAATCAGTTCCGACAGCTATTACTGAAAACATCCCAGACAATACCCAACAGAACAATAGAACCACTCTATGTTGACGGTATATTTGGAGAAATACCATGCTGAAGTTGTAAACTGCTGCGGGCAAAAAGGGAAGACCAAGATAAGCAACCCTTGCCCACCAGAGAGCTACGTATTCATCTTTCGCACAATACATCCAGGAAAAGGAAAATAGCCAGATGAAGATAGTCAGTCCTACTATAAAAAAAGAGATTCCTAAAAAAGAGAACTCTTCACGAACAACCCGATAAACGACGATACTTAAAGATACTACTGATACAATAAAAATTGGTATTGCATAATAGTTGAGAGTGTAGTTCCCCATATCAGAAATATCTAAAATCATTTTTACAGATCCTTGATGATTATCATTTTGATTATCTCAATTACTAATTTGCTCGTCGGCTGCTCTTTTCTTTATTTTTTCCTTTTCCTATTGTTCTGTCTTCCAGAAATATATTTATAGATAAAAATATACCACATCTGTTCATAATGGTAAAAATCGTTATAGTTCATAAATGGTTATGCTTCTGCTTCTGGTATAATATCCAAGGGATTCAAATGGCGAAAACAAAAACCTTTTTTCAGTGTCAGTCGTGCGGATATGCGAGTCCTAAATGGACCGGGAAATGCCCTGACTGCGGTGAATGGAACAGTTTTGCCGAAGAAAAGAAAGAGACCGTTTCCCGCCAGTCTTCGATCGTCTCTCACCTGGGCAAGTCGGAACCCCAACCTCTGAATTCTGTCACCGGAGAACGCGGACAACGTTTATCCACAGGCATACGGGAACTCGACAGGGTCCTTGGCGGTGGCATTGTTTCGGGATCGGTTACGCTCATTGGAGGCGACCCCGGCATAGGGAAATCAACGCTGCTCCTCCAGGCCATCTGCGGTATTGCGGAACAATACGGGAAAGTGCTCTATGTTTCAGGCGAAGAATCTCCCGAGCAGATAAAGCTCCGGGCTGACAGGCTTGCGATACATTCCGGAGATATTGTGTTGCTTTCGGAAACCTCTGTAGAATCCATAGTGCACACTGCATCAAAATTTCTCCCGAAGGTCCTGGTGATAGACTCTATCCAGACAGTGTATACAGAAGAGATCCTTTCCGCTCCAGGCTCTGTTAGCCAGGTCCGGGAATGTGCAGCAAAACTCATGCTTTTTGCAAAACGTGCGGATATCCCCGTCTTCCTTGTCGGACATGTGACGAAAGATGGTTCGATAGCCGGCCCTCGGGTGCTTGAGCATATCGTAGACACTGTCCTCTATTTTGAGGGCGACAGAGGGCATGCGTTCCGCATTCTGAGGACGGTAAAAAACCGTTTCGGTTCAACAAACGAGATAGGCATCTTTGAAATGTCTGACGCGGGCCTCCTCGAAGTCGAAAACCCCTCTGAACTCTTCCTCCTCGAAAGGCCGCTCAACAGCTCGGGGTCGACGGTTGTTGCAAGCATTGAAGGCACACGGCCGCTCTTGGTCGAAATACAGTCCCTTGTTTCCCAATCGAATTTCGGAATGCCCCGCAGGACAGCAATCGGAGTCGATTTTAACCGGGTAACGCTGCTGGTAGCAGTGCTCGAGAAAAAAGTTGGGCTCCACCTCGGCGGAATGGATATTTTTGTGAATGTCGTGGGTGGGTTGAAGATCATAGAACCGGCGGTTGACCTGGGGATTATTACAACGATCGCGTCATCCCTGAAAGATATCCCTCTTGATCCCAAACTTATTGTCTTTGGCGAGGTCGGGCTCTCCGGTGAAATCAGAGCCGTGGCCCAGGCTGAAACCCGCATCAAGGAAGCAGCGAAGATTGGATTCCACCGGGCGGTAATACCGGCGGGAAACGCCGAAAAGATAAAGGGTAATTTTGGATTGGAAATAATTGGAGCTCAGAATGTTGAAGATTGTCTCGAAGCTGTTTTTCCTTAGTATCCTGTTTCTCATCTTCGCCTGCACACCCCGCCGGGTTGAAATCCCTTCTTACGAAGGAGTTGACGTCAGGGAGGTGCTCGCTGCAAAGAAGCCCGTCTCCGATATCGAGGCAGTGTTCTCGATCACCTTCGAAAAAGAGGACACCTCGGTCAAGGGCGATGGGAAGGCAAATATCTCACGGACCGGTGATCTCGACCTGCGTGTGTATTCATTCGGGTTTCTTGCCTTCGAGCTTGCCGCACGCGACGGCATCATAAAAAGCAATCCCCCCGTTGACAGAAACAAGGCTGCAATTTTGACCTACGGATTGCGCGACTGCATTTTCTGGTGGGACATTGATGAATACAGATTAGAAGAAGAGAAGGATGCTTTTCTTTTTTCAACCGCAGTGAGAAAAATATGGATAGACAAAAAGACCATGCTGCCGTTCAAACAGATGATCTCTCTTTCAGATGACCGGGAGCTCATCATCACCTATGAAAATCCTGAAAAGATCAACGGGATCTGGTACCCTTCAAAAATCAGGATACAACTCGCCCAATACAGCATGATACTGGTGATTAAGGAAATGCTCTTTGTTTTAGAGACGTAAGCCGAGATCTACCGCAACGGTTTCTATGATGGGGACATCAATGACGGTTGCCTTGGAGAGATACCCTTCGAGCAGCGCATTGTCACATACTGTATTAATGAGCCTGGGAGTTCCGGTTGTATAACGGTATATCAAACGGATTGCATCCGGGGAAAAGATTCCCTTTCCGCTCCCTGCAACAGTCAGTCTGTGTTTCATATAATCAATGGTGCTTTTCTCGGAAAATTCTGTCAGCCGTATCTTCACCGCTACCCTCTGTTTCAGGGGTTCATCAAGGGCAAGCACGTTCTCAAGCTCGGGCAGGCCGAAGAAAACAAAATTCAGGAGCTTGCCATCGGGAGTCTCCATATTAAGAAGGCCCCTGAACTCTTCCATGATCTCCTTCGAATTCAGCATTTGTACTTCGTCAACCATGACGACGGCCTTCTTTCCTTCATCGTTTATATCATGAAGCCGCCGGTATATCTGAGAGAGAAGCTCCACCTTGTCATCGGGAATATCTGCCACTCCCAGCTGAATTGCAAACTTTTTGAACAGCCATTCGGAACTTACACTCGAATGGACAACTACAAGCAGGGCGGCTTCGTATGCACTCTCGTCCATTTCCTCGAGGAATCTTCTCGCAAGAGTTGTCTTGCCGGTCCCTATTCCACCGATAACAACCGCGAGTCCTTTCCGGGTATCTACCGCATATTTCAGTTTTACCAGAGCATCAGAATGGAGCGGACTGTTGTAATAGAATTTGCTGTCAACAACATTCGAAAAAGGATGTTCTTTCAGCCCGTAAAATTCCAGATAATCCATTTTCCTCCCGCTTGACCGCTGGCCAGCCTGCATGTGGCTCAGCGAAAATATTGATATTCAGGGAATGTATTCTTCTACAGGTATGAAACTCTGTCCTTTCTGTCTTTCGGTTTCTTCTGCTCAGCCCCTTCAACCATACTGGCTTTGAGGTGGTCTATCTTGTCCGAGACAGCCCTGAACTTTGAATTCCATCCATAGACCTGCATGAACAGTTCGAACGCTTCTTTGGTATCGCCGTTCTTTTCATACGCATTGGCAAGATCATACTTCATCGCCCAGTAAGACTCTCCCCTGTCCTCCATTTTCTCTATTGCGTTTTTCAGCACATCAATGGCAAGCGGATAAAGACCTTTTTCAAGATAACAGACCCCGAGCATATTCGCAGAATGAACAAACCTCTTCGGGTCCTTCAAGGATGCCTGGAATTCCCTTATCGCATCGTCGATAAGACCCATCTCCTTGTAGGCTATCCCCAGATTATAATGTGTTTCAAAATCCTCGTCTTCCAGTTCCTTCTCAAGCCCTTTTTTGAACTCATTGAATATGTCCATAACACCGTTGTCAAGCGTGGGTTCCGCGATGCTTTCGGCTTCGAGCATTTCCTCAATGACGACAGGTTCCTCTTTTCCCTCCGCAAGGGGTTCCTTTCGTTCTTCCCCTTGAATAGTCAGTCCGAGCGACCCCAGTTTCTGGGTGACTTCCTGATTCTCCGGGAAAAGGGTCTGCAGTCTTTCGAAAATAGCGCGCGCTTCGTCAATTAAACCCTGACGGGCATAGAAATCAGCTTCTGCGACCTCTTCACTGTAATCCTCGAAGGACGGCTGTTCAGGGGGGCTGGCAACTTCTTCTTCTTCGTGGACCTCAGGCGCCGGGTGGCTGATAAGCCTTGGATCTTCGGGGCTGATTTCGCGTGCTTCCTTCAATATCTGCTCACGGTTTTCCAGGTCACCGGCCTTTTCAAAGAGTTCAGCCAGGATGATACATTCAGCCACTGCCTGTTCCTTGTCGCCGGTATCGACAAACAGGGTTTTTAATCTTGTATGGATATCGATATTCCCCGGCTCTTTCTCTGTAAAGCTTCCCAGTATCTCTCTTGCATTCTCATAGAGCCCGTACCTGAGATAGATATCCGTCTCTATAATCGCTTCCTCGACTGTCTTGTCAGGCCCGATAGTAATCTGCTCTTTCCCGACCTGCTTTTCGAGCTCTATCACTTTCTGCGTTAACGCCTCGTCCTCAGGCGACATCTGCAGTGCCTCTCTGAAGCAGTTCAGTGCTTCTTTCGGCTTTGCCTGCTCAAGGTAGATAGCTCCCAGAGCAGCCAGTTCGTGCACAACCTGGAGATAGTCGCCAAGCTGAATATAGAGCGATACAAGTCTCCTCCCGGTCTCAACAGGATCAATATCTTTGAATTCACCGAGGATTTTTATTGCGTCGTCATAATTCTCATTGAGGAGCATTTCGTCAAGAACCGGCAGATACTCAACCCATGCGAGATCTTTTCTTCCTTCCCTTATATATACCTCACCCAGCAGTTTCCGTGCCTTGACGTTTGCAGGTTCCAATTCTTTAATCTGCGCGAGATATTGCCGTGCCTGGTCAAATAATGCGGCACCAACATGTATTTCAGCAGCCCTCAGAAGGATCTCTGCATTCTGCGGGAAAAGCGCAACTGCTTCGTTTATCTGTTCGGTTGCCTGCTTTCTCTTATCGGTCTTTTCATATGCAGAACTCAGATCAAGGATAGTTTCCATGTTCACGGGATCAATATTCAAAGCCTTCTGGTAATACTCTATCGCCTTCTCCATTTCCCGTTTCTCGTTGTAGAGTTTTGCAATCTGAAAATATTGTTTTGCGGCCTCCTGCGTCAGATGCTCTTTTAAGTAAATCTCCACAACTTTATTCCGGAGAGGGATGTTGCCGGGGGAAAGGGTCAGTATTTTGTCGTATATCTCAAGGATCTTTTCCTTCTTGCCTTCCTTTGAGTAACTGTCAGCGGCAGCGAGATAGAATTTGATAGCATCGGTGATGATTCCCTTTGCCTCGTTCAGTTCTCCGAGCGCGAGGAGGGATATTGCATCGGCCTGGTTCAGGTTCAGGACTTTTTTATACAGCGCCAGGGCTTTGAGCGCAAAACCTTCCTCCCTGAAGTACCCGGCAGCTTTATGGTAGGAATCTATCGCATTCGCCTTTTCCCCTTTCTTCAGGTAAAGGTCACCGATGGTATTAAAGGTATTCCCGTCAGGGCTCTCCCTGGTCAGTTTTTCCCATTCAGCAATAGCTTTCTCTATCTGGCCGCGGGCAAGATACTTCTGTGCTTCTTTGATTATGGCTGATTTATCTGACATTTTGTGTATTATTGAAATTATCACAATTGGTAAAAGGTGTCAATGATTGCATTTTCCTGAAAATTGCATACAATAGTGCATATGATAGACAAAGACACAATTCTCGCGCTTTTCCTGCAGAAAAAAGCGAGGCCTCTCAATTTCAAAGAAATCATATCCCACCTGGTTCTCGGGCATAAGGAAGCAAGAGCAGCCAAACGAATTCTGCGGACATTGCTGATATCCGGGGATCTCGTCATGACGAGAAAAGGGTTCTACGGGCCGTCAGATGACATGAATCTTATCAGGGGGCTTTTCGAATCCCACCGGGATGGCTATGGGTTTGTGATCATGGAAAAACCCGGGGAACGGGATATCTTTATTCCTTCATGGGGGACTTCCGGAGCAATGGGGAACGACAGAGTTCTCGTGAGGGTGGAAAACTGGAAGAAACGGGAAGGAAGAGTAGTGAGGATACTCGAAAGGGCACAGAAGAAAATAGCCGGAAGACTGGAAGCGGCAAAATCAGGGTTTTCTGTGCGGCCGAAAGACAAAGCTTTGCCTTATGACATCCAGGTAACCTCCCAGGACAGAGGGGATGCAAAAATCGGGGATACCGTGATCGTCGAGATATCCGAGTATCCTTCTGACCGGAAACCGGCCTCTGGACGCATTCTGAAGACACTGGGCAAGCCCGAAAATCCAAGGGCCGAAGTGGAGATGATCATCGATGAATTCAATCTCCCGAAAAAATTCCCCCGGAGCGTGCTTGAAGCGACGGTCATAGTGGCCCGGCACAGACCTGAAGACAGAGGGCCGGGCATAGAGGGGAGGAAAGATTTCCGCGATCTTCCTACAGTTACGATCGATGGAGAAAGGGCAAAAGATTTTGACGACGCAGTCTCTGTCAGGATAACAAAACACGGATATACTCTGTCTGTGCATATCGCCGATGTCGGCTTTTACGTAAACTGGAATTCTGCGATCGACCGTGAAGCAAGTGCAAGGGGGACGAGTTTCTATTTCCCTGAAAAGGTTATCCCCATGCTCCCCAAGGAGCTTTCAGAAGACCTGTGCAGCCTGAAGCCCGGGGTCGACCGGTTTGCCGTGACCGTCGAAATGGATTTTGACAGAAACGGCGGCAGGCTTGATGCACGGTTTTATCCGAGTATCATCAGAAGCGATGAACGAATGACATACACCTCTGTGAGCAAGATTCTCATAGATGCCGATCGCACCGAACGGAAAAAACATGAGCATCTTCTTCATGATTTTGAGGTCATGGGAGAACTGTGCGGGCTATTGAGAAACAAAAGATTACAGCGGGGCAGCCTTGACTTCGACCTTCCTGAGCCTGAGATCCTTCTGGATATCCAGGGCGTGCCTGAAGCGATCTTAAAGGCAGAGAGAAATTATGCGCACACAATAATCGAAGAATTCATGATTGCAGCGAATGAGGCTGTGGCAGAACATCTCGAGCATCTCAATATTCCTGTTCTCTACAGAGTCCACGAAGAGCCTGATCCCCACAAGCTCGAAGAAATATCGAAAATGTCCGGCACACTCATGAAAGGCAGGAAGTTTCTCAAACCAAAAGACTATCCCGACCTCCTGAAAAAAATAAAAGGGTCACGGGAAGAAGAGATCATCAATTTCGCACTGTTACGGAGCTTGAAGCAGGCACGGTACTCAAATCTTAACGTCGGGCATTTCGGTCTCGCATCACAATGTTATACCCATTTCACCTCGCCGATCCGGCGGTATCCTGACCTTATCGTCCACAGGGTCCTTCGCGAGGTACTGCAGAAAAAACGGATTTCAGATACGCGGAGAGAGGAACTGAACAAACTCCTCCCTGATATCGCATTCCATTCCTCCCGCATGGAACGTCTCGCTGACAAGGCGGAACGGGAAGTGATTGATGCGATGAGGGTATGGTTTATGAAAGACAAGGTCGGAGAGGAGTTTGAGGCAAAGGTTGCAGGGGTGACTCCCTACGGGCTGAAAATACGGCTGAGGGATTTCTTTGTCGAGGGGTTCCTGCATGTCTCATATATGACCGACGACTATTACCAGTACAATGAGCAGTCGATGAAACTTGTCGGCAGACACGGGAAACGTTCGTTCTCCATCGGACAGGAGATCAGGGTCAGACTCGACAGGGTTGACAGGGAAGAGCGGGAGATTATCCTAGATATCTGCAAGGACAGGAAGATATCTAGGAGCAGATGATCCAACCTATGGACCTCAACGAACTCTTAACCATCATGGAGCGGCTCAGGAGCGTAAACGGCTGTCCCTGGGACAAAGTGCAGACACGGGAATCCATTAAGCCTTACCTTATTGAAGAAGCGTATGAACTGCTTGAGGCTATCGAAGAGGACGACCCTGAAAAGATCAGGGAAGAACTCGGGGACCTTCTCTTCCAGATCGTATTCCAGTGCCAGATCGCTCGTGAGAAGGGTGAATTCGACATGTCCGGCGTGCTTGAGAAGATCGGCGAAAAGATGGTCTCCCGTCACCCTCATGTGTTTGGTGAGGCTGAATGCAGGACGCCGGGCGAGGTGGTGAAACAATGGGAAGTGATAAAAAAACAGGAAGGCAAACTCCGCGATTCCATCCTCGAAGGAGTCCCGAAGGCGATGTCTTCACTGCTCAGGGCCCACAGGCTTCAGAAAAGGGCAGCGCAGGCAGGGTTTGACTGGGACAAGGTCGAAGATGTTCTGAAGAAGGTCGACGAGGAGATGCAAGAGTTGAAAGACGCCTTGAAGTCGGGGAAAAGGGAGGAAATGGAAGACGAGCTTGGAGACATATTCTTCATGCTTGTGAACCTTTCGCGGTTCATGAAAGTGAACCCTGAAGATGCCCACAGGAAAACCATAAGCAAATTCATCTCGCGGTTCCGCCATATCGAAATGAAGGCGGCAGAACAGGGCAGGGAACTCTCTGACATGACGCTCGGCGAGATGGACAAATTATGGGATGAGGCGAAGCGAATTGAGAGGAAAGGGTAACCCGCGCCGCGAAACAACTCAAATATGTTTCTCTGTAGTTTGTTGTCAATAAATGCAGGTTCAGCTTAAAAGTGCAGGTTTGAGATTAATTAATCTTCCCGCTGTTCATCATTCAATGTGCGTATCATTCTTTCACAGACCGGGCAGTCGCTTGTTTCCTCTGTACCGTCTTCCCATATTTTGACTTTGATACTTGAGTTCCAGCATACCGGGCAGAGGATATAATAGGATTCACCAAACCCTTTTTCATTACTGTATCGCAAAGTCGAATCAATAAAAAAACATCTCATACTTTTACGATAGCAAATTAGTCGCAGGAACCGGCATAATTCCTCTGCCTTGATGGATTCAACCTCACACACTCCAAATGAGTTTGGAAGCGCTCCAGTAGCTTCTTATATCCCTCCTGAGTCCTCTTCTTTAGGGATGTTCTTTGATAATTCTTAAAATGTTCTATGGCTTTTTGTATATTCATTATTTTCCTCCAGTGAAGTTTTAGGGATTTGTAAGAATTCTATGGTCTGCTTAACACCATTATCAGCTATAATTCTTCTAAGAGCAATGGAATACAGTATTTTGACTAATGACAGGTCGGTCTTATTTTATCGGTTTTCAAGTGAATTGTTTGATTTGAAGTTCTTCCTGAAACATTGCCTCTATATGTATTTTTCAGATGTGAGGACTTTAATCGTAAATCTTCAGATATTCTAAAGATATAACTTGACACTATAAAGTCTTTTTGATAAAAGTAAATCCAGGATAGGGGGAATCCTGACAAAGTTAAACCCTTCGTGTGAAGGGGGAATAAATCTACGGTTCTTATGAAGTAAGATGGCAGAACTGCCGAAAGATAACGAAAGATAAGTTTTTACACGTTTAGAGTTATTGTTTGGTCAAGGTAAAGATGTGGCAAGGAGCTAACTTTGGAACAAGGAGGGAAATATGAAAGCAAAGAAACAATTAATAGTATGCCTTACAGTATGCTTTGTAGTATCATTTGTATCAGCAGGGAATGCAGCATCATTGGCAGCCCGGGGCTCTGCTCCTGTTACTGTTGTCAATCCTGTCTCAAAGCCAGTCCCTGTTCAAGAGGTAGTACAACAACCAATCGCAGGGAAAGTTACTGTTAAGATTTGCGCACCTTGCGGATTTAACTGTGTCTCTCCCTGCACCAGCCTCTCTACGGGTTGGTATGGAAATGGCACAATATACACAGTCCCGACTAATAAACGCCTTGTGATCGAGTATTTTTCATGCAAAAGTCTCGGGAATGGCACTTCTTTTGGGACATATAGCACTTCATATTCATGTTCTATTTTACCAAGTACTTCTGGTGTATACGTGGAACACTGGTTGCCAACAACCCCGTATGGTCATCCCTTCGTACAAGATATCGAACAACAATCAAAGAACCCACCTGCATTTATGTCAGCTGGTCAGAGGGTGCAATTATATGGTGATCCCGGAAGTGAAGTAGTTGTAGGGGCATATAGACAGCACAATTTAAATGAGCCTTTGGCTTGGAATTATGACGAATTAATTACTTTTTCTTTTAGCGGATACCTTGTTGATGCAGCGGCACCTGTAGGCATAGATCCGGAATAGCTTTATATAAGCAAGGATAGTCTCCTGTGCATGATAGGGTTTTGATTCATTCGCTTTGAGGCAGGGCTTGGTTATCCCAAGCCCTTTTTCTTTTCGTCTTCACTGGTGGCAAGGCCATTAACGACTGAAGAGTATTAATAGCAATCCGCAATAGTTTCCTATTTCGACACCTATTGACTCGTAGTCAACTATTCGGCAGCCACCCCCTTTCTGAAAAGAGTTTTATTTGAAAGCAT
>JAVHLL010000042.1 GCA_031082155.1 Thermodesulfovibrionales bacterium | reverse complement strand
TCCGTGAAGGCGGCAGAACTGTCGGCGCAGGCGTCGTCACAGAGGTCTTGGGATAATCTCGTAATACATTTAGAAAGACTTGTAAGATAAGAGTGAGACAAAGGTGAATCAGAAGATACGAATAAAATTAAGGGCTTATGACCACAGAATACTGGACAGGTCTGTAAAGGAGATTGTCGATACGGTTCAGAGGACGGGTGCAAGAATTGCGGGTCCGGTGCCGTTGCCGACAAGGATCAGCAGGGTAACTGTTCTCAGGTCACCTCATGTTGACAAGAAATCCAGGGAGCAATTCGAGATCAGGACCCACAAGAGGCTCATTGATATCGTTGATCCCACTCCACAGACAGTTGACGCTCTCATGAAACTTGAGCTTGCAGCCGGTGTTGATGTAGAGATAAAGCTGTGAACAGGGAGAACCTCAGGGCTTTCGGCTGTTAGATTCTGAAAATTTGGAGACAGGTTATGGTAGGTATTGTAGGAAAAAAACTCGGTATGACGCAGATATATAGAGAGGATGGCAGGGCATATCCTGTGACAGTTATTGAAGCGGGTCCTTGCTGTGTCATTCAGGTAAAGACTATCGAAAAAGATGGATATGAGGCTGTGAAATTAGGGTTTATCGAAAGCAAGGAGAAAAAAATAAACAAACCGGAAGCCGGCATGTTTAAAAAGGCCGGGATTAAGCTATACCGGATACTGCGGGAATTTCGAACTGGCGGACTTGCGGTAGGTGATTTTGTGACGGTCGAAAAGTTTGCCAAGGGAGATAAGGTTGATGTGTCAGGTGTGTCAAAGGGCAAGGGATTCCAGGGCGTCATGAAAAGACATAATTTTTCAGGCGGACCAGCATCACACGGATCCACGTTCTACCGTGCTCCCGGTTCTATCGGAGCAAGTTCGTATCCCTCAAGGGTATGGAAGAATCAGAAACTTCCCGGGCATATGGGTTCAGAGCGTGTAACGGTAAAGAACATCGAAGTTGTCGAGGTGAAGGCTGAACAGAACCTCCTGTTGGTTATGGGCGCTGTGCCGGGAGCGAACGGAACCATTGTGGAGATCAAAAAGGAAAAGTGATATGCCAGAGATCGAAGTGAAAGACAGGAATAACAATACAGTCGAAAAGATAACCCTGAGTGAGGAAGTCTTTGGTGTCCGGGCCAAACAAGGGGTGCTCCATGAAGCGGTCGTGAATTATCTTGCCAACCAGAGGCAGGGGAACCATGCGACAAAAACAAAAGGACTGATAAGCGGAGGAGGCAAGAAACCCTGGCGGCAGAAACACACAGGCCGGGCCAGAGCAGGGAGCTCCCGTTCTCCTTTATGGAGAGGCGGTGGAACAATTTTCGGACCCCAGCCGAGAGACTATTCGTATCACCCCCCGAAAAAAATGAAAAAACTTGCATTGCTCGCTGCGCTTAGGGAAAAACTTGCCGGAGGTGAAATCATATTTATAGACAGTCTTTCGGTTGACAAACCAAAGACAAAAGATATAGTGACTATCCTCAGGAACCTAGGCCTGCAGGAAAAGAGTGTCCTTATTGTTCTTCCGGAAAAAGATGACGCGATTATCTTGTCCGCGAGAAATATACCGGGGGTCTCTGTAATGCGGGCAGTTGATCTCAATACCTACGAGGTTTTAGCATATAATATGCTGCTCATGACAAAAGAGGCTGCAAAAAAGTTAGAGGGATTACAGGCATCATGAAAAATATCTATGCGATTATCAAAAAGCCGTTATTTACTGAAAAGGGCAGTAGTCTGAAGGAAGCAGAGAATAAAATACTTGTCGAGGTCCCGACGGATGCGAACAAGATTGAAATAAAGAGGGCTATGGAAGAACTCTTCAAGGTTAAAGTAGAGAAAGTTTCTACGATCAATGTGATCGGGAAAATGAAGAAATTCGGAAAGTCTCTTGGCAAAAGACCCGACAGGAAAAAGGCAATTATTACCTTAAAGAAAGGTGAAAAACTCGATTTCATTGAAGGTGCATAAATGGGCATAAAAAAATTCAATCCGACATCACCAGGCAGAAGATTCCAGTCCGTATCGGATTTTTCCGAGATCACCGCAGAAAAACCTTGTGGATCGCTGGTAAAAGCACAGAAGGGGAAAGGCGGGAGGAACAATACCGGGCGCATTACGGTATGGCACAGGGGAAGCGGAAATAAGCGGGCATACAGGATTATCGATTTCAAACGCGATAAGGCAGGAGTGCCTGCTACTGTGGCTACGATAGAATATGACCCGAACAGGTCGTCAAGGATTGCATTGCTCTATTATAAAGACGGTGAAAAGCGCTATATCATAGCTCCTGTAGGACTTTCTGTCGGAGATGAGGTGGTGTCCGGGAAAGGTGTGGAAATAAAGACCGGGAATGCTCTCGCGCTTGCTGATATGCCTCTCGGTACGTTTATACATAATATTGAACTTCGTCCGGGAGAGGGCGCGAAATTAGTGAGAAGCGCAGGTGCGTCGGCACAGCTTATTGCAAAGGAAGAGGACTATGTTCAGGTTAAACTTTCGTCCGGAGAGGTCCGGTTCATGCCCTCTCAGTGTATGGCTGCTATTGGACAGGTAAGCAATCCTGACCATGAAAATATATCGTACGGAAAAGCAGGCAGGAAAAGGTGGTTAGGTAAAAGACCGCATGTGAGGGGTGTGGCAATGAACCCGATTGATCATCCTCTCGGAGGTGGTGAGGGGAAGGCGTCCGGAGGACGCCCTGCATGTTCGCCATGGGGGAAACCCGAGGGTGTGAAAACTAGGCATAATAAGAGAACGAACAGATTTATCATAAAGAGGAGGAAGTAAATTGCCCAGGTCCCTAAAAAAAGGTCCCTTTGTTGATGCAAAGCTGATGAAGAAGGTTAAGGCGATGATTGAGAGCGGTGACAAAAAACTCATAAAGACGTGGTCAAGACGTTCGACAATTATCCCTGAGTTCATAGGATATACATTCGCTGTGCACAATGGCAGAAAATTCATACCGGTATATGTCACTGAGAATATGGTTGGCCACAAGCTTGGTGAATTTTCCCCCACGAGAACGTTCAGAAGCCATTCAGGGTCTGAAAAGGCTGCAGCGGCGAAGGGTTAAAGAGGAAGGCTGATTATGGAATCAAAAGCAATATTGAAATATGCGCGGATAACTCCGAGGAAGGCACGAAGGGTTGTAGACCTCATCAAAAATAAAAGCGCAGGAGATGCTCTTGTCTATCTGAGATTCATGCCGTACCGAGGAGCTCGTTTTATTGAAAAGCTCGTGAAGTCGGCAATGGCGAATGCCGAGCAGAAAAAGGCGGTGAACCCTGAAGAAATGAAGATCGTCAGGGCATATGTTGATCAGGGACCTGTCATGAAAAGGATGGAACCGAGAGCAATGGGAAGGGCGAATGTTATTCGGAAGAGATCGAGTCACATCACTGTGATTCTATCCGAGGAAAGTTAACCAGGAGGGTATTTTGGGTCAAAAGACGCATCCAATAGGAATCAGGCTTGGGATAATAAAGACATGGGACTCGCGGTGGTATGCCAAGAAGGGTTACAGCGACCAGCTTATTGAGGATATTCATATAAGAAAAACGCTGAAGGCCCGGCTCTTTCACGCCGGGGTGCCCAAGATCGAAATTGAAAGGGCTGGCCAGAATATCAGGGTGATTATCCATACAGCCAGGCCGGGAATCATAATCGGCAAGAAAGGGTCTGAGGTAGAAAAACTCCGGAAAGACCTTAAGGCAATGACAGGCAAGGAAGCTTCGATCGATATAAAGGAGATCAGGAAGCCTGAAGTGGATGCGCAGCTTGTCGCCGAAAACGTGGCCCTTCAACTCGAGAAAAGGGTCGCATTCAGAAGGGCGATGAAGAAGTCAGTTGCTTCTGCCCTGCGTTTCGGTACCCTTGGCGTAAAGATAGCGTGTTCAGGAAGGCTTGCGGGAGCAGAGATAGCCCGTGCTGAATGGTACAGGGAAGGAAGAGTCCCGCTTCATACCTTCAGGGCCGATATCGATTATGGATTTGCTGAAGCGAGAACAACGTACGGTCTTATCGGTATAAAAGTATGGATGTATCATGGTGATATACTCCCCGAAAGCAGAACAAAGGAAATTTAGGTGATACTATGCTGATGCCGAAAAAGGTTAAATTCAGGAAAATGCAGAAAGGCAGGATGAACGGGAAAGCCTATAGCGGCTCAACAGTCGCATTCGGTGAGTATGCATTGAAGGCTCTGGAGCCGGGGTGGGTTTCGAGTGCACAGATTGAGTCCGCAAGAATTGCAATCACCCGTCATGCAAAGAGAGGCTGTAAAGTGTGGATACGGATTTTCCCGGACAAACCGATAACCAAGAAGCCTGCCGAAACGAGAATGGGAAAGGGAAAGGGAAACCCTGAGTATTGGGTGGCCGTTGTGAAGCCGGGCAGGGTTCTCTATGAAATGTCGGGAGTGACCGAAACAACAGCCAAAGAAGCCATGCGGCTTGCCGCTCATAAACTCCCGATCGCTACCAGGTTTGCAAAGAGAAATGAGGAGGTCCTGTGAAGCCATCTGATCTGCATGCACTCACTATCGATGAGCTGAGCCAGAAAGAGCAGGACTTGAGAAAAGAACTCTTTAATCTCAGGTTCCAGTCAGTGACAGGTGAAATAGAAAATCCAATGCGTATACAGGCGGTCAGAAAGGATATCGCACGGGTTCTGACAATAAAGACCGAGAAAGCAAAAGTGAGAACTTAAATGCCGGGAAAGGGAGAAGTGTCAAAAAAGATTTATTCAGGGAAGGTCATCAGTAACAAGATGGACAAGACTGTTGTTGTAGCGATTACAAGACTGTTTCAGCACCCAAAATATAAGAAAACGGTGAAGCGCGTCACAAAGTTCAAAGCACATGATGAACAGAACAAGTATAATGTTGGAGATATCGTCAGGATTATAGAAACAAGGCCTCTCAGCAAAGAAAAACGGTGGATGGTAATAGACTAGAGGCTGATTGGAGTGATCGAAAATGATTCAGTTGAGGAGTATGCTCGAAGTAGCAGACAATTCAGGCGCCAAGAAGGTCCAGTGTATAAAGGTGCTTGGGGGATTTCACAGGAGATATGCCCGGCTTGGTGATATTGTTGTCGTCAGTGTCAAAGAGGCGCTGCCCGACAGCAATATCAAGAAGGGGACTGTTGCAAAAGCTGTTGTGGTAAGGACAAAGAAAGAACAGAGAAGGGCTGACGGTTCTTATATCCGTTTCGATCAAAACGCTGTGGTACTCATCAGTCCACAGGGAGAACCGGTCGGAACAAGAATCTTCGGCCCGGTGGCAAGGGAACTTCGGTGGAAAGAATATACGAAGATTATTTCTCTGGCCCCGGAGGTCTTATAGGAGAAATATGGGACTGAGCATAAAGAAAAATGACACTATAATTGTGTTAACGGGAAAAGAAAAAAATAAACAAGGCAGAGTATTGTCAGTGTCTCCGTTAAAGGAGCAGGTGCTGGTCGAGAAGATCAATGTGATCAAGAGACATATGAAGCCATCCAGAAAATATGCCCAGGGGGGTATTATCGAGAAAGAGGCTCCTGTGAAGGTATCGAATGTAATGCTTATATGCCCTAAGTGCAGCAAGCCCACACGGATAGGGAATACCGTGTTACAGACTGGCAAAAAAGTCAGAGTCTGCAAGAAATGCAGGGAGGTCATGGACTGATATGATGCCGAGGCTCAAGGAAAAGTACCTGAAGGAAATTGTGCCGCTCATGACAAAGGAATTCTCCTATGGCAATGTAATGGAAGTTCCAAGGCTGGAAAAAATCGTTCTCAATGTAGGACTGGGAGAAGCCATACAGAATATTAAACTCCTTGATGCAGCGCAGAAAGAACTTTCCATGATAAGCGGTCAGAAAGCTGTTGTTACCAAGGCAAAAAAATCTATTGCTGCTTTTAAACTGAGACAAGGGGTTGCTATCGGATGCAAGGTTACCCTGCGGGGGAACAGGATGTATGAATTCCTCGACAGGCTGATCAGCGTTGCATTGCCGAGGATCAGAGATTTCAAGGGTATTGCGGGGAAGGCATTTGACGGCCGGGGAAATTACGCACTTGGACTGAAAGAACAGTTCATATTCCCTGAGATAGATTATGACAAAGTCGAAATGGTTCACGGACTTGACGTCATTTTCTGCACTTCCGCGAAGACTGATAAAGAGAGCAAGGCCCTTTTGCGTTATATGGGCATGCCGTTTAAAAACTGATGGTCACCAGGATCCTTTATCGCTTGCATGCAAGAGATAAAGGATGACAGATGGCCGTTTATTGAGACAGGAGTTCTAATGGCAAAACTGTGCATGATAGAAAAATCAAAAAGGCCACCGAAATTCGGGGTAAGGACCTATAACCGATGCAAGTTATGCGGAAGACCACGGGCATATCTCCGAAAATTCGGCATATGCAGGATCTGCTTCAGAAATCTTGCACTGAAGGGTCAAATACCCGGAGTAGTAAAGGCAAGCTGGTAGTCAATGACCCTAGTGGAGGTGTTGAATGTTAACTGATCCGATTGCGGATATGCTCACAAGGATCCGTAACGCTGTGCGAATCAAATCAGAGAAAGTGGATATCCCTATTTCTAAGATAAAGCTTGAGATAGCCAAGATATTAAAGGAAGAGGGATTTATCAGAGCGTATAAAATTTTAAAGGATAGGAAGCAGGGTATCCTGCGGGTGATCCTGAAGTATGTGGATAATGAAAGCGTTATTTCCGGACTGAGGAGGATAAGTAAACCGGGACGGAGAGTCTACGTCGACAGGAACGAGATCCCGAAAGTGATGGGCGGTCTGGGTGTTGCTATTCTTACTACCTCAAAAGGGATATTGAGCGATAAGACCTGCCGTCGTGATGGTGTCGGCGGAGAAGTTATCTGCTACGTATGGTAAAGGAGACAAGAGGATGTCGCGGATAGGGAAAAAACCGATAGCAATACCTGAGAAAGTGACTGTCGAGATCGCTGCCGGGGAGGTACTCGTAAAAGGTCCTCTGGGAGAGTTGAACTGGGACTATCCGGATAAGATGAAAGTTGTGGCGGATGGCGGTACGATATCAGTGGAACGATCAGGAGATTCAAAAATGGAGAGAGCGCTGCACGGCCTTACGAGAAGTATTCTTCATAATATGGTCGTTGGTGTTTCCCAGGGATACCGGAAGGTCCTCGAAATTTTCGGCGTCGGATACAAGGCACAGGTTTCAGGTGACAGAATAGTATTTGCTCTTGGGTACTCGCATCAGATCGAATTTCTGTTGCCACCGAACGTGAAAGCATCAGTGGACCAAAAGCAGGTACAGATCACTTTGACCAGTATAGACAAACAACAGATTGGACAGGTTGCGGCCAGTCTCAAATCGTTAAGACTGCCTGACGCCTATAAAGGCAAAGGGATCAGGTACGCCGGCGAGAGACTTAAATTAAAGGCCGGCAAAGCAGGTAAAAAATAGTTGTTCAGCTGACAGCGAAGATCTGTTAGATTTCTGAATTGGAGGGTGTTTTGGCTGAGAGCAGAAGAGAGGCAAGAGAGAGACGCCACAAGAGAATCAGGAAAAAAGTATCAGGAACTCCGGCAAAGCCGCGTCTTACCGTTTACCGGAGCCTGAATCATATATATGCACAGATTGTTGATGATTTAAAAGGACAGACACTTGCAACTGCGTCGAGCCTTGATAAGGAATTCAGAGACATAACGCACCATAAGGGCAATGTAAAAACCGCAAAACTGGTTGGCGAACTGGTTGCAAAGAGAGCCCTCGAAAAAGGAATAAAGAAGGTAGTGCTCGACAAAGGCGGATACCTTTACCATGGCGCCATTAAGGCGCTGGCAGACGCAAGCAGGGAAGCTGGTTTAGAGTTCTAACCGGATTAGGATAATGTCGAGTGTTTCAACACTGACGACGGATGACAAAATAAGCAAACGGCAGTTAGGGAGGTTATGTGGAGAAGATTGATCCAGAAGGGTTGACCTTAAGAGACAAGGTGGTCTATATAAACAGGGTTGCAAAGGTGGTCAAGGGCGGAAGGCGGTTTTCGTTTACGGCGCTTGTTGTTGTCGGAGACGGTGAGGGGACTGTTGGTATCGGGAAAGGGAAAGCATCGGAAGTCCCCGAAGCCATACGAAAAGCGGTGGAACAGGCAAAAAAATCCCTTGCCCGGTTTCCTCTTTTAGAGGGTACCATACCGCACAGGATTATAGGCAGGTTCGGGGCGGGAACCGTAGTAATCAACCCCGCAGCAAAGGGCACCGGTATTATTGCAGGAGGAGCGGTAAGGGCCATTCTTGAAGTCGCAGGGGTGCAGAATGTCGTTGCAAAATCTCTCCGCAGTCATAATCCTTTCAATTCGGTCAAAGCGACACTGAATGGACTTATGAACCTCAAGAACTCTGATGCAGTCATGAAACTCAGGGGAAAAGCTGAAGAAGAGTCCCAGGAGGTAGCATGAAAATAGAAGATTTGAAGCCCGCTCCCGGGAGCAGAAAAAGGAATAAGAGGGTCGGCCGCGGAATCGGTTCCGGCCATGGCAAAACTTCGTGTAAAGGCCATAAAGGCCAAAAAGCCCGTTCAGGCGGAACAAAAGGCCCCGGGTTTGAAGGCGGGCAGATGCCGCTTCAGAGAAGGCTCCCCAAGCGGGGATTCAAAAACCGGTTCAGGACGGAATATGCGGTGATCAATCTCAAAGACATTATGCAGATAGAAGGATTAGAAATCATCACTGCAGAGGCCCTCAGGGAGAGAGGCGTTCTCAAGGATTTAAAGGACGGGCTTAAAGTGCTCGGCGAGGGAGAGATAACTAGGCCATTGACGATAAAAGCCGATGCCTTCAGTACTTCTGCACTTGAAAAAATAGCCGCAGCAGGCGGCAAGGCAGAAGTAGTTTAATCTCAGAAATCATAGCGTTAAGGAAAACACACCTAATTCATTTGAGATATATTTATGGGTATAATATCGAGCTTTCAGAATATATTTAAGATCCCGGAACTAAAAAACAGGGTCTTTTTTACCCTGGCCCTCCTTGCGGTGTATCGCATAGGGGCTCACATACCAACCCCGGGGATCAATGGGGAGGCGCTGAGTGAATTCCTTGCCCAAAGCGGAGCCAGCGCACTGATGGGCTTTTTTGACATGTTTTCCGGCGGCGCATTATCGAGGGTGACCATTTTCGCCCTCGGGATTATGCCATACATCAGCGCATCAATTATCCTTCAGTTGCTTACCGTCGTAATCCCGGCTATTGGAAAGATTGCGAAAGAGGGAGAGGCAGGCAGGAAAAAGATCGTAAGATACACGAGATATGGAACGGTAGTTATCAGCGTGATTCAGTCATTTGGTATTGCAGTGGGGCTGGAGAGTATGCAGAACGGTGCATTTATTCAAAACCCGGGATGGTCATTCAGGCTGTTAACCATGATTACTCTCACTTCAGGGACGGCGTTTATTATGTGGCTTGGAGAACAGATCACCGAGAGGGGAATCGGGAATGGTATCTCGCTCATAATTTTCGCGGGAATAGTCGCTCGTTTCCCGAGTGCAATCATCACCACGGTCAGGCTCCTGCAGGCCGGCGAACTCTCTATATTTTTTGTTGTCTTTCTTGTTGCAATGATGATTGCTATTATAGGGGCAATCATATATATGGAGAGGGGGCAGCGAAAAATACCTGTTCAATATGCCAAGCGGGTTGTCGGCCGGAAGGTCTACGGAGGCCAGAGTACCCATCTGCCCCTCAAAATTAATACCGCAGGTGTTATCCCGCCGATTTTTGCATCATCAATAATCATGTTCCCGGCAACAGTGGCAGGATTCATCGCGATCCCATGGGTACAGGCTGTCGCGCGTCAGCTCTCACCAGGGACTGTGTTATATACGATGCTCTATATAGGAATGATCATGTTTTTTGCTTTTTTCTATACCGCGATCATTTTCAATCCAGTTGATATCGCTGATAATCTCAAAAAGTACGGGGGATATATACCAGGGATAAGGCCGGGGCAGAAGACATCTGAATACATTTACAAGGTGCTGTCCCGTCTGACCTTTGTAGGGGCTTTTTACCTTGCTGCCGTGTGTATCATCCCGGAGATTCTCATACAAAGATTCAATGTGCCGTTCTATTTCGGAGGGACTTCTCTCCTGATAGCAGTAGGCGTTGCACTCGATACGGTTTCGCAGATAGAGTCGCATCTTATTACCCGTTCATATGAAGGCTTCCTGAAAAAAGGCAGGATTAAGGGCAGGAAGGGCTAACCCTTTTCGCATATGATATGTATGCACAATGCCCAGTATTTTTCATAGATGATTATTTTGAAATCTCCGGAAGAAATAGAAACTATGGCTCAGGCATGCAGTATTGTTGCGAAGACGCTTGATTACGTGGGGAATATGATAAAACCAGGTATTACTACAGGGCAGATTGAACAGGTTGCAGAGGAGTATATAAAATCGAACAAAGCAACTCCTGCGTTCAAGGGCTATCGTGGTTATCCGGCAAGTATCTGCGCCTCGGTAAACAATGAGGTTATACACGGGATCCCTTCAGACAGAGTGCTTGAAGAAGGAGATATTATCGGTGTCGACCTCGGAGTGTATAAGGGTGGTTTTTATGGAGACGCTGCATACACATTCCCTGTCGGGAAAACAGAGCCTGAAACAGAGAGATTGTTACAGGTTGCAGAAGCAGCCCTGTATATTGGCATTGAAAATGCGTTGCCACATAAACGGATATCTGATATATCATGTGCGATCCAGAGTTATGTCGAATCGCATGGGTTCACTGTGGTCAGGGCATTTGTTGGTCATGGGATCGGGAGAAGCCTTCATGAAGATCCCCAGGTCCCGAATTTCGGGCTGCCGGGCCGTGGACCCCGGCTAAGGCCGGGTATGGCCCTGGCTATAGAGCCTATGGTGAATGCGGGGGGTTACGAGGTTGTCGTGCTGAATGACGGATGGACTGCGGTAACGATGGACGGACAATTATCAGCACATTTTGAACATACAATTGCCATAACAGAGGATAACCCAAGAATCTTGACGCGATTAAATTAAAAAGAGTATACTATCTAGCTAATGCCAAAAGAAGACAGTATAGAGGTCGAGGGCAAGATTATCGAGACCTTGCCGAATGCAATGTTCAAGGTTGAGCTTGAGAACGGGCAGGTTGTTCTTGCCTATGTTTCGGGAAAGATGAGGATGCACTTTATAAAGATATTGCCTGGCGACAGGGTAACCGTTGAATTGTCGCCATATGACCTGACGAAGGGAAGAATTACTTACAGGTTTAAATAAACTGACAAGAGGGTGTAATGAAAGTACGTTCTTCGGTAAAGCCGATGTGTGCGAAATGTAAGATAGTGAAGAGAAAAGGAATTATACGGGTGATTTGCGAGAACCCGAGACATAAACAGAGGCAGGGATGACACTCTGCATGATGTGAGTAGTTCTGAGTGACAGGAGAATACTCAGAACTTCAACTGAGAACCTTTAAATTCGAAGAGGAGAAGGAAGTTGGCAAGAATCGCTGGAGTTGATTTACCCAAAAATGAGCGGATAGAAATCGGGCTGACGAGGATTTTCGGAATCGGCAGGGCGCTTTCCCAGAAAATACTGTCTGAGATCCATATGAGCCCGAACACGCGGGTGAAGGACCTGACGGATGAAGATATTGTCAAAATAAGAGCTGTGCTCGAGAGAGACTACAGGGTCGAAGGTGACCTGAGGAGGGATATTTCGCTGGCAGTCAAGAGACTTGTAGATACCGGAAGTTACAGGGGGATGAGGCACCGTTCAGGCCTTCCTGTCAGAGGACAGAGAACGAAAACAAACGCGCGAACACGCAAGGGCCCAAGAAAAGCCGTTATGGGTAAAAAGAAAGAGGCGTAACAAATGGCTCAGAGAAAGAAAGGCGTTAAAAAGGAAAAAAAGAATATCAGCTTTGGAGCAGCACATATTCAGGCTACTTTTAACAATACCATCATTACGATTACTGATCCCAACGGAGATGTGGTCGCCTGGGCAAGTGCCGGAAATCTGGGGTTCAAAGGATCAAGAAAAGGAACTCCCTACGCAGCACAGATGGCTGCTTCAACAGCAGCAAAGAAGGCGATGGATGTTGGCATGAAACAGGTGGATATTTTCGTGAAAGGTCCGGGTTCGGGGCGGGAATCGGCAATAAGGGCGCTTCAGGCAACCGGTCTTGAAATCAATCTCATCAAAGATGTGACGCCTGTTCCGCACAACGGATGCAGACCTCCAAAGAGGAGGAGGGTATAGCATGGCAAGATATATAGGAGCGTTATGTAGGATTTGCAGAAGAGAAGGAGAAAAACTGTTCTTGAAAGGTGACCGGTGTTATACCGAAAAATGCGCTGTCGAAAGACGGAAGTATCCTCCCGGTGAACACGGACAGGGATTTAAGAAATTATCTGATTACGGCATACAACTGCGTGAAAAACAAAAGCTCAGAAAGATGTACGGGGTTCTCGAGAGACAGTTCAGAAGGTATTTTCATGCGGCGGAGAGAAAGAAAGGTGTTACCGGTGAGGTCCTCCTTCAGCTTATTGAGAGCCGCCTTGACACTATGGTATTCCGCATGGGGTTTGCTCCCAACAGACGGAGAGCACGTCAGATTGTCGGGCATGGCCATATCCAGGTCAACGGCAAGGCAACCAATCTTCCTTCCTATCAGGTGAAAAAAGGTGATGTGATTGAAGTGAAGGCAGCAAGCAGGGATATCCCTGAAATCATAGACAGTCTTTCAAAAAGTGAATACAGGGGAATTCCCGGCTGGATTGAAGTTGACAATGCAAGTTTCAAGGGGAAGGTCGTACATATTCCATCCCGTGACGAGATTCAACTGCCTGTTCAGGAACAACTCGTGGTTGAATTGTATTCTAAATGAGAATAAACCTCTCGTTACAACACGGATAAGAAACAGTGAAATTTAATGATAAGAACGAAATTCCAGACACCGGCAAAAGCAGAAATCCATAACCGGCATTCAGCAAGAGAGTGGGAAATACCCCTGAATCTGTTCGGTATTGGTTTTTGCGATTTCGAAAAAAGTGTGCTGGGGTTGTTTGAGGAGGCCTTATGGACCTGAAAAAAATAGGCTTTCAGCTTCCGGATTCAGTTGGATTTGACGAAGAAACACTGACTGATGAGTATGGAAAACTTATAGCTGAGCCTTTGGAGCGCGGGTTTGGAACTACACTGGGAAGTGCACTGAGGAGGGTATTGCTTTCCTCTATTGAGGGTTCTGCGATTACTGCGGTTAAGATACCTGGAGCGCTCCATGAATTTTCGACAATAAAAGGCATAAAAGAAGATGTTGTCGATATTGTTCTGAATATCAAGAAAATCAGAGTGAAGCTCTATTCAAGCGAAAAGAAGATTGCAACGATTAAAGTGAAGGGCCCGAAGGTAGTGACGGGTGAGGATATTCACAGCGACGGGACTTTTATGGTATTGAATCCCGATCAGGTAATCGCAACTGTTGATAAAGATGCAACTTTCGAAGCAGAGATGTATTTAAAGAAGGGGAAAGGATATGTGTCTGCAGAACTCCATAAAGAAGAGGACCTGCCGATAAACGTCATTGCGGTTGACTCTGTTTTTACCCCGATAAAGAAGGTTAATTTTATCGTAGAAAAGGCCCGGGTTGGGCGAGCAACGGATTATGACCGGTTAGTTATGGAGATATGGACCGACGGAGGAGTAACCCCGGAAAAAGCGGTTTCACAGGCAGCGGCGATTCTCATCGAGCATATGAATCTCTTTCTGCTGGAGGATGAGGAGTTAGAAGAAGAAGGAATTTCAGCAGAACAGTCTGATTTTAGTGATGCAGCTACCGAGGATCCGATCTTCAATGCAAACCTCCTCAAGAGTGTCGATGAACTTGAACTTTCCGTAAGGTCTTACAATTGTCTCAAGAATGCGAATATTAAAACTATTGCAGACCTTGTCCAGAAGACGGAACAAGAGATGCTCAGAACGAAAAATTTTGGCCGCAAGTCTCTGAATGAAATCAAGGAGATATTGCACGGAATGGGACTTCGTCTCGGCATGAGAGTTGACCTGGAGGCTCTGAACAGAGAGGTAGTTTTACATGGTGGAGGTGTAAACAAAGATGCGACACAGAGTTGACGGCAGATTATTCGGGAGAACCGCAAATCAGCGGAAAGCGCTCTTGCGGGGACTCGTGAACTCATTGCTTGAGCACCAGAGGATAGAGACCACTGTTGCAAAAGCGAAGGAAGTAAAGAAGATAGCCGAAAAAATGGTGACTCTTGGAATCAGGGGTGATCTCCATGCAAAACGACTCGCCTTTGCATACCTCTCGAACAGAACTTCCCTTGCAAAACTTTTTGGAGAAATCGCCCCCCGGTTTTCGGGACGGAACGGCGGATACCTCAGAATCATGCATACAAGGAACCGGGTCAACGACTCTGCTCCCATGGCGGTGATCGAGTTTATTGACTACGGAGCATTGAGCAAGACAGAAGAAGCAAAAGCAGAGAAGAAAGAACAAGAAAAATAACAAGCGTTCCTATGGAACTGCCTGAGAGATGAGAAGTGATGAACAGAAGTTCATCACTTCTCATTTTTATTCTGGTTACATTTCAAAGGCATCTTCGATATGTTCAATTTCAGAGAGGCCATGTTTTCTGAGGATGATACTGAGTACATCGAACCGTGCGGGTGATTGTATCCTCTTTTTTTTCATATAGAGTAGCGCAAGGTTTTTTAATTTGTGCTGTTTTTTTGCATGGACCGATTCGAACGGATAACCGAATGAGACGTCGGTTCTTGTCTTGACTTCAACAAAAACTGTGATGTCCCTGTCTTTTGCAATAATATCGATTTCTCCGATTGACGTCTTATAATTCCGCTCGAGTATCCGGTACCCTTTTTTCTTGAGAAAATGTGATGCCAGTTCCTCACCACTCGTCCCAAGCGCTCTCACTGGTCGACCGAAATGTCCTCTATTGAAAAAGGAGTGCTTCGGGGGCTATCGCTTCCCTGGAGCCTCATGATGAGTTTTGGGAGCCCTTCGATAGCATGGATATCTTTTTGACAAAGGATTTTGAGGATATCCCTGAAAGAAGCAAACTCTTCCCAGTGACCTGTAAGGTTTTCCGAAAGAGTCCGATACAGCGTGTCCCCTGTCCTGTCCCAGTCGGGGAGCAGGATAACTTTCTCAAACCGGCTTTTTATATCATCACAGAATTCATAGAGGTTTTTTCCGTTGTGAAGAGTAACGATGTTTCCCTCAAGGCCGAGAGACCGGAGCGCTGATGCGTCTTTTTTCCCTTCTACAATCACAGGAGTGTCCTTGTTGACCTCATGGATGTCGTCGATGATCTCCATGAGCCTGTTTGCCCGTTCGATATCGTTCGCAGAAGGGGTATTCCTGTCAGTATTCATCATATGTATTTTTATCTTACACAATGGAGGATGTGATTTACAAATAATGATTAAAAAATAGACGAAATTTGCTATTATAATTGATGAAATACGTATATCCAAAGGCATATATATGCATGTCTGTTTTGTTGACAGAAACGGTTTTTTTCTATATGGTTGAAACATGGCAACGAAATTAGGGCAGTTACTGGTAACGGGAAACGTAATCACTGAGGAGC
>JAVHLL010000041.1 GCA_031082155.1 Thermodesulfovibrionales bacterium | reverse complement strand
CCCATAAGTGAAAGAATAACTTATTTGCGATAGGGAACCCACACCGGAAACGGTGAGGGTTCCCTCTATCCGGGTCTGAAATCAATTGACACCGGTTTTGTTTTTTACTATTCTTATATTGGGGAAAGGCTTGCTTCATTACAACCAGAAAATATTTTACAAAAAGGAGGGATGCCTGAAGATTTCAGGGGAGCAAGGGTGTGAATTTTATAAGCGTAGTTAAAAAGGAGGGAATGATGTCCAGGAAAATATTTTTCTTCTTATCTGTTTTTATTCTTGTTTGCGGAATGATGCTTCTGCCTTCTCAGGGTACGGCGCAGCCGGGCCCTTTCTGTAACGGAGATTTTGAGTCCGGGACTTTCGACTGCTGGAATGGCACAGGTGATGTTGGAGTCGCCGATTTCAACCTTCTCAGCGGTTATTATTCTGCATTTATGACAAACGCCCCGGGAAGCGATATGGTGCTGGACGGATTAAGTCCCCAGGTCCAGTTGTCAGAAAACCCTGCGTACAGGGATATGTGCAGCTGGATTGAGAGCGGGCTTGCGTTCCCTGCGAATGTCCCCCAGGCAGTGAACGTGAGCTTCAAGGTGCGTTACAAGACTGATGAGGATCCGTGGAACCCCGGATGTACCGATCCGTTTGAGGTGAAACTGGTGACAAATAATGGTTCGATAGAGCTGGTCGATATCTCGACCGACGGGATTACTCCCGGACCCGGAGCGACAGTAAGGAACATGACAACGAATGCTTTTGTCAGACCTCCTATGCTCCCGCCATTTATCTGTGAGATATTACCTGAACCCGGAGTTTTGCAGAACGGACTGTTTGAGTGCGAGACGCCGGTATATGAGGTGAGGAAGAGACTGGCCTATACGAGCTGCGAACCGGTAAGCGTCAGATTTGCCATATGCGACCATTGTGACGATATAGTCGACAGCGCTGCCTTTTTCGATGATGTCCAGATTACCTTTGAGAATCTGCCGGGAACGCTCTTTGTTTCACCCGGCATAGGGGGTGGAGCGCCGATCCCCTGCCCGCCTATCGAGCAGCCGACACGGATCAAAGGCCGGTAAAGGTTTTTCCCCACATAAGCAATGCAAGAGGCCGCTCTGTGCGGCCTCTTTTTTTTGAGTACTATCGCTGTCTAAATATTCCGTAGAGGGATGCAGCTGTATCCCCGATTTTCCTGCAGGGTGCCCTGTTATTTTGGATCTACTGTTTCTGCAACAACAAATACAGGACGGTGCTTTACTTCTTCGAATATCCTGGCGATGTATTCGCCGATAATCCCGAGGGCGATCATAAGGATGCTGCCGATGAACAGAACGATAAGAATTACTGTGGTAAACCCCTCAACAGCCCTTCCGCTCAGTTTTACGTATATCGTATGAAGCCCGAGAAGGAAACTGAAGAGGAAGGTGAAGACGCCGAGCAGCGTTACCACATGAAGCGGTAGCGAGGAGAAAGAGGTTATGGCGGTGACAGCGAGGTCGAAACGCTTGAAGAAAGAAAAACCGGGGTTGCCGGATTCTCTCTCATCAGGACTGAAGGGAATCCGCGCAGTTCTGAACCCGAGATACGGGATCAGGGTCCGGAAAAACCTTCCCCTTTCATTCAGAGACAGATAGGCGTCAATAACCTTCCGGTCAAGCAGCTTAAAGTCGGTATCTTTCCTGAGGTCAAACCCTGAGACCCTCCTCAGGGCAGTGTAAAACACCACGCTGCCCAGTTTGTTAATCAACGACTCTTTCTGGCGGGTGGTCTTGACTCCTTCAACGACCTCGTACCCGTTTTTTCCCCAGAGGGATATCATCTCTGGCAGCAGGTCAGGTGGGTGCTGAAGGTCTGCATCCATAATGATTGCCGCTTTTCCGCGCACCGCCTGAAGCCCGGCCTGGATGGCGGATTCCTTGCCGAAATTGCGGGTAAACCTTATCGCACGGATATGCTCCGAAGACGCTGTAATACGTTTCAGGGTGTCCCATGTCTTGTCCTGAGAGCCGTCATCGACGAAGATCACCTCATACCTGTCCCCCGTTTTCCGCATCACCTCCGATATCCTGTTGACAAGGGTCTCGATCACCGGCGCTTCATTATATACAGGGACGACGCAGGAAATTTTCAGTTCTCTTTGATCCGTCATAGCACCTTTCCGGAAAGCGCGATCATGGTTTTCGGCAGCCATACAGGTCTCCGGCGGAAAGAGACGGGTGCGTTCACCCTCACCTTTGAGAAGATCAGCCCGAGAGGGAAGGCATGCGGGAAGGGAATCTGGTATATATTCCGGAATCCCGATTTTTCGAGCAGGGACGTCAGGGTTCTCTCATTATAAAAAGCGATATGCTCGGGTATTTTGAACGAAGGCCAATTGCTTTTCATTATCCTGTGCCAGAAACTTCCGATGTCAGGGGTTGCCAGAACGATTGTTCCGGACTTCTTCAGCCTCTTTGCGAGAACAGAAAGGAAGCTGACCGGAGCATAAATGTGTTCGATTACATTGATGAGTACAACAGTATCAAATTCCCTGAAGTCCGCAGGCAGTGCCTCAACATCCCCGATGAAAATATCGGCGCCGGTCCTCTGTTTTGCGAGCATGCCTGCCTTCTCCGAGAGTTCGGTCCCGGCAAGCGACGGGAAGAAATCTTTTGCTTCTTCAAGAAAATATCCGTATCCGCATCCGACCTCCAGAAGTCTGCCACCTGTGATGCCTCTCCTGTTCAGTTCGCTGAGAAACCTCCTGAAGGTCATCCTGAGGCTCTGCTCCTGAAAGCCGTAGTCTTCATATCCCGTGTCTTTGCTGCGGGAGAAATATGTATCTTCCCGGTAGAGAGGGTCGATTAACTCTTCCTTCAGACGGGGGTTGAGATAGATCATGCCGCATTCGCTGCAGGAAACTACTTTAAAAGGGTCAAAGGCATGTATAATAGACGAGACTGTAGCATTACAGAGGGGACAGGGTGTTGTTGCGAGGTCGGAATCCGAGGCTCTGACTGATGGAACTCCCTCTTCTGACTGAATGTGTATGACCGCTGTCATGTAGACTTAGTCTAAAAAAAAAGAATGAAAAAATCCAGCGTTGCTGTCTTTCTCGGACTGAGTGTTCTTGCACTCTACGCGCTGTCAGCGCTCTATATCCCTCTTCTGGGCAGCTATTTTTTTGCCGATGACACTCAGGCGATATGGTTTGCGGCCTCAAAGTCAGCCGGACAAATTTTCTTTGATCCTGATAACTACAGGGGGCTGAGTGGCAGCAATTTTACCCCCATGGTGGGTGTCACATTCAAAATCGACTGGCTCCTTTTCAAGCTGGATCCCTGGGGATATACCGTGCACAGCCTTATCGCTGTACTTCTTGCAGGGACCGGCCTTTTTCTCTTCCTCAGGCTCTACACAGACACCCTGACCTCTTTTACCGCTTTTGTCATGTATCTGCTGAATCCGCTGGTCCTCTCCGTGTACGGCTGGTGCTCGTCACGGCATTATATCGAGGGACTGTTCTTTGCTCTCCTGGCCTTATATTTTCATGGAAAGGCTGACAGAAAGGGGAATATATCTTTCCTGAGCGGTATACTGTACCTTGTTGCTTCTCTTTACAAGGAAGTCTATGTTATCCTGCCGGCGCTTGCATTCCTGATCACACAGGGTACGGCAATACAAAAGGTGAAAAGGACACTCCCGATGTGGGGGTGCCTTTTGGTATATAGCATATGGCGGTTCCGGATGCTTGGCGGGATCGGAGGATATCCATTCGGAGATGCACTGAACTTGCAGACAGCTGCAGCCGGGGTGTACAGGTTAGCGGAATTTTTACCCCGCCATCTTTTTGGTGCTTACTCCCTGCTTTTCTGGGGTATCGTCCTGATTATGCTGCTGACCCTGAGCAGAAAGAAGGTTCTTTTTGTAGTAATTGTCTTCCCTGTGCTTCTTATTCCCATTGTCCAGGTTACGGGTCTTATCGATTCTTCTTACGCATGGGCGCGGTATATGCTCCATATAACAATCTTCATGATATGCATGGCTTCGCTCTGGCTGGGCGAGGTAGCGAAGAAGAGCATATGGATAAGGGTTCCTGCATACCTGCTCATGGTTGCTGTCATGGGTGTATTTGTGATGAAGGGATATCAGGTAAAAAATACGATTCTCAATGAACGGGCTATTTCCTTGTCAACTGCCAGGGAATTCATGTATTCTGATGCTCCGTATATTCATGCAAAAGAAGTCCCGTGGTTTTATGACGGACTGCTGGTCCTGAACAAATACTTTTTCCAGAGAGAGATAAAGACCATGATAATCCCCGAGCCACGCTATCAGAAATACCTCTCTGATGAGAGGATGCGGGATATCCTGTCAAACGGATATCGACTGGACAACCCCCCTGACGGGAGCCTGAGGAAAGAGTTCATCTCAGGGCAGGTACATACCAGAAAGTATCTTGTGACCTGGGATTTAGGTCCCCGGCAGGAAGGGGTCTACCTGATCCTGAGAGGCAGGCATGAAGGGATGTATGATTTTGTCCACCATGTCCCGCGGAACGGCCTGCATCACTTCGGTAAATATTATCCGGACGACAGACATGAGGTCTTTTATCTCAGGGTAGTGTACCAGTCTCCGGAAGGTTGGGAAGCGATCAGTGATGAGTACAGGTTTACAGTGCCGGGTAATGCCACGATAACTCTCAACCATAAATAACAGGGGGAGACAGCTCAATTTCTAAAGCCAGCTAAACTATCTTTATTTATATACATGCCTCTATTAACCGGAATGTTTTCGCACAATTCAAACGTGGGGCTTTCGCTTCGTCTCCAGCCCCATCGAAGTTGCCCGTGATCTGGCTTTAGAAATTGAGCTGTCTCCCCCTGTCGGATTATTAAGGTCAAGGCTGGTTTTGTGGCCTGATCTGTTTCAGACGGAACTCCATGGCGCTGAGAGATTGTTCCATCCGGTAGATGGATTCCCCCCTGAACTTGTAGAGACTGCTGACGTTGCTCCGGTAAATATCCAGAATCTCCCGTGCATACTCTGTCCTGAGGTTGAGATACAGATTGAAAAGCTGCAGGAGTATCCGGGGATTTGAGATATTCCTGAACCTTTCGGGACCGAGGTTCAGTTTCAGAGAATCGGGATTTATCGACTGAAAGACTGTCCTGTGCACAATGACAACAGCAGCCTTGTCGAAATAGGCAAGCTTCCATTCCGGTGATTTGAGCAGCCAGCAGATAATATCGATCTCCTCCAGTCCGATGAGCGCAATTCGGAACGGGTATCTGGAAGTGAATTTTTGCAATCCTTCAGGACTGAGGTCGGTCTTTATCCTGAGCCAGTCCGGAAGCACCGTATTTACATATGGCCCATATCGCGGATCGATGAATACCTTGTATTCAGGATACATCGACCATATCATATACCCCCCGGTAAGGTAATCGTTCAATACAGGACCCGGCAGGGAGTTCTCTTGAATGAATTTTGTCTCCTTTTCCGGGATGAATTCTTCCATATGGGAACCGAGCCATGATCTGCTGCTGTATGCTGCATAGTAGTTGAAGAAAATGCCTGATAAACACACCAGCACGAGAAGAGCGGCAGACAGAGATATTTTCCGCGTTTCAACTGAATCGGGTCTTTTCAAGATGGAAACGATGGAAAAAATCCATAAAAGGGGAAAGAAAATGCTGGCACGTGCCATATTCATGCCGATGAAAAAAAATGCGAGATTTGTCACGAGAAGAGTCAGGTTGCACTCTCTTTTTTTTCTGTAAATATGGACAAGAGCCACGAGGAAAAGAGTCAGCATCCCCAACATGGACCATGCACTGACCATGGGCCTGTATGCACGGACATTTGCAAAAAGGAGCTGCCAGAGATCAGAATAGGCATAGAACTGTCGTGTTACCCCTATGTAGGTGTCTGCGGAAAGATATTGCAGAAGGGCACTATGGTAAGTAATACCGTGCGGGTTTATAAGTGTCGCAAGGTATGAAAGGACAACGGCGACGGTGAGACGCTTCAGTGAACTCTCCTGGAGCGCGTCCTTCTTCAGCAGGAAATAATTGAATAGTTCACCGCACAGTATCAGTGATATGAAAAACAGGCCGAAGATGAAACCACCATGGGTATTTGCCCAGATCAGGAAGAGCACCGGATAGACGAGGAAGAAATTTTGCAGCCCGGACCTTGCATAAAAGTAGGCAAAAACGGCGAATGCGAAGAACAGTATGGTAAACAGTTCAGGCTTTATGATCACGGCGGTCGGACCCATGGCAGCCGCAATGAGCATGAGGCCGGTGACATGACGGATATCGAAACCGCTGCCTGTTGATTTTACATAGAAAACAAAGAGTCCGGATACGATGAAGAATATCAGCCACATCAGAACATACAGCCCTGGTATGTTTGCAGCCTGATACACCATGTACAGGAGAGCGCTGCCGATCCAGGTGACGTATTTCCATCCGGGATCAACAGGGGTCCAGGAAAAAGCGGTATGATCGATATCCCACGTATGATTCTTCAGATACAGTTCCCCGTATTTCAGATGGAACCATATATCGTAATCGTAATCGATGGAAGCGTAATAGCATAAAACAGAGAAGAGCAGAACGAATGAGGCGATCCATGTGATGACATTGCTCTGCAGAATGTCGGTGAATGGATGCGGGAGAAATCCCCCTTTTTTCACACCGGCTGGTCTTTTTTCTTCAGAGAGCGAAGGTGTGTGCTTGCTTTTTTTTGGCATGATCTAGTATAAAGAAAAAGCCTGAAATTGTCATAATGCGTTCAACAGGGGCAATAAGGCCTGAAATGCTGAAAGATAGCTTTGACATTGCGCAATATAGCGAGCAGGATATTCCCGGTATCCTCGATCTTTTTTCCCTTTCTTTCAGGAAAGAAGCATCGAGAGAATGGTTTCTCTGGAAATATGCAGGGGCGCCATGGTCTTCGAAAGGGTATGTTGTCCGCCACGATGGCCGGGTCGTTGCCTTTTATGGGGGATTGAAGTTCAGGTTCATTTTCAAAAGCAAAGAATTATGGGCATACCAGTTCTGCGATGTGATGACACACCGTCAGCACAGAGCCAGACTCTTCGGAAAAAATCCCCTTGTGATTGAAATTGCCCGAATATTTGACAGGGAGAATGCAATGGACTTTGCCTTTGGGTTCCCTTCCGAAAGGCATGCGAGGCTTCAGACCATGATGATGGGGGCGACTTCCTACAGGCATCTGCAGGCATTCAGAAAAGAATTGCAAGGAACAAGCCGTTTGCAACGAAATCATTGCCGGGTAGGAATGGGATGGGACAGCATCAGCGATGCTGCGCTAGACAGAATCTGGGGCAGATGCGCACAAACCCTGGAACTGTCTGTAGTAAAGGATAGCAGATACCTGCGGTGGAGATACAGGGAGAATCCATCAGGGGATTACCGGGCAGTGAGCATCCAAGGGATGCTGTTTCAGAAAACAAAGGCATTCGCTGTCATAAAGAATACTGAGACCGAAATGCAGATCATCGATTTTCTCCTGCCTGAAAAAGGTCTGCATATGATTTTGCTGAATGTGCTTGAGCGTATCGCCCTCGACCAGCAGATGCAGTCCGTCGTCACCTGGGCGAACAAGAACGAAGCAATCGCCGGGGCCCTTATAAAAGCGGGATACACGCCTTTCGATGGCATTCCCTTCGGCGTAAGAATTATCAATGAAGCAAAGATGCGCGAAGAAGATTTCTATGAACGGTACTGTTACCGGATGGGTGATTATGATGCCTCGTGAATGTGCTGAAAAACTGTTCCACTTGTTCCCGATATGCCCGTGTTGGTAATATATGATATTCAGACAAGGGCTTTTTCAGACACTCTATCGTATGAATACTGAATAAAGAAAGGATGAAGTTATGATAGGAATACGGTTGTCTTTGATTCTTCTTGCGGGGTTTTTCCTCTGGTGTCCCTTGCCGGTGGAGGCGGCAACCTCTGCTATTGACAATCTGCCCGGGGGAGCGGGTATCGCTTATTGGCAGGCCGGTGGAGGATGGGAAACCCTGATGAATGTGCAGACGGACGGATATAATTGTGCTCTGGTTCATGTCGGCATTTATGACGGGAACGGCCTCAATCTTACCTCGTTTGTCATGTCGCTGGATGAGGCAGATAATTTCGGTATCATTGTCCGGGGTGACAGTACCAATATCCAGTTATACGATTACAGTGATAATGCGTTTGGCGGGTCAACGGCGCTGAATGATGTCGCCACCGGTCCGCCTGTCGAGTTTTATTCGCCGGCCGGAACAGACGGAATACAGAGAGGCTATATGACGTTTGTAAAGTCAAATACCGGTTGCAGCGGACCCGGTGGGTCTCCGTCCGGGAATATTACCGGCACGTTTGCTGTCAGCAGCGACACCTTATGGGTACGGGCTGCTCTTATAAGCCCTCATAACGCTTTTGCCGTGAATGCGGCAATGTTGCAGGGCTTTGCCAATTATGGAGCACTGCGCGAGTCGAGGGATTTTGTGAATACCGTAGCTGCACCGAATACCCCTCCCGGCACCTGCGATTTTAACGGTGATGGCGATGTCACCGATTCGTTTGCCATACTCGATGATACAAACGGGCCTGAGATTGACTTTGCAGAACTTTTCCTTTCGGACAATGTTTCAAGTGTGGACCCTCTCAACTTTCCACCATGGATAATATGTAACCCGGGAGACCTTGTGCATAAGGCGTTGGGTTCACCAAATAATGCATATTGTACGAGGTTTAACAATAACCCGACTGTCGGTACTCAAACCACGCTGGTGCTCGTAGCACCCCAGAGTTCTCATGCCTCAGCGGCAAATTTTTCAAAACAAGTTAGTCTTATGGCGTACAATGACGATTCATTTGCCATTTCAACGATCTTCTCTGCAGGAGTGGTAACGGCAAAGCCTTTTGGCAGCACGGCGGGCGAAATACCTGTCGGATCGTTCACAGCGGGTGAGGCATGTTTTACGGTCGAACTGCCTGTATTCGGTTTTTCCTTTACCGAAACCGCATCATTTGCGGACCTCTATCCGTTTGTGAGAATTCAGGTGGCGGTCACGACCCTGAATAAGGACGGGATTGATGACGCTGTTGATGTTATCTATTTACCGTAACATCTCAAGAGGACGAACAGGAGATAAGATTTTCCCGTTGATCCCCTGTTCGCCCCTTCCCTGAAAATCCATGGCCGGCAGAGTGATTTCTTCCATTTTGTCTGTCGCCTGTCTCCTGTTTTTTGTGTCGTGTTCGGTCCCGGCTGTCAGAAAGGGACCATCGGATGATCTCCAAAAAACGGTAAACGAGTTCTACGAACTCAGAAAACTTGGAAGGTTTGACGAAGCATGGAGGTATGAACGCATGGCAACCGACGGAGATGAAAACATGAGAGAGAAGAACAGGAAGATATACATAAGCAGGTCAGGGGCAATGAGTCTTAAGGATTTCGAACTCATCGGGATAGGTGAAGAAAACAGCGGATCAGAGGGCACTACGCCCGTCAGAATAAAGCTCGTAACCGATTGGCCCGTTATGCCGTTTCCGGTTCCTGAAGGCGACAGGGTGCTGATCATGAATGACCTCTGGGAGAAGATTAAGGGAAGATGGTACCATGTTGTTCGTGGCATGACGAAGTTATGGTGAGGGGATTCATTCTTCGAGAAAGCCGTATTTTATGCATTGAGCGCAGATCAGGCCTTCTTTTTTGGCAAGCTGAAGGAGTGGCGGGAGATTCTTCGATTTTTTCATATGCGCTGAAATAAGCTTTCTTGCCAGCCTGTACCGGTGGCTGTTCCACACTTCACGGATTGTCGGGTTCTTTCCTTCGGCAGAGCAACAGGCTTCAAAGTCCCATTTTTTTTCAAAGACACCACAACAGGGTGAAACAGAACCGTCCCAGTTTATTACCATCGCTTTCCACAGCCAGTTGCAGGTTATCTGCCGTGTTCTGGTCTCAGGTGTGATTGTGTAGTTGTACCTATTGTAGCGGGGATTCAAGGGGAGCCACTCCTCCACATCCTTCACCCTTTCGAAAAGCGGCAGCAAGAGTTCCTTCCCCATCGAAGTCCTCATCGGAGATGGCATGAAGAGCATCCCTAATTGTCTGGCTCTTTCTTTCGCTTTTTCGATTTCCGACTCGTTATGTTTATTTACGAGGAACTGCCAGACGAGCAGGGGATGGTTCCCGTCTTTCCTTAAAGATATTAATTTCTTCAGGTTATCCATGACGTTCCCGAAATCTCCACCCACACGGTATTTGCCGTAGCTTTCCTGTGAATCTCCATCCAGCGAAACAACGAGAATATCGATGCCGGAATCAACAATCTCCTGAGCTTTCTCGTCAGCCAGAGAATTCAGATTTGTACTGAGTCCCACGACTGTATTGAAACTTTTTGCATACTTTATTATCCCGCCGATATCGGGGTTCAGCAGAGGTTCTCCCCAGTTACAGAGATTGATTGCAAATACATATGGTCCGACTTCTTCAAAAATTTTCCGGAATGTTTCCCTGGTCATCATTCCCTTGGGCCGGGCCTTTAAATCCTGCCACGTAGGGCAAAGGGGGCATTTGAGATTACAGATATTCGTTGGATCAATGACGAGGTAATAAGGGTAGCTGATCATCCGGCTTCTCCTGGTTTTCATCTCCAGCCGGTTTAAAAGGAAATTGGCTTTTTTCCTGCCCAAGAACTTTTTGTCCTTGAAGACATCCTTGAGAAAAGGATGTGTGAAGGGTGGAAACTCCCTGAATACAAGTTTGTCAATATCTGGAAGAAAAAGAGACATAGTGTTTTAACGTAGCCTTTTGCGAGCTATTTGTCAATGAAGGAGAAGGTTGAACCATGCGCCAAAGAGATTTTCAAGAAGGGGTTTTTATGCAATTCACAGACGGGGCTTCGACTCTGTCTTCAGCCTCAACGGGACGGCTCGCGATTTTACTTCTGAAAATGAGCTCTATGAGTTTGAATAAGATGAAAATTATCGAGTAAAATAAAACAGATGAAGATATTATTAATCAACCCTCCCCCCTACGATCACGGGGAAAACAGCCGTTTCCTTGAGAAAACTCCGATACAAACGTATACCATGCCTCTTGGTCTGGGGTACCTTGCTGCCTTCCTCGAAAGCGCAGGCTATGATACGGATATCGTTGATGCATATGCGAAGAACTATTCCTATGAAACACTCAGGGAGATTATCAGAGATCAGAAACCCCGCATTATCGGTATAACCTGCCTCAGCGACCAGCGCGCAAGCTGGTTTAGGCTTGTAAATCTTATCAGAGAAACTGATAAGTCCATTAAAATTGTCCTTGGCGGTCCGCATCCGACCCTGATGCTCAGACAAACCCTCACACATTTGCGGCCCGATGCCATTGTGATCGGGGAGGGTGAGGAGACGATGCTGGAACTGGTCAGGACATGGGAAAAAGAGGGGGACCCCGGCACCGTCAGGGGAATTGCATACCTTAGGGGTGAAGACATAGTGGTCACCGGGCAACGGGAGAGGATTACAGACCTTGACAGCCTTCCCTTCCCGGCATATCACAAGGTAGATCTGCATGATTACAGCGGATGGGATTTCATGAACTGGATTTATCCGATGTTCGGCCTCGAGAAACCTCCCAGATATGCAACCATATCGACCTCAAGAGGATGTGTCGGCAACTGCGGGTATTGTTCTGCTCCGCTCATCTGGAAACGGCGGTGGACGAAAAGAAGCGCTGTCAGTGTTGCTGACGAGATGGAGATGCTTAGCAGGGAGTATGATATTGAATTCATTATCCTGACAGATGACATTTTTTCTGTGAACCAGGAGAGGGTGAAAGATGTCTGCAGGGAAATTCTGAGAAGGAATCTGAAAATCTTATGGGGGTTTGAAACAGCGGTGCATTGTGTCTCCACTGAAATGCTGGAAATCGCAAAACAGGCAGGCTGCTGCTGCATACTGTACGGAGTCGAATCCGCCTCAGAGAAAGTCCTGCATGGTATTAATAAAAGCATTCAAAGAAACGACGTCATAAATGCGTTCAGGATGACAAAACAGGCGGGGATTATCTCAGGGGCTTTCCTTATGGTCGGCAATCCGGGAGAGAACGAAGCAAGCATTAACCAGACGATACAGCTGTTGCGCAGGATACAGCCCGATATAATCCTGCCACAGATAGCAATGATTACCCCCGGTACAAAGATTTTTGAAATAGCGAAGGAGAAGGGGTTTATCGACGAGAACTACTGGATGACCGATTTGCCGTTTCCCTATTACACCTGTGAAAGAAAACTCAATACGCTGTTACGGTGGTACAGAAAATTGTTTTATTACCAACAGAGTGATTTCGGAGTTCTGCTCCGTACCATCCGGGATTTTGCTGAACTCCATACCGGTGTCAAACTCGGCAATCAATGGCAGTAGAAATCGGGAACGCCTTGGTCGGGAACTTTTCAGACCTCTCCCGAAATTATCACTGTTTTTAATGGGTTGCCCACGGAATGGTCTTTCGCAACAGGCAGTATTCTGATATATCCGGTTTGCCCCGGAAGCCGATCCAGGATGCGGCTGCTGAGAGAGAGAGATTCCCCCTGTATATATGCTCCTCCCCTGTCATTGAACCATGGGGAATAGGAAATCTCCGCGAGGTATCGTGCCGCATCTTTGTGCCGGGACCATCTGATCGTCAACCTTCCCTCTGAGGGAAGGACCACTGCATACCTGTTCTTTTTGTGCAGGAATCCCGATTCAAGGTGACGAACGAGCTTCGCGATCAAAAGCAATGAGTGCACAAAAAGGTGTCCGGCGAAACCGTAGTGCTTGCGGTAATAAGAGAGAGCGCTTTTCAGGTACACTGCGCCGATATTAATGCTGCTGTTCCTGAAACTTTCTTCATAGAAATGCTGGATTGCCGCACCGGGCAGATAATAGACATTCCATCCTGCATTCTTAATGCGCCGTAAAAGATCATGTTCTTCGAAAAAGAGAAAAAATCTTTCGTCGAAGCATCCGACTGACTCAAAGACTTCTCTCCTCACTATCATCAATCCTCCTGTTACTCCGTCGACTGCCACAGGAGTTTCAGCATCCCATATGCGATGCGCTGTTTTCCAGTAACGCTTCGCCAGCCGGCTGCCGGGAAAAAAAAGGCAAAACGGGGTGAAATGGAGTATCCCCGTCCCCAGATTATGTATTCTCAGGTCGGGAAACATGAAAAATTTTTCGTCGTCCCAGAATATTTTGCACCCGGCGGCTCCTGCATTTTTGTTGCTGTCCATAAACTGAACAAGGGTATTGAAGGCATCCGGAAAAATAATGGTGTCGGGATTCAGAATAAGAAAATACCTGCCCCTTGAAATTTTGAAGGCCTGATTATGGGCTGTTCCGAACCCGAGATTGGCTCTGTTTTCAATGAGCCTGACGCCGGGGAAATCCGATTTTAGCAGTGCGGCTGTGCCGTCCCCTGAAGCATTATCCGCAACGATAATTTCAATCTTCAGGCCCTGTGCTGCTTCAAGAACTGAATTGATGCAATTGACAATGACGTGTTGTGAATTGTAGGAGACAATAGATATTGTGACGTCGACCCGTTGTGGCATGACAGCTTATTCCACCGTAAATGTGCTCCTGAAAAAGCAGAGCGAATTGAGTATTTCATAATCTGTGGTCAGCGTACAGTCTATAGATTCGACCGCAATGGGTTTGTATGCCTTCGAGTCAAATATGCCGACATAAACAAAGTAGTTGTCGTTTACGAGATTAAGATCTTGCACCCGAATGGAAATCTTTTTTGTCCCTTCCAGGAGAACAGGGTCTTTCTCCTGCATGTGAGTTGTCATGAAAGAAACCTGAAACATGTCCCGCTTCAAGATGGCCCATCCAATATGCCCGAGAAAAGGCTCTGAGGATTTGACTTTGAATTCAATGGCAAGTTCTCTTTTGGCCGACTGATGCGCGGAAATATCCGAAATAAACAGAAACGAACCCTCATTTGTTTTCTGGAGTTGTTCTCTGTAAACTTCTGCCCTGGTTTGTTCATGCCCTGCGTAAGCATTGATAACCTGTGTGGAGTCGCCGAACATTTTTATCCTGCCGTGATCGAGCCACATGGTTTTAGAACAGAATGTCTTGATTTGATAAAGATCGTGAGAACAAAATATGATGATTTTTTCTCTTTTTTTGAAATCGTCCATTTTTTCGAGACATTTTTTCTGGAAATACTGATCGCCAACTGACAACGCCTCATCGATTATCAAAATATCAGGATCTACCGTAGTCGCAACTGAGAAGGCCAGTCGAACGTGCATGCCCGAAGAGTATGTTTTGATAGGGTAATTGATAAAATCCCCTAATTCGGCAAATTCTATGATCTGACGCATATGTTTTTTCATCAGATTCCCGTCAATTCCCAGCAGCGAACCGTAAAAGAATACATTCTCAACCCCGGTGAATTCCGGATGAAAGCCCGAACCGAGTTCGAGGAGCGAAGTGATAAGTCCCTGCACCTCAACCCGGCCGTCGGTTGGGGAGAGAGTTTTTGTCAGTATCTTGAGAAGGGTACTTTTACCTGCACCGTTGTCTCCGATCACTCCGAGGGTATCTCCTTTTTTCAGAGAGAAGGTTACGTCGCTCAGAGCAACGAGATCTTTGTGGAGGGGCCTGTGGAATAAAAATTCTTTAAGTCTGTCGAGAGGTTTGTTATAGAGTTTATAAACTTTTGTTACCTGCTCAGTGTTTACCGCTATCATTCTCAGCCCCGTCTCATTCTAGAGTACATCGGCAAAACCGTCTTTGAGTTTCTTGAATGTTTGATATCCGATGAAGAACATAGCAAACGAGAGAATGCAGATGGTGCCAAGGTAAAGCATCGGAGGGACTTTTTTCAAAAGGATGATGCTGTGATAGGAAGATGCGAAGTAGGTAAAGGGATTGAAATAAAAGAGTAGTCTGAATTTTTCGGGCACAGATTCTATGCTGTAAATGATTGGTGACATGAAAAATAACGCCTGGAGGAAATATCCCAGGAGTTGCCCGATGTCCCTGATGTAAGGGGTGAGAGCGGCAAGGAACATGCCGAGACCGAGGGAAAAAAGAAACTGGAGGAAAAGAACTGGCACGAGAAGCACAATTACCGGGCTCACTGATGCTGTTATGGAATAGATTGCGATAAAGAAGAGAAATCCGATGGTATTCAGCAGGTAGCTTGATATCGTTACTGTAACGGGAAGAAAAATCTTAGGGAAAAATATTTTTTTCACAGTCTCTGCATTTTCGATAATCACGTGGGATGACCTGATGACACCGTCTGAGAACGCAAGCCAGAAGAACAACGAGGACAGAAGGAAATAGATATACGGAATATCTGTTTGTGCATATGGCCGTGCTCTCATGATGAGGGAAAAGACAAACCAGAAGAGGAGAATATGCACAAGGGGAATGAGTATGGTCCAGAGCAATCCCAACCCTGAACCAGCATATTTTGTCTTGATATCTTTCTTAAGAAAGTATAAAAGAAGGTATGCTTTGTTCTGCATGGAGTATAATTTTCATTGTATTTGATATGACCTTTGTCTCTTCATCTGCTGAGAACCTGAGGAGCGTAGGTTTTTTGGGAACCCCTCCTGCGTCCGGGTCTCTCAGGTTTTTCCTGTTGAGACAGAGGACTGGTACTATTCGGTTGGAAAGCCCTTTGAGGGGGGCTTTGTGGCGCCTGACGCTGAACCGCAGGTTTCGATGCTGAAGCAGGAAGAGCTTCAGCCGTTGATTGCGGGACTCCGGATTCTGTCCGTGCCTTTGGATACGACGGGTCTTGTATGGAGACTGCAAGTTTTTCGTCACCCCTCATCAGCACGATCTTGTCGCTGTGAATCTCTTTGAGAGTGAAGCCGCTTATTCTGTCCCCCTTTTTCAGGGAGGTTTGCCTTTTCCCTCTTCCCGGAGAACTCCGCGGCGCTTTCATATCTTCCACATATGCGAGACTCAGACCATCGGTGATCATCGTTCCATAGAGGACGAATTCAGGTTTTGGAAGCGGCTGTTCCGCTTTTTTCTCGACGGGAATTTTTCTTTCAGGATGGAACAGATTCTGCTCGGCGACAGACATAAATTCTGCAGGGGACGGTGTCTCGATTTCTTGTGCTTCCCCAACTATTTCCTGCTCTTGTTTTTTTGCGGATGGAAGGACAGAATGGGCTTGTACGGTAAAAAGGGGAGAAACATCAGAGAATATAAAAAAAGCAACCACGGCGGCGAGGATTATATTGCCTATATTGATATTACGAATAAGAGATTTCATATGTTCGGCGTATCTGTCCTGTATTCAATGAATTTTACCATAAAGACAGTCATTATTACTTTGTCCCTGGCAGTTTTCCGGAAGTATTCTCGAGCTATCACCTGCCGCTTTCTCAGAGCGTGAGAAAATGTTCGGTATATTCCCACGGATTGTATTTGGGGGAGGGGAAATACAAGGAGCCGGGTGTACACAAATAAAAGAAGTGTGATAAGATTTACGGATCAGAACATGCAGGAGATGTAGAGATGAAGATACTGATTGCCGATGACGACAAGAACCTGAGAAAGGTGCTCGCAAACGAGCTCTCTGATGCAGGATATGAAGTCTCCCAGGCTGAGAACGGGATAAAGGCGATTCAATTGATTGAGAAGGAAGAGCAGGATGTCCTCCTTCTCGACCTCAATATGCCCGGAATGAATGGCATGGAGATACTGAAACAACTCAGGGAACTCGATATCCCTACGGAAGTTGTTATCCTCACCGCGTATGCAACGGTATCTACGGCAGTCGAGGCGATGAAGAACGGAGCGTATGATTATCTGACAAAACCTTTCCAGATTGAAGAGCTCATCACTGCAGTTGAGCGGGCGTACGAGAAGAAGAGTCTGCTCACCGAAAACCTGCTGCTGAAGTCACAGTTAAAACGGCAGACTGAAAGAAAGAAGATTGTGACAAACCACCCGCTCATGCTGGAGGTTCTTGAAACAGCAAGAAAATTCGCATTTTCGGCGTTCCCTGTGCTGATAAGCGGTGAAAGCGGGGTAGGGAAGGAACTGGTCGCACAGGTGCTTCATGATTCCTCCCCCCGCAGCGAAGGGCCCTTTATCCCGATAAACTGCGGGGCGATCCCCGAGACAATGATCGAGAGTGAACTTTTCGGCCATGAGAAAGGGGCTTTTACCGGTGCCTATGCAAAAAAACCCGGATTGATCGAGATCGCAAACCATGGTACGGTTTTCCTTGATGAGATCGGCGAACTGAGTCCTGTCCTCCAGGGGAAACTGCTCAGGGTCATAGAGAACGGAAAATTTTTTCGGGTCGGCGGCATAAAAGAAGTCGGGGTGGACGTCAGATTTGTGTCGGCTACCAATAAAGATATCAACAAGGAAGTCGAAGAAGG
>JAVHLL010000040.1 GCA_031082155.1 Thermodesulfovibrionales bacterium | reverse complement strand
GGTGTTGCATCTGATACAGGAACCGTGGTGATGGCTCCGACTGCCTTGCCCAGAGACTTTGCCTTGTCCCCTATGGTGTAAAGGCGAAGAGAACCGTCATAAGAAACACTGATCCGCGCGTTTATTGTCTTGCTGCCGGAATACAGTGCTGTTGCGGTATCAGCACTGTTTGAGGCTTCCTGCGTTACATAGTTGAAGACCGACCATGCCTGGGTGGTATTGTAACTTCCTCCGTACGGAAAGGTGGACATCCAGTGATGCACCCATGCGGGGTCAGTTTGATATGTTGGAGTAGCACCTGTGTATGCATTAGTGGCTTCAATGTGCTGCGCTTCCAGGCCATCTGCTATCAGAAGAATGATGTGCTTGGCATCCTGAGCATAGACAATACTGCTACCTGTCAGCAAAAGGGTCATAAAACAGAGGATGCTCACTAAACAGTATAGTCCCCGGCTGCTGAGGATACCTTTCCTGTTGTGCATGATGTGTTTTGTTGTAATCTTCATTGTCTTCTCCTTTTTATTCAACCAACTTCGCATGAATTTTATTCTTTTCATTATCATTTATTAACAAAGGGAACCCCTCTGTGTATGCTTCAGGATATCCTTGTGCCAGAAACTCTTCATACTTTCTATAAACATCAATATATATGGAGATCTTTCCCATGACATCTAAATTTGTATCTGTCATTGCACGTTCCAGAAGCATGTTAATCCGTTCTATGTAATAAAGCAGCCGATAAATACTTCCCAGAGAAGAAATACTTTCTGAAATCTCACGAGATTTCAGGGATAATTTTGATATAAAAAATGGGAAAGCTTCATTTATTTCCAGAACAAGATCATGAACAGATATCTTGTTTCTGTAAGGCCGGTAAAAAAAATAACTGTAAAAGTCAAATAACGCGCTGCGATATGCCGCGTGTTCCCAATCCAGTATTTTTATAGTGTCTTTGGTATTTATTATGTTTGCAGAACAAAAATCGCCATGCGTAAACACAAGATACACAGGGCAATTTCGCTCGGCACGGAGTTGTTCTATGGTTGCACGAAAAAACTTATTAATCTCAGGAATTTCCTTATTGTTAATCTTTACAAAGTCCTGTTGAAAAATACTGCTGTTTTCTACAACATCTGTAATATCATTTAGATATTTCTTTATATTTACCGTCATTGGAGCTTGAAGAAATATCAATTTTTCTATGCACGGAGTTATGAAGTGGCAAAATTTATCTCTCACAGTAATAGAATCATCTGCCGGTTTATATGAATGATCGACATCAAGATACCCTTCAATATAGTCTTCTTCATACCATTGTTTCTCGATATCCCATTTTCTTAAGGAAGGAGCAAAATCCATTTGTGAAACTATCTTCAATATATCTATTTCCTTTATAACACTTTTTTTATCGATATTCGGGCCGAAAACCTTTATTACCACGTTTCTCCTGAAATCAAATATTTTATACCCCTGATGGGCTGCCTTACACATCTGTCCATACAGAGGAAGGGTGAGCGCTGATTTTGATATATTCTGAATATATTTATACCGTATTAAAGCAAGATATACGAAAAAATTATGCCTGAAAGCGCGCCATTTACGTTGAAGCAAAAAAGGGATCTTGTGTGCTATTTTGCGAGGATATGGTCTATAAACAATATCCAGGGTGCTTTTTTTTAGAAATACTATCCAGGCTAAAATAACAGGATTCTGCTGTAAACAATAATAACGATCATTTATTTTTACATATTTGTATTCTGGCATGAGAAAATATCAGATTATAAACCGTCGCGGAACATTGTCGGCATGGATCAGATTACCCCGACGCGCTTTAAGGAAGAAATAGCATAATCAATATCTATAACAAGGGAACGAACGTCCGGGCGATTACTATCCCAAAATGGCCTATGACAACACATAATATAATGTGAAGAATTATTATTTGTATAATCAAGCAGATAGTAATTTTTGATTGTCGAGGAATGACAGAGATATATTTGTGTAAGTTTATTCAATGAAAACATGTTTGCATGATGGGCTGAACCCAATGGCCCTATAATTACGCTATGACTATTGAACAATACTACTTGTTCAGCAAACTCTAATTCCTCCGGATAGATGATTTTTACTTTGTATTTTTTTAATCGGTTCTCCAATTTGCGCTCGTTGAGAATCACTCTATATCCGAGAGGCAATTTTCTCCTGGATAGGTAAACCGGCTGATTTGTATGTTTTATTTCCCTCGGATTGAGAATACTTTCTGCTACTTTTATTGGCAACTTTCTATGAATAGTAAAAATCTCACCCCGATTTGTCATAGATGGAAGGGGAATTATTACTTCAGCGAGCTGAGCAACATGATCTAAAATAATGATACGATCTTCTTGTATAGGTAGATTTTTCAATATCTTCTTGATGAAATCAATTTTTAAAGTTGATTTGTTTCCGTGAAAAAGAAGGAATGAATCAATCTTATGTTCTTCCAGTAAATACCAGAGGCGCCCAACACACTCTGTTAAGAAATGGCCGTAGTGAGCGACTATGGGGCCTCCATAAATATACGAATCATTTAAATAAATCTTTTTCAGGGATGGATCATATGGCTTTATTGCCGTTATCATTTCTGATTTATGAGTCCCCCGAAACAGGCAGGATTCCTTGATGATGTCACCATTGTCACTATACAAACCGGAATTGACAAGCGGATTCCCGTTACATGGATGATATGTTGCATTCTTGTAAATTACATATTGAGGAGTAGTGTTTCTCATTTCCAAGTTGGTGCAGTATTCATCTATACTTTTAAAACCATAAAACTTTACATAGCGGTCATCATTAGTATCAGGAAAAGGTATGGTATACGATTTACCTTTCTCCTGAGCGTATTTCCAAAAGGTTATTTCATAAAATCTGAATGGTAATACAGACAATAGTGCCCGTAAATATAGATGAATGTTCAGCGTTTTTAAAATTCGAAAATATAGACGGTAAAGATATCGTCTCATTACCATATTCTTCATTTAGATTAAAGATAAAGTGCCGCTTCTATCAAGATAATCGCGAATAATGTTTACCTATTCATCAAACGTACTGTGCCGGTTCAGATTTTCACATCTCTGCCTTGTTACCATTGCATGATGCTATGTTAAATTGCGATTATCCATATTTTGCAGATATTCCTCCAATGCAGATTTAGTAAGACTACTCAGCCCAATCTATTTTTCGTACTGTCTCAGTTTTCCTGTCAGCTTATTTTTTCTAGGTATTATTCCTCAGAAATAGGATACTTTAATGTTTCCAGAATCTCTTTAAATTCTGAATTTAAATGACTGATCGTTTCTTTTTTCAACTTCCTCATATGGTCTCCGGGAACTACCTGTCTTTTATGGGCTTTGACATCTTCCTTAGCAGTGCAAAAATCTGTTTTTTGCATTATACTACTCAAAGTTTTTGCGCTGACGTTGATATGCATAAACTTCTGAAGACTATCCAGCCACGTATTAAAATCCCTAATCATATCTTCATACTTCGATACAAAAACATTTGGCTTATCTGCGAATGTAGACAGATATGTCCTGTATCTGTCTCTAAAAACCGTTGATTTATCGATGACCCATTCGTCAATAGTTTTACTTAATGTTTCCCTGCTTCGTTCCTCGACAAAACCTTCTTTGGCAGGGTTGTCATACAGTTCATAGGCATGATGAAAATAATATGATGTCAAAACATCTCTGGGGTCCCTGAGCATTAACAGGATTTTGAAGTCATCGAATTTGGGAATGGATAAGGTAAACTCCTCCCTGTCCAGTCCGTAAAAAGGCCCATAGATGTACCCAAGTCTCTTAAATACATCATCTGTATTTCCCCCGTATAATTTTCCCCCTCTCCAAAAATAGCTTGCTATATTGACATACGTCATACCTGTATCTGCTGCGCATTGTCTTAAAATATTCAGGATAAACTGTGAGGCACATCTGTGAACGGTAAAATACATGATGCTTTGGTTTGCATTATTCGTTACATGTTTACCCTTGAAAAGCAGCAATTCGTCAGGAAAATTATGCTTGATATATCGCTGTGTTTTTACAAAAGTCTTTATTCTTGAGATCACTTTCAGATTCCTCCTGTTATTCATCTCCCTTGCGTATTGGTAATTCATCGATCATGAACATTATCGCCGTCTCGCTAAAAAAACCGTGTTTTCCACTTCAACAGAGGTCTCACAACTCCTCCCAAATTCCCTATATAAGTAACTCTTGCTGAGTCGCCATCCAGGCTATCAATGACCTGAAATGCGACAGCGTCATTTACTCGTAAACGACGGATCTCCGGATTCAATGTTCTTATAGAAGGACTAATAAAGAGAACACCTTCTGACAGGAAGTTTCCGGGAATACAGGAAGTGCTCACATAATGACCAGCCGGACGGGGACGATCTATCCAGGAAGGATCGTTCTCAATAGACTCAAAAATTCTTATGCCATCGCTGTTAAATACATGGTAATAGACCAGAAATATGAAATCAGGTTTTAGTACCTCATATTCCATCTCAATATAAACAGGCTTTCGGATATCCATAGTTTCTGTAATCACGCCTTCCTCTGTCCGTACTCTTACAGCACATAACCGTACCACTTCGTCACCTGGAGCTTGATCCAAGTTGGGCCATCTGTTTTCGGCTCTTGTCGCATTCTCTGAATTCATATAGACACTGACAATCTGTGGTGACGGACCATCCGCTACTATACTTCCGTTATTCAGCAGGATAGTTCGGGGACACAAGCGTGTAACCGTCTGCATGTTATGTGAGACAAAGAGGACGGTCCGGCCCTGTTGCCCGATATTCTGCATCTTATTCAAACATTTCTTTTGAAATTGTATGTCGCCCACTGCCAGCACCTCATCTATGAGCACTATTTTAGGCTCCAGATGGGCGGCAACAGCGAAAGCCAACCGAACTCTCATCCCACTGGAATATCGTTTTACGGGAGTGTCAATAAATTTTTCAACACCGGAAAAAGAGACAATCTCATCGAATTTTCGGTCTATTTCCTGCTTTTTCATACCCAATATGGAACCGTTCAGATATACGTTTTCTCTCCCGGTCAATTCATGATGGAAACCAGTGCCCACTTCCAGAAGACTGGCTACTTTCCCGAAAATTTCAGCACGTCCGTTTGTCGGATCAGTAATTCTTGACAGAATTTTGAGAAGCGTTGATTTACCTGAACCGTTCAGGCCTATAATTCCTACGATCTCGCCTTCTTTTATCTCAAATGAAACGTTTCTGATGGCCCAAATAATATCGGGATTATTGTTGTCCGAATTGGGACTCAGATTGTCAAATTTGTATAACGACCGGTACTTGCGGTAGTTTTTCAGGGGACTTTTCATTACATTGAAGACACTTTTTACCAAGGTATCGTGCATATTCTCTTTCAGTCCGATCCGGTAGCACTTGCTTAGATTTTCAACTTTTATTACTGTCTCTCTTTCGGTCATTTCAATCCTTATCTTTTCCTGTTGACTGGGCATTTATGCATATCTTAAATCACATCAACCACTATGCGCTCCATCCTCCTGAAATAAAACGCACCGCTTATAAACAGAATAATCCCTACGATTATTCCAGGCCAGATATAGGGCCAGGGTATAGGCGTGCCGAGTAAACATGCTCTAAAGCCTTCGATTATCCCTACAACAGGATTCAGAGAATAGATAAAGCGATATTTTGCCGGAATCGATGAAGCAGAATAGATGATCGGAGCTGTATACATCAACAATTGTATGGAAAAAGGCAATAAGTGCTGAACATCACGAAAACGAATGGCAAGGGTGGAGAACCAGAGACCGATCGAAGCGGGAACGAGCATCATCATAATGAGAAACAATGGCAAAAACAACATGTTTGTAGTTGGATAAACACGGTAATACAGCATAATCGACAAGACGATCAATAAGGAAATTCCGAAATTAATCAGCTTTGAGAATACGGGCATAAGCGGAAATATCAATCGTGGAAAATATATCTTTCCGAGTAAATGCTGCCCTGTTACGAGACTTTGGGTTGATTGAGTCATTGTTTGTGATATGTAGTTCCACGGGATAAGTGCGACACTTGAAAACAAAACATAGGGAATACCGTCCGTATTAACCCTGGCGACTTTTCCAAAAATGATGGTGAAGAGGATAATCTGTACGAGTGGCTGCAGCACAGCCCAGGAGAAACCCATGATGGTCTGGGCATACATAACCTTGACGTCACGCAACGCAAGTGAAAACAGCAAGTCCCGATATTCTTTCAGTTCCCTGAAATCTATGAACTGCCAGCCGGCCCGTGGTTTAATAATCGTGCCGGGTGTAAGTTTTGCGCCCGAATCTTTCATGCTATTTTTCATATGCGAGAGTTTTTCTCCGGATGATCTTTCAAGAGGTCGCTATTAAGCAATCTCCGAGACGCTCGTTGAATTGTAGGGAACTCTATCCCGGACTTTTCAGCAATATCCAATAATGTATAATGACCGTCTGATAAATTCAGAACCCACAGGAGCGCCATTTGCTCAACTCTATTGTTCCTGCCGCCTACTGACTCATACAACCCTCTTCTCCCTAATTGCGGTTCACAGTTTGGATTTGTATTCAAATAAGTTTTATTATTCTCAAGAATATTCAGAACCGAAAGACACCTTGAAAATGAGTCGGATAAGTATAAAGGCCGAACGAAATCCAGATTATCTGCTGATGTATGATATTCGGGATAACGGGCATAGGGTGTCCTCATGAGACAACCGATGGGGAGATTGAAACCGGGAGAACAATATTGCCGTTCATCATAACCGTACGGAACAAAATCAAGAACCTCAAAGTCATCTTTAAAGTCCCGCAAAGCGCACAGAACCGCTCTGTCAATTTCTGTGTTGCCTATACGGCTCTTTTTGTAAGTGAATTTCCCGGAATCACCAAGACAGGCTGCGACCAACCCATGTTTTATCCTTGGAACAACAGCTTCATTCAGTGCAAGCCATGTTATGGATCCTATAGTCCCCGGAATAAAGAGGAAGCGATAGGTATATCTGGGAGCAACGGATGCAAGCAATTTTGCAAGAAAAGTCACAACAGATATGCCTGAAAGGTTGTCATTGCAAAGCGAAGGATGACAGACATGGCATGATATGAGGACTTCTTCAGGACGCTCTCCCGGAATAAGGTATTCACCGTATGTCAGATGACCGTTTTGCAGCGAAGAATCGATGAACACCTCATAGGTGCCTTCTTTGAGGCTCTTTAACTGCTTATGTGACATACAAAATCCCCAGCTTTCCTGATAATATGAGGTACGATATGGAATCCAGTCAGGATAATCCGGCAGGGTGAACAGATGACTCTTTAGCTCTGAAAAGGACATGCTGGCCTGTATGGGTATACTGTAGTTTAAAACGTGCAGATTCGAATTTTTAAAATCGACGATCTTCTTGCCTTTTGAATTCTTTATGTAGGCGTCTCTGATATTCCATTCCTTCGGCACGGTCCAATCAAAGACTTGTGAACCTGACGGGATTTCATGAACCGTCAAAGGAATATGATTTTTGAGAATACGCAATGTATCTCGTACCCCATTCCCTGTAATACTCCGGCAGAGGGGGTAAAGTTCTTCAATTAACCGGTACATTTGCTTGCCGGTTTCCCCATAATTCATTGTTGAGATGATATTCGATATATCCGGCTTATTATGTTTTTCAGGTTTCATGAAATGAAATCAGGGAACGTTTTGTCTTTTTCCGAAATGACAGCCACATCTATCGGCCATGTGATATGAAATAATGGATCATTCCAGCGTATTCCCCTGGCATATTCAGGTATATAGAATTCTGACATCTGGTAAAAGACTTCGGTATCATCCATCAAAGTCAAAAAACCGTGAGCAAACCCCTCGGAAATGTATAACATTTTATAGTGAGCGGCAAGCGGTGAGCAGCGGGCTGTAAGTTCAACTGATAACCATTGACGATATGTGGGGGAATCCGAACGCAAATCTATGAGAACGTCGTATATCGCACCACGTATGCAGCTGACTAATTTTGCCTCTTTATAAGGGCCTGCCTGATAATGCATCCCGCGGAGTGTCCCCTTTTTTTTGTTATAGGAAATATTGCACTGTACAACATTGGGATTGAGTCCATGAGATTCAAATTCCCTGCGGCAGAAGGTTCGGGCGAAAAACCCGCGATCATCTTCAAATTTTTCCAGCTCAATGATATATACGCCCTTTAGTTGGGTTTCGGTGAAATTCATTATGAGTAAGCGGTGAGTCGTGAGCTGTGAGCAGTTAATAATTACTGCTTACTGCTCACAATATTCTTACCTCCGGGATAAACACCACAAACTTCCCACCCCAGTCACGTATGTGTGCCATCTGTTCCATAATCTCTTCCTTGAGGTTCCATGGAAGGATTACCAGATAATCAGGCTTTGTCTCCTGTATCCTGTCGGGATGGTATACAGGGATATGGGTTCCGGGCAAATACAGGCCCTGTTTGTGAGGGCTGCAATCGACTGTATAGTCAATAAAATCCGACCTGATTCCGCAATAGTTGAGAAGAGTATTGCCCTTGGCCGGTGCTCCATATCCGGCTATTGTCTTTTCTGCCTGCTTTGCGTCGATAAGGAATTTCAGTATTTTCCTTTTTGTCTCTTTAACCTTTTCAGTAAATGTGCCATAAAATTCCAGGTGTGTAAGGCCTTTTACTTTTTCAATATCTCGCAAACGGGATATATTCCGGCTGACGGTCTGAAAAGAATTGTCTGAATGACATGCGTAAATCCGTAGAGAGCCACCATGAGTGGGTAGCTCATCAACTTCAAAGATGGTTAGTCCGTGATTCGAAAAAATATTCTCTACGGAGAGAAAGGAAAAGTATGAAAAGTGTTCATGGTATATGGTATCAAACTGGTTTTCTTCCATGAGATGCATCAGATGCGGGAACTCCATGGTAATGATTCCCTGTGGTTTCAGGATAATCTTCATCCCCCGCACGAAATCATTTATGTCAGGAACATGAGCAAGGACATTATTACCGATTAGCAGATCGGCATGCCCGCTGTCAAGAGACAGATTTGTTGCTGTCTGAACTCCAAAGAACTTGATCACAGTCGGAATCCCGGCGTCCAGAGCTGCCTGTGCCACATTCTTTGCAGGCTCAATGCCTAATACGGATATGCCCTTTTCTTTGAAATATTGAAGGAGATAACCGTCATTGCTTGCTATCTCGATGACCCGGCTGCCTGAATCGAAGCCAAATCGTTCTACTATGAGATCGGAATAGTCCTTGGCATGTTTAAGCCATGATTCCGAATAGGAAGAAAAATAGGCATAATCACTGAAAATATTTTCAGAAGACTGAAATGACGGCAATTGAACCAAAAAACATTTGTCACATACATAAGAATGAAGGGGGTAAAAAGGTTCCATCCTGTGGAGTTGTTCTTTTCTTAGATATGAATTTGCCAGCGGTGACACTCCTAAATCGATAAAGGTAGATGTCAGCTCATTCCCACAGAATCTGCATATATGCTTCGTTTTCATCTTATCTCACCGCGGGCGAAAATTTACAATTGAGTAATTATGTCAGGTTGGCAGGTACGATAATTCCACAAAGGGATGTGGGTCGATACCTCTTACCGCTTCGAGATACCGGGTCTGGATCGCCGCCAGAATTGTTTTTTCTTCAGCAAGCGGCAGACCTTCGATCGATTTCACCAAGGTAACTTCAGCAAGGGTCCCGCAGGTGGCAATTTCGTCTGCTACAAGGAGTTCAGTTCGGTCAATTGGTCGGTGGATAAATGTAATTCCCAGCGAATGTGAAAGTGCTTCGACTATGTCCAGGGTGATGCTTTCGAGGGCGCCTTCTGTTGCGGGGGGTGTATAAATGACTCCCTCACGAACGATCAGCACACAAGAACCGGTTGCTTCAGCGACGCGACCCCACTGATTGAGGAGAACCATATCCTGACAGCTGCGGGCCCGACCTTCCATTTTTGCCAGACGGGCAACCTGGTAATTGGTGCCTGCCTTTACTCTTGCAGGGAGCGAAACATCCGGACTCCGCTGCCAGGTGCTCACTCCAAGATTAATAGATTCAGGCGGCTGCTTATCCTGATGATAGGCCGTAATAACCAAATCCGAAATAGTATATTCACCCCAGTATCCCTCAATTGCAAAGAGAGTTGGGCGGGCCCACATGTCACGGTCAGGCTCCCTCAGGGATCCAATAAGCTCGAAGATAGCATTCTTAAACTCATCATACGTATGATCAAAAGGAATGTGCAGTAATCGGGCGGAGCGTTGAAGCCGTTCATAATGTCGCCGCAGCATCACAATTCCAAAACGGCCGTCAGGTTGCGAGTAACCCTTAATCCCTTCGAACACGTTGAGACCCCGGGTGACGGCCTCACATCCAACATGGAGCATTGCCTCATCCCATGAACGAAGCTTTCCTCCCATAAAAACGAACTTCGGTTTCTGCAGTTGTACCATGTGACCCCTCCCTATATTGATTCGTAACGTTGAATTTGATCTCTCACAAGCTGGGCTATATCTTCCCGTAGATGATACTTCTTATAGACCTCCGTAGTCCATTCCAAAGCTTTTTGTAAGTTCAGTCTAGGAACCCATCCCAGTGTGTTTTTTACTTTGGAGCAGTCCAGTCTGAGGCAGTTAGCTTCGTGCGGAGTAAGGGAAGAATCCAGTTCCCAGAATGCTCCGCCTCCCCACAGATTTCTCAGACACTCGGCAATCTTTGAGACAGGCACCATATCATCATCGTTGGGACCAAAATTCCAAGCCTGGGAAAATACATGCCTGCTCACCCACATTTTTTCGGCAAGAAGTAGATAGCCTGCCAGCGGCTCCAATACATGCTGCCACGGTCGTATGGCATTCGGATTTCGAATCATCGCAGGTCTGTTTTCCATAAAAGCGGTCATAATGTCAGGAACAAGACGGTCTTTTGCCCAGTCTCCGCCACCGATAACATTGCCAGCCCTTGTGCTTGCTACCGCAACTCCATGATTATCATAAGCGTCCTGCGAGAAAAAAGAACTGCGATATGCTGAAACGACCAATTCAGCACATCCCTTGCTGCTTGAATAAGGATCATGACCGCCCATCGGCTCGCTTTCCCGATATCCCCATACCCATTCCCTATTCTCGTAACATTTATCACTTGTAATAATAACGGCTACCCTCACACTGTCTGTCCGCCGAATTGCTTCCAGCACATTTACTGTTCCCATTACATTTGTGGAATACGTTTCAACCGGATGGATGTAAGAATGACGTACTAGTGATTGAGCAGCCAAATGAAAAATAATTTCAGGTTTATTCTTAAAGATAACCGATTGAAGAAGTTCCAGATTTCGCACATCGCCGATAACCGATATCATTCCCTCGGCAATATGCGCTTCATCAAACAAGTTCGGCTTTGTATGCGGCGGTAAGGCATATCCTATGATATTAGCCCCCTTTAAAAGCAGCCATTGAGAAAGCCAACTCCCCTTGAAGCCGGTATGTCCGGTAATCATGACTTTCTTCCCTTTCCAGAAGTTATTATCGCTGCCTGATATTGTTCTCATATTTTTAATTCATTTCTCACATGAATTCCGGTCAAGCGCTTACCATATTTTCCACGGTGCTTTATGGGCATTCCATAATTCTTCCAGAATATTTTTCTCTCTCAATGTGTCCATACATGACCAGAAACTATAATGGCGGTATCCCATTATTTGTCCCTCCAGGACGAGACGCTCCAGTGGATCACGTTCCCAGATAGTCTCGTCGTCGTTGATATAATCGATCACTTTTGGACTCAGCACAAAATATCCACCACTTATCCAGCCTTCACCGGTATCAGGCTTTTCATAGAATTCATTAATTCGGTCTTCTTCGAAACCGATCCTGCCAAAGCGTGCAGGGGGACGTACTGTGGTAACTGTTGCTAATTTCCCGTGTGAACGATGAAATGACAGAAGCTTGCTGATATCAACATCAGCAACGCCATCTCCATAGGTGAACATGAAAGTGTCGTCCTGATCAAGCCATTTTTTTAGACGTTTTAATCGGCCGCCTGTTTGAGTATGCAGTCCGGTATCGATGATGTGAACCTTCCAGTTCTTCCAGTTCGACTGATTTCCATCATGTACTGCTGTCTTCCCGTCAGAGAGGTCAATAGTAACGTCATTATTTATTGCATAGAAGTTCAGAAAATATTCCTTGATTACTTCAGCTTTGTATCCTGCGGCGATGAAAAATTCGTTTATACCATGGGCAGAATATATATTCATGATATGCCAGAGTATCGGTTTGCCGCCGATTTCTATCATTGGTTTCGGGCGCAAGGTAGTTTCCTCTGAAAGGCGGGTCCCGAAGCCGCCTGCCAAAATCACAGCTTTCATTTTAACCTCCCCGAGTTATGTGACACTGTAGCTTTCTGCTACACCTGTTGTATATAGCATTGTGTCCTTTTGATACAGATATCAGCCAAAAATAGAGAGGAGCAAAGGACAGCATATACTCCTCTCATTTAGTCTTTAATCTCTTTGAATGATTGCTGCGAATTATAGGAAAAGGGTATTCCATGTATATCTGTTGTCCCCGGTCTGAATGCAATAAAAAATCTCATCTTAAAGTTTATACCCTTTGTAAGTGAAGAGAATTTCACAACTGGATTTGTTCTCCTAAATGTACTGTGTCTAAACATGGCTCTTGACCGAAAGTTCTCTTAATCTCTTATAGAAGGCTTTTCTCGATATCCCGAGCATTCTGGCCGCCTTGGACTTATTCCCCTGACATTCATGTATGGCATTACGTACCGCCTGTATTTCCATTTCTTTCAAACTTCTCATGGAATTATTATCTGGTTTGTGATTATATGTCGATAAAATCTCATTTGGAAGGTCCCGTATGGTAAGGGTCTGTCCGCTTGCAAGCACCACCGCCCGTTCGATGATGTTTCTCAGTTGTCTCACATTCCCCGGCCAGTAATAGTCCCGAAGGATTTCCATGGCATCGCTCGATACTGAAATACTTTTGTTCTCCCGTATGCAGAATTCCTTCATGAACTCGGTGACAAGAAGCGGGAGGTCGTCTTTCCTCTCCCTGAGCGGAGGCAAAGCAATCTCAATGACATTTATTCTGTAGAAAAGGTCATCACGGAACCGTTCTTCCCTGACTTCCTGTCTGATGTCTTTATTGGCGGAACAGATAAGCCTGAAATCAATCTTGATTCTCTTGTTGCTCCCCAGCCTTTCCACCTCTCTTTCCTGGAGAACTCTCAGGAGTTTCGTCTGCAATGAGAGCTCGAGTTCGGATATCTCGTCCAGAAAGAGTGTGCCGCCGGAAGCCTCTTCAAACTTGCCGGTTCGCTGTGAAAAAGCGCCTGTAAATGCCCCCTTTTCATATCCGAAAAGCTCAGATTCGAGAAGGTCTCTGGGGACAGCGGCACAGTTAATATCAACAAAAGGTGTCGTCTTTTTCCTGCTTGTAAAATGAAGCGCCCTTGCCACAAGCTCTTTGCCGGTACCGGTCTCTCCCCTTATCAAAACACTGCTTGACGAATCTTTTACGGAATCGATAAGTTCCAGGATTTTGCGCATTTTGTTGTTGTTGCCGATGATGAAGTGATTTTTTTCCTTGACGGCAAGTATTGTTTTAAGAGACCGGACTTCCTTCCGCAATTGTCTCTGCTCCACTGCCCTTGCAAGGATCCCCTTAAGCTTCATATAGTCAGGAGGCTTGATGAAATAGTAAAAGGCGCCTTGGGTGATAGCTGATACGGCAGAGTCCACGTTGCCGTATGCTGTCAGGAAAATAACCGGTATTTCGGAGAAATGCTGCTTCACATAGTGAAATAACACCATGCCGTCGCCGCCTGTCATCTTGATATCGGTAATGATTGCATCAATATCATGCTTATGCATAAGGGTAATTGCGCTGTCCATGCCCATAGCGTCAAATATCCTGAATCCCTTATCAGAAAGGATTGCGGAAAGAATTTTTAATGCATTGGGCTCATCATCGACAATGAGGACATTGCCTATGTTGCTGGTATTATCGGTATACATAAAGTATCAGCATAAATGAGAGATGGAAGCCTGGACGAACTACCAGTTCCTCACGCTCTTAATTCAGAGGACATTGCTACTTCAAGAGTTCCGGCTACTGTAACCATATCCAGGACCCCATCGATAGCATTCTGCACCACCATTTTTAACACAGTAAATACCCCCCCCCGTAATATCTTATGCTACGTTTCAATATTCACGAAACGTATGTATTGATCGCGTCCCGTGGTTTCAGATTTCTTGAAATTAGGCACAATACTCTGCACTATGGAGAGAGCCTCATGGATATCGTAATTATTTATGCAACATTCAAGGCTCGAACAACAAAGATCTAAGTAGTGCATTGACGGAATTTCAGGGACTGCCATAAAGAGTTTCTTATGGAAAGTTGGAAGTACTTTTTCTGTCTCATCAAAGAGCTCTTCGTACAATTTTTCTCCCGGTCTGAGACCGATAAACTCAATTTTGATTTCCTTGTGGGGAATAAACCCCGCAAGCCGGATGAAATTCTCTGCGAGATCCGTGATTCTGATGCTCTCACCCATATCAAGAACAAATATTTCACCGCCTTTTCCCGATGATGCTGCGGTAAGCACAAGATGAACGGCTTCGGGTATCAGCATGAAAAACCGTTCAACATCAGGGTGGGTTACTGTCAGGGGGCCGCCTTTTTTGAGCTGTTCCTGAAAGATTGGGATGACGCTGCCGTTCGTACCAAGAACATTTCCAAACCGGACTGTTGTAAATTTGGTTTTGGAGAGAGAATTCTTATGAACTGTAAGGAATTCAGCAACCCGTTTTGTCGCCCCCATAATATTCGTCGGATTAACGGCTTTGTCTGTTGAGATCAGGACAAAACTGTCAGCTTCATATTTTTGTGCCGCTTCAATGAGATTCTTTGTGCCGAAAATATTGTTTTTCACTGCTTCTATTGGATTATGCTCCATCAGAGGAACATGTTTGTACGCTGCTGCATGGAAAATAATTTGGGGCCTGTGTTTGAAAAAGATATGTTCGAGATTTGCAGGGACCTGTATATCGCCGATAACGGTTGATATATTCAAACCGTTCCGCAGGGATCTCAACTCGAGGTCAATATCGAACAGACTGTTCTCATATCTGTCCAACAGCACGAGGTTGGAAGGGTGATACCGGCTTATCTGTCTGCATAGTTCTGACCCGATTGATCCTCCGGCGCCTGTCACCATGACCGACTTGCCGGCGATAAATTCTTTTATGAAAGGCACATTAGTATTGACAGGTTCTCTCTGGAGCAGATCCTCAAGGGAAATTGGTTTCATATGGGAAATACCATAATGTTTTCTGAGAAATGAGATGAGGGTTTTTTCAGAAATATACCCAAGCTTGACAAGCTTTGAGCCGAGCCGTCCACCCTCGTTCTCCTGAAGGGTGAGGGCTGTCCGTACCTGTAATTCGGTTACCAGATTCGCATCAATCAACATCTGACCGATTTTAGCCATAACTGAGATATTACCGCCAAGGATATCGTTTAAGCCGGGGAGTTTCTTTATAGCCACGGTATACGGTTTGCTCATTTCGTATATCTCTTTGATGTTTTTAACGAGATTGGAAGAAGTGATGAGCATCTCGTCTGGCTTATATTTTTGTAATATTTCCGGAATGTCACTGCTGCCGCCGAGGATAGGGATAGTGTGGATGGTAAGCCCTTTTTTGGCAGGATCATCGTCAATCAAACCGATTGGCATATAAAGACTGTCGCTTCTGTTTTTCATCTCACGCACGATTGTTTCACCCGCATCACCTGCTCCAAGAATGAGTATTTTCTTCCTGTGCGGTTCTTCTGCCATATATTCTCTGAACGCCCTTATGAACAGTCTGTTGCCGCCTGAGATTATTATTAACAGCAGCAGGTCAAGGAAATACACTGAGCGCGGGTAGTCAAGATCGCCGATAATGTATCGTACTATCACGAGGAATACTACACTCCCTAAAGTCGAGGAATTTATGATCTTGATAAGATCGCTGACACTCGCGTAGCGCCACAAGCCTTTGTGTAATCCTGATTGTATGATGCAGAGGAGACGTATCAAGAGAAGAAGTGGGAGATACATGAGGAATTTATTCAAATACAGAACAGGAAGCGTCGATTCGAACCGGATAATGAACGCGATATAATTGGCGATGATTGCCTGCATAAGGAGCAAAAGAATGACGAAAATTCTTCTGTACCTGATAATCAGCTCCTTCATAATCCCGTATATTTTGCTCATTGTTCTGCCCATGGTGCCTGTATCCTTAAATGACTATTCTATCCGAAGTGATGTTTTGACAATTGTCCTGATAATGAGTTGCATATCAGTTATCAGATTATGGTTGTCTACATAGTGCAGTGAAAGTTTTATTTTTTCCGGCAAAACTGTTTTCCTGTAATTATCTTCCCAGTTATCGGAATGTGAGAGAAGGACCTCCTCATTTGAATAACATATTGAAGCAGGGTCCGTGATACCAGGGCGGATGCTGAGTAACTTTACATATGCTGCTTTAAAAAGGGTTACGTACTCCCTGATTTCAGGCCTTGGACCGACAAAACTCATCTCACCTTTCAGAACGTTAAAGAGCTGGGGAAGCTCGTCGATCTTATATTTCCTGAGAAGTCTTCCGATTCTGGTGATACGGTTGTCGCCAGTTATGGTAATTTTGGGATCGTTTTGTCCTGCACCATGCTTCATAGTCCTGAATTTATATATCCTGAATGGTATGAAATTCTTGCCGATTCTTTCCTGTGTGAAAAGAACCGGACCGGAACTGTCAAATTTTATGAGGACGGCGGCGATTATGAAAAAAGGGAAACATAGGATTATTCCTACGGATGAAAAAAAGATATCAAACAATCGTTTTAATGTCATAGAGAAAAAAACAGCTTCGAATTACGTATAATTGATTCTTGCATCACGTCTGGCAATAAATGATGTTCTGTGGGCCGGGAGTATAACATTTTATTTTTTATACCGTGTTGCCAGCTCTGTCACTGTATCAATTACCGTGTGTACTTGTGCGTCGGTCATTCCGGGATAGATTGGTAACGATATGACGCGTTCATAGAACCATTCGGATCCATCAAAGCCGTTTGTGGAATAAGAGAAGGCATCACGATAATATGGGTGTCTGTAAAGAGGGATGAAATGGACAGAGGTTACTATCCCTCTTCTTTTTAATTCCTCTATGAACTGGTTTCTGCCAATGGTTAACGTTTCGAGATTGAGTTTGAGCACATACAGGTGCCAGGCACTCTCCCTGTCCGGCTTTACAAAGGGAGTCATCAAGGTGTCTATAGACTGGAGTGCATCTGTGTATCGGCCGGCTATCAATTTTCTGCGTTGCCACATCCATTCAATTTTCCTTAATTGGGCCAAACCGATAGCTGCCTGAATGTCGGTAAGATTGTACTTGTGGCCTGCCTCGATCACCTCATAGAACCAGGTGCCTTCCTTTGAATACCGTTTCCATGCATCCTGTGAAATGCCGTGCAGCCTCAATATTTTCATTCTGGCGGTCCATTCATCATTTTCCGTGGTCACCATGCCGCCTTCACCGGTAGTCAGCGGTTTTGTTGCATAAAAACTGAAGCATGTCATATCGCTGATTGTCCCTATCTTTTTCTGTCTGTACCAGGCTGGAATAGCATGCGCTGCGTCTTCAATGACGCAGAGACGGTGGGCTTTTGCAATGCCGGCAATCTCATCCATATCACATGGCTGTCCCCCGTAGTGAACCGGTATTATCGCTTTGGTCTTTGCGGTGATTTTCCTCTCGATTTTTGAAATATCGATGTTGCCCGTATGCTTGTCAATGTCGGCCAGCACAGGCTTTGCCTTGAAATAGGTGATTACTTCAGCAGTCGCTGTGAATGTTACCGCCGGGACAAGAACTTCATCTCCTTCAGTGAGATTTATGGCTTTGAGAGCAAGATGCAGACAGGCGGTGCAGGAGTTCATGGATATGGCATTTTTACAGCCGATGTATTCCCTGAATCGATCCTCAAATTCCAGAGTTGTCGATCCCATGGTAATCCAGCCGGATTGCAGGGCATTGACAACCCCGTCAACCTCGTCGGAAGTTATATAGGGTTTATGAAACGGTATTTCCATTGGTGATCAAACTTTATGGTGTTCTCTGTCAGGAGCATTACGCATGTCTGTTTCCGGTGTAGGAAAGGTTCACAGGCCTGTCTGCTTCTGAAGGTTAATGTTTTTGGTTTTCAAAATAGGATGAGTAATATGCTGAATGGTAATAATTATATGCTCCGTATTTCAGGTCGGATTGCTTTACCCCATTCAGAACAACCCCAAGTATTTTTGCATTGATGTCCCGAAAAAGTCTTTTAGTCTCCTTCAAAACCTTCAAGGGTGTTTCTCCTGCTCTGACGACCAGGACCGTTCCATCGACAACTCTGCTCAGATAAATTGAATCCGGGAGTCCCATTACAGGAGGAGAATCAATAATTATGAATTCATACATCGACTGAAGGGCATAGATAATTGCTTGGATTTTCGGTGATCCAAGGAGTTCTGAAGGATTCGGTGGTATGGGTCCTGATGTTATTATACTCAGGCCTGAGATTCCCGAAGATTTTATCAATCTGCCATTGGAGCTATTGAACTCGATATTCCCTGAAAGGACTGATGACAATCCGACTGTGTTGTCAAGTGCAAAGGCAGAATGAAGTCGTGGTCTTCTCAAGTCGGCATCAATAAGAACTCCTCTTCCCAGCTTTTCACGCATTGCCTTCGCAATATTTATTGCCACAGAAGTTTTTCCAATCTTATCGACGGGTCCTGTAATAAGTATTGTCTTTGGAGGTTTTTCCGATGAAGACAGAAGTATGAATGCACCGATAGACCTGAATGCCTCAATGACCGGATTCGTCTGCGTATGATCAACAACCATAGGCAGATCAGATTGTTGCGGTTCCACCTTGTGCTGGATCATTGTGTTATTCGAAGAAGCTACCGCCTCCCGAACTTCTTCAACATGGGGAATAACCCCGAGAATCGGAAGGTCCGCTTTCTTTTCGATGTCGTCGGTATCTTTTATGCTGTTGTCGAAATATTCGACCATAAAAGCAATTCCTATTCCGCCTGTAAGTCCGAAGATTATTGCTAATACAATGTTAAAGGGTAAATTTGGCTTGAAAGGATATTTCGGTAAAATAGCCTTATCGAGAACTTGAATATTGGTAGCCTTGTTGCTGGCAGAAACACTTACCTCATTCAAACGCTGCAACAAGCTGTTGTATAACCCTTTATTTACATCGACTTCCCTTTTCAGTACTTCATACTGAGCGGCAGAATCCTGAAATGCGAGCACCTTTTGCTTTTGTGAATTGAGCGCTCTTGTCAGGTTTTCTTCCTTTTTGAATGAATTTCGGTAATCCAGTTCAGTAGCATTAACTATTTTTGCAGTCTCCTGCGAAATCCTGTTTGTTATAGCGTCCATCTGGCTTTGAAGGCTTTTCATTTTGGGATAATTAGGTGTATATATTTTTAAAAGATTATAGTATTCGGCTTCGAGGGTTGCATGTTCTTTTCTCAACCCCTGTATCATGGAATTATTTAAAATAATAGGATTATTCGAACCGGATTCTCTGACCTCCCTGAATAATGCCTCTTTCTGAATTCGCTCAGTTGTAACGCCGTTCAATGCCGCCGAGATGTCAGAGAGTTTCTGCGCATATAAACTGTTATTGCTTGTATTGAATATAATCTCATTTTTTGCGGCGTATTTGTTTAACGCCTGTTCTGCCTCTTCGACTTTAAGTCTTATCAGTTCTATCTGTGACTGAAGGAACTCCTTTGCGTCCTGACTGGCGAACAGTCTGCTTTCAAGATCAAAGGTTATATAAGTTTGAGCGACCGCATTTGCCACATTCATTGAAATTTCGGGATTCTGAGAAACAAAACTCACTTTAACCAGTTGTGAATTTTTGACAGGGGATACCTCCAAACGGGAAATTAACGAGCTGATCAGATATTCCGGTATATCACTGCCGGATGATTGTCTGTTTGCCGGCGCTGAAGGAGCTGTATCAGGAGATTTCCTGGGTGAAAAAAGAAGAAAAATATCTGAAAAAACACCAATCGTATTGTCATACATGAAGCTCTTAATCTTGGAAAGAGTATCTTTCGGCGGAAGGAAATCCTGATTGCCGGTGAGATTGAGATTCCTGATAATTCGCTCTGCCATATTCCGGCTTTTCAGAATTTCAAATTGGGTCTGATAATAATCAGCTCCCGGCGAATCGATCTGTACTGCCTTAAATGAAAGAATATTCGGGCTTTCTTTGTCGATTCTCACGACAGTTGTTGCCATGTAAATAGGTGTCATCATGAGAGAGAGAACGATCGTTAAAATGACAACGGCAATGAGAAAGACCATTACTATCGATTTTCTCTTTAATATCACATTGAGATAATCTTTTAAATGAATTTCTTCTCTTTCTCTTTCCTGCGTATGAGCATACTCCAGGTATGTTGAGAGCGGGAAATCTTTTTGATCGTATTTTTTAATTTCGTATCTGTTATCCATTGATGTAACCTTAGCTCCTGAACTTTACTTAATAAACGCCAGCTCCCGGACGCACCCCGGTGAATCCAAAATAGCCGAAATTAAAATATCCTGCAAGTCCTCCGTAAATCCTTTTCAATGTGCTGCTTGTCACGATAATTACATCTTTATCTTTCATTTCGATATCCGGGAGTTTCCTGTCAAGGACATCGTCGTAATCAATGGTAATAACATCCCTTTCCTGCTTGCCGGTATCACGGTATATTTTAATATCTGATTTCTTCGCATCCACTCCGAAGCCCTTAGCCAAGCTGATGGCTTGTGTGAACGTCATTTTTCCCTTTAAAGGAAATGATCCGGGATTTTTGACGGCACCGTCAACAAAGAATATACCGCTCTTCGGGACAAGTATGACATCTCCTGCGTTCATCGCTATATTGAATGCTACCTGTCCCTTGATCAGCAACTGATCCAGATCAATAACAATGTTATCGG
>JAVHLL010000039.1 GCA_031082155.1 Thermodesulfovibrionales bacterium | reverse complement strand
TTCAATTCCAGGAAAATCATTTTTCTTCATAAGTACTTCGATCCTTCTTAACTCATAGTATAGCAGGTCAGTTCTGGAGTGTTCAGCCACTTATTGAAGACTATTTCCCGATCGACCGCTGGAGTATCATCTGGTTCTTATGCTCTTTTGTCTTGAATGTGAGGTAGTCTTTTTTGTCCAGATCGAAGAACTGCTTCCTGTAGCGGGCCGTAAGATCATACCACTCACTGGTTCTCATGCTGAAAAGAATTTTTTCGGGATAGCGCAACGTATTCATGAAGGACTGGATAGCGAAATAGTACCGGACAGCGTTGCGCTCAATCGCGCCGCGGGGCCCGCCAATATAGACGGGTTTGCCGTTTCTGTCTGTTCCGGTCACCGTGAATCCTACCTTGCCCCGGCCGAGTATCGCAAAATAGGCCTTTCCCGCGAGGCGAAGCGCAATGCTGTCGGTGTACGCATAACTGACGTGGACAAAAGTCCTTCCCCCATCAAGGGGCAGGGCCTCGAACATCATCCTGTGGTCCTTCGTGCCAAAAGGGCCTGCATCGGCACTGAGAATGATATCCAGATACCCCTGCTGCTGATCAACGTTCCGGTAATGGTAAATGACTTTACGCGTGTCTTCAGGAGGTTGATAGAATTTGCGGCCGACGTAAAACGTCAGCAGCCAGTCGCCTGGCCGTTCCCTGTAGGTACATGCCTTGACATTAGGATGAAGGGATACGATATCGCACCAGTTTGCCGGAACCTTGAGCATGTTGACAACACTGCTGAAGGGATAATCGAAGGTCCCGTAGACATCCACCTGCACTCTGTCATCTCGCTCAAAAGACTCCAGAAACAGAGGAAGGCCCAAGCTGTTTGTCTCCAGCTTGGCCATGTTTCTGTGATAGGTGTCAAGCAGGATGTATTCACCCTGCCGATGCTTTTCGACCGCTGGAACGGAAACGGCAGAAAAAAGAATCGCAGCCGCGACTATGAACAGGAAGAATTTCGGAAGGTTTCCGCTCTTACGCATCTGATTCACTTGACTCACTTCTACTGCAATGAACCGGGCTTTGACGAAATGTTACAACCATCGGATGAATAAATTCACAAACCACTCCCTGACCCTGGGTAACAACGGTCTTTTTTTCCACTCTGCCCATTGAATCTGCCTCGAATTTGCAAGGTCCCGGACAAACATCTTCTCCATTTCGACGGCAAACTCGTGATTCAGGATAACCGCATTCACCTCGTCATTGTTTAATAAACTCAGGAAGTCCATGTTGGTTGAGCCGACTGTTGACCAGACCTCGTCAACCACCGCGGTTTTCGCGTGAAGCAGGGAAGTGCCGTGCTCATATATCTTCACTCCCGATTTCAACAACCCGGAATAATGATACCTCTGCGCATATAATGCCAACTGTGAATCGGTGATCCCAGGGAGAATGATCTTTACGTCAACACCGCGCTCAGCAGCATCGGTAAGGGCCTTTACTATCTGGTCGTCAGGGATGAAATAGGAATTCGTCATGTGAATCGAATGCTCTGCAAAAGTGAGCGCCGACACATATACAATAAAAGGAACCCTGTTGTCCTGTCCCGGGGTGCTGTCAATCACCCGCACCAGGGCATTGCCCTCTTCTTTCAGTTCAGGGAAATAGTTCCCTTCGAAAAGTTTCGGCCCCTTCTGTTTCAGCCAGGTCTCAAGAAAGAGCTTCTGGAATTCAGCCACGGCGGGGCCTTTGATTTGAATGTCTGTGTCACGCCAGTGAATTGGCGCCTTTTCGTTTTGTTTCCGTTTGAATGGACTGCTCGAATAAACCTTGCTGATGTTGACGCCCCCGATAATGGCGACTTTGCCGTCGACTATCAAAATTTTGCGGTGGTCGCGGTGTGTCAGTCCCCATATCCCCGGGGCCTTCAGCGGATTTATCGGATTGAATCCGACAACCTGAATTCCACCGCCTTGCAGGCGCTGGAAAAAAGAATCAGGAGTATTCATACTGCCCACGCTGTCATAGATAAGATTTACCCGGACACCTTCCGCCTGTTTTTGCAACAGCAGATCGGCAAATTTGCGGCCTGTTTCATCATCTTCAATGATATAGCTTTCAAGGTTGATATGGTCTCTGGCACTCTCTAAGGCTTTGAACATAGCGGTATAAGTCGCCTGACCATCGGCGAGCAGAGTAACCTTGTTCCCCTTCGTCAACGGGCTTTCGGTGACTGATTCTACCACAACAGTATGGCGTCCCAGAATGTCCGTCGGGTCGACCGATTGCTTCAGGCGTTCCATGATGGCCTTGCTTTTTTCGGGAGATAACAGCCCTTTGGAAGAAACGATTTGCCGAGGTTTCTGTGCAGTCGGCGCCTCATGAATCATTTCAGAGACGTTCGGCAAGGTCGCACATCCCCCGCTGAGAGGAAAGACAGAAACCAACAGAAAGAAGAAAAAGAAAAACGTGGCTCTTTTCATGGTCTCATTTCATCAAGTAAAGTAAGCTCCTCATCATTAAACTTTAGCACGAATGCGGAAAGATTCAAAGCTTACCAAGAAGTTCATAAGTATAACCACATTCACATATCAACTTTGTCATTCTGGCTTGTCCAGTATCCTTCTTTTCTCAGAAAGATTCCCGACAAGTCTATGACTCGTAGAGCGGGTATGACAGCTGTGGCTTTACTTATAGTCTTATTAGTCAGGACCATGTCCTGCGGGGTTCTCACCGCCATTTTTAGTTGGGACACCGGACACCGAGAATAATTCGAGGCTGTCTGTAACGTACGATTCTGATAGAAATTGTTAAGCCTTTTCTACCTTCTTCCTCAGGGTTTCAAGTAATGACTCCGGCGGTTTGTTTACGAGTATCTCCTTAAATTGAGCGCGGTAGTTATCGATAAGGCTTATCCCTTCAATAACGATATCGTAAACCCTCCACACGCTATCCTTCATAATTACTCTGTAGTGAATCGGGATCTCTCCGGACTTTGTCAAAGCTGTACTCTGTACCTCCACTGTCTTTTCTGTGAGCGCAACCTCTTTGCTGAAGACTATCTTTACCTCTGCGTACAGCATAATCTTATCTGCATAGGCATCCTCGAGGAGAGACTTATAGAGCCCTACAAACTCCTTCTGTTGATCGGGATTGAACTTACTCCAGTTCCTGCCTAATGATCTCTTAGAGAGTTCGGTGAAGTCAAACATCTCCTGTGAGATGTGCCGCATCTTATCCTTCTTAGCTTTCCTGGCAGATTCTGCTTTGAGGGATGGATCGCGCAGTACATCCAGCACCTTGTCCAGGTTACCCTTCACTATGTCGGTAGGCTGACCGGAAAAGGAAGAAACTGGAAAGATCAGGCACAGGATGAGTGTCATTCCAACGATGTACTTTTTCATAGCTTCCTCCTGAAAGCTCATTTGCTCTCCTTTATATCGTCCTTTTTGATATCTCCAAACGCATATTTACCGATAAGTTCATCCAGATCCATCGGCGACGTTGTCTCGGCGATAATCCCTCCGGGTTTCAGAAGTTCCCCGGTGCTTCCAGGCTCAATCTTAACGAACTTATCGCCGATTAAACCGGCTGTCCTGATCGACGCACTTGCATCATCATAAACCTTAATGCCTTTCCTGATCTTCAATTCCACTACCGACATCTGATCTTCCTGGTCTATACTCAGGCGTTCCACTCGTCCTACCTCGATGCCTCCAATCTCGATTAGATTGCCAACCCGCAGTCCGGACACTGAAGCAAAACGGGCATGCAGTGAATAATATTCATCTCCTATCAGGGAAACCTTGCCGAGTTTCACTGTCATGTATGCCACACACAGGAGACCGGCGACCACAAAAATGCCAACAACAGTTTCAAGCGAGTACTTCTTCATTTTGAACTACCCTCCTTACCGCACTGATATCTTGCAATTATCTTCTGCTTTGTATCAGCCTGTTCCATAATCTGTGCAATGTCATCAGCGGAACTGGCCTCAGTTATACCGGCAGTCACCAATATTTCGAAACAGCCGCCAGCCACCGCCCTGGCAGCGGCGATTGAATTGAGCTCCGGCAAAGCTTTTTCTTGAAGTTCCTGAGCAATATCATGAACTAATTTTCCAGCCTCTTCAAACCCTGTATCAGGCAGAATTGTCAGGATTCTGTCTCTGCTGTGGCGTGCTGAAAAACCTCCTAACGGAACAAAATATTGATTTACATACGCACCAAGGGTCTTGAGTACCTCCATGGCAGTTTGAGCCCCGAGTATAGTAGTAATCTGTTCAACACTGACGCCGAAGAGCACTGCAGTAACCGTTTTATGGACGCTTCCGCGGCCAAGCGTCAGGGCATAGCGGGACCTGAAGATCTCCTTGGAGAGCAGGCCGGTGAGTTCATCCCTGAGGCCGTCCAGACTCTGAAGGAATTCATCGATCATGGGATTCCTGAGCCTGGTCAACTCCTCATAAGTGCCGTGAAAGGCGATCTTGCCTTCCCACAGGAGGAGTATCCGGTCAGAGATGAAGAAGACATCCGGGATTTCATGACTGATAAGAACAGCAGTAAAGCCGAGCTGTTTTCTGTAATGGGAAATCAGGCTCAGGATGATCTTTTTTCTGATAGGATCCTGGCCGGTCGTCGGCTCATCAAAGAGCACGATCGCCGGGTCTGTCACCAGTGCCCGGGCCAGAGCCACGCGCTTCTGCATCCCACCCGAAAGCTCTGAAGGGTACTTTCGGAGAGCGTCAGACAACTCCATCTGCTCGATACGCGACATCACCTTCTGTTCTATATTCTTCTTTTTAAGCTTCGTCGTCTGCCTCAGCGGAAGTGCTATATTTTCAAAGACCGTCAGGGAATCAAAGAGGGCATTGTTCTGGAACATATAGCTGATCTTACTCCTGTATTTGTTCCACTCTCCCTTCTTCATCTTATCAAAAGGTTTTCCCCTGAAGAGGATACTTCCTTCATCGGGTAAAAGCAGTCCGATAATATGTTTCAGGAGGACACTCTTGCCGCTGCCGCTCTTCCCTATTACCGTCGTAATCTGGTTTTCATAAATCGTGAGATTCGTCTTGTCGAGAACGGTCTTTTCGTCAAAGCGTTTGGTCACCTCTCTGAATTCTATCAATGGCGTTTCCACATGCACCTCTACATCAGAAAAGATGTCACAACATAATCCGAGACCAGGATCATAACACAAGAGTAAACAACCGCAGCCGTTGTTGCAAGGTTGACACTTTTAGCGCCATGGCTGTCCGTAAGAAGGTGGGCGAAATATCCCTGATAGCAGCAGATCGTAGACACCAGCCCGGCAAATACGAGCGACTTGATAAACCCGCCGCTTATGTCTGCCATCTGAACATATGCGTGGATTCTATAGAAGTAGGCACCCTTATCCACGCCGAGGAGGAGAACGCCGGTGACATACCCGCCAAAGATTCCGACCAGATCGAAAAAGGCGGTCAGCAGGGGAAAGCTGATGATCGCAGCTGCGATACGGGGGCTGATGAGATACTGAAGCGGATCGATCCGCATGGTATACAAGGCATCAATCTGCTCAGAGATGCGGAGGATACCGATTTCGGCTGTCATTGCAGAACCGGCTCGCGCAGTTATCATGATCGCCGTAAGGACAGGGCCCAGCTCCCTGATCAGCGTAAAAGCGACGACTGAACCGAGGACCCCCTCGGATCCGAATGTATTGAGGGTATAGAAAAGCTGAAGACCGAGGACCATGCCAGTGAAAAGGCCGACAAGAATCACAATATTCGATGACCTGGCTCCGATGTAGAAGACCTGCTGAACAATCTCCCTAAACTGTTTAGGCCGGAATATCTTCAGAAAAGCAAGCGTAAAAAAAATGGCAATGGCGCCAAGATTGTTAATAATATACAGTGTCTTTTTGCCAATGAACTGAAAAAAGGACAGGAAAGGATTGTCTTTTGCCGTTGACTCCACTTATATGAGAATTTTACCACTTTCTGACTGTTTTCACAACATCCGAACGACCAGAACGAAGTTTGTTCCGGCACATTATTAGTTAGTGTGTGTTTATAATCTATACAACTAACTTTAGTTTTTCATTCCGGCTTGTCCGGAATATTTCCAATGGCTTCAGGGAAGGATTCCCGACTCCCGAATCCCGAAAGCGTTCGGGACGGGATTGCGGGAATGACAGTCTTTTGATTTTCCCTGGTAGTTTATGGACATACTCTCTTTACGTTATGTCGTGACATTACCTTGTTGCATGGAAGAGTTTATTTAAAATATAATTTGATAAAAGAATGGTTATCAAAAAAATCTCATTTTCGGTAATAACCACTCGAAGGAAACGATTATGGCTGGTATAGAGATTATTACTGTGGAAGGAGGTTCGGCATTAAAGGACTTCATTGACTTGCCATGGAAGATCTATGCCGAGTACCCCAACTGGGTTCCTCCACTCAAGAAAGAGGTTCGCCGGATGCTGAACCCTCACAGACACCCTTTCTGGGAATTTTCCGAGCGCATCCTCTTTCTGGCCCGGCGCGGTTCGGAGACGGTCGGACGGATCGTCGGCATTGTAGATCGTAATTACAACCAGTGCCACAACGAAAAGATGGGTGTCTGGGGATTTTTCGAATGCGCTGATGATCAGGAGGCTGCGCGAGTTCTCTTCTCCTCCGTTGAGACGTGGGCTCTTCAGAAGGGGATGACCTTCCTGAGAGGCCCGCTCAGCCCGTCGATGCATTACGAGTCGGGGCTGCTCATAGAGGGCTTCAATTATCCGCCTGCTGTGGGTATGACTTATAACCCGCTGTATTACCTGAGGCTAATCGAAGCATGCGGCCTCACCAAAGAGAAGGATCTGCTCGCCTTCCTGATAGATGGCGAGTACCGGTTGCCCGATTGGATGGAGCGTCTTGCTGAACGGACTGCTCAAAAAAAAGGGGTTTGCATCAGGCACGTTGATCCGAAGAAAATGGATGCCGAGTTCGATTTGATAAGAGAGATCTATAATGATTCCTGGTCCGGCAACTGGGGGTTTGTACCCCTGACTACTAATGAGATGCGGGACATTCAAAAAAGTGTGAAGCCCTTTGCAGACCCGGGTTTAGTGTTCTTTATGTATTATAATAATGAACCCGCCGCGGTCTGCGTGATCTTTCCCGACATGAACCCTTTGATTAAGCGTCTCAATGGACGGATCGGTATACTGGGTTTACTGAAGTTCCTCATATATCGGCATGAGATCAGGGGACTGAGGTGTTTGATGTTCGGGATCAGGGAGAAGTTCCGGCAACTGGGAATCCCCATGCTTGCCTTCCGCCACATCTATGAGATTGGCAGGGGAAAAAATAATTATCAGAATCTGGAGATGGGCTGGACCCTGGAGGACAACGAGTCGATCAACTTTCTGGTAGAAGAAGCGGGCGCAAAAAGATACAAGAGATATCGCATATTCAGAAAGTCCTTATGAATAACAACGCAACCGAACAAGTATATCGGGCGTGTCTCCTCATAGTGATACTGTTCCTGGGAGGGATTGCGGCCGGGTGCACCCACAAAACACCCCGGCTCTTCGCTCCGATGCAACCCGATGGCTGGAGTGTCCAGCCCATCGGTATTGTGTGCCGTTTTGCTCCCGATGCCGACCTGGATCCCGCCACCCGAACGCCCGTGGGGGACGAGGGATATTACCTCTATATCCTGAACGAAGCTGCCAATTGGGACTACAGCGATACAAAGTCGCTTCTCTTGTCAATTTGGCGGCGCCCGTGGGCACATAGTTGGCTCATTCTGGAAAGTCCCCAGGATCGTCTGGAATTCGGCCACACCGGCGATTTCGGGATAACAAAACCGCGTTTCCATGATGGCGTGTTTGAGGGAATCCGGGATGGGGTTCCCGATCCTATCTCTTACTTGTGGCAGACAATGGCCGATGGCCAATTCCAGATTGGCAAGCCCAATCGCCCTCCCACATTCGTATGGCGAATGCCGATTACCAAACGACGGCATCAATTGATCTATGAATACATCATGCAGCGGAAGTACGACCAGTTCGGCGTAAGGTCCAAAAACTGCACTGATATGGTGATAGAAACAGCTGCACTGGCAGGCATCAACCTGATCCACCGCATTCAACTCATCTTGCCGCCGGAAACAAAGGTTTGGGGTAAGACGGTGCGTGTCTGGACGGATCCCCAGTACCGCATATTGGATTACAGCACGCCCGACGTTCTGGAAACGGATTTGCGCCAGCTTGCCCGGTTAGGAATCGGAAGTGATGTCACGGAGTGGTACCTGAAGTTGAAGTGGTGACGATCGCGCTGATACTTATGCGTATCGGGGTGGATTGATCCAACTGGCAAATTGTCATTAAATTGCAATTAAAAGGTGAACATATGTCATTGAAGCAGAGGGCTGACATAGTGGTTGAGCATCGGGTTTCTCTCATTGGTTTTGTCTGGCGGCCTGAGGAGATCACCCTATCGGTGATTCAAATGGCTCAGCAAACAGGCAGCACAGCCATCTTCGATTTTTCCATGATGGAGGTGGAAGGGTTACGTTCTTTCTTACGAAAAGCTGATCCTGCCGGCCACGTGATGGATATCAAGATTTCTGTCCCTGCCTTCTTTGATCCATCTTTGGGTCAGTTATTAAAGGAAACAGGGGTCCACAACATCTGGGTAGAGTACCACCCCCGGTTTTTTCAGGAAGATTCTTCCCTCTTTCTCCAGAGATTGAGGGAATTGTCGGAAGACCACCGTTGCTTTCCAATCATCGGGAACCTGGACCTCCTTGCAGCGATTTTGAAGGATAGCTCGGGCATCGGGCACATCGTCCTGAAAGGATGCGAGGCCTCCGGATTCGTAAGCGGTGAGACGACCATGGCTCTCTATTCGATAGTCAGGGAAATACTGCGCACACACTCAAAGTTTCCCGACATCCTTATCTGGGGAGCCGTCTCCACGCCTGAGGCAGCAGCGGCATTCCTGTCGACAGGGGCCACAGGGATCGTTTTTGAGAGCATCCATTGGCTGACAGATCTGGTTGCCATTGATGATGTTCAACGCCAACGGCTCTCCAAGCTCCGCCTGGATTCTACCGAACTGGTTGGCCTGGACCTGCAGGTTCCTTGTCGCCTTTTCAATAAGGGAAACTCGCGCGCGTTCAAGGAAATAAAGACGCTCGAGGACTCGCTCTGCGGTGCAGAGATCACCGAGGAAATCCGCCGCTCCTTCGTAAGCCGGGTGCATGCAAGATCCCTCCACCCTCTGGAGAGCCATTTCGGTCAGAACGAGGTCATCCCTCTGGGCGTTGAAGCTGCCTTTGCTCAATCATTCGTTGAGCGTTTTGGGGCCGGAACCATAGAGGCCGTGAAAACCTTCATGGACGAAATTCGTAACGAATGCCGCATGGCTGAGGCAAAAAAGAATTGTTTTTTGAATAGTCCTGTAGCCAGAGATATGGGAACCGAATATCCTTTTATCCAGGGCGCCATGTCCTGGATCACTGATGTCCCGGAGTTTGCCTCCATGGTTGCCGATGCCGGTGGATTACCCACCATAGCCCTTGGCCTGATGGACGCGGAGACCCTTGACCGCAAGCTGGGACGCCTGCCGGAGATTATGAAAGGTCGCCCTTATGCAGTGAATGTCGTCACCCTGGCAGAGAACCCTTTCAGGGAGATGAATCTGACCTGGATAAAGGAACAGAGACCTCGTTTTGTCGTGATCGCAGGAGGCGATCTTTCCCCCTTAAGAGAATTAATAGAATGCGGCATAGAGGTCATTTATATTGTTCCTGACGAGGCTCTGTTAAGGCTCGCCCTTGAAGCAGGCGTGAGATACGTAGTCTGCGAGGGGTATGAGGCCGGGGGCCACGTAGGGCAGCATAGTACACTCACCCTTGCTCAAATGGTGCTGGATCTGAAACAGCGCACGCCTTCCCTTTTCCAACACTGTCGCGTGGTCCTTGCAGGGGGAATCTTTAATCGGGAGACCGCATTCCTGGCCGCCATGCTCGGCGCGGACGCCATCCAGATGGGTACAGCCTACCTGGCCACACGGGAGATCGTTGAAACAGGCGCCTTGACAGCGCTCTATCAGCGGATGATTCTGCAATCGCCTCCGGGGGGAACAGCCATTTCGGGACAGCACACGGGGCTTCGGGTACGGTCCTTGAGGACCCCGAGAATCGAAGCTATTTTATCCCTGGAGAGGGAGTTTGCAGCGGGTCACCAGGACGAAACTTCCTTCCGCACGAGAATGGAAGAGATGGCCGCAGGGAGCCTTTTCGCTGCGGCCCGGGGCATGGACAAGCGAGGAGGGACAGCTTTGGATGAACGGTGCTGTCTGGAACGCGGGCAATTCATGAGCGGGGCCTGCGCCGGCCTCATCGGTGATGTCCGGAAGCTGCGGTCCTTTCACCGCGAACTGGCCGAGGGTCCTCTCTTGCTGCATCAGCCCATTGTGGGGTCGATCGGGAAAGCCACGGAACCTCTATCCTCCTGGGTCAGCAATGGACTAAAGCGAGTCGCCCCCCACAGAAACGATCGTGAAAGGATTGCCATCACCGGGATGAGCATACTCAATGCCCTGGGGAATAGCCCGGAGGAAGTCTGGGCCGCAAGCCTGGCCATGAAGAGCGGGGTTACATCGGTTCCGCCTTCGCGGTGGGATCACGCGCTTTTTTATGATCCCCGGCCGCAGGTCCCGGACAAGACCTACTGCAAGGTGGGCGCCTTCTTAGACTTTAATATCTCCCGCAATGAACTCGGGATTCCTCCCCATGATTTCCGGACCATGACCGGGGCGACAAGGCTTACCATGTGGCTGGCGGACAGAGCCATCCGCGCATCCGGTATCCTGGATTCGGACATCCCCCGCGAACGAATCGGGGTCCTCATCTCCCAAAACTCGGGAGAGGCGGCGGGGACCCTCATCGATATGCACATCAGGGAGTATGTTCATGATATCCTTGGCGCTGTCCAAAGGGTCGTTCACCTTACGCCGGACCAGAAGAGCGCCATCGAACGAGAGGTGAAGTCCGGACGGATGGCCCCTGATGACACCACACTCCTGGGCAGACTCAACTGCGCAGCCGCAGGCTTCATCTGCAACAGATACGGGTTTATGGGGCCAAGCTACGCGGTCTCCGCAGCCTGCGCGACCTCGCTGGTCGCACTTTACAGCGCCGTTCAGATGATCAGGGCCGGCATCATCGATGCAGCCATCGTCGGAGGAGGTGAAGAATATCTCACCCACTTGCATTTTCTGGAATTCTCAGCGCTGGGCGCACTTTACGGGCTATCCGGGAAGGAAAGACCCGCTCACGAGGCCTCACGCCCCTTCGATGCGGAAAGAGACGGGATGGTCCTCGGCGAAGGCGGGGGAATGATCGTCATCGAACGCGAAAGCCTGGCCCGTGCCAGAGGCGCACGTCTCCACGCCGTCATCACCGGTATGGGAGCAAGCAACAACAATCTGGGCATGGTGGAGTCCTCAAATATAACCCAACAAATGGCCATTCGTGCCTCTTTCCGGGGGTTACCCTATGGGCCTGATGCAGTGGACTTAGTGGAATGCCATGCCACGAGCACCCGGCAAGGAGACATGGAGGAGGTCCGTGCCCTGAAGGCTATATTCAATTCCTCCAGGCGCACCGTGATCACCTCATTCAAGTCACAGATCGGACACACGCTGGGCGCCTCGGGCATTAACAGCCTCATTAGGGGAGTAACGGCCATGAAGGCCGGGGTTTTTCCTCCCACCCTCAATTATAAACATCCGGATCCGGAAATCGACCTGGAAGGATCGGGTCTCCTCATCGCCCCGGAGCCGCTTGATTGGAAGTGCGAGTCAGGCGTGCCGGGAAGGCTTCAGGTCAACGCCTTCGGATTTGGAGGTTCCAACTATGTTGTGCAGGTGGAGCAGGCGATGTATGATGCGGACACAATCCTGGTCTCACCTGGCATTGAATCCGGTCTCGATAGAGAGGAAGAGGGTGGTTTTCCCACGCTACATGGCATTTCCTTCTTCCGAACCGAGATCAACGGACATAACTACCGGATGGCCGTCGTGGCACAATCAGAAGAGGAGGCGCTCGCGGTCATCGAGAGGTCAGCCTCCCTTGTTGCCGAAGCCGGGATAACCTCACCCAAGGTATCAATGTCCCTGGCACAGCAGGGAATTTTCATGAGCCGCGAGGAGCTGCCAACCACACCGCTCGCTTTTGTATTTCCCGGGCAGGGGTCACAGTATGGAGGAATGGGACGGGAGCTTTATGGGTCCTTTCCCGTCATAAGAGAGTGGATGGATCGGGCTGCAGCTGCAGCGGACTTCGACCTCCTTCACTTATTGTTCCACGATCGGGAGGAGAACCTTCAGAAGACCCGGTGGCAGCAGCCTGCCATGTTCGCCATGGAGCTTGCCATGGCCCGTTACCTAACAACACTTGGTATCCGCCCTGTGGCCATGGCCGGTCATAGTTTGGGCGAACTGACCGCCTTGTGCCTGGCCGGTGTCTATTCTCCGGAGGACGGGTTTCGAATCGTGAACAAGCGGGCACTCTGCATGGATAAGGCCGCCCGCATGAACGTGGAACCCGGCGTCATGGCAGCCGTTGATGTCCCCCTGGATCTGCTGAAAGAGATGATCCATGGACGGCAGGATATCCACATTGGCAATATCAATTCACCGAATCAGATTGTCCTGAGCGGCACCACCGGGGCGATTAAGAATCTTGGCACAAAATTGAAAGAGATGGGATACCGATGCACCCTCTTGAGGGTCAGTATGGCCTTCCACTCTCCTATCATGCGGGTTATCCATGACGAACTCGCAACATACATCGCCTCCATTCCATTTCATTCCCCGCAGATTCCGGTCATCTCCAATACAAACATGGCGCCGTATCCATCTGATCCCGATGAGATCAAACGAATCCTCATGTCCCACCTTGAATCTACCGTTCATTGGATGAATAATATTCAGACCCTTTGGAACAACTACGGAGTCAAGCTCTTTGTGGAAGTAGGCCCCGGCGATATATTGAGCAATCTCATCACCGATACGCTCCCTGACTCGATATGCATCCAGACCTGCATACCCCCTGCAGAGCGCATCACTTACAATACCGCTCTTGCTCAGCTTTTCGTTCAAGGTCATCTGAATACAGAAGGAGAAACAAGGTTTGTTTCCCCCTCTGCATTCAGAAAGACTCCCATATCCGGCCGCAATATCACGAACGAACAGGCCTCCCCTGCTCCCGCCGAAAAATCTGCGCATCAGGACCATATAGAGGCGCTTATTCAAATCATCATGGACGCTACAGGATTCAACAGGGATGAAATACAACCCGATATGGACCTCAGAAGGGATCTCTCTATCCGCTCCAGCCGTCTCCCCATCATCATGGATGCTGCGGAAACCCGGTTCGGGATCACTATCGAATTAGAAAATTTTATAGGCCTCCGTACCGTGAGGGACATAGCGCAGAAGATTTCCGATATAGTCGCCATGAAAGAAGAAGACGGCCTGCAGCCGGCCGACAAGGCGGCTGAACCCGGCTTCGTGCAAGAGAAAACCCTTAAACCCTCAGAGGATGAGGCAAGTGTAAAGCGGCTCGTATTCAGAAGAGTTCCTATGGAGCTATCAACTTCGTCTCCAATAAAATTGAAACGGGGCGAGTCGGTGCTTTTTCTCTCACCTGACAGGGATGACTGGATTGCCAAAAATGCCGGAGATATATTCCGGCAGGATTACGGGGTTGATACGGTTCCAATGCTGTTTCTGCAGGCGAAAGGTACCGGACAAGAAGGGCATGATATTTTGACGGATGAAGGATCTTGCAAAGTATCACAGAGAATATCGGATTTGTCGTCCCTGGCAGGGATGGTTATCACCTTACCGAAAGGATGGTCGGGAAAGTTAAAAGGCATAGCGGATGTTTCACGGCTTTTGAGGGGACTATTTTTACCACTGAAGGCATTTCTCCAGTCACCGGCTAAAAAGTTCGTCGTGCTTATTCATTGCAGAGATGATGCCGAAACTCTCGGTCGGCTGCCAGCAGAGGGAATGCTCGGGGTATTCCTGAGCGCAGCGCAGGAATACCCATCGGTTCAGTTTCGTACTCTGGAAATCGACGGAGCTGCCGATCTTGGCACTGCCTTACGCGGCTCTCTGGACAGAGGATACACAGAGGTGGAAATGATTCATTGCGAGGGAAAGGTTTTCACCCTGGAGGGATATGTGGCTCCGTCGATCTTCAAAAATCTTTCGAGTCTAAATCTTAATCCCGGAGACACTGTAATTATGTCAGGGGGTGCATCCGGCATCAGCGCTCACCTGGCTCGCAGCCTTGTGCCCTTTAGGCCACGCATAGTTTTCCTGGGAAGGACTCCTATAGATACCGCGAATTCTGCAAAGACGGCATCAGAGCCGTTGCTTTCCGAGTCGAATACTTCCGGCCGCAAAGCATTGGAGATTGCTCAAACACTGGCGGATTTACACTCATCAGGAATCGAAGCAACATACTATACCTGCGATGTAACTGACCCCAAAGTGGTTGGCGCTGTTATGGGTGAGGTGGTAAAGCGTTATGGTAAGATTGACGGAATCGTTCACGGCGCCGGAGTCCTCAGGGACAGTCTCTTAAGCCAAATGACCCCGGATGATTTCTCCATGGTCGCGGATGTCAAGTTACTCGGCGCCGGGAATTTATTCTCGGCAGCAGAGAAGGCGGGCCTGAAGTTTTTTGCGGGTCTGTCCTCGGTGGCCGCAATACAGGGCAATCCCGGCCAGACCAACTACACTGCTGCCAACCGGATGATGTCTGCGTTACTCAGGACCCTCCACCGGAAAAACAGCGCCATCCTGTTCAAGGCTTTTATGCTTCCCCCCATCGAGGGGGCCGGCATGGCCGAGGATCCGGAAGTCCGCAAAATGCTAGAGCGAAAGGGTGTGGGGTACATCCACGTAAATGAGCTTGCAGAGCTTTTTTGCCGGGAGCTCTTTGTGGCCCCGGGCGACGACGATTGGGTGATGTTTATGAGGAGACTGCCGGCCGTGAAGACGGCCCGGATCAATGATACCGTCTATCCTTTACCTGCTGGGCAACTGGGTGGAGGTACCGTGAACTTTAGCGGTGAGAATTTACCCATGATAGAGTCTATAACAAGCATAGACATGCGTCAGGGGCAACTGGAAGCAGTGAGGTCGTTTTCTCTGAAGAAGGACCTTTGGATAGCGGACCACAAGCCTTTATACTTCCTCAAGCATCCTCTGGTTTCGGCTGCGATGGTTCTGGAGACATTCATGGAAGCCTCCAGGGTTATGTGTCCTCATCTGCAGGTGCGAGGGGTTTGCCAGGTGCGATTTATGGATATGATACAATGTCCTCCGGGGATTACGCGGCCCTGCAGGATATCCTGTCGGCGGGTCGATGCGTTGCCTGGAGAGGCGATGTGCGAAGTTTCTCTTTCCGCACAGGAGCTGTCCCCGACAGGAAGATTGACGGACCGCTTTACACCGCAGTACACAGGCCGGGTAATCCTCGATGGCGGCCAGGGCAATGCAGGGGAGGGGTTCTCTGATTTCCCGATCCGGCCGGACGAATTGCAGACGCAGCACATGGATCATAATAAGGTACTTCAATGGTATGCAGATCACAGTGGATTCGAAGGCAGGTACCGTGTGATAGACTCTCTTGACGGAGCAGGCAGAGGGGTGGTACGGGGCCAAACCACTTGCCGGCAGATGAGTGATTTCGCACATCTGCAAAACGCTCAGTACCAATATTCACCTTATCTTTTCGAGGCGCTTATGCAGTTGGTTGGCTTCTATAGGGCTGCAATGGCTCCAACGCTTGGACAGGCAATGATTCCCGTAGAGGTTGGCGAGATGAGATTTTTGCGCAAATGCCGGGAGGGAGAACAGATAACTCTGGATGCCCGAATGCGGATGGAAGATGAGAAAGGCTTTGTCTGGGACGCCAGAGGAATTGACGACCAGGGCCGCGCCATCATGCAGGTTTATGGTATGCGCATGCAAAGAGTTTCTGAGTAACGCGCAGTTCGGAAATGAGAATGGATGTGATAAAGGATTACCAGGAAATAACCGTAAAAGTTATAAGTTTCCCTCATCAAAGAGGAACTGTCCTCTATGCGTGCTTGCCATGTGAAATTGAAACCATTACAGGACATAGGACAAGCGGAGCAGAAGACAAGCACCGCTTAGCCTCCATCTTATGGGAGCATCTTGTAGGGATGGAAGCTTCTGCCTGCACAGACTGTCGTTTTTCCAACAGAGCGGATTTACCCATTCAGGTGGTCCACAACCCGCTTGGCAGGCCGCAATTACTGCTGGCAGAATGTGAGGGGCCGGCCATTTCTTTCAGCGAAGGCGGAGGAAAAATATGGGCTGCTCTCTGCGGAGATGGGTCTGAAATCGGCATTGATGTGGCAGTGACCGATGAATTCCACGGAGAATATCCTTTTCACCGGGTGTTCCATCCACAAGAGCTTCAACATGCCCTGAGGTTGGCGGACGGAGATTTGGAAAAGGCATCGGCCCTGCTCTGGTCTGTCAAGGAAGCTGCTGTCAAGGCACTTGGATGCGCATTCCATCTTGTGGATCCACAACAAATCTACATCTATCCATCGCCTGCAGAAAAGGATGGCTGGGACACCTTTATAGTCTGCTTATCAGGAAAGGCTCTGGTGCGATTTCCCTTGATGACTGGACGATGCATATTGGTACGTTCGCTTGCTTTGAGGAAGATGTGGATTTCCATCGCCCTCTTGAATTGGCAACATCAATGCGGCAATGAATAAACTTACCTGTAAGTGCGTGCCCAGGCTGGACGGAGCGTCCGCAGTGGAACTGGGACGGATTTTTCCGGAGCCTTCTATCACCGCCCCCCTTCTTCCTCTGTTACAGGAATCGGGCATTGACGGTTTTAACCTGCGGAGTATCGTGGTATCAAAAGATGATGTTCCTATTCTCTTATTGCCTTTATTTGAATGCCTTTATGATTTGTCCACTTTTGCAAAGGGATGGACCAAGAAATCGCTGAAAGCGGCAGCCAGTCTCATACCCTCAATTTTTCATCCCCGTATATTAGGCGTGGGGTTGTTAGAGGGGGGATGGAGTGAAATCGGGATCGATCCTCACCTCGATGCAGTTACCCTTGGGGCGGCATGGGAAGCGGCCTTGGGCGCATTGCAAATACTCGCGACCGAAAGTAAAAGCGACGTTGTTGCGTTTTACAACTTTAATCATCACGGCAAACTCCCGGATGAAGTACTTGAAACGTTTAACCGTGTGCCATGGCTGCCGTGCGCCCGACTGCCGATTACTTTTAACAGCCTGGAGGAATACTTGAGCCGCCTTTCAAGGGCCGCGAGAAAAGACCTACGTCGCAAAATGCGTGTCTCCCACGAAGTCAGAGTTGTTCGAAGCCGCAATATTTCTCCTTTTCTGGACAGGATCTACAAGCTTTATCTGGAAACAGTGGAGCGGGGTCCAACAGCGTTCGGCGTGCATAACCGCTTATTTCTTGAGAAAATCTGTGAGAGAGTCCAGGGCGCCGAGTACATGCTCTACTTTGTACAGGATGAACTCGCTGCTTTCAACCTTCTCATTGTAAAGCAGGAAGCGATGGTGGATAAATATTTCTGCATGAATTACGAGCTCGGCCGCAAATACAACCTTTATGTTTTGTCCTGGCTTGAAAATCTCCGCACCTGCGTGGAGGAAAAAATCCCTGTCTATCAGGCAGGCCAGGGCGCGGAGAAAACCAAAGCGCATATGGGTGCGACTTTTATCCCAAGCCTTATTTTATTCAGGCACCGTCGGCCGGTATATGATCGTTTCCTTTTCGAGCAGCCAGCGGTGATCGGGAGAATCATCAGATACCTCGGGCTCTGGCCCGGAGCCGACAGGAGCACACCACTCCCCCAGAGTCGGATTGGAGATTCATGACCAAAGAAACTGCATACGCAGTCGAAGTCGACAGACTAACGAAGCGTTACGGGGATTTACCAGCAGTGGATGATATATCGTTCACAGTCAGGAAAGGCGAGGTGTTTGCCTTTCTGGGCCCAAATGGCGCCGGAAAAACTACAACAGTCGAGATCATCGAGACGATCCGTCCGCCCACTTCCGGGAAAGTGAACCTCCTTGGAATGGACGTTACGAAAAAGAAACACGACATCGTCCACCGCATCGGCGTCCTCCCGCAGGGGTTCAGCTCGTTCGACAGGATAACGGTCAGGGAAACCCTGCTGTACTATGCGCGGCTATTCAGCGTGAAGACAGATATCGATGGATTGATTGAGCTTGTGAACCTCAGGGACAAGACCAAAGAGCAGTACAGGAACCTCTCCGGAGGCCTGAAACAGCGCCTCGGAATTGCGATTGCTCTCGTAAACAATCCGGAGGTCGTTTTCCTCGATGAGCCAACGACAGGGCTCGACCCGCGCGCCAGGCACGAGGTATGGGAGGTCCTGCTGGGCCTTAAGAAGAAGGGGAAGACTGTATTTCTCACCACACACTATATGGAGGAGGCAGAGCTTCTTGCAGACACGGTCGCCATAATCTCGAAGGGGAAGGTAATCGCCATGGGCACGCCCGGTGAACTCATCGAACGCAACGCGAATTACCTGTCCCTCACGCTAAAACCCATCGACGAAAAAGTCTTTGAAATCGTCCGGAAGATGGGCTTCGGGCCGGTCCTTGACAACCACAAAAACATCAAGGTCAGGGTGGAGCACACATACGACGTACAGAAGATACTGAATGCCATAAAGGATGCCGGGGCCCTGTACCTCGGTCTGGACGTTCGGAAGCCTAACCTTGAAGAGGTCTTCCTGAAACTCACCGGCGAGGCGCTCCGGGAGGACCCGGACGAAATGGAGACGGAATGAATCTGCGCATCATCAATGCAAATCTCGTTGTGAAGCTCATGGGCTTCTATCGTGAGAAAACCACTATGTTCTTCACGTTTGCGTTCCCGATAATCCTGATACTCGTCTTCGGCACCATATTCATGAGCCAGGACAGCATGGAATACCGCCTGTGCGTGCAGGACCTTGACCAGACGAATTCGTCCGCACAGGCCGTCGAAATCCTCGAACTCAACGGAAAGTTTAAGATAACCAGGGTCGACCCTGCGGTCAATGCCGCGCAGTACGTCAGGGTCAACAGGGTGAACCTTGTCCTCGTTATTCCCAAAGGCTATGAAAGGTCCCTCATACAGAGGATGATGCTCAACGATCAAAACGCATCCGTCACCATCACCTATATATACGATCCCAGCTCTTCTTCGGTAATCACGAAGATGCAAATCCTGAACTCAGTGTTGGCCGTGATCAATCAGGGGATGTCCGGGAAGCCGCCTTTCATAAGGTCGGTTGAGGAATCGATACTCACCAGGAAATACCGGTTCATCGAGTTCTTCGTCCCCGGTATCATCGCGATGTCGGTGATGACGCTGAGCCTTTTCGGCACGGTGGACTCGGATACGGAGCTGCGGCAGAAGGGTATTATCAGGAAGCTGTCTACCACGCCCATCACCCGCACCGACTGGATACTTTCGAACATCCTGTACCACTTCATACTCGCGGTCATATCCACTATTGCCATGCTGCTGGTGAGCTACGCCGTCTTTGACGTCAGCCTGCATATCGACGCCTGGCTCCTTGCGTTCATTTTGCTTGACGTCTTCGCATTTGTCGGGACCGGGATGATACTCACCCGCTTCGTGAAGGAGGCACAGAGCGCCGCCGCCGCGGCAAATGCCATCAGTTTCCCGATGATGTTCCTTTCCGGGAGCTTCTTCCCTATCGAGTTGATGCCGGGGTTTCTGCAGAAGTTCGCCAGGACACTGCCGCTGTTTTACGTGAACGAGGGTCTTCGGGCATCCATGGTATTTCGAGACAATATGGCCGCGCTGAGGTCCGCCGCTATCATAGGTGTTTTTGCAGCCGTGGTCTTCATCCTGGGGATCGTTGCCACCAAATGGGAAGAGGGCAAGTGATAGCAAAGTACTTCCCTGGCGCTGTCACTCAAGGGAGAAGGTTTCGCAGGAAAGACTCTGGTTAATTTTATAGCAAATACGCTTGGAGAGATGAAGACATGAAAATAAAACTTATCGCACCACATGAAGAACGCAAAGACGCTTTATCCAGCCCCTTCAGGTTCCAGAGGGTAAATCTGCCGCTGCTGGCGGCGCTTACCCCGCCCGGCCACACGATAACACTTGTCGAAGAAGCTTTTGCTCCCGATGACATCAATCAGGACGTGGATTTGGTAGGCATCAGCGTCCTTACCGAACTTGCGCTCAGAGCCTATCATATCGCAGACATCTATCGCCGGAAGGGGGTAAAGGTGGTAATGGGAGGAATACACCCCACGGTATTGCCTGAAGAAGCTTTAAAGCATGCAGACGCAGTAGTGGTGGGGGAAGCGGAAGGTGTATGGCCGCGACTTGTATATGATACTTCTGTGGGACAGATGCAAAGAATATATCAAGCAGGTAAAATGACAGAGCTGAAGAGTCTGCCGAAACCAGCGCGAAAGCTTTCCCCCGAAGCAAAATATAAGAGATATAATCCTATACCGATCCCTATCGGCATCGAGACGTCCCGGGGGTGTCCGAACGATTGCGAATTCTGCTGCATTGGCTCGACACTGGGCAAGCAATATCGGGTCAGGCCGGTTCAGGAGGTCATTGACGAAATAGAGTCTATTGATTCCGCGCACCTCTTCTTTGTCGATGATGCACTGGGACTGAACCGTAAGGTAGCGAAAGAGCTCTTTACTGAAATGATACCTCTTAAGAAGCGATGGCTGGCGCAGGGGACAGTGTCATTGGCAGAGGATCCGGAACTGCTCAGCCTGATGAAACGTTCCGGGTGTCTGGGGCTTTTGATCGGGTTCGAATCGGTACAGAAAGTCACACAAGATCAGGTGAGGAAAATAAAGAACCTGAAGATCGATTTTTATAAGGCAATGCGTCGATTTCATGGCGAAGGGTTCGGAATACTCGGCTCATTTGTTTTCGGATTCGATTTCGAAAACAAAGATGTGTTCGAGCAGACCTATGAGTTCATAATGAAGAGCTATATGGATGTCGTGCAGTTGAGGATTCTCACTCCCTATCCCGGAACACGTTTATATAAGCGGCTCTTAAACGAAGGCCGGATGTTTGAGCATGACTGGTGGCTTAAGGGCCATCCTCCCGATACGGTCCTTTACCAGCCCAAGGGTATGACGGCTGATGAACTCATTAGCGGCTACGCCAGCTTGAACAGACAAGCCTATTCCGCAGGTGCCATAATGAAACGCTTCTTTGGCATGACCCCATGGAAACGGACTATGCTAGGTTGCATGACGTATACCGGAGTGAATCTGTCTACCCGTAAACGTTATTTTAATGCTCTGAAGAATCCACAACCATTTGCAGGGGTTTCCAACTCAACAGGAAAGCAGTAGAGATCACCTGTGCCTCCCGCATGCCTTTTTCATTCCTTGTCTCAAATCCCCCAGGGGTATGCCTGAACTTCGTTCTTCGTCTTTTGAGTATTATTTCAAACTCACATCTCAGCAGAGATCTTTTTTATACAAGTTTGTACACTGTATTAATTTCTTTTCTATCTGATTCAGTTAATTCTATCTATTTCAATTTCTTAGGATCTGTTCTTTCAAGGAGAAACCATTGAAACATAATTGTCTTTAATACATACACGTAGTGTTACGTGGTGACCCGTTGATTGCATTATGCTGTAACCCTGCTATACTTTGAGTTAAGAAGGATCGAAGTACTTATGAAGAAAAATGATTTTCCTGGAATTGAA
>JAVHLL010000056.1 GCA_031082155.1 Thermodesulfovibrionales bacterium | reverse complement strand
TACGAAGATATGGACATGCTTGGCGTAGGCAGGGCTGATGTTGAACCGAAAGCAACAGAACATATCAATGAAATGATAGAGATTATCAAAGCGCTGATCGGGAAAGGTATTGCCTATGTATCCGATGGCAGCGTGTACTTCTCTGTCGATAAATTTCCCGGCTACGGGAAACTGTCAAAAAGAGATATGGAAGAAATGCTTGCAGGTGCGCGGGTCGATGTTGACAAGAGGAAGAAAAACCCTCTCGATTTTGCGCTCTGGAAAAACTCCAAGGAAGGCGAGCCCTTCTGGGAGAGCCCATGGGGGCTTGGCAGGCCCGGATGGCATATTGAATGTTCAGCGATGTCCCTGAAGCACCTCGGCGAGAGCTTCGATATCCACGGAGGCGGGGCCGATCTGCTTTTTCCCCACCACGAAAATGAGATCGCCCAGTCAGAGGCATTCACCGGGATCCCTTTCGCAAAGTACTGGGTACACAACGGGTTTATTACTATCGACAAGGAAAAGATGTCCAAGTCACTCGGCAATTTTTTCACAATCAGAGAAGTCCTCGATAATTTTGACCCGGAAGTCCTGAGATTTTTTCTGCTTTCCACCCATTACAGGAGCCCGATAGAATTCTCTGATGAACAGCTGCGCGAGTCAGAGAGCTCCTTAGACAGATATTACACAACCGCAGTCAGAACAAATGATTTCCTTGAGAGAAGCGATTCCGGAGATAAGGTGTTGTCCGGAACCGGCAAATCCTTCAGCGAACTGCTCTCTGCATTCAAAGAAAGGTTCGAAGAGGCCATGGATGATGATTTCAATACCGCCCAGGCGCTTGGACACATCTTTGAACTCATCCGCGAATGCAACAGATTTCTTGACAGTAAACCATCAGGACAGAAAGCCAGGGAGCTGATCCTGAAAACGCGAGAGCTCCTGTCAGAGACCGGGACCGTTCTGAATATATTCAACAGAACCCCGATTGAATGGTATAGTTCGCTGATACACATCAAAAGAATCGGGCTATCGGAAGAGGATATCCTTGAACAGATCGGGAAGCGACACGATGCCCGGAACCGTAAAGACTGGCAAACAGCTGATATTATCAGAAGAAACCTTGAAGAAAAAGGCGTTCTCCTTGAAGATAAAAAAGACCGGACAGACTGGAAAATTAAAGTCGGCTGATGAGTGGATCTATGGTTTGAATCCTGTTGCCGAGGCGCTCAGGGCAGGGAGAAAAATAAAGACTCTCTATCTGTCCCTGTCGAGACAGGAAAAAATCGAGGGATTGAAGCAGGAGGCAGGCCGGTTGGATATCCCGGTAAAAGCAGTCGATTCCGTCTTTTTCGATGAGAGGTTCGGCAAAGGTCACCAGGGAGTTGCGGCAGAAGTAAGGAAAAAAGGGTATGTTCTCCTCGACGACCTGCTGGAAATCCCGGCAGAGAAAAAAGAAACTCCTTTTTTCTTTATCCTCGATTGCATTGAAGACCCGAGGAATCTCGGAGCTGTTTTGAGAGTAGCAGACGCTGCCGGTGTTCACGGCATCGTGTTGCAGACATACAGGTCAGTGAGTCTGGGCGCCGAGGTTTCCAAGGTTTCAGCCGGTTCCGTTGAATACGTCCCCGTTGCGCTAGTCGCCAACATAAAGCATGCAATGCGTGACATGCAAAAAGAGGGGATACTGATCATTGGAGCAGAGGCTTCTGCAGAGAAGACGATATGGGAACAAAACCTCTCAGGTCCTCTTGCGCTTGTAATCGGGTCGGAAGGCAAGGGGCTCAGGCGGACAGTAAAGGAACACTGTGATGACCTTGTGAAAATTCCGATGAGAGGGATGATCAATTCACTGAATGTCTCTGTCGCAGCAGGCGTATGTGCCTTTGAGATATTGCGCCAGAAATTGAATAAAAACAAGATATAAAGAGATAATTCAATATATTTAGCATTATTTGCGAATTCCTCTAATTGACCTTTTTGTAATAAAAGTTGTTGAATTAATATTCTGATGAAAAGGGGTTAGTATTGCCTTTTTCAACTCCTTTCATGTCATGTGTTATGGGAGAGTGTGACGCCACCGTAGCTCAGCAGGCAGAGCAGCTGATTTGTAATCAGCGGGTCGGGGGTTCGATTCCCTTCGGTGGCTCCAGGTCTTCGGCTCGAAGAGGAGAGGTTCCCGAGTGGCCAAAGGGAGCAGACTGTAAATCTGCCGGCGCAGCCTTCGGAGGTTCGAATCCTCCCCTCTCCACCATATAAATTTTGCTTTGCAAAATTTATAGTGAAAAGTTAAGAGCGAAAAGCAGGGAGGAAGAGAATATACTTTTTGGAACTTTTCATTTTCAACTTTTCGCTGGCTTCAAAGATGCGGGAGTAGCTCAGTGGTAGAGCGTCAGCCTTCCAAGCTGAGGGTCGCGGGTTCGAATCCCGTTTCCCGCTCCAGAAAAGTATTGATGAGCAATGAGCTTAGAGTAAAAGGCGAAGAGATAATATTTCTAACCAGCGCTTTGCTCTCGGCTCTTAGCTTAAGCGCCCATGTAGCTCAGTCGGTAGAGCACATCCTTGGTAAGGATGAGGTCACCGGTTCAATCCCGGTCATGGGCTCCAGTAAAGCTCCGAGCAGAGAGCTTTTTAGAAATGATATGACAAGATACTTCGAAGCAGGTGGGGTAAAGACCCAACTGCTTTCGGTACTTTGCTGAAAGCGAAAGAGGAGGAAAAATGGCAAAGGCGAAATTTGAGAGGGTAAAGCCGCATGCGAA
>JAVHLL010000038.1:6484-22026 GCA_031082155.1 Thermodesulfovibrionales bacterium | reverse complement strand
AGGTTTCAATTTTTTCCTGTCTCTTTGTAAAATGTTGAGTAAAGCCTTTACGGGAGGGGTATGATGTATATTCTGGAAAATATTACGATGCATGAATTCAGGCAGTATCTCAGGAAAACGAAGACGATTGTATTTCCATTCGGCACTATCGAGGAGCATGGAAGGCATCTGCCTTTGAATACGGATTCATTGATCATACAGGAAATACTGAAACGCGTTGCGAAGAAAAAGAAGTTTTTTCTCGCTCCTCTTATGTATTACGGAGTCTGCACTACCACAAGGGACCATCCGGGCACAATAAGCATTGCACCGGAAACCCTGAGAAGACTGTCGCATGATCTCATAACCGAGGCATATAAAAAGGGGTTGAGGAATTTCCTTCTTATTTCAGGCCACGGAGGAAGTCTCCATATCTCTGCCATGAAAGAGACGGCGGAAGAACTGATCTATACTTATAAAGGGATCAAAATAGCTGTCCTGTCGCCGTATGATGTGCTCTGGAAAGAGCTTTCAGGGATTGCAGAAACACCGAACGATTCCCATGCAGGGGAACTGGAAACATCAATAATGCTTTTTCTTGCTCCTGGACTGGTGAAAGGGAGATCGCCGGAAGAATACCCGAAGATCCCCAAACCATTTACCGTCAGAGACAAGGTGAAACACTGGCCCGGAGGCGTATGGGGCAACCCTACAAAGGCTTCAGTGGAGAAAGGGGAAAAAGCTGTAGCCCTGATAGTAGACAAGATTGCCGGGATAATCGGCGAAGCAGAGAGATAAAGGAACTGGATGCCCCGATCAAGTCAGGGCATAACATTTTTCGGTTTTTGCTCAATAAATTAGTGAGAGACAAGAACGGAGGTCGGAATTATGGATAAAGTAAAGAATGCGTTTGAAAAGGCGATGGAAAGAGCCGCTGCAATGGGTGAAATGACGGCGGAAGAAAAGGAGCAGATGAAAGAGCAGGAAAAGATAAAGACTATCCTGAGCGAGTACTATAAAGACGATCTGGACCGGGACGGGTTGTGGAAAAAGATGAAAGGGAGCAAGTCCGAATCACTTCGTGAGACACAGATGAGTCTCATCAATTCCCTCGGATTGAACATGATTCCGGAAGAGTTTCTCAAAAGAAAAGACGGCATCCTCGCAATAGAGAGCCTGAAAGAGCAGCAGCGCGTTTCTGTCATGGAGCAGGTTCTGGATTCGATTGCGGGAATTCAGAAAGAGTATCAGGAGGGGAAAGAAGAGGCATCGGAGCAATTACGGGAAGCGATTGAGAGCAATCCTCAGATGCGCATGAAACCAGTCAAGACTCCCGATGGGAGAATGACCTTTCAGGCCGCGGTATCGGTTGACGAAGCCGTGCAGGCCAGGTTATCAGAATTCCTTACAGAACATGAAGAACGATACGAGTTTTCCTTCACGAAGCTGATCGAGAAACTTAAATGGGAAGCGAAGTAGGATGTGAAACCAGCGAGAAAAGTTGTCATTGCGAATGGAACGAAGCAACCTAAACTGCTCATCATAAACTGTCCCAGTGAACATTTTCTCTATATTCCTATGGGCACTTTCGGCCTCTGTGACTACCTTCGCCGGAAAGGCATCGAAACGAGAATTCTGAATTTATCACTCTACGCCCATGCAGAAATCCATGATACGTTCGACTATTACCTCAACGAATTCCAACCTACGCATGCCGGCCTTATTTTCCATTGGCAGGAAACCGCGGAAGGTTTTTTCTGGGCAGGTGAACATGTCCGATCCCGAAGGCCGGATATAAAAATCATTGCCGGTGGATTCACCGCAGGATATTTCGGAGAAAACCTTCTCGAAAAATGCCGGTTTCTGGATTCTGTCATACAGGGTGATCCTGAACGGCCCATGGAACTACTTTTGAATGGCGCCGGGGCTGATGAAATACCGAATCTCATCCATCGAAAGGCAGGGATTTGCTCAAACAGAGCGAAGTACCATACAGACCGAAGGACACTTTCATGGATGTCTTTTTCTGACCTGAGCTTTTTGTACGACCATGAACGCTATGTGGAGGCGATAGAAAAAAAGCTCGGCTTCCCGGTTTTTATTGGCAGGGGATGCAGGCATTCATGTGACTATTGCGGGGGGAGTCGCAGGGCATTCACCCTGCATAGCAGGGGATCAAAAGCGGCCGCACGTTCAATCCCGTCAGTTATTGCAGATCTCAGGCGGCTCAGGGATTTCGTCCGGACGATCTATATATGTTATGAAAATGATCTCACCTATCTTAAGGATTTATTCAGGGCGATACAAAAAGAGCCGGAACTGGCAAAAACTTTCCGGCTGAATTACGGAGCATGGAACTTGCCGGATGAAGAGTTCCTCGGTCTCTACCGGGAAGTCTTTGCTGTTTCTCAGGAGTGGAAACCTGTGCTGGAACTTTCGCCCGAAGTCTACGATGACCGGAGCCGCGAGAAGATAAAACAGAAACAGGGCGAGTATGCGATCGAAGCACTGAGGGAAAATATCGAGTTCATCAATACGTACTTCAAGGATACCGTCACAATATCCGTCTTCTTCAGCCGTTATCATAGTACGCTCACGACATATCGTGATATGAGAAAAGAAATCCATCATATTTTCCGCTTCAAGCATGAGCTTGTATGCAGGGATTTATGGAATGTGAATGTGAGCTATGGCCATCTCTCCACCGATGTGGGAAGCTGTTACTGGGAAAAGTATATAGACAACCCGGGTGACTTTGAGACCCTGGTTTCCGGAATAAGAGGTTTGAGGGTACAGGAACAATTCAGTTTCCCTTTTGACAATCTTTGCTTGTACGTACCGCAAAGACTGACGAAAGAAGAAGTATTCAAAACAGAACTGCTCATATTCATTCTCAGGGTTCTCGAACGGTCATTTTTTGAGATGTTCCACATCCTGTTTTCCTGTCTGGACGAACTGCTCATTGAGCTTATTGAAGACATTATCGAGAGTGTGTACAAAAAGAGAACCGGGAATGTTTTTCGGAACCTCGATCATGCTGAATTGCTGGACCTCTTCAAAAGCAGGATCACAGAAAAAATACCGCTCTCAAGACGAATACCCTTTGCAGAAGACCTGATAGCCCTTCATATTAAAAAGGTGCAGTGCATACGAACATCACCGCACATGAGGAGCGGTTACCAGACGGAAAGGCCAAAACTCAACGATGCATTCATATCGGTCTGTACTCAGGATTATCTCAATCTGCCGGATTTTCTGAGAAAGCTGAAAAATGGTCCTGACACGCTCGCCGCTGAAATAACGGTATCCCTCTTCCTTGCCGATGAAATCATTACCATGACATACGATACCTACAGGGCGACGATCAAAGAGTTCGAGGAAGGAATTTCAGTTGAAGAGTATTATCAGCTTATGGAGCGGAAAAAAATATTCACCCATTCCTACCATAAAAATCTTATCGCAAAACTCTTTCAAAGTAATGTGCTGTATTAGATGATTATTTCTATCCGTTGCTGTCCAAAATCATCAGGCTCAGGGAGACGGCTCGATTCCCGAATCGAACGAAACTCTCTCTTACCCCGGATAATTCATAAATTTTTCCGTATTTGGTATAGTTGAATTATGAATATTGCGATACTGGGTGCCCCGGGGTGTGTGGGCCGCAATCTTATCAAAAAGCTTCTTGAGACACCTGATTATACCGTCACCGCTTCTTATCGGGTGCAAGAAGAGATTGCCTCCGATATCCACGATGACCGTCTTGTATGGAAGAAGGTGAACCTGCTTGATCCGTTGAGCGCCGGGCAATTCCTCAGCGATGCCGATGTCCTGATCTACCTGATCCATTCACTCGGCGCGAAGCATTTTGAAGAACTCGATATACAACTGGCAAACGCGGCAGGCACTGCTGCAAAGAAGGCCGGTCTTAAAAAAATCATTTACCTCGGAGGTATTGTTCCTGAAGACAGGGAGGCGTCGCCGCACCTGACGAGCAGGGTGAAGACCGGACAGGCACTTGCTTCCCATGGCATTCCTGTTGCTGAAGTCCGCGCGAGCATCCTGCTTGAGACATGCAGCGCGTCCTATCTCATCGTATATTTTCTCGCAAGGCGACTTCCTGTGATGATAACCCCGCTGTGGCTGAATTCCCTGTGTGCGCCAATCGCGCTGACGGATGCCGCAAGCTGTCTCGCTGCCCTTGTGCAAAAGGAAATCAGAGGACACGAAATTTTCGAGATAGGCTCTGAAGTTATCCGGTACCGTGACCTTCTCTCCCTCTGCGGGAAGGCGATACGGGGGGTTAGGAATATCATCATCCCTGTGCCCTTCTTTGCAATTCACCTTTCCTCCCTCTGGATTCAACTGATAACCGGGGTGCCGAACATTGTGGGTGTAGCACTCGCCGAGGGGCTGAAGACCAATACAATCCCCTCCCGCAACCGTTTCAGGGAAGTGACAGGAAGGGATCCGATACCTGTTCAGGATGTGTTGAAGCGGCTTGCTCAGGAGATGCGGAAGAAAAACTCATAAGCCAATTAACATTGAATAGTTCATGCAGTTTTTGTCATTGTCCGGCTTGACCGGACAATCCAGAACCTATTCACAAGACTGGATTCCCCGATCAAGTCGGGGAATGCCGGAGCATTGTAACAGCAGTTTATAGAGAAATACCCATCAATTATGATGCATTTGACCATTGGCAAAAAAATCCGCGAAAATACTCTCTCCCGGACTCCTGGGGTTGGAATTGGCATAAAATTTATTAGGACCGACTTGTCTCTTTATGCCATTCCGAGACTGTCTGGAACTGCGATACATGGACACAATGCATTATCTCTACATATATCAATGCGGTTGCCGGAAAATGGACGAATTCAGCCAATCCGGGATGTTTCTTGATTAATATTTCTGCAAGGCTGATCCACTTCGCCCCTTTTCTGACCGGATGCGCTTTCCCGAGTATTGTGAGGGATTCTGCCTGCAAGTATCCCCTGTCCGTATTTGACCGTGTATCGATGAGCAGCGAAACCCTGTTGTTGGCGATAACATTTTTATATTTCCGGGTAGATCTCGGGGTAGCGAACAGGACACCTTTCCCATCCAGTGTTAAAGCATAGGCAACGAGAGAAGGATACGGCTGTCCCTGAGCATCAGTCGCAAGAACAGCATGCCGTTGTTTTCTGTTGAGGATACGCAATCGGTCCGGGACAGACGCACTCCCTTTGATAACCTGAACAGGGACATTTTCCTCTGGTTTTTTCATCTCTCTCCTCACAACGAAGTTATAGCCTGAATATATCTTTTGACATCGAATTTCGACTTGCACCCGTTGTAACTCATATACCGTATCTTTCCCAAAATTGGTCGCTCGTCCCATGCCCGGTCGTGGACTCCGCCGATGCTCCAGGCGATTCCTGCATATCCATTCGGGTCTCTGCCGTCAAGCTCATACCGGTCGTTGAGATAAATTGCAATCTCCATAGCTTTTTCCGGTGACTCGGTCCACTCAAGGATCTTTTTTGCCCAGTACATCCGCATATATCCGTGCATTTTCCCTCTTTTCACCATCTCCATCTGAGCAGCATTCCAGAGTTCATCATGTGTCTTTGCATATTCGAATTGTTTGAGTGTATAGGAATATACCCGTCTGTCCTTTCTGTGTGCATTCAGTGTTTTCCGGGCCCATTCGGGAAAGCCTTCAAATTTATCGTACTGTGTATTATAGAAACAGAAATTATCAGAAAGCTCCCTCCTGACGATGAGTTCCTCCAGAAAAGCATCCCGTGATGCCTTGTCAACTGAAGCATTCTCAACCTCAAGAGCTACTCTCTGGGCTGCAATCTGCCCGAAATGCAGATATGGGGAAAGGTTCGACTGTCCATCAGCAGCAGGATCATTTCTTTTCAGGGCATATGAGGGCAACTTTTTATCAAGAAAGGTTTTGAGTATTCGTAAAGCCTGTTTTTCACCGGGTTTAATCCAGTCAACCTCGGGTAAGGTATCAATTCTCAACGTTTTCAGCATTCCAAACCAGTCGGTCTTTGGTATTTTCCCCTGCCATAAAACAGGGTGTTTTTTAAGCTTCGGAAACTCGTCAAAAAACTCAGGGAGCACACGTTTGATCTTCGGTCGTATCGTATAGGCGCCATATTCCTGCTTTGGCGAAGCAGCCCAGCAGGGGACGATATTGTGGGCATCGACCTCATAGAGAAGGGTTCCGATTTTTTTTACCACTCCATCAGTCCACTGACGTTTAATCCTGAGCGGGTCAAAATCCTTCACCAGCGCTCCTGCTTTGTTTTTTTCGATGAACTTCGGGATTTCATTTTCCGGCGCCCCTGTCAGCAGGAAAAAGGGGATGTTATTTTTTGCCAGGCTTTCTTCGACTTCATGGAGTCCCTTCAGCATGAACCCATACTGCTTCATGGCTGCTCCAAGGAAATCCGGGACCAGACAGAATACTACTGCGAGAGGGACTTTCCGTTCGTTTGCGAGTTTCTGCGCAAAGAGCAACGCCCAGTTGTCGTTCACCCTCTGGTCACGGCTCATCCAGAGGATAACCGACCCTTTTTTATAGGGAGCTTCTTTCAATGTTCTGACACGCATGGGATTCATAGTGATTCTTCTGAAGTTGCCTACCTGCTGGCTAATCGGCAGGTGCACATACTATAATAATTAATAAGTATATCAATACTTGGGAAAAGAAACCATGTGCGCAAGTGAAAAGCCTGATATAAAGGCAGTAATCCGGAATTTGAAAAACCCCGTTCCTTTTTGGCGAAAGCTTGGCTTTTTTATAAAGAATATCCTTATCAAGATCATAAAATTTCAGAATTGCTGTGGCTATCCGGGAGAGCCGGGGTGTTGAAGGCAATAATCAGGTAAACACCGGTCGGTGCAAATATAGGTAATGATATTTCAATCCCTGCCCCTTTTTTCAATTTTCGGAGCACGAATGGGCGGGGTTATTGTTCCGGGTTTTTTTCTGCACCCGTGTTTTGAGAAAGCCTGGGGTTGTATGGCAGAACCAGGTTTTTGCCTGCTCTTTTCGCCTGATAAAGGGCCATGTCTGCAAGTTCAATAACTTTATGTATTGAATCGCCGTCATCCGGGAAGCTCGCAATTCCCCCGCTGACTGAAACAAACCTCATCGGCTGTTTTTCTCTGTGCCTGAAAGGATGATTCGCGATTTTTTCTCTCAGTCTTTCAGCATATATAAAGGCTCCTTCTTTATCGATACGGGGGAGCATGATGATGAATTCTTCACCCCCGTATCGGACTATTGTGGACTCCCTTCTCGTAGAACCGCGCATAAGCTGGCTTAGTTCGATAAGAAGCTGATCACCTGCGCTGTGCCCGTTGGTATCGTTGTAATCTTTAAAATTATCGATATCAAAGAGAAAAATAGAGAGCGCAGTCTCTTCCTGAACTGACTGCTCGATATAATGCTGCGCCATCCTGTATAAATAATTGCGATTATTCAATCCTGTCAATGGATCTGTATTTGCCTTAAGCTGTGCTTCAGAGAGGATTGCCTGGTTCATGAGAGCCACAGCCGCAATGTCAGCAATCATTTTTAATAAGTCACTTTCATTCCCTACAGGATTGTCAATTTCTCCTACGCCGACTACACCAAGAAGCCTCTCCTTGAAGGTAATGGGAACTGCCATCCAGATTTGTGAATCCGGGTTCTGATGTCCATTCATGTGAGGGTTCATTTTGTTGAAGTGCTCTCTCATCATAACGAAACGATGTTTGGCGGCCGAACCTATAATGCCCTCTCCGAGTGTGACAATAACCTGTTCCTGATTGAAAACACCATCTGCGGATAATTTTTTCAGTTGATTATCCGCAGCGTCGTAGAGGTAGAGTTCAACTGTTTTAGTTACAACAACGTCTTTCACCATTTCTGTTATTGCAAGTATGATGGTATGTAATCTTGAAGTCGAATTCAGGCGCTGCACAATCGTCGGGACCTTCAGCATAAAAGACAGATACCGACTGTTCAGTCCGGCGACTTGATTCATTTTTATTTCCATCTTTTGGATCTGACGGTCTCTTGCGATAATTTCCTTGAGACAGGCTGTATCCTGAGCATCGGGCTTTGCAGCTCTCTGGGAAGAGCGTACAAGTAAGAAAACAACAGTTCCGATGCAGAATATTATTGTTACCCCTATGATTCCATACTCACCGAGCATATATTCCCCCAGCAGAAGCACTTTGGATCTTAAGTGCTTCTGCCTATTCCGTATATATTAATTATCTTCCCAATATGGATAAGCAGTCAATCCTACCTGAGTAGGGTGAAAAAAAGGCGAGATTTTATTAGAATTAAGTATAGAAAAGACTTCATCACGGGAGTGTTTCTCACGAGAAACGATACGGTAAACTGCCTTCCCTGTATGGTGGATACTCCTGCTCCCATGCTTTGTTTCTGAACGGAAGGGCTAAAAAGGATTGTCGGAGAAGGCTGACTTGACAGACTCAACAAGGTGCTTGCAGGACATTGCGCAGGAGAAATTCTGCCTTTCGGCAATGTATTTTCTCATTGTTCCTATGAGTAGATTAGAGAAGAATAAATTGTGAACGATAACAACAAAAAAATACCGCTCGATGCGAAACTTTTGAGTTATGCTATCATTGAGCTGAATATTTCACGCCGGAATGTAGCGATTTATCCTCAAGAGCATCCCTCGATGGAGAGGTCATTAATGAGGGCCTTTGACTTTCTTAAACAACTATTCCAGTTAAGGCCTGAAATTACTTTCGGTATCGCAAAAGATACAATCATCGTTGATGAATATCAGTTAGATAAAAAAAATCCGGTTTATCAGGAATTTGCTTTAAGCCTGAACAAGATACACATCGCTTCGGTAACATTCAAAAATGGCTTGACAAAAGATGAGCTGTATCAGTTCAATTGTTTCCTGCTTGAGAAGATAGATCATTTGCCGGTAACAAAAGTAAGGGAAGTATTCAAAAAAAATAGCTTCCCCCATGTTGCTGTCGTTTTCATTGATTATGGAACCTTTTCTTTTAAAACAAGCACAACTGATCAGACAACGAGAGAGATACCCCTGTGGGAGAAATATGTATACGGCTTGATCAAAAACCCACTGCAAACAGAAGATATCACCGATGCTGTCAGAGATATCCCTCCGGAAACATTCTCGAATCTGTTGAATAAGTTTTCGGATGCCGAAATCAAAGAAGAAACTTATGACAGGGTTATTACTGCATACATGAGAAGTTCTCCACAAAGAACTTTTTCGGGTCAGGATTGTAAACGCATGTTCGAATTTTTTAATCGATTAAAGCCTGACCTGAAAAAGAAGTTTCTCTCTTCTTCGATAAGGACATTCTCACAAGATAAGAACTTAGCAAATCAAGCGTTGGCAGAGATGCCGTTTAAAGATATCATCGCTTTCCTGGACTCTGCAATTGAACAGAGAATCACTGTGCCGCAGCATCTAATGGATCTTATCACCAGTTTGGTTCCCAGTTCGCACGGGAATATCGGCGATGTTCTCTTGCACGAAACAGTTGTCCTTGATGATGTATTGATCCCCACGGACAGTGCAGAGTTGCTCAAGAAAAAGAATTTTGAGAAATTACTGTCTGACAAATATCAACAGGATATTCAGCAACTTTTTGTTCTGCATACATCGGACCTGAAAACCTCACAGCTTATTGAACTTGAACACGAGTTCATCGATGAACTTATTGACCAGAGATTCAATCAGATTATCCTTGAACTACTGCGTTCCGAAACATTATCAGAGATAGAGTATCGATCTTTGGTGAATATTATGAGGCAACAGACCGAACACTTATTATGGCTTGGTCAATTCGGACAGTTTGTCGAGATCCTTAAAATCCTTGAAATAAACCAAGCTCTCCACAGATTTCCCGACATCAATGCAGATGCTCTTCAGTATTATCATTCTTCTGATTTTCTTGCTCTTTTGGTTAATTCTTTAAGGGTTTTGGGAAGACAGAAGCGAAGAGAGGTAGCAATGATCTGCGAGTACTACAGGCATAAACTCATCCCCTATTTTATGGACGCACTTGCCGAAGAAGATTCTCAGGTTATCAGACGGTTTCTGATGGATCAACTCAAACGATTTGGCGATAAACTCATTCCCGAAGCAATGAAAAGACTTGCCGATGAAAGGTGGTTCGTGAAAAGAAATGTGCTCTATATGCTTGCAGAAACGGGCGCCAAAGAAGTGACTGACCAGATAAAAACTTGCTGCCGGCATGAGAATCCTAAGGTAAGTCTTGCTGCTATGAAATATTTGCTGAATACCGGAGATAACTATGCTATCGAAATGCTTAGAGAGTTTTTAGACTCAAAAGAAAAAGAAAAGATTCACCAGGGTGTTTTGCTCGCCGGTTCTTTCAGAATCAAAGAGGTTGTCGGGGAGTTAACCGCACTGCTTCAAAAACAGGAAATCAGCGGCTCTGACATACAGGACAAGATCCCGGTAGTACGGGCCCTTGGAGAAATAGGCGATCCGCAAACCGTGAAAGTCTTGCAGGCATTACTTACAGGCAAGAGCATCTTGTACCGGGGGATTACCGAGCAACTGAGAGAAGAGATATATAAGACCCTCAAAAACTATCCATATGAATCGATTCGGAATCTGATCGAGGAGGGAGTAAATTCTAAAAACGAAGTGATAAGGACAGAATCAGACAGTTTAAAAAGGAAGTATAGCTGAGATGGAAACCGTTAAGGAATTCATAGTAATACTCATGTCATCTGTTTCGAGTTGCATGCTGTACTCGAAAAAGCATGCCTCTGTCGGAGAACTTACCGGGAAATCCTTTTCAATTCTCGATACACTGCTGAAACAGTCAGGGCGTTTTGAAATAGTGATTGTGGAGGACGAACTTATTGTGAATAAGAACCCTTTGAGAGACATAGGGACACATGGTTCAACCCTGGTAAAGCGGCTCAGGAGGAAAGGAATTTCCCGCATTGACATTGTGCAAGGCATTACTCTTTCAGAATTAAGACAATTTGTCGCTGATATCGCGACAGCAGACAAAAAGCCTCTCTCCTATCCTCATATAAAGATCGGGGTGGTCGATATTGCAATTGACAGAATGACTATGAATATTGATTCCGCAGATGGCGACTTCTCCTCCGTGACCGCTGAGCTGAACCAAAAAACGAGAGAAGGATACCTAAGGGTATCCCCTTTCAAGAAACCCAATGTCGCAGACTTTCAAGAGTTAGTGATGCATTTCATCGTCATGATTCAAAAAGAAATCGGTATCCTGAATATCATGAGCCCTGTCAAGTCCGCCGGTGATTCCTATTATACGCATGCAACCAATGTGTCGGTCCTTACCATATTTCAGGCCAAGACCCTCGGGATACAGGAAGATTCACTGTCTGATATAGGTCTTGCGGCACTTCTCCATGATATCGGAAAACTCCTTATCCCGACAGACCAGATGAAGCAGGAAGGTGGATATGAATTGAAAGAGGAAGGGATAATGCTTCATCCGCTCTATGGAGCACAGTATCTTGCAAGGATAGACGGACTGACATGTCTGGCCCCCATCGTAGCATTTGAACACCATCTCAGATATGACGGCAAAGGATATCCCCATCACGCGATTCCTAATTACAGACAACACATTTGCAGTCAGATGACCGCCATTTCTGATTACTTTGACATTCTGAGAAATACAAGACCAGAGATGAGAGCTTTGGAAGTAAAGGAAGTCCTCTCCTTAATGAAAACAAAAGATGAAGGATTGTTCAATCCTTTCCTCATTAATAACTTTATACGATCAATTCATTTAGCATTATCGTAATCGCTGCAGAGGTTTTCGTACTCTTACGGATCGAAACGATAAAAAAGGGCAAATGCTTTATCTGGAATATCGTTGGTGGCCGGAGCCTTCTGGGCAAAGAAAAGCAACAATACTTGTTTTCATCCCGGAATGATCAACAAACAATTGAAAAAATAAGCAAAAATGAGTAATATTAATCTCTAAACTCTGGAGGGCAGACGGTTTATTTATTGATCATTCCTGAAATCTTTCTCTTTAATTAAAGGGCAACCCTATGAAAGAACTTGATAAATTAAGAAAAGAAATCGACGGAATTGATAACGAAATTCTCGAACTTCTCAATAAAAGAGCCAAGAACGTTCTTGGTATTGCGCATATCAAGAGGAATGAGAAGGCAAAGTTCTATTCTCCTGAGCGCGAGCGTGCAATACTGGAACGGCTGACCTCCCTGAACAAAGGTCCGTTCCCGAACGAGGCGGTGAAAGTCATCTTCAGGGAGATACTCTCTGCCTCACTGTCGCTTGAAGAACCGCTCAGGATCGGCTGTCTCGGTCCTCTCGCAACATTTACCCATCTTGCTGCAATCCGGCATTTTGGTTCAGCGTCTGTTATTGTTCCTGTGATTACGATAAAAGAGGTGTTTGATGCGGTCGAAGCTGAAAAGGCAGATTTTGGAGTTGTACCGATAGAAAACTCGACCGAGGGAATCATCAGCTACACCCTTGATCTGTTCATGGACTACGACCTGAAGGTTTCTGCCGAAGTCATGTTGAAAATTACTCATAATCTCCTGTCAAGGAGCGGGGACAAAGCGAAGATCAGGAAGATATATTCTTTCTCTCCGCCAACTGCACAGTGCAGGCGATGGCTTGCAGTAAATATGGCCGGGGTGCCCATTATTGAAGCAACGAGCACTGCCAATGCAGCTGAGCTGGCATCACAGGACGATGAGGCTGCAGCAATCGCAAGTGAACTGGCAGCAGAGATTTATAACCTCAAGTTTGTTGAGAAGAGCATAGAGGACAGTAAGCATAATTTCACAAGGTTTCTCGTCATATCAAAAGAATTCCCGAAAAAATCAGGAAGGGACAAGACATCGGTAATGTTTTCCGTAAAGAATAAACCAGGTAGTCTGTATAGCGTTCTTGAGCCTTTTAAAAAGGCGAAGATAAACCTGACAAAGATTGAATCACGGCCTTCAAAAAGGAAGGCCTGGGAATATATATTCTTTGTTGATATGGAGGGCCACATTGAGGACAAAAAACTGAAAAAGGCCGTCGAATCAATGAGAGACGATTGCCTGTACCTCAAGGTACTTGGTTCTTATCCCTACGGAGGTTTTTAATGATCAAACCACCTGAGTATGTTTCAGCCATAACACCATATATCCCCGGGAAGCCGGTCGAAGAACTCGAACGCGAGCTTGGCATCAGCGACTCTATCAAGCTTGCCTCGAATGAAAATCCTCTGGGTCCGTCGTCGCGTGCACTCCAGGCTATACATGAAGAATTGGCAAAGCAGAAGAGCGCAAACAGCCTCAATCGCTATCCTGATGGAAGCGGATATTATCTTACGAAAGCGCTTTCAGAGAAACTCTCGGTGAAGACAGACGAGATCATCCTCGGTAACGGCTCGAATGAACTGCTCGACATGGCAGTGCGGACCTATCTTCAACCAGGGGATGATGCTGTCATGGCGCATCCCTCCTTTGTTGTCTACGCGATGGGGGTTCGGGCTCTTGGCGGGAAACCCGTGCTGGTTCCCCTGAAAAATTATACCCATGATCTTGAAGCCATGGGAAAGGCGGTTACGCCAAAAACGAAGATGCTTTTCATCGCGAATCCGAACAACCCGACCGGCACGATGAATACAGGGCAGGAGTTTGACCAGCTTATGAAGATGCTTCCTGACGGCATTCTGGTGGTGATGGATGAGGCATATTATGAATATGTCGCAGACCCCGAATACGCAGACAGCATGAAATATTTCAGGGAGGGGAGGGATATCCTGATCCTGAGGACTTTTTCGAAGATTTACGGGCTCGCGGGACTGAGGATCGGCTATGGGATTGCGAGAAGTGAGATTATCACAGAAATCAACAAATTGCGGCCTCCGTTCAATACGAATTCGATTGCGCAGACTGCTGCTCTCTATGCCCTTCAGGATGAGGCGCATCTCAAAGCTTCCCGTGAGATCAATGAACAGGGTAAGCAATATCTCTACAGAGAATTGTCTTCGCTCGGTTTATCGTATGTTCCCACAGAGGCAAACTTTATTTATATGGTAGTGGAGGATGTACCGCTCCTTTACAATAAATTGCTCCGGCAGGGTATAATCATCAGGCCGATGGGGCCAGGGGCGATAAGGGTGACCATTGGACTGCCCAAAGAAAATCAGCGGTTTATTGAAGCGTTGAAAAAGATACAAAGCGGACAATAAAGACTATTCAGACCGGAGCGTTACACAATTTATCATTAACAGAAGAAGCATGGAGGAATAGATGGATATTCTTGTCTTAAACCCCGGAGCAACCGAAGAACAGCTCAAACATATCATTAAGAAACTCGAAGGTCGCGGCCTTCAGGCAAATATCTCCAAGGGTACAGAAAGGACCATTATCGGTGTTATAGGCGATACTTCGAAGATCTCAGAGGATGAAGAAAATGCAATACGGGCAATGCCCGGTGTCGAAGACGCCCTGAGAATACTGAAACCCTATAAGCTCGCAAGCCGTGAATTCAAGAATGAAGATACACTTATTGATGTAAGAGGAAATATTATCGGAGGCAGGAAGATACAGGTGTTTGCGGGTCCCTGCGCGGTAGAAAACAAAACGATATTGATGAGTATAGCCCAGAAGGTAAAGGATGCTGGCGCTGCATTTGTCAGGGGGGGAGCGTTTAAGCCGCGCACATCGCCATATTCTTTCCAGGGTCTCGGAGAAGAGGGGTTGAAATACCTTGCATATGTGAGAAAAAAGACCGGAATGCCGGTGATTACAGAAATTATGGATCCGAGGGATATGGAAGTCGTGAGCAAATATACGGATATCATACAGATAGGAACCCGCAACATGCAGAATTTCCGACTGCTCCTTGAAGTCGGCACTGCGAAGAAACCTGTGCTCCTTAAAAGAGGGCTGTCCGCCACGATAAAAGAATGGCTTATGGCGGCCGAGTATATCATGTCAAAAGGGAATCAGCGTGTGATACTCTGTGAGCGGGGCATACGGACTTTTGAAACCGCTACAAGGAATACCCTTGACCTGAGTGCGGTGCCTGTATTGAAAAAACTCACCCATCTCCCTGTGGTTGTTGACCCGAGTCATGGCGTGGGGAAATGGGATCTTGTGGCGCCTATGGCAAAAGCTGCGGTGGCAGCTGGCGCCGACGGACTTATTATAGAAGTCCATATCAATCCCGAGGAAGCATTTTCTGATGGTGAACAATCACTGCGGCCTGATGATTTTGCAACGCTGATGAAGGAATTAAAACCGGTGGCTGCTGCTGTCGGAAGAGAGATATGACAAGAGCACAGAACATTTTAGAAATCAGTAATCCCCCGCATCCCCCTTTAAAAAAGGGGGACTTTTGACACAATCTCTTATACAAGGTCAAGATGTTCTTCCCCTCTTTTTTAAAGAGGGGGGAGGGGAGATTACCCAATAATGCATTTCAACAAGGTAACGATTCTCGGGGTCGGGCTGATCGGCGCTTCCTTTGCGCTGGCAATGAAAAAGCAGGGGCTCTGCG
>JAVHLL010000038.1:0-6384 GCA_031082155.1 Thermodesulfovibrionales bacterium | reverse complement strand
GTCGGGCTGATCGGCGCTTCCTTTGCGCTGGCAATGAAAAAGCAGGGGCTCTGCGGGCAGATCATCGGGCATGGCAGGAATCCTGACAACCTGAAAAGAGCGGAGAAGATTGGTATCATTGACACTTTCGAGCTTGACCCTACACACGCATGTGTTGACGCAGATCTGATTCTCTTTGCAACACCCGTCGGGAGTTTTCTCGATATCACAAAAAATATCAGAGGATCACTGAAGAAAAACACAATCGTCACCGATGTCGGGAGCGTAAAAGGAAGCCTTGTTCACGACATGGACGCCCTGATGCCGGAGGGGGTATTTTTTGTCGGCGGACATCCCATTGCCGGTGGTGACCAGTCAGGTATTGATAAGGCATCGGCAGGACTCTTTGAGGGTGCAAAATGTATTCTTACGCCCTCTGAAAAGACAGACAAAAAGGCTCTTGATACAGTCAAGGCCCTCTGGAAGAGCTTCGGTTCGGCCACTCTGCTCATCGATCCCGGTGAACATGACAAAATCTATGCTGCGGTGAGTCACCTGCCGCATCTTCTCGCATATATGATGGTGAATACAGTTGCGGATATCGATAATTCCTATTTCAGATTCTCAGGGACGGGTTTTCTTGATACAACACGGATTGCATCAAGTCATCCGGAGCTGTGGCGCGATATCTGCATCCTGAACAAAGAGAACGTGATCGCCTCTGTTGAGATTTTCAGACAGAATCTGGACAGGGCAGTTCAGTATCTCAGGGCTGTTGATCCTGAATCCCTCGAACGGGAATTCAGAAAAGCCCGGACACTGAGGGAAGGTATTGGACAGAATTGAGATTAAGAAAGCCAGCCGTTTTCGAGGAGAATTTCATCCTACTCCGGATAAATCCATATCACACAGGGCGGTAATTTTCTCCTCTCTCGCACAGGGGAAGAGCCTCATCAGAAACTTCCTGCGGGCCGATGACCCGCTCAGCACCGTGAAAGCATTCAGAGAAATGGGCGTCGAAATAGACGATAAAGGCATGGATGTCATTGTCTGCGGGAACGGTATCCATGGCCTGAAAGAACCCCATAATGTCATTGACTGCGGTAATTCAGGGACAACAATGCGGTTACTGGCCGGCGTTCTTGCAGGGAATCCGTTCTTTTCCGTTCTTACCGGAGACAGGTCCCTCAGATCGAGGCCAATGGCAAGGGTTATCACTCCCCTGGTGCAGATGGGCGCAGATATTGCAGCCCGGGCAGGCAACAAGTACCCTCCTCTTGCAGTAAAAGGAAGACAGTTACAGCCGATCAGATACCCGATGCCGATCGCCAGCGCCCAGGTGAAATCGTCGGTACTTCTTGCAGGGCTCTATACAGAGGGCAGTACAGAAATCATAGAGCCGGCGAAATCGAGGGACCACACTGAACGGATGCTGCCTGCCTTTGGCGCAAAGATAACCGTTGAGGGGCTTTCCGTGAGAATACAGGGTGGGGCGGAATTACAGGCACGCGATGTGTATGTCCCCGGTGATTTTTCCTCTGCCGCGTTTTTCATTGTCGGCGCCCTGATAATAGAAGATTCCGATATTACAATAAAGGACGTTGGGATTAATCCTACGAGGACAGGTCTCCTGAACGTGCTGAAACGGATGGGTGCGGAAATAAGGATCGAGAATGTGAGAGAACTCTCGGGCGAACCGGTTGCTGACATTCACTGCAGAAACGGCGTCGGCCTGAACGCTGTCACGATCACGAAAGAGGACATCCCTTCGATGATAGACGAATTCCCGGTTCTCTGTATTGCAGCAACACAGGCCAGCGGGACAACGACCATCAGGGGGGCTGAAGAACTCCGGGTGAAAGAATCCGACAGGATCAGCAGCATGGTCAAAGAACTCAGAAAAATGGGGGTTGAGACAGAGGAATTTCCTGACGGACTCAGCATTACCGGGAGAGCGGATTTGCAGGGCGCAGTCCTTGAAAGCCATGAAGATCACAGGATTGCGATGGCGTTGAGTATCGCGGCGCTGATTGCGGAAGGCGTGACAGAGATCCACGGCGTATCATCGGTGAATATATCGTTCCCCGGGTTTTTTGATATTGTAAGGAGACTTACCTTGTGAGGGACGTTATTGCGATTGACGGGCCGTCAGGGTCAGGGAAGACCACAGTTGCGAAATCGATTGCAGAGGAGATCGGTTACCGCTACCTTGATACCGGTGCCTTGTACAGGACCGTGGCTTTTGCACTGAGAAAGAATATGGTGGATTCTGAAGACAGCGACGAGAGGCTTGCGGAGGTCCTTGGCCAGAATAGTATCATGTTTAAGGACGGAAAGGTATTTCTGAACGGCGTCGATGTGTCCGATACCATCAGGTCAACCGAGATCGATCATTATTCATCAGTCTTTTCTGCAAGAAAAGTTGTTCGGGACTTCCTTCTCGATGCCCAGAGAGACGCTGCCCGGCACAATAACCTTGTCGCAGAGGGCAGAGACACCACGACCGTTGTGTTTCCCGGTGCACAGATAAAGATTTTTCTCAATGCCTCGGTTGAAGAGCGGGCGAAACGGCGCTATCTCCAGTACAGGGGAAAAGGGATCACGATCAGTATGGATGAAGCCAAAAAGAGTATAATAGACAGGGATACAAGGGATGCCGGAAGAGATATCTCTCCCCTCACCATCTCGTCAGATGCGCTTGTGATTGATTCTTCGGTTCTTTCGATTGAGCAGGTGAAAGAGAGAATACTGGATTATCTGAAAAAAGGCTCTTCAGCGGGTCTTCGGAAATAACATGGAAATAGACACAAAGCCATACTGTTTTTCTCCATAGCGGCTCTATTTATATGAAGATTCTTGTTGCAAAGACGGCCGGATTCTGTTTCGGGGTGAAGCGTGCGATTGATATAGCATTCCAGATCGCACGGGAGAAACGGAAGGAGGTATACACCTTCGGTCCCATTATCCATAACCCCCAGGTTGTGGAGAGGCTCAGGAAGAAAGGGATAGTGCCGATAGATTCCATTGACGAAAAAAAAGACATTAAGGCTTTGATAATACGGACCCATGGTATACCTCTCAAAATATCTCAGGAGATACTCTCACGGGGTTATGAAATGATTGATGCGACCTGTCCATTTGTAAAAAAGGCACAGCATTATGCTAAACTCCTTAATAAAGAGGGGTATCAGGTCGTAATCCTGGGGGAAAAAAACCATCCGGAGGTGCAGAGTCTTATGAGTTATGCAGGGAGTGATGCCGTTGTCGTCAACGGGGCGACACCCCTCCCGAAGTTGAAGCGCAAGATCGGTATTGTTGTCCAGACGACGCAACCCCTGGAAGTCTTAAAAAATGTTCTCTCCGGCACCCTCAAGCTTGCAAAAGAGATCAAGGTATATAATACGATATGTAATTCGACAGCCCTTCGGTTGAACGAGACGGAAAGAATGGCCAGAAAAGTTGATGTGATGGTTGTCGTGGGCGGGAAAAACAGTGCGAATACAACACAGCTCACGAGATTATGCGAAGCTCTTGCTGTGCCGACATATCATATAGAGACTGCATCCGAAATAAGAAAAGCATGGCTCAGGAAAGCAAACACAATCGGTATTACCGCAGGGGCCTCAACTCCTGCATGGATCATTACAGATGTCGAAAAAAGAATGAGAGATATAGGAGGATAATGGCTGAGTGGAACTGAAGAACGATGAAATGGAAAAACTCTATGCCGAGACCTTTCACAGCATAGAAGAAGGAACCATACTGAAAGGAAAAGTGGTGTCTGTAAGGCCGGACGGGGTGATCGTAGACATCGGATATAAATCAGAGGGGTTCATTCCCATAGATGAGTTCTCGGAGGAGGAAGTTGCTCAGCTGGGACCGGGCAGTATCGTAGAAGCATATGTCGAGAACATGGAAGACGCTGAAGGCGTAGTAACCCTGTCCAAGGAACGCGCAACCCAAATAAAGGTTTGGGAAAACCTTGAGCAGGCTTTACGGGACGGAACTCCTGTCGAAGGGAAGATTATCGGGAAGACAAAAGGCGGATTTTCAGTAGACATCTTCCGAGTACAGGCATTCCTTCCCGGCTCACAGGTGGATATCAAACCCCGTAAGGATTCTGACAGTCTTGTCGGCAAGAGAATGCTTTTCAGAGTCATCAAACTGAACAATAAACTTTCCAATGTCATTGTTTCGCGAAGGGCACTCCTTGAGCAGGAATTACAGAAGAAAAAGGCTGAGACCCTGGAAAAACTCGCAGAAGGACAGGTTATGCAGGGTACCGTCAAGAATATCACGGACTACGGAGTTTTTGTCGACCTCGGAGGGATGGACGGATTGCTTCACATTTCGGATATCTCCTGGGGCAGGATCAGTCATCCGTCTGAGTTTTTTGCTGTCGGAGACGAGATTTCAGTCCTGGTTCTCAAATACGACGAGGCAAACGAGAAGGTTACCCTGGGATTTAAACAGCGGAAGCCTGACCCATGGTCACTTGTCGATGAAAAATATCCTGTTGGAGAGCGCGTGAAGGGCAAGGTTGTGAGTATTACTGACTACGGAGCATTTATCGAACTCGAAGAAGGGCTTGAAGGTCTGGTGCATATCTCTGAGATCGACTGGCTGCCGAGGCCCAAACATCCTTCAAAATATCTCTCGGTTGGGGATAGTGTGGAGGCTGTGGTATTAAAGGTGGACAAAGATGAAAGACGCCTTTCCCTGAGTTTGAAGCAGATAAAGCCCAGTCCGTGGGAGCTTGTTTCCGAGCGTTACGCAACTGGGCAAACGATTACCGGCAAGGTCAAGACGATTACCGATTTCGGTGTTTTTGTCGGTCTGCCGGAAGGAGTGGATGCACTTATCCATATTTCGGATCTGTCCTGGACAAGACATATCAAGCACCCTTCTGAAGTTTTACGGAAAGGACAGAAGGTTGAGGCTGTTATTCTCAACACTGATCCTGCCGCAGAGAAGATGGCCCTCGGACTAAAACAGCTCATGCCGGACCCCTGGCTGCAGGATATTCCGGAGAGTTTCAAGCTTGGGTCCGAGGCAAAAGGGAAAGTGCTCGCCATCACTGATTTCGGTATTTTCGTGGAACTCGAAGGGGGAGTGGAAGGACTTGTATACTCATCGGAAATCGTAAAACCCTCCTCAGGGAAGATCGAGGAATCAATGAATGTCGGTGATGAGATTCATGTGAGAATAATAAAAGTGGATTGTGAAGAAAGAAAAATTGGTCTGAGCATGAAAAACTTGAAGAAGGCAGAGGAGTGAAGAAGGCATTTTTAATCTTTCTGTTTCTGTTTCTCTTTCTTATCGTTCTTAGCCTGATTTTTACGCTTATGCAGAAAAATGTCACTCTCGGGGACAAGATCGCGCTTCTCCGCGTAGAGGGGCCGATTTTCGATTCGAAAGACACTATTGATGAACTCAAGGGATATGTAAAGGATTCGTCAATCAAGGCTATTGTATTGCGTGTCGACAGCCCTGGTGGTGCGGTGGCGCCTTCACAGGAGATCTATGAAGAAGTGCGCAAGGCGGTTGTACAAAAGAAGATCGTAGTGTCCATGGGATCTGTTGCCGCTTCCGGAGGGTATTACATCGCTGCCCCTGCTTCAAGAATCATTGCAAATCCAGGCACTCTGACGGGATCGATCGGAGTGATCATGGAGATTCCCAATCTCGAAGGGCTTATGAATAAGATAGGGGTAAAGACGGAAGTGATAAAAAGTGGAAGACACAAGGACATCGCGTCGGTATTCAGGGGCATCGGGAAAGAGGAGAGGGAGATACTCCAGAATGTGCTCGACAACGTACACGAACAGTTCATTACGGCTGTTGCCGAGGGAAGAAGAATGCTCCGCGATGATATTAAGAAGATCGCTGACGGCCGGGTTTTTACCGGTGAACAGGCACTCAAGGCAGGGCTTGTCGACGAATTGGGCAACCTTGAGGACGCAATAAAGGTTGCTGCGAGTCTCGCCGGAATCAAGGGAGAACCGGTAGTAGTTACGAAAAAAGAGAAGTTATCGGTCATCAATCTGCTCAGGGAAGGGGTACCGAAGGAATTGAAAGAAATCTTCCCCGGCGTAAAATTGAAATATTTATTCGTACCGTAGGAGGGTATATGACCAAGTCAGTCCTCATAGAAAAGGTCTCGGAAAGAGTGGGAGGTCTTACGAGAAAGCAGACAGAGATTGTTGTAGAGACAGTTTTTGAGAGCATCAAGGAAGCGCTTGTGAAAGGTGAGAAGATCGAGATACGCGGTTTCGGGAATTTCAAGCCGAAACTCAGGAGACCGAGAAAAGCGAGGAACCCAAAGACGGGCGAACGGGTTGATGTGCCGGGGAAAAAGGTCCTGCATTTCAAGGTAGGCAAGGCCCTCAGGGAGGCGATGAACTC
>JAVHLL010000037.1 GCA_031082155.1 Thermodesulfovibrionales bacterium | reverse complement strand
TTGACCTTGAGAATTATACCCTGATTTATATTTGCAGAATTGATCTTACGCTATCCCTTCTGGTGAGCTGGTATTTAAAGATAAACAATGTTTATTGGGGAAACATTCGGCACTCCTGGGCCGATGGGAAAAAGGCAAGACTTGAGAACTGTCTTAACGATTTTGTCATTGGTCTTATAAGGGCTTCCAGTGTATTGCGATCAAGAGACTTGCAAAGAGAAATAGAGAGACGGGAATGGGAAGAGCTTGAGCGGCAGCGTATCGAAAAGGAACGAGCAATACAAGAAGAAAAGGAAAGAGTCTCAGCGCTCCTGCAGGATGTCAAAAACTGGAATAAGAGCAAACAGATTCGTGAATATATTGACGCAGTCAAGGAGCAAGCGAGCCGGGATAACGGAAAAGTGACGCCTGATAGCGAGCTTGGGAAATGGTTTACATGGGCAGCACAGCAAGCAGATTACCTTGATCCTTTAAAAAAGCAATCAACCACCAGTTCCTGATTAGCGCAGCAGAAATCATAAGCAGCGTTTAACGCAATGAATAAGTTTTTGGCGGTACCCTCCATATTTATCATTATTATCATATTCTACTTCTCTAATAAACAATTCATCTGGACACTTATTACGATCTATCTTGTAAACCCCGAAGGACTAAGATATTTCTTTCGAAACCAAAACATTCAGGATGAACGACTTCATCAACTCCTGTCGCCCAAAGATGTGTCGATGCACTACTTCTTATACAAAGAAAATAGTTTTAAAAAATAGAAACAGGCATTTAATTCTCCCTATACCAAACATCTCGCCAATTTACGATAGGACACAAACCTTCATATGGAAATATGTAATCTATTTCCTTTCGTAAGTCGATAATGTCTGGTTGAAATGCGCATCAATGCGATACGCTTTCGTAAGAACTGAAAGTTATGCCAACTATATAGAGAACATATTTGATTCAATAAACTCTTGGGTTATTCTGTGCCTCCTTCTTAAATAATGCTGAATAGATTATTTCAGTAACCATTCTGATACAGTTTTTTGTGCCCATTCAGGAGCTTTATCTTTATGGCAATTCGCGCATGCATTTGGAGTACCAGACTTTATCGTTTCTGCAGGCGATACGAATTTGAAGGTATGGTCCCGTGAATCCCACTTCATAGCATTTACCCCTGTTTTGGAAGCATGACACTCAATGCACCTACTGCCTGTACTCTCAGCTTTATGATGGGTATGCTCTGAAATCGAAGTTTTGTAAACAGCGTGAAGAGAGTTTTCACCATGACACACCAAACAAAGAGAATTCGTATCAGCGGACTTTATTAAAGAAGTGGTATGGCGGCTGCTGTGCGGATCATGGCAGGTGAAGCAGTTAAGCCCTTTCTGGTGCATTTTGCTTTGCATAAAGGTATTCCCTTGAACACGGTTTTTTGCTGCATGCCCCCCTGCCCATAACTCATAAGATTTTTCACCTTTAGGCTTGTCATAAACCCAGAATTGTTTTAGATCTTCTCCTGGCACATATCCAACCGCCCAGGCGTATTTCTCAAAATCTCCCTTGGGAGGACGTCCGCTCATATGACACCGGAAACATACCATCGCACCCTTTTCATGGCTGAGTTTAACCGGATTTACTATATGACCCTTTCCGCCGCTTTCAACATGGAGGCTTCCAGGGCCATGGCATGCTTCACAGGCGATGTTCGATTCGGCAGGTTTTCCTGTTTTTACGTCCATCCCTGTAGAATGGCATCCCCTGCATAATTTCGAATACGGGCGTTTGTCCCAGTCCTCAGGATAAATGCCAGCTGCAGCCCACCAGTCTTTCTTTGGTTTGTACTGAACCCATTCCTTAGGCTGTACATTCCACTGGGCCGGGAGAAGGTAGTATTCATCATCAATCTTTTTTGCATAGCGCTGTTTGAATTTGCTGCCGACAAGCATATTCACATCATTCAGGGTAAATGTCAGATCAGGGTCAGTAATTGAAAAATCACCAAGGACAGTTTTGTCAGCCCCTTCCTTGATGACCTGCTGCTCCATCCTGCTGTGGAGTGTCTTCTTCCAGCCCTCATAGTACTTCTGATGACAGGATCTGCATGTCTCAGAACCGACATAGGTGGCTTTCCCTTTCTCAACCTCGGCAGCTTGGACGTGAAGAGGAAGTAATAAAATGATTAAAACTGATATAAAAAGCAGAAATCTAATTTTTGACTCCATTGGTACATCCTCCTTTCAAAGGTTTAATTTGTTTTATTTGTAATAGCCTTATCATGTTTGGCCTCAGAATTCGAACATGATTCCCCCGTTTGTCTCAAACTCCGGTCTGTTATCCTTTGCTGTAAGCAGACTCCGCCCGGCAGCAAAAAAAACTTTTGCCTTTTCCATGAACTGATATTTGAATCCAAGCCTGAAGTTTAGCTCATCCTTATCCTCCGAATGGACAAAGTCATCAGCATAAATCTCACTCAGAAGCGTAAAACGTTCATTGATGAGATAGAAAACATCAGCGCCATATCTCCATTTGTCGTCAATATAATATTTCACTTGTGTTATGAAAAGTAATTTTCCGAAGTGCTTCTGCATAGAAATGGCAGGTGCCCACAGATTACCCGACCAGTCCAATCCCTCCTTCTGTTCATCCGTCGGTACCTCATATTGCAAAGCCAACGCCACTTGGGGATAGCTTTTCCCTTCCTCAAGCACCAATACTTTTGCCTGTGTGGCTATAGAATCAATCCCATCCACCCTGTCTCCATGAGTTTTCTCAATAATGTAGGTCGCCTCAAGACTTAATTCGACACGAGGGAGTATCCCGTAAATCACCTCAACGGTTGGGACCTTGTACCCCTCCTGGTCATCCATGTCCTTGTAGTTCACATGGAACCAGACTTCCCAGGTTTTATGAGAGACAACTTCAGCATCACTGAGCGCCACGGGCGGTGCAGCCATACATTTTTGTGAAAGCAGGATAGGCAGGATAATAAATGCAAGAAACAGAAAAGTAAGCTTTTTCATGGTTACCCCTTAAATTGATATCATTTTATCAAAATAATTCTTTGTATCATATGCCTGTTATTGCAGGGTTCCGATATATTTCAGGAGAAGAGCAATGATTCCCGCACTGAATACAATGCCGAGGACAGCATATTTTGACTTCCAGCGATAAACAAGAAACATGGACAAAAGAAATATTCCTAATGCATATATGTTGGTAATCCCTGCCTTCAGCAATCCAATAGATGTAGCGGAAATAAGACCGACAACTCCTGCGGTAATGCCATCATTAAATACATGCAATGCCTTATTCTCTATCAACCTTTCAAGATACTTGTGCCCTATGAGGGTGAAAGAGAACGCAGGAGCAAAAATGCCGATAGTAAGTGCAAGTGCACCCAGTGCTCCGCCACCAATATAACCGACGAATGTTGCAAAGATAATGAGCGGAGCAGGAAGTATTCCGGAGAGGGCAAGGCCATCGAGAAACTGATTGTTCGTCATCCATCTTCCCACCTCGACTGCATCGTGCTGCAAGTATGGAATTACCGTATATGCTCCTCCGAAAGTAAGGAGACCGCTTCTCAGTCCAGAATAAAAGAGAGAAATCAGCGATGGTGATTCAGATGATGCAAGAGTTTGTGTAACTGTCTTAGATACTATACCGAAGCTCAATACATTCATAGAGTAAAAAGCTGATCCTGAGATAAGGAGAATACCGAGAGCCAAAGCAGGGATGTAATAGCTTCTTTTCAGCAAAATATATGCAATTCCTGCGAAGATGAGAATGATGAGGAAATGTGCTCCTAACAATGCACTGATCCCTGATACGATTGCTATACCCCACAGTGATCGATCAAGAAGGGCATGCCCCCCTATGCGGTGTACTGCCCTTAAAATGAGGGCTCCGACTGCGGCCTGACATCCAAAAAAGAAGGCCCCGAAAAATGGTGAGCTAATTCCGTATTTGAGATAAAACCAGGAAAGGGCGAACATGAGCAGGAATCCCGGCAGCATGAAACCGAGCCCTGCAAGGAACCCTCCAAATCTGCCGCGTGCAATCATTCCGAAATAGACACACATTTCATGGGCTTCTGGTCCAGGGAGCGCCTGATAAACGGCTAGCACACGGTTGAACCGTGCATTGGGTATCCACCTTTCCTCATCCACCAGTTCCTGCCGGATCATCGCGATTTGAGCTACCGGGCCACCCCAGGCTAACAGGCCGAAACGCAGGAAGCGAATAAAAAGGCGCAGATATGACTCATGAGGCACATTGATCGAATTTTGGTTATTTTGCATAGAATGCTTTTCTCTTCATTTTTGCTCTCGCCGTATTATTTCATTGCAATATGCATAAAGAGCATCATAGACGATGAACTCTTTTTCCAGAATCTCATGGTCATCCTTAAGGTTCAGAGCCCTGAAGCCCTCGGCGATTGCCTCTAACCCTGGGGCTTCTGGACGGCCATAGAGATCCTGTTTCACATCAGCACCATGGACAATCTCTGCAAGTAAATGAACGGCAGGATCTTTTATCCCGTATTTTGCAATGATTGCCTCAAAACTGCACTTTCCTTCATGGTGTCCTAATTCAACACCGGGTACATCAAAAGGGATAGCTTTTTCTCTTTCAGCCATCTCCATGACTTTGTCTCCAGGCACAAAAATGAACTCAGCATCCTGGTCAACGAACTTTTTTATAAGCCAGGGACAGGCAACCCTGTCCACCTTAACCTTTTCCCGTGTTATCCATTTCATATTGATTCTCCTGAATTCTTTTATTCCTTCAAGGACTTCTTGTATGCTTCCCATCCCCCTTCGATATAGCGGGCGCTGACACCAGCAGCAAGCAGTTTATCGACAACAGAGTTGCTCACCGAGCCCCCGCGGATGCAATAGACGACAACATCTTTATCTTTTGGGATTTCGCCTGCCCACTGCTCCACATGTTCAGGACTTCGTTTTATTGCGTCCGGGATCATCTCCCTGTCTGCCTCATAATCGGCATTCCGTCGCACATCGAGCACCAGGATATTCTTCTCTTTATTAATATGTTCCTTAAATTCCTGTGGTGTTATTGTCCTGCTCATAATTCATCCTCCTTTTTTGGCAGAATATTCCTCACACAATCATTCCATAGATGAAAATAACTGCTCCGGTACTGCCAACGGTCATTGCAAACAGCCAGAACCTCACACTCTTCATAAGTGCAGCAACCGAAGCGAGAGCTATAGCGACCTGAAATCCTGTGACACTATAGGTAAGAATATGGTGTTTCCTTAAGTAATATGAACTCTCCTTATTTTTTTGGGCGGCTATATTCTCGTAATTCTTAGCCTTCTCACCTATTTCGTTCTGTTGCTGTTCGTATTTTGCAACAAGTGCTTCGTATTCTGATTTGTTCTTTGGTTGTCCCTCAGCTCCAACCCGATAGATGTTTTCCTTTATGCTCTTTGCCTGATAGTAAGACCACATATTCGAAGCATGGGTTTGATTGAGGATCTCTTCGTTTTTTGCTATGAGCATCTTCGATGTCATGAGCGTTTCCTGGAGGCCCCCTATAGCACCCAAAACAGCAAGGATTGCTGTGCTCAATGCAAGATAAGGAAAGAGGCGAAAATTTTTCTGATCTTTTCCGTTATCCGGTTCCTCCATTGAATGAAGAGCCTCACCTGCTTTTTCGACTGTTTCCTGCAATTGTTCCTTATGCATTTTTATCCCCTCCACTGGTTGCCGGAAATGCCATTGAACACATTTCCGGGGTCATCTCTTTTCTTGTCCCTTTTGAAAATCATACGAGGCTGATCTGCCGGCATGAATCAGAAATATTAACGACATTATTGCAAGCAATGCCGCTGCAGTAAGAAACGCCTTTTCAAAGCCGTACATCGCAGACACAATCCCTGCCACAAGCGGTCCGGTCGTATGTCCGATATCCATGATCGAACCTAATATCCCCATGGCAGAGCCTCTTCCTTCGCTTTTGCTGAGATCAGCAATCAGGGCTGAGGTTGCTGATGTGACAATCGAGAGACTGAGGCCGATAAGGATACTTACTGCAAGGAACCAGACAAACCCATTTACAAACGCTAACAGTCCCATGCAGACAGCACCGAGCAGTCCGCCCAAGACAATCTGAGGCTTTCTTCCGTGCCTGTCCGAAAATCGTCCCATTGACGGTCTCGTAAGAGCAAGCGTGATAATCTGCACTGATAGGAATATGCCGATCTGAGAAGCGCTGAATCCCGACTTTAGTGCATGCAATGGCAGAAAGGTCTCGAAGGTGCCGTAAAGGAACAATATCGCTGCCTCAACAGCACTGGTGATGATGATTGCCCTTGAGGTAATAACCGATTTGAACGCTTCCCAGGAATCCTGCCAGCTTTTCCCTACGGAGTGCTGTTCCGTTGCCGCAGGGATACGAAGTGACATAAGGAATGTCACGATACCTGCGACGCTGCATACTATATAAACCGCTGAGAACTGAAGCGAGCCATATAGAGCCATTGCACTTATTATCCCTCCCCCGATCACCGGGGCAGAGAAGCGTCCAAGTAGAGTTGCGGTCGAAAACCATCCAAGCTTTTCGCCACGCTCCTTATGAAACAACTCCGAAACAAGAGCCATACTTATCGGGGTAAATATTGCTGTCGCAAGTCCATGGTAGAAGCGCACGATTGCAAGTTGCCAGATCTGAGTTACCAATAGATACGAGAATGGAGCCGAGACAAAAATAAGGGATGATATGAGAAGCATTCGCCTCTTGCCAAAACGGTCTGCCAGTATGCCAGCAGGAATACTGACTATAACACCAGTGAATGCTGACATCGCAGCGACTACTCCAACCTGAGAAGGGCCACCTCCGAGATGCGTTGCAAATAATGGCAACACAGGGCTCTTCGCAATTGTTGCGCTGAATATGGCGAAAAACCCTGTAGTACACAGTATCCGGAACGGTGTGGTCATTTTTTAATCAGAGCCTGTATCTCCTGGTGGTATCCGAGATACCGCTGGAGAGTTTTAAAGTTCTTTCCATATTTCGGATACTCTTTCAGTATCTGCTCAAATCTACGCTCTGCCTCACGTTCATCTTGCCCAATATCAACGATCCCGTCAGTGATAATGTCCACGAGCCTGTCGGCATAGATGACGATTTTCTCTTCGAGTGTTTTGAGGGTGTAATCCTTTATCGGCAAATTGAGTTCCCTCGCTTCTTCTTCGGTCAGTCCTCCCCTTATATGTTTCTCCATAATATCTGTAACCGTCTGTGGCAGTCCCAGGTCTGCTCCCATCTCAGCCCCGATTTTTCCATGTTCTATTGCATGGGTCACAGCTTTCCCAAGGTCATGGAACAAGGCACCCCTGCCGGCAAGTTCCATGTCGAGTTTCTGTCCTGTTTTTTGAGCAATTTCAAGCGCTTTTTCAGCTACTTTCTTGCAGTGTTTAATATCGTCTTCCGGCACCCCTGCTTTGCTCAGGAGTGCTATATCTGAATCCTGAATCTGATAGTTCATTTTTTACCTCTCTTTCACGCCGAAATAAGCGAGCGTTTCTTTCATGGCCTTTTCGAAATCGTAGAGGATGTGATTGAACTTTGCCTGCACATCGTCACGAATATGCTGGATATACTCCTGTAGACCTTTTTCGCCGTATTTCTCTTCGATCATTTTCCCGTATTCATGGATCTTTGTGATGTCGTGCCTCTCGACTTTTCTTTCAGGGTTATCGATCCATTCATGGAGTTCCCTGAACTCCTCTCCTGTTCTCTCTGAACTTATTTTCAGGTGCTTTTCTACCGGTGGCATAGCATCCTCCTTTTTGTTTATGTTATTGATTGATAAAACATCTCAAAAACAGCCATCCCTTTTTCCAGGGATTCATAATCATCTTTTGCCGTTTTTCTTGTTCCGGAAAGAATATGCTCGATTCCTTTTGACTCAGAATTACTGAACTTGTCGTCTTTCATATCCAGCTCATGAACAATTTCCGCTATTTTCTTAAGGGCTTTATCTTTCATGTTGAAAGACTTCATGAGAACCTCAAACGTGCAAAGATCTCCTGCATGGGTAAATATTCCTCCACGGATATCAAAAGGAATGACGTCTTTGCTAATACTATCGAGGTGTTTTTCATCAATAAAGGAATAAGAGGCATTTTTATCGATGAATTTCTTTATCAGCCATGCAGATGCAAATCTGTCTACAAAAGGCCTTTTGCGGGTTGCCCATGTTTTGTTCTGGAAGTCTTCTGTCCGTGCAGGCGTAATGGTTACGGTATGTTTTGTTGTTTCAGATACTGTAAGACCATTAAGCACTTTGACTATCTTTTCGAGCTTTTCCCCTGTTTCTATACCTCTTTGAGATGTAAAGAAATCTATTTTCTTTATTTCTTCGAAATCCCTCTGTACTTTCCTTATTTGATTGGCGAGCTTCTTTCTGTCCTGCGAATCACCTCCCATTTTAATGCTGCTCAGCTTTCTTTCGATCCCATCAATCTCATTCAAAATAGGCTGATAATTGGTATCTCTCTGTTTATTGAACAGACTAACAAGCTCCCGGTTATCGTCCGTATCTATCTTCTTCACATGAACAAACGAGGCTTCTCCCTTGAGTGATATCACCTCGGAAACCAGCCATGTGAAAAATTCAAGGTTTTCTTCAGTATTGGGGAGAAGGTACACAGAGCCTTTAAAAGGGAGAACTCCAGCCTTAAGCAGCTTTCTCCAGATGGTCATTCTGTTTTTAGTTGGTTTCGATGGCAGAGAATAAAAAAATAACAGCCAGCTGATCTCCTTATCCGTTTTGCTTTTCAATTTAAGCACCTCATTTAATATGTTATATTTATAACAACATTAACACTTATAACATCAATTGTCAATAGCCAAAAATATCGCGCTGGACAAAAAAATTAGATTGTAGATGTGTGAATTGCTGGAAGAAATATATAGACTATGAAGGATACTTCATTTTGCTGACTTGATTAGGGAGTGTTCAGGGTTTAAAACTTCTGTAGCCGTTTAGTCGTGGCTGAAAGAGACTCCCTTGAACATTCAGCGTAGTCCGCTATTTTAAGTTGTACCCAACACGGATAATTAAATAACGCAGGCAGGAATTATATAGGAACTAAAGAAATCGGGCTTGGCACAAAAAATTTTTTCCATGTACGGGGAAGAAAAAAATATAAAAGCACCTTAGCGCTTTTGAACTGCTCAGTTCGAAATGTATCAACTCTTTTTCAAATTATTAGTAAAGAGGTACAGATTGGTTATTTACTGACTGTTTTTGTAGGGGTTTTTGATTAATAACATATTGATTTTATTGAAATTAATGGCGGGAGCGTGTGGGAATCGAACCCACCCTGCCCGTTTGTAACAGGCAACACCGGATTTGAAGTCCGGGAGGGACACCAGAGCCCTATACACTCCCAATCACTTTATTATATTTATCAATAATTTACTGCAGTTTTTATAGTATCATGCGAGCGGAAACAGTGTCAAAGCTATCTTTATACCGTATCATTCCGCATCATCATTTGCCCTGAGATGTCCGAGAACTATTTCTGTTTTTTTGTTCTTATAGGGCGCTGAATATACCTTGTCCCATCGAAGGTCTTCACCAGGATCGATTCCGGCTGAACGTTGTGCCTTACGAAGGTATGCGGTATCAAAGATGAAATAGACGTCTTTTTGTTTGTCCATGGACTTAAGCTGATCGAAGGAATTCAGCAGAATAACGTCCCTGTTCAGATAGCAGGTTATTTCCAGGAACCTGTCATAGCCGATTTCATATACCCGGCCGGTATCCTTCGGGAGAAGAGTGTTTATGGTGCGGGCGATCTTTCTGGGGTCATCCGGTCTCTTTTCATGCAGTTGAGCCTGCGTCCCGCTGTAGATGAGCATAAAAAATCCAGTAAGCAAAGCAATGACAACGGGAATGCTGCCGGTGATGAGGGTATTCCGCTTAAGCCAGAGGAACAGGATAGATAGCATCAGAGCACCCATCAGGAGGATCAAATGAAGAGAGAAAACTGTTTTGAGAAATATGGTGACAGGTATTATCGAAACAGCACAGAAAGATACTATCCATAAGAGGGCATATAAGAATTTTTTGAAGAAAATCGTGATACGGGGATTACCGGTTGCCTCATTTTCATACCATACAAAAAGCAGGGCAAGCATGATCGCAACAAAAGGACCAAGGGGGAGAATATATCTGACCCTCGCCCCTGGCAGCAACCAGTACAGAGGAAAATTCACTGCAATCATGATGAACGAGAACAGAAAAAGGTCATTTGACAACAACTCCTTTGCTCTCGTTCGCAATTCCTTCATGAACATCAGGGGTAAGAACCCGAATGTCCACGGCAGAAAAGAAAGGAAAGATTCAACCGGATACGAAACAAGATGTTTCAGAAAACCAAATGAATGACTGGTGCTGCCCCTTTGTGTGGTCTGGCCCTTCCACATCTGGAAGTATTCATACAGAGAGATATGCTGGAGAACGGTGAGCAGGTAGATGCCGAGAATCGAGAGAAAGCAGAGAAATCCGGCAAGGTGAGACAGGGAGAAGAAGAAACGGAGATTTCTTCTGTAAAGCAGATATGCAAAGACCGTGAAATAGAAATATGCTATTCCCTGGGGGCCTTTTGTGAGAAACCCTATCCCGGTAATTGACAACGGGACGATCCATACGAAGACAGGCTTCCATTGCAGAGTATATCCGTAAAACCAGGTCAAGAGGGCACTGCTCGTGAGGAGAACAAAAAGGCTGTCAATTTCCGCGGTCATGCCTTTGGTAATAAGACTTACCATAGTGAGAAGGGCCAAAGAAGCAAAAAGCCGACCTTCTCTGGTCAGCCAGCGGATAGTGAGAAAATACACGGTATACCCTGTCAGGAGCACAGCTATCACAGAAGGGAAGCGGGCAGTCCATTCGTTTACAATCCCGAAGATATCACCACTCGCTGCGATCAGCCAACTCATCAGCGGTGGCTTGATAAAGTAGAGTTGCCCATGGAGCAACGGCAAAGTCAAGTTGCCCGTCTTCAGCATTTCTTTGGCAATAATCACCCGTATCGGTTCATTGCCGTCGAACACATCTGTCCCGAGCAGAGGCAGGTAGACAAAGAGGGTTACAAGGAAAATCAGCAGGAGGTCTTTGCGTGAACCGTCAGAGCTTCCATGAGAACCACTATTCATCATTAATCTCTGCGGGGCGTTATGTTGAGCAGACAGTATCCGGAATCAATCAGATCACCCGGTCATCAGACAGTTTTTTTATGATGACCTGAATGAATGCCTGTATCATCTGCCCTGAAGACCCTCTGTCAAAGGTCTCCACAAAGGTATCCGAGAGAGCTGACCATATGAGCTTGTCGGTTTTCGCTTCATAAAGGTTTGTTTCGAGGACGACTATTTCATCCTGTACCTGATATCCGGGAGTGGTAACGGGTTGATAAACGTCCGAATAATATCTGTACCAATCATTGTATCGGCCAGGAGGATAGTATCCGGGATGATAATAACCCGGAGGATAAGGTTGCGGAGGTGGGGCTGGAGAAACTGTCTCCGGCGGATAATAGGTGTCTACCGTTTTTTTGTCAACCATTCTAGTAATCAGTATTGCATCTATGTTGAATTCTGTTACCTTTGAACGGATACTCTCTTGATCCGGTACGCCTTCGGACGGCAGTACCGCATAGCCGGGGACCGCGTCCACGCCCTTAAGTTTGAGCGCGCTTACGAATCCATCCTCATATAACCTCTTGATAGCTGGTTTATCGGAAACTCCCATAACAAGAACTTTCCTGATCTGTCCGCCCTGATATACCGGATCTTTCCAGACCGAAGTAAGTGTTGTTGTGGCACATGCTGCAAGAAGTGCAGCAATGAGGAAGAATATACCTGAAAACAGCACCTTATATTTCATGATCATGCCTCCGGGTATGCTATTCTTTCATTGTATCACATATTCAGGCCCAAAAAAATACTACAGAAAAGGTGCCCTGGACTCCCGGGGCAATGAGGCAGAAAAGAAGGAACATATGCTGACAGGAATTCTTATGGCGACGGTGAGCAATTTGGTCCGCTGTACCCCCGGTATTTCACGTAGGGATCGCACGAACCTGTCTGGTCCGATTGTAGTTGAAATGATGCACAGCCGGCCAGTACGGTGAGGAAAATAAGTAAGGCAGCAATCTTTAATTTCATGATTCGGGCCTCCTGGAAAAAGATACTATACATAACTATACCAAAAAACGGACCGGAGAGGTGAAAAGCCTGATGATCTTCTATTATAGAATGGCATCCACTATCTCACATGCTGAATGTGGGAGAAGAGCGTAAAATGGATCAGGAAAAGACAGAGGAGGTCCTGGGGATAACCAGATGTGCACGCTGCGGGCAGCGTCTGGAAGGGGAAATTGAATGTCCTTTTTGCTCCCTTTTCCCCGATGCTCCGCGTGGGCATGTCCTGCCGAAGTGGGTTTATCTCACCGCATGTTTCCTCACATCTCCCCTCAGCATCTACTTCGTCCTGAAAACCAGACGGTTAAGAGCACATGAGAAAATAGTGGCTATTTCAGGCTGCCTGCTTTGGCTGGGGATTTTTCTTCTCTGAGTCTCCGGGCTATTGTCTGGGAAAGGGGACTACTGCTTTTTCCAGAACCCCCTTCCGTGCTATAATACCTTGCGATGAAGAAAATTCTTGCATGTATTTTCATTTCGGTATTTCTCTGCACAGTTTTTTCCTGCTCCGGGAAGTCTTCTGTGAGAAAGCCGGCCGAAAAGTTTGATCCGGAAAAGACTTTCACTGCAGCGGATGAACAGTTTGAGAAGAAAGAATATGAGCAGGCGCGGGCTTCTTTTCTCGAGGTGAAGAATAGGGACCTGACCAAGAAATATGCTCCTCTTGCCCAACTGAAGATCGCGGATTCCTATGTCAAAGAAGAAGAACCTGAACTTGCGGTTGCCGAATATCGAAAGTTCCTCGAAGCGTATCCCGACCACCAGTATGCCTCCTATGCCCAGTATCAGATAGCGATGGTATATTTCGACCAGATAGAAGGTTCGGAGAGAGGGTACGGCGGTGCGGCAAAGGCCCTTGAAGAATTCGAAAAACTGAAAACGCTGTATCCGAGAAACCCCTATAAAGATGTTGTTGATCTGAAAATGGAGAAGTGCAGAAATACCATTGCCGAATACGAATACCTGGTCGGCACATTTTATTACAAGAAGGGTTCCTATAATGCCGCCCTGGGCAGATTTGAGGGGCTGCTGAAGAGATATTCGGACTACAAGGGAGAACCCGAAGTCCTTTTCTATTCCGCAATGTCCTATAAGAGTCTCGGACAGAAAGAGAAAGCTGCCGAATATTTCTCCCGTCTTGTCGAAAAATATCCGAACAACAAACTCTCGGGGAGCGCAAAGAAAGAGATCTCTTCTTTGAAAAAGTGAAGCAGAAAAATCCGTCTCCCTCCGCTTCTGTACGAAAACCGGCAGAAACCTATTATCCCGTATTTTTTGATCTCCGGAATAAGGAAGTTATCGTGGTCGGGGGGGGTAAGATTGCCGAAAGAAAGATAGTCTCCCTTTTGAAGGCCGGAGCCTCGGTGACTGTCATAAGCCCCTTAATCACAAAAAATCTCGAAAAAGAACTGGGGAAAGGCCGTATTACGCATATTCCACGGGAATACAGAAAAGGGGACCTCAAACAGGTGTTTCTGGTTGTTTCTGCTACCGATTCTTCCCTGATGAATGAGCGCGTCTCACGGGAAGCTCCCTGCCCCGTCAATGTTGTGGATACCCCGCATTTGTGCAGCTTCATCGTCCCTTCAACCGTGCATCGCAACCCCCTCACGATCGCAATCTCAACAGGTGGTGTCAGCCCGGCCTTTGCGAAGACTATCCGGAAGGAGCTGGAAAATCTCTACGGACCGGAATTTTCCCGATATCTGAACTCTGTGAGAAAGCTCCGGGTTGCTGCCATGAGAGAGATAGCGGAGAACGGAAAAAGAGAGAGATTCCTGAAAGCGATTGCTTCAGAGAGGATTATGAAGACACTCAGGGGAAAAGGGTATAACGCAGCCATGGATATCGCAGACAAGCTTTTCAAACAGGCAAAGAAAGCCTGAGTATGATAGAATTCAGGAATGGATATCCATCAGCTGAAAGTATTCGCGTCAGTTTATAAGAACAGAAGTTTTTCGAGGGCATCGGAAGCCCTTCATCTCACGCAGCCCACGATCAGCAACCACATCAAGACTCTCGAGGACGAGTTCGGCTGTAAACTGTTTGACCGGTTGGGCCGGAGCATCATTCCCACAAAAGAGGCGGAAGTCCTGTATACCCACGCACTGGAAATCATCACAAAAGCCGAAACAATCGATGAGGCAATAAGGGAGATCAAAAAAGATTTAACCGGGAAAATCATAATAGGCGCAAGCACTATCCCGGGCGTCTATCTCATGCCGCGCATGATGACGGAATTCCAGAAGAAATATCCCGATATATCTTTTCAGATCCAGATTTCTGATTCCAAGGGGATTCTTGAAAGTATATCGAGACATGATTTGCTGCTGGGGATAGTCGGCGCAAAACTGGGGAATGACCAGATAAACTACATACCTTTTGTGGAAGACCATCTGATAGTGATCGCATCGCCTTCAAAGGTGAAAGCGAACAGTCTTCCCCTGAAAGGGCTGATAGCCTATCCTCTTGTTCTCCGGGAGGAGGGTTCGGGAACCAGGAAAGAGACGGAGAAGTTTCTGGAAAGCAAGGGGCTTCCTTCCGGGAAATTTCAGATAGCGGGCATTTTCGGTTCCACCGATGCAGTGAAGCAGGCGGTCAAGGCAGGACTCGGCATCTCGATACTCTCAAAATTTGCAGTGGCTGATGAACTGGAGCATGGAATACTTCAGGAAATAGCACTGACCGACCTTGAGATGAGACGCAGATTTTACATCGTCGTTCACAAGAAAAGGACCCTGCCCAAGGCATACGAGGTATTTTTGGAACACATCCTCGCTGAGTCAAAGAACCTGTAATATTGCCCTGCTTTTGCTATGAATAAGGGTTACACAACAAGACCGGATTGTTCTATGAGCCTGAAATCTTCCTGCGGACTCCGTCCCAAAGTGGTGAGATAATTTCCGGTAATCATGCCGTCTGCACCCGTAAAAAATATCATGGAATGGAATTCACCGAGAACCTGCAGCCTCCCGCCACAGACGCGAATCTGTTTTTCAGGGAGAAGAAACCGGTAAATACTTATGATCTTCAGTGCTTCAAGGGGATGCAGTAGGTTCCTGTCAGCAAATCCTGTGCCTTTGAGTGGGATCAAAAAATTTATCGGCACTGAATCCACATCAAGTTTTTTCAGGGCAAACGCCATATCAATTCTGTCCTCCCAGGTCTCTCCCATGCCGAATATCCCCCCGGAGCAGAGAGACAGGCCGGCAGATTTTGCTGCGCCGATAGTCTGGATTTTATCCGAATAGGTGTGAGTACTGCATATTTCCGGGAAAAACCGTGCTGAGGTTTCGATGTTATGGTGGTACCGGTCGAGACCGGCATCCCTGAGTTGTTCGAGTTCATCCTTGTTCAGAAGGCCAAGGCTCGCACAGGGGGAAAGGCCGAGGTTTCTGATCTCCGAGATCATACCGGCAATTTTGCGAAGGTCTCTCTCCGAAACCTTTTTCCCGCTCGTGACGAGCGAAAACCGTTTTATCCCAGCCTTTTTTATTGCAACAGCCTTAGGGATGAGGGTTTCTTTGCTGAGGAGAGGATATACCGGTATCTCAGCCCTACTTCTTGAAGACTGGGCACAAAAAGAACAGTCCTCTGAACAGGCGCCGGATTTCGCATTGATAATTGAGCATATATCTGCCCTGTTGCCCCTGAAATGTTCTCGTATTCTGTTTGCCGAGGCGAAGAGAGAGAACATGTCGGAGCCTGTGGCTTGAGCGAGTGCCAGGGCTTCATCCCGTAAGAGGACATGCCCCTGCGAGACCTTTTCTTCAAGAGAGTCAATCTCCGTGTGGTGAATCATGGTGGCCTCCGGGGAAGCGCTGTCGCTCAACAGACGGTATGAGCCTTATGGTTACTTTAATTGTATTGTTCTTTTTGGGCCAGTAGTAGACATCCATCACATCGCTGCTGCCATATACGAATGGCTGGTACAGGGGCCTCAATTCATAGCCGAGGGTATTGCCGTGGGGATCGAGTATCCTGCTCAGTTGCGAACGCCAGAACGCATTGTGAAAACTGACAAACTTCCCTGCCCGCGCCAGAGCTTCCGGGGCTGACAGGTCTTTTTCTGTTTTATAATCAAAATCAGGCGCATAGAGGTAAAAAGTATGTTTGCCTTCTTCAGGGGTAAAAATGGCGACGGTCTCAATATCGTCTGCATATCTTCCCCCATAGAGCAGCAAGGTAAACGTTCCCACAAGGTCCGACGGGCTTGCCGGCTCTGTCCTGAGCGGACTGTCAAGGGTGAACGCTGAAGAAGTCAGAGCAAAGACACAAAGGCACAAGACACAAGGAATAACCCTGAACAAAGAAGCTTTCCGGAGAATGTTCACAATAAACTCCTTTCCTTGAGTACCGGAATCATAGGAAGCCGGTTCTCTTTTAACCATAGCATCTCCTTTCTCGCTTTGTAAATCTTCCGGCATTCTCGCTGTGATATAATTTTTTATGCCAATGAAGCTCATCATGCTGGATCTCGACGGAACCCTCGTCGATACAAGCCAGGATATTACCAATGCCCTGAACTATGCGGGAGAACCCTTTGCACTGAAGAAACTCACCATGAAGGAAACCATCAGCATGATTGGCGAAGGCGTGACAAGGCTTATCGAAAAGTCATGTGGAGAGGATAAGCCGGAGCTGAGAGAGAGGGTAATCGAAAGATTCCTCGATTATTATTCCGCGCACCTTACCGCTCACTCGGTGGTATATCCGAACGTCAAGGAAACCCTGGAAAAACTTCATGCGTACAGAAAGGTAGTGATTTCGAACAAAAGAGAAAACCTGTCTGTACAGCTGCTGGATACGCTGGATCTTATGAAATATTTCGACCTCGTTGTAGGGAGCGATACAACTGCTGAAAAGAAACCGTCTGCAGTGCCTCTTCTCCATGTCCTTGAAAAGTTTCACGCCCTCCCTGAAGAAGCGCTTATGGTAGGAGACAGCAAATTCGATATCGAGGCAGGGAAAAGGGCCGGGGTAAAAACTCTTGCGGTTGCCTACGGATATGGTGAGAAACAGCATCTCCTTGAAGCAGATTACCTCATAGACAGTTTCGATGTGCTGCCCCGTATCCTTGACATGAATTCGTCGAAACTCATATAATTCTAACTTAAACCCGATTTGCAGGCTTTGTAAAGATTTTTCTGTTTACCGTGCGCCTGTAGCTCAGTCGGATAGAGCAACTGCCTTCTAAGCAGTGGGTCAGGGGTTCGAATCCCTTCAGGCGCGCCATGCAAATTTCGTAAAACAAAATTTGCAGTGAATAGTCGACAGGAATTAGTATATATTTAAAGAATATGGAATTACATCCTTAAGTTTTCACTGATAACTGTCGTTTATGGTGAGTGTAGCTCAATGGTCAGAGCACTGGACTGTGGCTCCAGTGGTTGGGGGTTCGAGTCCCCTCACTCACCCCAAAAGTTAATCAGGTAAGAGTGAAAAGTCGAAAGTTATAAATTATTATGTATTTTTCCGGACAGGAACTCTTAACGTATCACTCTCAATTTTTAATTGTTGGTAAATGCGCCTGTAGCTCAGTGGATTAGAGCATCGGCCTCCGGAGCCGAGGGTCGGAGGTTCGAATCCTCTCAGGCGCGCCATTTCGAATTTTGCAATGCAAAATTCACAGTTGTTAGTGAAGAGATCAAGAACGAGTAAAATTTGATTTTATTTTGTTAGTGTTATACTATTCACTTTTCACTATTTACTCATTGAGGGTTTTTATATGGGCCGTTAGCTCAGCTGGTAGAGCAGCTGACTCTTAATCAGCGGGTCGCAGGTTCGAATCCTGCACGGCTCACCATATTTTCCAATAAGTTGCGATGATCAAGATTCACCCGCATACTCCCAAGCTGTGCGTCGTTTTGTACAAACTTCTGAATAGTTTCAATAAGGTTCAATGTGAGACTTCTTCAGATAACTTCGAAAATATAAGCTAACACATAGTAAATACCGACAAGAATAAAAATAATTCCGGTCGCCTTCTTTGTATAAAATTCAACTGTTGTAATCCTGTAGTAGAGATTATTTATATGTCCTGCACCTGCCGCCACGAGGAAAGAAAAGAGCAGGACCGGAAGAGCGGTTCCAATACCATAAATCAATGGCAGCCCTATCCCTGACTGTGCTTTGACTGCAAGAGGAATCAACCCTCCGAAAAACAGGGCGGCAGACACGGGACAGAATGCAAGGGCGAACAGAATTCCCAGAGGGAATGAACCAATTGCTCCTTTATCCATCAGTTTCTTTGTAACATCTTCGGAAACCGACGGAAGAGATAGGGGGACTCGCACTAAATCCAGCAGTATCATCCCGACGAGAATCAGTATGATGCCGAGGATTTTGTTGACATATCTCTGGAGAATATCTGATAGGATCGGTACATCTACCAATGTTTTAACAATAAGTACACCAAGGACGATATATGTAAGACTTCTTCCAATGGTATAGAGTATGCCGGATAAGAACACGGCATTTTTCTGTGTAATTCTCTGTGAAATAAAGGATACAGCAGCGATATTCGTAGCAAGAGGACAGGGACTGACAGATGTCAGTATTCCAAGCCAAGCAGATGATATCAGTAAGAAAATGTCCATAGCTTCTTAAGTTTCCTTATGAAATTTCTCTACCTCATCTTTGACATACTGAAAGAATTTATCCCTGTCACTCACAAGTTGCCAGACATCTGGAAGATTTTTCCATTTCGTCTCCTTGCCTTCTGACACCAAAGAAAGAACAAGGGATCTGGTAACAAGCTGATAGTCCTGGATAAAATGTTTATTTTCCGGTTCTTCTATATTCATTGGCCTGAATTCAAGCGTTCCGTTTTTTAATTCGTTCGCAAAGTAGTATTCAATGGCTTCTTTTGAATACTTCTCAATAGTCTGACATGTCGAACATCTGAACGTCCCATGGAAATAATAGGCGATAACCCTGGAATTGTGAGCTTTCACCTCAGAAAGAGGTGAAAGGGCTTTTTCTTTCTGCTTTGTTGAGGGTTCTTTTACGGACCGGTTCTCCGGAGCAGGTACAGATTCACCGGATACAGCCACTGTATCAACCTTTGTTGCTGTTACGTCGGAAGCATTGCTCTCATTTTTGGGAGAGAATTCCTTGTAAACAAGAACTCCCAAACTCACAACCACGAAAATGAAGAGCAGGCTCTTAATCAACTTTTTGAAATCCAAATTACAACCTCCTTAAGGTTTATTCAACTATTGCACCAAAAATTATTCCTGAAATGGTAGCCATAATGATGACGAGACTCACAAACACAACGGTTTTTTTCGTTCCGATGGCACGCCTGATCACCAACATGTTGGGTAGGCTTAATGCCGGACCTGCCAGAAGAAGTGCCAGCGCAGGCCCCTTGCCCATGCCCGAGCCAATTAGCCCCTGGAGTATGGGGACTTCCGTGAGGGTCGCAAAATACATAAATGCAGCGACCACAGAAGAGAAGAGATTCGCGAAAAAAGAATTTCCGCCAACCAGTGTACTTATATATTTTGAAGGGATTATGCCCTCATACCCTACTCTTCCGAGCAAAAAACCCGACGCCAGTACGCCGCCCAAAAGAAGCGGCAATATCTGGAGCGCAAGAATCCATGATTGCTGCGTCCATTCTTTCAGTTCATCCTTGTCGAACCACTTTATGAGCATGACTGCCAAAGAGACAGCAAAAACCCCAGTAATCCACCATTTATAATGGTAGATGAGCCACCAGAGATTATGGCTTTCCTCCGGCGGACTTCCCCAGTTCGCAAAGACGAGTATTGCCACCATTGAGAAAAAATAGGGGATTGTTTTGCCCAAAGAACGGGTCTCTTTGACATTGCTGAAATCGAAGTCCTCTCCTGCATGGCGTTCTCTTTCTTCCTTCAGGAAGATAAGATGCATAAGGAGTCCGATCACAACACTGAAAACAACTGCACCGATTGCCCTCGCAAGTCCCAGTTCCCAGCCGAGTATTCTCGCAGTAAGAATTATTGCTAGCACATTGATTGCCGGACCGGAATAGAGGAATGCGATTGCCGGACCAAGACCGGCTCCCCTCTGGTAGATGCCCATAAACAGGGGAAGGATCGTACATGAGCAAACCGCAAGGATTGACCCTGAAACAGAGGCCACGGTATAAGACAGAAATTTATTCGCCTTCGCCCCGAAATATTTCATCACTGAAGCCTGGCTGACAAATACCACGATGGCGCCTGCGATAAAGAAAGCCGGGATAAGGCAGAACAGGACATGTTCCCGTGCATACCATTTTGTTAATGCCAATGACTCGTTTACCGCATTGGTAAACCGTACATTTTCAATCGGCAGGAAGTAACAGACAAGAAATGCTGCCAGGACGATTAGAAATTTATATCGCTCTTTCATATGCTTTGCCTCATAACGGATCGGTTCCTTTAACCGTGCAATACCCGACGCCGAAATACTTCTTCTGAAAATATAGTGCGACATTTACAAGGCCGATCAAAACAGGGACTTCTACCAGCGGTCCAATCACGGCAGCGAATGCCTGGCCTGAATTAATGCCGAACACGGATATCGCCACCGCGATGGCGAGTTCAAAATTATTGCTTGCAGCGGTGAAGGAAAGTGTGGCGGTTTTTTCGTATCCGGCGCCAAACCTCCTTCCCATATAAAAAGAGACGAGGAACATCAGCAGAAAGTAGATCAAAAGCGGAATGGCTACTCTTATCACATCAAACGGCAGGCGGACGATATACTGGCCTTTCAGAGAAAACATCACAATTATCGTAAAGAGCAAAGCGATCAAGGTAACAGGGTTGATTTTCGGGATAAACGCCTCTTCATACCATATGTTCCCTTTTATTTTTATCAGGCTGAAGCGGGTTATGATTCCTGCTATGAACGGGATTCCTAAATATATAAATACACTCTTCGCGATCTGCGCAATGGTAATGTCCACCACAGCGCCCTTGAATCCAAACAGGGGGAGAAGCACCGTGATAAAGACATAGGCATAGAGAGAAAAGAAAAGCACCTGGAATATCGAATTAAAAGCAACGAGACCTGCAGCATATTCCCTGTCGCCGCATGCGAGGTCATTCCATACGATTACCATGGCGATGCAGCGCGCAAGACCGATCATTATGAGGCCCATCATGTATTCCGGATAATCTCCCAGGAAAACAACAGCAAGAAAAAACATCAAAACAGGGCCTACTATCCAGTTTTGCACCAGGGAAATGCTTAATATCTTTCCGTTCCTGAAGACCTTCCCGAGTTGTTCATACTTCACCTTTGCAAGGGGTGGATACATCATGAAGATTAACCCGATGGCGATAGGGATATTGGTCGTTCCAACCTGGAAAATATTCCAGAAGCCGGTGATTTGGGGGTACAGATATCCTGCACCAACCCCTGTAACCATTGCCAGGAAAATCCAAAGGGTAAGAAAGCGGTCGAGAAACGACAGCCTTCTTACCACTTCAACCATTTTGCACCTCTTCAATAAAGCTCAGTACTCTTTTTGCTATTTCATCTCTCACTCTTCTGAATTCATTTATTACTTCCTCTTCTGTTCCTGTAGCTTTCGCAGGATCTTTTAATGACCAGTGGATATGCTTGATTTCAGGAGGTGTCCATGGGCATGATTCTGCAGCGTCGTCACAGAGTGTGATCACAATGTCCATCTGTTTGAGCAGCTTATTATCGATTGCTTTTGATGTTTGGTGAGAGATATCGATTCCAACTTCCTTCATTACCCGCTCTGCTTTTTCATTTATACCGGCAGGTTTTAAGCCCGCACTGTAAGGTTCCAGGATTCCTTTACCGAGTTCCTGTGCAAAGCCCTCTGCCATCTGAGAACGGCACGAATTCCCGGTGCATAAGAACATGATTTTCTGCATGGTCTACCTCGGACAGCACACGGCCCTGTTATCAATGGCCACAATAGGAGATTTTTGATTTTTTTCCTTCAGAAAAACTCTCAATCTATTGCTATCCTCCAAGATTGTTTCCGGGGAAATTCTCTCCAGTACGGACAGGAGTAAAAACCTTCTGAATATATCAGAATCATGAATACTGTAATGCACCCACTTCCCCTGTTTCCTGTCCTTTATCAGTCCAGCTTCCTTCAGGGTGCTCAGGTGAAAGGATACTTTTGGCTGGATCGTATCCAGGGCTGCTACAATATCACAGACGCAGAGTTCTCCATTTTCGAGGAGTTTTAGAATCCTTAGCCTTGTCTCCTCAGAAAGTGCCTTAAAAATATTGAGTATCTCTTGCATAGCTATACATCTTCCTTTATGAGAGATTTCACTTTTTCGAGGTTCGGTAGAGGTTTCCCTTTATGCTTCAGTTTCCCGTTCACCACAAGGCCGGGAGTCGACATGGTATATTTCATAATCTCAATCATGTCCGTAACCTTCTCGACCTTTGCATCAATACCGAGTTCCATAACCGCTTTCTGGACGGTCTCCTCCAGCATGTGGCAGTTCGGACAACCAGGGCCTAACACCTTAATTTCCATAATGAAAACCTCCTTGATTGAATATTATTGAAAATAACCTGATAAAATCTTATATTAAATAGAAACATATCAATGCGATAAATTTGTATTGCTTTATATAAAAGCGATTACAAGTTTAATATAAAATAATATTTATATGTAAGTCAATATGGAAATTGATTGTTACTTGTCTATAGGTTGTGCATCTGAGGATGTTTTAAGGGAGAATATAAATCAGTCCCTTACCCTTGAAGCTATTGATGCCGAGGTGACGTTTTACAGGATAACAGACTATGAGGCAGAAGAGCTTGGGCTGAAAGGTTCTCCTTCAATATTAATAAATGGAAGAGACATCCAGCCAATGAATATGCAAGGGTTTTCTTGAAGAATGTTCATGGATGAGTCTGGAAGACTCTTGTCAGCCCCTTCTGTAGAAACGTTTAGGCGCAGTATACGAAATGCTCTTTAATTATTTCCCACAATAGTGTTTCTTCCTTCTGAATGAACAGGAAAGGTAGCGTAAAATCTTCTGTGTAAAAATCTTGAGGTAAAAAATAAAAGGGT
>JAVHLL010000036.1 GCA_031082155.1 Thermodesulfovibrionales bacterium | reverse complement strand
GGTCTATGAATTCATCCATCGATAAGATGCAGGGGGGAATGATGCTGCCCCGCATCCTCTCTGCAAGGGTTTTCCTGAGAAAATGGGCGGGCCTCTTGCCGGGGAACATTACAAGATTTGCAGAGTAGTCATATCCTTCCCGGATGAGATCAGGGACGATTTCTTCGATGAGATTGCTTCCCCGGTGAACGATTCTGATGCTCATGATATTCTCCGCGCCTCTCCGGTATCCACATACACAAGGATGCCTTCAACTTTCCTTGCGGGGAACAATTCCTCTGCAATTTTCAGATACTTCTTCATCTGGACTCTGTAGGTATCTTCTTCCGAACGGTCTTTGCCGGTCTTGTAATCAAGAATCGTGACTATGTCACTATCGATGACTATCCTGTCCATCCTGAGAAGCCTTCCGGTCCGGTCGGCGACCTCCCACTCTGTTTTCACCACTCTTTCGGGCTTTTTCCCGAAATATCCGGCAACATCCTTATGCGTTATAAGAGAACCTATGAGGTCATGTATTTCGGCGTCAGGGAACCCGGCGCCTGTTTCTTTCTTCACCTTCTCTATGATTTCCGAAACTCTTGTTAATATATCCATGCCTGCATAATCAATGAAGGAAAGCACCCGGTGCACGAATTCACCCCTCTGTTTTTCGTATATATTCAGCATTTCCTCAGGGCCTGCGCGGAACTCGATCTTTCCGGCCATATGGAGAAGCGGCGTGGGGACTGAAAAGTCATCCTTTATTTTTTTCGTATACAGAGGTTTTTCCGATGGGGGAAACTCATCAAAGGGAAGGAGGTCGAGAGGATACTTGCGGTTTTTGCCGCTCACCCCTATGACATAAAGTTCATATTGTGAGCGGGTAAACCCGACATAAAGGGAGTTCAGGCTGTTGACTTTATCCTTTCTCTGCTCTTCGGCATAGAGTTCGGCAGAATGCGCGTCATGGGCTGCAATTTCCCTGTTGATCTTCAATAACCGGATGCCGTTCCAGTCGTTTTCGATAATATAATCGAATCCTCGCGGGAACTCTTCGTAGAGCAGAAGGATTACTACAGGAAATCCGAGACCCTTTGCCTTATGGATCGTCATGACCCGCACAGCGTCATAATCCTTCGGCACATTCATGTCCCAATCCGATTCACTGATCTCACCCATCTGTCCGTCATCTGCAAAAAGCAGAAAATCGCCGATGCTGGTATATCCTCCGCCCTCAAGGTCTTTCACGGTTTCGAGTATCTTGACCAGGGTGGATTCTTCTTCCCTGAATGTTTCGAATACCCTAAAAGTGCTGAATATTTCCGTAATAAGGTCATAAAGGGGTAAATACCCTGCTGATTTGAAGAGCCCTGCAAAGTATGTTTCCCAGAGCAGAGGAAATGTTCTCTGGAATGCCTTGTATAGGGGATGCTCGTTTCTCTCAGTGAAAAGAAAATTCCTGATCTGTTCTCTCTCTATCTGTTCTTCCGTGATTCTTCTGTTGAAAACCTCGCCCAGCAGGAATGTTGCAAAGGAGAGGTTTTTCATGGGAGAATCGAGAAATTTCAGGAGGGCAAAAATTTCACCTGTCAGCTTTCTCCTCCGAATATCGAGGCTACTGAAGGAGATGAAGCCTATCTCCTTTTCATTCAGCCAGGTCGTGACCCTTACTGCATCCTCGTTCCTCTGGGTGAGGACAGCAATGTCTCCACAGGAGTAACCACGCCTGCAAAGGTCATGGATCAGTTCCTGGATCTTCTGCTTTTCTGAAGGGTGTTCTTCATTTTTATCGTGAATGGTGACTTCCACATATCCTTCGGCTCCTTCAGTATTATTCGGTGTCTGTGTGTAATCGGTAAGGCCGCTCCTTTCTGCAGCCTCCCGGTAAAAAGGTATCTTCAGCGCCAGGCCCTGAAAAACCCTGCGGGTGAATTCAAGTATTCTGCTCCTGCTTCTGTAATTGATGCCGAGTTCCTTTTCAAACGGCGCTGCAGACAGGAAGGGACTGATGATTCCGCAGTCCCTCATTATGGTGTAATCTGCATCCCTGAACCCGTAGATTGCCTGTTTTGTGTCGCCTACAACAAAGAGACTGCCATCCTGTGAGAGGGAGTTGTCGATTAGCGGAATAAGGTTATGCCATTGTATGGGGGATGTGTCCTGAAATTCATCGATCAGGAAATGATAGACAATGTCTCCAAGCCTGAAATACACATCCGGGACGATTGATTCGCTGAGATACTCCGTGAGATACCGGTTGATGTCTTCAATGAATACCTTTCCCCGAAGTCTTTTTATCGATTCGATAATGCTGTTGAATGCTCCGTAAACCAGAATATACGGGATGCAGACAGACCGGCTGTGGAGCGATGCGAATTGACTCACAAGTTCTTTCAAGCGGAACCAGTGCGCCAGTATCTCTTCGTATGAATCCTGATGAGACTGCTTTTTCTTTCCCGGTTTCTTCACAGGGGGAAGCTTAAGGCCTTTACCGAAAATATCCGCAAAGTTGTTCTCTTTGACGGCAAATCTGATAGCATTGTATGATGAATTCAGGCTTTTCTCAAGAGACGATTTAATTACTAAATTATCAATAAGATCTATTAGACAGCTAATCTTTAACTTTACTTCAGTCAGTTCCTTTCTGTCGTCCGTCAGAAGGGGTGTTTTGCTGACGGACGATATTTTTCGATAGAGTTTCTTGATTTCTTCAAGAATCGTACCGGAAGGTTCCCACAGAAAGGCTGTCCCAGACTTCTTGTTTCCCCCGATACTGTCGATAATATGCTCAAAAAGTATTGATTCTTCAGCATGTTCCATTACATTTCTAAGAAATAGGTTGAATGCGTATTTCATAACCGATTCATTATTCAGGAGAATATCGAATTCAGGAGGGTACCCGAAATCGATTGCCGATGCTTTAAATATAGTTGCCATGAAACTGTCTATGGTTTTTACCTGAAAATCAGAGTAATTGCCGAGTATCTCTTCTATGAGAGTTCCTGCCCGCTCGTTCATCCTTTCGTGTTCGATCGTAATAACCTGCCGGAGTTCGTCGAGAACATCAGGTTTTTCGAAATACGCATACTTGAGCCATTCGAGCACCCGTTCCTTCATCTCTTTTGCGGCATTGTTTGAGAAAGTTACCGCGAGGATGTTCCTGAGGCTGTTATGATGAATTTTTTCAGACAGGATGAATTGGACGAACCGCTGGGTGAGGGCATAGGTTTTCCCGGAGCCTGCAGAGGCCTTGAGTATCATGAAATGCGGGAATGAGATCTCAGTGTCTTTCTGTAAAATTGAACTCATGGGAGTTTCTTGTTCTCTGCATGACAATATAACTTTTTAAGAGGGTTTTTGTCAGGATGAAACTGCTAAAAAAATTAGAATTATTGGGGGAAAAGAAAACAAAATAATATTTCTTATCATTCCGATAGTGATGTGCTTCCTGTTGCAATTATTTCAAAAAATAAAAACAAAAGGATTTGTTATACTCAAATATAAAGTGAATTTTAATCTTTAATATCCAAACAGAGCTCGTTTATAACTTCTATTTACAAAGGCAGTCTGTTATTCGGGATTGATAAATGCGTTCTCGGAGTGAAAGAACAATGCCCGTAAGAGTGAATAAATATGAAATGGCTACTATTTGTTAAGACATCTGGCAAAGGAGTGTAACATGAAACGTTTTGTAATGTTATCAATTATGGTTTTAAGTGTTGTGTTTTCAACCACAGGGAAAGGCATATTTGCTGATCAGCCGGCAGAAAATACAAAAAACACCTCTTCATTATCGGGGAAGGTAGTTGAAACAATGGACAGCGGTAGATACACTTACGTGTATCTTGAGAAGAACGATAAGAAGCTATGGTTAGCAGTCCCCAAAATGAAAGTTGTGGTAGGACAGAATATGTCTTTCAAACCTGGGATTGAGATGGTAAATTTCGAGAGTAAGACCCTCAATCGTAAATTCGATAAGATTATTTTTTCCCAAGGGCCAATTACCATCAAGGAATGAAATGAAGTCCAAATAAAAAGGGGGAGAAACCGGGTAGAAATACTTTAAAAAAGAAAAAATATGCAATCCTATGCTGTCTTGTCCTGCTTTTTGAACTCCAATCCAACCTTTACGGAACTGTTCCCCATATCTACGATCCAGCGAACGACTGCGCAACGGGAATCGTCTGTGAGGATGCTTCGTATAACGATCTCGTCTCCTTCTGAAAGGGGATGATTCGTAATCATAAATAACCCGGAATGGCTGAAATCCTGTATTGTTCCTTTCAGAACGGTATCGGCTGGATGTGAAGAGAGAGAATACTCTATAAGCTGGGAAAAATCATACCGTGAATTCTTTCTTTGTCCGGTTGTCATTTTGTCTCTTTGACAACTTTGTTATAAACAAAATGCATATATTATTTGTCAAATATCTCAAGGGAGAAGAGAAGACCGGGACACTACGGATCCGGTGAAACAGGATAAATATTCAGAAAATTAACGCCTCGAATCGAGCATTATTGTCATAGGACCGTCGTTTAATAAATGCACCTTCATATTGGCTCCGAATTTACCGGTAAGGACAGTGAGTCCGGTTCCCCGTAATCTGTCCGCAAACCTGAGGTAAAAGGTTTCAGCCTTATCCGGTTCTTCTGCATTGTCAAATGACGGGCGGTTGCCCTTTCTGCAATCCGCAGAAAGGGTGAACTGGGATACAACAAGGACGCTCCCTTTGATATCCTGCACGGAAAGATTCATTTTCTGATGCCCGTCTTCGAATATCCTTAGTTGGGAGGTTTTTTTGAGCAGATATTCCAGGTCGTTGTCCGTGTCTCCTTTTTCCACTCCGAGAAAGACAAGCAGCCCTTTTCCGATTTCTGAAACGGCATTTCCGTTGACCGTGACTTTCGCCTCTGATACCCGTTGTATAAGAGCTTTCATTTTTTTGATCTTTTCATTCTGAACTCTTCATTTTCTCTTAATACCACAGCATTGCCTCGAAGTCAGGCGAGGGGACCGTAAGCGTGATGTGGCCTCTCCACGGACACCGTTCTATCTCTTCACCCTCTTTTGTGATACAGATCGAAAAATCAATAACATCATTTTCCCGCGCGCTCAGATCGATGAAAGGTATCCCTATTTCGAGAATGTCCCCGAATGCTGCATCGGGAATATCTTTCACTTTTTCCCAGTTGCCGTTCGTCTTCTCATGAAGTGATGCGGCGAGCGCAGGCCTGATCGAGACAATAATTTTCATGACGGACGGCTTCACGAAATCAACCGAGAACGAGATCTCTTCGGGTAATTCGTTCAGCGGCATCACAGGGTCTGCTCTCAGAAAAAGGGTTTCCTTGTTGAATCCGTAATAAATGCTTGAGAGAAGACTTTCAGCTTTGTGCATGCTTCCGCCTGATTTCCTGATATCCATTTGCGCTCCCTGATACCATTCGTAATAACTGGTGACGGTTCCGTCAATCTTCGGGTCGATGAACCCCCGGATGGCGACAGTAGGAGCGATACTCCTGTCCTCTCTGAGAACAGGAACAAAGAGAAAGGGAGGAATTGCTTTCCCTATTTCCCTGTAAACATTCATCAGATTCATCCTGAACAGTTCGTCAAAATCCTTTTGGGTCTCGGTGGTATGGTCATCCCCGTACCACCAGTTCCAGTCGCTCCCTTCTGCGATATATAGAGACTTCCAGGCCACAGGAAAATCTTTTTCCGGATGCATACTCTGAAAAAGTTCCAGTTCCTTTCTTGTCTCCGACAGATAGTCCCAGGCTGTATTGTCCTCCTCATGGCCGATCCATACGGCGTAGTTTGCGTAGATCCAGGACCCCGGATGGAGCGTTTCCAATGGAGAGCCCTTGTCGTGAGTATCGAGAAATTCGGATACGGTAACTGTCTGCAGCCGTTTATTTGTCGAGAGCCCCTCATAGAGATATTTCAGAAAGTCGTATCCGTCGTTTGCATAATATTCCCATGCATTCTCGCCGTCGAGTATGAGGGACACGAGGTGAGGTTTGTTCTTTGGAATACTCTTTGCAATTCCCTCCAGCTTCCGTATCAGATCATTTGCCGCGCTCATCGGGTCCCATTTCGCATAGGTGAATCCGATAAGGTCTGAGAGCAGATGGTCACGGAAAATAATCGAAACGTTCCTGAAGGTATGGGGTCTGTAGAGAGTTCCGGGGTCAAGGAGATTCCTTGAAGAATCCCTGAGCTGCTTCCCTGTCGAAATCGCGAGGATGTCCTCATCGGTTGCAAGCCACTGAATGCCCGCGTGTGCTGCAATTTTTACCACTTCTTCGCTTACTGAACCTTCTGAAGGCCACATGCCACGGGGCCGATAACCGAATATTTTCTCAAAATAATCGATCCCGGTCCTGATTTGATTTTCGGCATCTGCGGGGTATGAGAAGCGTTGCTGGGGAAGGTCTATGCCGGGAAGCGCAACCCGGGCGACATTCGTATCACAGAGCAGGGGGAGAATAGGGTGATAGAATGGAGAACAGGACAGTTCGATCTGGCCCGTCTGCACCAATTCCTTGTACCGCGGGATGATCTGCTTCAGGATAGAAAGTTGTTTCTCTATGACGAACTTTTTGTCTTCTTCGGAAAAGTCCCTGCCTTTTTCAACAAGCATCCTGAGATCGGGATCATTCTGCCTGAAAAGGGGATCTATCCAGCACAGATTGAAGAGGAGTTGCAGATCAAGAAAATCCTGTACGCTGAAATAGCGTGCCAGCCTCGCAAGGTCGCTCCTGATGAGATGAACTCCCCTTTTGGAAAGGATTTCGGAATAGCGCGGGAAGGGCTTGATCATTGTATCCCAGTTGGCAAGGAAAAAATTTTCCAGAAGAAAGACCTTATCTTCTTCGGAGAGGTCAGAAGCCTTTTTCAGGCTCAGTTCAAGGTAACGGTCACGGGCATTGTTGTCTGTATAATCTAAAATCTGTTCGAGGAGAGATGGGGTGAAGTTAAAGGTCTGTTTGATCGCAGGGAAACCGCTCTGAAGCTCCACCATGTCAAGGTAGTCCTTAGTGCCGTGGAGTCTTACCCATGGGAGTTTGTAGAGACCGGTGAGAGGTTCCCTATAGAAAGGCTGGTGCATGTGCCAGAGGAAGGCGATGGAGAGAGGGCTATCGGTCATACTTGAAGATATATTCGTCAGGCTTTGCTAATCCAAAGTCTTCCCTCGCGTGTTTTTCCCTGTGGTAGGGGTCTTCCTTGAGGGACTTTATCTGGGTCCTGAGTTGTTCATTGTCACGACCAATTTCCCTGATTTCAGTTTCAATGTTCATTTTTTTCTTATGAAGTTCCCTGTATTTCAGAAACCCCATATCACCGAAGATGATATTGGCGAGAAGGTAGAGGAAGCTCAGGAAGACGACGGTATAGAAGATAAGCCTTCTCTTCCTGACCTCAGATGCGACCTGTTGCCGCAGACGGTTAACGGGAGTAGCCATTATATTAAATTATAGAACGCTTTTTTGACTTTGTACACTGCAGAATTTTCCAGTTCCTCAATAGTGCTGCTATCGAGGAACTGGTTGTCTCTGTTTAAAGGTACTGATGCAACAGTGCGTCCGCTTTTTTCCTGTCAAGAGGTCTGCCGGCGAGTTCAGCCCTGTTGTTTATCTGCTGAAGGGTTGTCTCTAAAAATATCGTAAAGGCATGGATCTTTTCAAGGGATTTCTCAATATCTTTTTGATCATGAGAAAGGAGGTCCTGAAAAAACGAAAAAAATTCATCGTAGTCTTCGTAGCGGAGCAGCTTGAAGCTAAGGCTCTCGAAGTATTCCATGAAATTTCGCAACGGCTGCATAGAGTCCATGTTCTTTTCACGGGTTGCTGCTTTCTCCCCGATAAAGGCAAGAAGCCTGGATAATACGTAGATATCTTCTCTCAGCTTCAGGGACTGTGACAGCCGTTCAGTGAAACTTTCGAAGAGGGCGTCTCCCGCGATGTCGGGCCTGTACTCCCGCGCGATCTGGACTATGCTCTGCTCGATAAGATTTTTCAGTATCCCATGGCTGGTTTCAAGCTTTCCCCGGAAATACGAGGACCCTTTTTTCCGCATAATTTCTTTTAATTCCTGGACAAATACCCGCTTTGTTTCCATGGAAAACTGATATGCGAGAGAATTCAGAAGCATTTTAAGCGTATCGCCCTGCACTCTGCAGGAGGCTGTCTGAAGAAAACTCCTGAACGCGGTCATCTCGGAACGAAGCAGGATGAGAATAACAAGGGTTGTATGCAGCGATATTGTACGCGGAGATGTTATGTCTATATACCGGAGATAACGGAGAAACCTGAAAAGATGGAGAAACAGGAGAGAGACATGCCGTTTCGTTTCCTGGTTATGTATTGCTTTCACGATGTCGGTTATGGCATGGTTGATGATGCGTTCGAATTCATGCTTTTTCTCGACGGAAAACGGATTCAGGAATACGTTTTCCCGGATCGCCTTGCCCAGCAGATGTCCTATATTCTGATATACCGGATAGGAAATCTCTCCTGGTTTGAGAAGGTCCGTGATGACCCCCCTGAGATTTACAAAGAGATCATAGAGAAGATACAGACTCTTTTCCGGGGAATCCTGTCTATAGAGTTTTTCTCTCATCAGGTCTCTTGCGTGGTCGTTGAGGAGCTTTGATTCGGTAAAACGCTGAAACCAGTATGCGTTTTTTCTGCTTTCGGGTATGATGAATTCAATGATGCCGATGATCCTCAGTATGACATCACGCACCACAACCATTTCTTCATAAAAATTCCTGTTCGGGAGGTCGTCCTGTGAGACCGGAAGGTTGTCTGAAACAAAAAACCTGTCAAGCGCTTTTAGGAGTATATTGAGTTCCGAGAATAGCTCCTTCTGTGAATTTCTGGCTTCTGGGTACCAGTTGTCTTTTCTTTCATAAGAGGTCATTTTTTGATAATATGAATTGCATCACCATGCACATCTTTTGCAGCTTCCATAAGCGCTTCTGAGAGGGTGGGGTGGGCATGGACAGTTTCCCCGATATCTTTTGTTTTCAGGCCGTTCTGTATTGCGAGGGTTGCTTCATGGACCAGTACCGATGCCCCCGGACCGATGATGTGCACTCCCAATACCCTGTCGGTTTTTTCATCCGCGACGACCTTCACGAGTCCTTCGATCTCCCCGAGTGTGTGCGCCTTGGCGAGCGCCCTGAACTGAAAATGCCCCGTCCTTATTTTTATCCCCTGTTCGGAAGCCTGATGCTCTCTGAGACCGACTGAGGCTATTTCAGGCGAGGTGAAGATTGCGGAGGGAATTGCAGAATAGTCCATTGCTTTATCGCTGCCGAGTGCATTGGTCACCGCAGTGATCCCCTCTTTCGAGGCAACATGCGCGAGCAGAAATCCTCCTATGACATCGCCAACGGCATAAATCCCTGATATGGATGTCTCCAGTTTCCTGTTTGCGATAATATTCCCATGGGGACCTGTCTGTACCCCGACTTCTTCCAGTCCGATCCCTTCGCTGTTGAAAGCCCTTCCAGTTGCAATAAGGGCTTTTTCCGCTATGATCTTTTTCCCGTCAGGAAAGAGTGCATGCACTCCGTCAGACTGCGCGGTGATGCTATCCACTTTTTTATTGGTGAATACCTTTATTTTTTTCTTTTTGAATTCCCGTTCGAGGACCGCGGATATTTCTTCGTCTTCTGTGGCAAGTACACGGGGGAGCATTTCTATGACGGATACTTCCGAGCCGAGCTCTTTGAAGATACAGGCAAATTCACAGCCGATGACGCCTGCGCCGACAATGATAAGGCTCTTCGGTATCTCGGTGAGGTTCAGCATATCATTGCTTGAGAGAATCTGTTTTCCGTCGAAAGGAAAGGCAGCAACCTGAGAAGGCCTTGAACCGGTTGCAATGATTAGTCCGTCTGCTTCCACGGTTTCCCTGACGCCGTTCCGGGAATGGATATCTATCGAACGGGGAGAGGCTATAGAACCCTGTCCTTCTTTGAGGGTGACGCCGCGATGTTTCAACAGGGAACGGATGCCCTGAATCTGCGTCCGGACAATTTTATTTTTTCTTGCCAGTATCGCGGCAAGGTCTGGCTTTATCTCTCCGGTTCCTATGAGTCCGTATTCTTTGAATCGTTTTGTTTTTGCGAGCAGCCCGGTTGATGCAATGATTACTTTGGTAGGAATACATCCCCAGTTAAGGCAGGTGCCTCCAACTTCTTCCTTTTCGATTACCGTCACTTCTGCACCCAGATGGGCTGCCCTGATCGCAGCAATATAGCCGCCGGGACCAGCCCCGAGAATCGCTAATTTCATTTTGCCTCTTCTTCAACATATTTCAAATACTCCGAAGCATCCATCAGGTCATCGGCATCGGAAGGATCATCGATCTCAATCACGGCAATCCATCCTTTACCATAGGGGTCTTCATTCAGTATTTCAGGGGATTCGGAAAGGTCTTCATTTACTTCGAAGATTTTTCCGCTTACCGGAGAAATGAGTGAAGAGGTAGCTTTTGTCGATTCTATCTCACCGATTTCACTGTTTGCATCAACATCCGTGTCAACTTCAGGAAGATCAATGTAGACGATATCGCCTAGCGCATCCTGTGCGTAGTCTGTTATCCCGATCGTAGCTTTTCTGCCAGTGACTTTTACCCAAGTGTGTTCTTTGTGAAATTTCAGTTCATCTGGATTCATGTATTCCTCCTTTTCAATGAATCACCCCCTCTGATTTCTTATCATAGGTTTTTCTGCTTTGTCAAGAAAAGTTCAGGCACTGTTGTTGAAGCCATTGGTATCTTGTAGTAATATATAACCAAATGAGGATATCCGGCGGTGTCGCAAAAGGAAGGAGAACAGCTACGGAAAAACTTTCGGGCGGAAAAGTGCCCGGAGAACGGCTCAGACCAACGTCATCCAAGGTTCGTGAAGCGCTGTTCGATATCATCAGAAATAGACTTGAAAGCGCTCATTTTGTTGACCTCTATGCAGGAAGCGGAACCGTAGGACTCGAAGCGCTCTCCCGCGGTGCGGAGCATGTCGTTTTTGTAGAGCCTGATAAGCTCAGGACAGAGATGATTCAAAAGAACATCGAAAGTCTGGGGTTCTCCGGGAACGCGAGCATCAGCAGGACTGATGCGGAGAAATTCCTGAAAAAGGCAGAACTCGACAGCAGTGGATACGATATTTTATTTCTCGACCCTCCGTATCGTTCAGAAGAGATAGAGAAAGTTTTCCCGCTTATAGAGAGCACTAAAATACTGAATGATGACGGATTAGTAATCATAGAACATTTTTTCAAAAAGACACTGCCCCGCATTGCAGGCAGACTGATACTCTCAAAACAGTACCGGTACGGAGATACGATGCTTACCCTTTACCGGAAGGAGAGGGGATGAAAACTATTGCAATTTATCCAGGCACTTTTGATCCCATAACAAACGGACACCTTGACCTTGTAAAAAGAGCACTGAGGTTTTTCGACGAAGTGATCGTTGCAGTAGCTCCAAGCCTCAGGAAACAGACCCTTTTTACTCTCGATGAGAGATTAACGCTTATTCATGAATCAATTGAAGGGATGCCGAAAGCCAGCGTGGAATCTTTTGACGGACTTCTCGTCGAGTATGCGAGAGAGAAGCAGGGGATAGCGATCATACGGGGACTCAGAGCTGTCTCCGACTTCGAATATGAATTTCAGATTGCGCATATGAACAGGAGGCTCCGGAAAGATATCGAAACGGTATTCCTCATGCCGAGCGAAGAATACAGTTTCCTGTCTTCAAGCATTATCAAAGAGGTCGCGTCATTCGGTGGATCGATAAGAGGGCTTGTGCCGAAAGCGGTCGAAAAAGCGATTAACCTGAAATTCAAAGGAGAGAAAGACAGGGAAGGCAACGTGAGAAGGTAATTCATTTTTTCTGCACCTATGCCTTTCCAGTAATTGTTCCTGGAGTAATTGATTGCACAGAGCAGGCCGACGCAGCGTTTAAACGTTTTACAGACGCTGGAATGCGTATCGTCAGCTCGACAGATCCGACAGGCCAATGGCCAGGGAAAAAACTGTAAAACCATCAAAGAGAAAAGTCCAGGTGTTCATCATATCGGACGCCACAGGATTGACGGCTGAAATGGTGATCAGCGCGGCGCTGGTGCAGTTTAAGGAAATAGAGCCGGTCTTCAGAAAATTCCCCTACATAAAGACAAAGGAACAGGTCAGCACTATCCTCTCACAGGCCGAAGCGGTGCACGGCATCGTCATATATTCGCTCGTCTCACAGGAACTCAGGACATGGGTCCGCAGGGAAAAAAGAAAGAGGAATGTTTTTGCGGTCGATATCCTCGGATCCCTTATTGACCAGATCGGCAAGATATGGAACCTCATCCCTGAATTCAGTCCCGGGTTACTCAAAAGGGTGAGCGAAGAATCCATTCGCCTTGCGGAATCCATTGATTTTACTTTAAGGCACGATGACGGTCAGGGGATTGATACTCTGGAACAAGCTGACCTGATCCTGTTCGGTGTTTCGAGAACATCCAAGACGCCCACCAGTCTCTATCTCTCCTGCAACCACAACTTGAAGGTGGCAAACATCCCTATTATCGAGACAATGAATCCGCCGGAGAAGATATTTGCCATGGGCATGCAGAAAGTAGGTTTCACCATCTCACCCGAAAGGCTTGCGTTCATAAGGGAGAGGAGGATGAAATATGCAGACGCAGGCGATTATCTTGAGTTGTCACATATCAAGAAGGAAATTGAATACAGCCACCGCTTGTTCAGAAAGATCACGGGAATACAGATTATCGATGTAACGCACAGCTCTATCGAAGAGGTCTCAAACAGGATCATCGAGCGGAGACAGGAACCTATGAAAGAAGGAAAGGAGGAAATGTCCGATGCAGCGAAATGATTTTGTATTATGGTTCAAAGACATTAGGAAAGAGGATATCCCCCTGGTTGGCGGCAAGTGCGCCAATCTTGGTGAGCTTGTGAGCAAAATCGGCATGCCTGTGCCGAACGGCTTTGCCGTTTCGGCTGATACGTACAAGCAGTTTCTCGAAAGGACGCAGACGAATAAAACAATCGAAAAACTCTTTGACGGTCTTGATACCGCAGATATGGAAGCCCTCCAGAAGGTAGCGGCAAAAATACGGAAGCATATCGAAGGTATTCGCATGCCTGACGATATGGAGAAGGCTTTCCTTATTTCATACCGGGAACTTTGTAATCAGGCCGGCAAGAAGAACGTTCCGGTCGCAGTAAGGTCTTCTGCAACCGCCGAGGACCTGCCCGGGGCAAGTTTTGCCGGCCAGCAGGATACCTTCCTTAATGTGACAGGAAAAACCCTTATCAGCAATATTAAAAAATGCTGGAGTTCGCTTTTTACCCCGCGGGCGATCGTGTACCGGAAAGAAAAAGGGTTTTCCCATGATGAGGTACTGATCAGCGTGGCGGTGCAGGAGCTTATCTTCTCAGCCGGTTCCGGGGTTATGTTTACGATAGAACCGGTAAGCGGAGATAAAAGCAAGATAGTGATCAATGCCTCATGGGGACTCGGAGAGGCGATAGTAAGCGGACAGGTGACCCCGGACGAATATGTAGTCGAAAAAGATCCAATGAAGGTCGTAGAAAAACACGTGGTCAGGAAAGACAGGCAGATTGTCTCCGATGTGAAAGGCGGAACAAAATGGGTGAAGGTCCAGGGCACAATGCAGAAAAAACCGGTGCTCGATGACGCTTCAATTGTCCGTCTTGCGAAATACGGCATCAAAATAGAAAAGCATTATGGCGTGCCCCAGGACATCGAATGGGCTGTTGACGATACGGGCAGGATATTTATTCTCCAGGCCCGCCCTGAAACGGTCCACGGCACTGAAGGTGCGGGAGAAAGCACAGAAGGGAAGGAGCGTATGGAAAAAGATATCCTGTTGAGAGGAATAGGGGTAAGTCCCGGTCAGGTATCCGGCAAAGTACAAATTATTCTGGATGTGAAGAAGATGTCGGGATTCCGGCAGGGGGATATTCTGGTCACGGAGATGACAACTCCGGATTGGGTGCCTGCAATGAAAATCGCAGCGGCTATTGTGACGAACCTGGGAGGAAAAACCTGTCATGCCGCCATTGTCAGCCGTGAACTCGGAGTTCCCTGTATTGTCGCGACAGAGAAAGCGACAAAAGTCCTGAAGGACGGCGAGGTGATTACGGTTGACGGACAGCGGGGACTGATATTTAAGGGCTCGGTTGCCAAAAAAGAAGCAGCGGCTGCGACGGGTACCGGAGCGGCTGACATATCCTCACAGGTGATCACTGCAACAAAAGTATACGTGAATATGTCCATCCCTGAGATTGCGGACAAGATAGCGAAGGAAACCAATGCGGACGGAGTAGGACTTCTTCGCGCGGAACACCTCATGCTCAGTATAGGCAAACACCCGAGGCTTCTTATCGAAGAAGGGGGAGAAAAGATTATGCTCGATACCTTCTCCCAGGGGGTTGGAAAGGTTGCAGAAGCGTTTTTCCCGAAGCCTGTTGTTTACCGGTTTCTCGATTTCAAGCCGGATGAATTCCTCGAACTCCCCGGAGGGGAAAAATATGAAAGGAAGAATGTCGGACCGAATCCGATGATCGGGTATCGCGGAGAATACCGGTATTCCAAAGAAGACGACATCTTCAGAATCGAACTGAGAGCGATACGGCAGGCAAGGGAAAAGATGGGACTCAGCAACATATGGGTCATGGTGCCATTTGTGCGGACGCTGGACGTATTCAGAAAAACAGTGGCAATCATGCGCGAAGAGGGCCTGGACAACCGGAACGATCCGGGTTTCCAGCTCTGGATAATGGTAGAAGTTCCGAGTGCGGTATTCATGATCGAGGAGTTCTGCAGGGAAGGGATCGACGGGGTGAGTTTCGGAACCAATGACCTCACCATGCTCGTCCTTGGCGTTGACAGAAATGATGCCTCAGTGCAGGAGATTTACGACGAAAGGAACCTCGGCGTCCTTCGCGCAATTGCATATACCATGGCCGTATGCAGAAAACATGGCGTGACGACTTCCATCTGCGGACAGGCCCCGAGCGTATACCCTGATTATCTCGAATTCATGATACGATGTGGCGCCACTTCGATATCGGTGAATCCAGATACCGTAGTCTCCTCAAGAAGGGGTGTGGCTGTGGTAGAGCAGAAGATCCAGATGGAGAAAGCGCTCGGTATCAGAACAAAACCGAAGATAGCGAAAATCCCACTGGAAGAGGTGTTCTTTTGGAGAGGGGTAGAAGAATAGAGGACTTTATAGACTACATCGCGGGAAAGTACCGGTCCGTTGCGGAAATAGGTATCGGACATGACCCCGGTGTGGCCTATGCCCTTAAGAACAGGGGGATAAGGGTTTTCGCGACTGATGTGAAGCCGTTTTCATACGACGGTCTCAGCATCACGCACGATGACATAACCGATCCGGATATTTCTTTGTATACAGACACTCAGCTTATTTATTCCGTGAGGACTCCTTCTGAACTTGTTTCTTATATGGAATCTCTCGCCAGGACGATTTCTGCCGACCTGATCGTGAAGCCCCTCTCCTCAGAATTTCTGAACGGACAGTTGGTGCGGAGTGGAGGAGTAACATTTTATTTATGGCAGTTTTCTCAGTAATCCCGGACTTGTTCCGGGATGCCGGAGGAGAGATGCTGCAATAAATTCAGCATGACGGAAAAAGAAACAACAAGAAAAGGCCGGTCAAAATGAAAAAGACACAAACAAAAAAGAGAGTCGCCGGAAAGAAAAAAGCCATCTATCTTGTCGGCGAGGGAACGGGTGATACGATCAGCAAGATTGCACGGGCTGCACTTGCACAGTTCCATCATGAAAACGTAGAAGTGAAGAATTTTTTCATGGTCACGGAAGAAGAGTATGTCTCGCACATCATGAAGACGGCGGCTTATGACGACGCACTGGTGGCATTCAGCATCGTCCAGCCTTCCCTCCGGGATTTTCTGATCCATGAGGCCGACCGGAGAGGCATCAAGGCAATAGACGTAATAGGAAACTTCATAATACAATTATCGATATTTCTCAAGGAAAAGCCCCTTGAGATACCGGGAAGGCAGTATATCCTTGATGAACATTATTTCAGAAGAATAGAGGCGATCAACTTTGCGGTGAAGCATGACGACGGAAAACTGCCGAACGGGGTGAAACATGCCGATATAGTTCTTGTAGGGTTGTCACGGACAGGGAAGACGCCGTTGTCAACGTATCTTGCAAACCAGGGATGGAAGGTAGCAAATGTACCGATACATCCTGAAATGGAAACCCCTGCCGAACTCTTTGAGGTGGATCAGCGCAAGATATTCGCCATGATTATCAATGTCGAAAGCCTTGTCAAATTACGGGAGTCAAGGCTCGAACAACTCGGACTCGAAACGGATGCGAAGTATGCAGACCCGGTGTATGTTGAGCAGGAAATCGAATGGTGCCAGGAGTTTTTCGGGAAACATCCTAAATGGAAGATAATGAACGTCTCGAACAAGGCCATTGAGGAGGTTGCAGCCGGCATTGTGAGTGCATTCAGGCCCGGGAAAACACACTAGTTTAGTGTTCCTTAAACAAGTGGAGTTATCAAAAGTGATTGTTAAGCTCTATATTGGCTTCACTTTGTCATTATGTCTTGTCCGGAATCTTTCCGGGATTTTCAGAAGGATTACCGATTCCCGAATCCCGAAAGCGTTCGGGACGGGATTGCGGGAATGACATTCCTTTCGCGTTTATTCATAACGCTAATCGCTGCCGGGTGACCCTACCATCCTCCGCCTCCACCACCACCACCGCCGCCGCCGGATGAGCCGCCACCGCCGCTCCCGGAACTCGAACCCGGCGCTGATGAAGAAGCAGATATTGCGCTGCTGAAAGTGCCGCTCAAAGAAGATGCAAAATCACCCATTGCCATTGAGGACAGCGCAGAACCGGAATACCAGGCTGGGCCATACGCGACTCCTCCCTCTCCCGCCGCCGTTGAGAGGACATCTGAGAACTGTTCTGCCCACAGCTGTTCCACATTGAGCGCCAGCGCATAAGGGAGGTATTTCTCGAAGAGTGCCGGAGTTCTCTCGGGCGGGTTCAGCATGTTCAGCCTGTCCTTCTCCGTTGCAACAAGAAAAACCTTAAAACCTTCGATCGCATCAAGCAAAATCCTTCCGGCGCGGGTAGGGGCCTTCAGAAGATGATAGAAGAGATAGTTGATTCCAATAAGCATGATCATGACGATGATCGTCGAAAAGGATGTTGCATACCAGAGGATGCCAAGACCGAACAGTTCTCCTGCAAAAAATGGAAGCGCGAAGAGGTTTATGGAAAGAGCGCCCCATGTCTTAAGTATTTTTTTCCCTCCGCGGGACCTCGCCATGCCTTTCCAGCTTTTTACCACCGCGGACGCCAGGGCGATCACACCGAGACTCCAGATGGAGAGCCAGACACAGATAAACAAAAAAACCGGGAGGGTGCCTTTGGACATTGCCTCTCCGGAACCGCTCAAGAACAGGAGGATGACCGTGAGCAACAAACCAATCAGGAAATACCTGAAGTTAGTGATGAAATAGAACTTTTCATACTTGAGGGCAAGGCTTTTTTTCAGCCCGTCGATTGCAGCCCGTATCTTCTGATGGTTCGCATTCTTAAGGGTTATCTCGTCTGATGCGCTGAGCAGTGCCTGAAAGATCGTTGCTTCTTCCGGGGTGAGAGAGGCGTTGTTTCCTTCCTGTTTCTGTAACGTATATTCACCATCATCCTCTATGATTTTAATCCTGCCCTTGACAGCCATATGAATGATTGCCGAAGTAAAAACAGTATCGTCATATCCCATCCTTGTGATAAAACCCATGACAGCAGGGCTCATAGTGTCAGGCGGAGAGTATCGGGTGACGATTACCCCGGAGGCAGGGTCCCTTCCGAATCTTGACCATACCATGAGGTAATAGATGACTATCACGGCAAGGCCGAAAATGACAAGGAGCAGTACGGTATTGTCAGAAACGAAATACCCGGCTTTTGTGAGGGCGTCCGGTTCGGCAATAAATCCCTTTTCCCAGGATACGGAGATGGTGAGTCCTTCAAGCGGTCCGAGTACTTTTGACGAAGAAAAATGTGTGACACCTTCAGGGTCGAGAAACATGGTAAAATCTTTTCCCTTGCTTCCCTGGGGACCTGTGTACCCGTCCATATCGGTGATATGTGCCCCGGCGTTACCGGGGAGCCGGAGAGAAGCAGATGCCTCCTCTATGGGGAATTCCCACCCATTGCCTGTCACATTCCAGTAGAGTTCGTCGTGGTCATGGAAGAACCCAACCTGGCGGTTTGTCTTGTACAAAATGGTGTAGGTGTGTTCACCATGAGGGATAAATACGTTTTCATCGCCTATATATACCCGTTTTCCGTTTGATACGTCCTGAATATGGAAAGGTTCCGGATTGCCGTCACGAAGGACCTTGACGACGGTAAAACCAACGGTGTATCTGTTCCCAAGATTGTCACGGTATCTGGTCGGGAAATCACGGTAAATGCCGCGTTTGATTTTCTCGCCTTCGCTTTGCACCGTAATTGCTTCTTGTATGGTTACGAATGCATCCTGATGAACGGTTATATCACTGTGAAAGCTCAGAATACGTTCCTCTGCAGAAACTCGATGGGGATACAACGACAAAAAGAAGACAATACCAATGAAGAGAAAACGAATACTACGAAATAATAATCTTGTATTGGGAAGCATTATGCAGATTAGTATAAATGAAGAACACGGAACTCGCAATGAATCATCTTGATGTATAGCAGCCTGTTAGCAGAACTTCTCACAGTAGTCCACACTACTTAGCATCCTGTTTATTCTGTGGAGTACAAGCGAAAACCAAGAAGGCGTTTCAAACGTCAATAAGCAAGTCTGACCCTATCCCTCTTTTTCTTAAGGGTTATCTCGTCTGATGCGCTGAGCAGTGCCTGAAAGATCGTTGCTTCTTCCGGGGTGAGAGAGGCGTTGTTTCCTTCCTGTTTCTGTAACGTATATTCACCATCATCCTCTATGATTTTAATCCTGCCCTTGACAGCCATATGAATGATTGCCGAAGTAAAAACAGTATCGTCATATCCCATCCTTGTGATAAAACCCATGACAGCAGGGCTCATAGTGTCAGGCGGAGAGTATCGGGTGACGATTACCCCGGAGGCAGGGTCCCTTCCGAATCTTGACCATACCATGAGGTAATAGATGACTATCACGGCAAGGCCGAAAATGACAAGGAGCAGTACGGTATTGTCAGAAACGAAATACCCGGCTTTTGTGAGGGCGTCCGGTTCGGCAATAAATCCCTTTTCCCAGGATACGGAGATGGTGAGTCCTTCAAGCGGTCCGAGTACTTTTGACGAAGAAAAATGTGTGACACCTTCAGGGTCGAGAAACATGGTGAAATCTTTTCCCTTGCTTCCCTGGGGGCCTGTGTACCCGTCCATATCGGTAATATGTGCCCCGGCGTTACCGGGGAGCCGGAGAGAAGCAGATGCCTTCTCTATGGGGAATTCCCATCCGTTTCCTGTCACATTCCAATAGAGTTCATCGTGGTCATGGAAGAAACCAATCTGACGGTTTGTCTTGTACACAATAATGTAGGTGTGTTCACCATGAGGGATAAATACGTCTTTATCGCCTATATATACCCGTTTTCCGTTTGATATGTCCTGAATATTGAAGGGTTCCGGATTGCCGTCACGAAGGACCTTGATGACGGTAAAGCCGACGGTATATCTGTTCCCGAGATTGTCACGGTATCTGGTAGGGAAATCGCGATAGATGCCGCGTTTTATTTTATCGCCTTCGCTCTGCACCGTAATTGCTTCTTGTATGGTTACGAATGCATCCTGATGAACGGTTATATCACTGTGAAAGCTCAGAATACGTTCCTCTGCAGAAACTCGATGGGGATACAACGACAAAAAGAAGACAATACCAATGAAGAGAAAACGAATACTACGAAATAATAATCTTGTATTGGGAAGCATTATGCAGATTAGTATAAATGAAGAACACGAAACTCGCAATAAAACATCTTGATGTATAGCAGCCTGTTAGCAGAACTTCTCACAGAAGTCGTCACAATTTCCTAACCTAAAAATACAGAGAGTTTCCTTTGGAAATCAATTGTAAATAAGTATACTTCGTCCTGTTTGTTTAGCTCATATGTTGATTTTTTTACGGAATGTAAACACAATTTATTTGATGAGATCCATTGCTAGCCAACCTCTATAATTAAAACCAATTTGGAACGTTACATTTTCACCAACCTGGGGCTGATATTTCTGAGCATATGGTAAGAATGGTACTTGACGCCTAATGCCAGGAATGTCGACATATCCCATGTTGGAATCCATACGAATTACTGTGCCCGAGAATTCAACGATCTTACCATTCCTATCCACGCCATGATCACGTATCCCCCATCTTTTCGGGTGGCCTTGGCTTATCCGCTCAAGTTGAGCAAAGAACTCTCGGGATTTATCATATTCCTCAAAAGTAAAAGCGAGGTTGCCTATCTCATAGTGCAGCGAAAGGTTCCGTTTTTCTTGTGGTATTTGGTGCCTGATTTTTAAAATTCGATAAATTCCCTCGACATCATTAGGATGTATTTTCCTGTAAAGTTTTGTAAATGTCCGCAAAGTGGGTACATCCTGAGTGCCACGAGAAACTAGATCTTCAATAATTTTAAAAGCACGTTTAAGATTCTCAATAGATGGAGTCTTTGATAGTAAGTTCAAACGAGCCTCAATTAAAGCTCCTTGAGCAGGAGATCCCGAATCTTGCTGTATGGCCTGTAAGATTTCTGACAAGTCCTCTATGCCGTCGAGACCATCCTGTATTCTTGCTTTAAGTTCCAAGAAGCGAGGCATCTCCTCTTCGGAGAGATTGTCTTCAGCTTCCTCTACGACATCTAACGCAGCGAGATAATAAACAAGCTTTGATTTCGGTTGTTCATTTCGTTCTGCCCGGTGAAGGTGCATTCTGCATTCGCAATCATAAGGATAGGGGTTCTGGGATACACCGCCTTTTGCTCTTGTGAAGTAGCCTGTGGCCACCGAATAGGATAATTCCGCTGCTTGATGATCTCCAGCGGTTTCAGATAGTTGTCCCTTTCTGCTGTGAATCAAGCCAAGAGTGTTATATATATTTTCCGCTCGTTCTGTTCTGCTAAATGGCAAAATAGATTGCTTTTGTACATATTTTAGAGCCTGTTCTAATAAATCAAGAGCCTTGTCGTGATTCCCTTTCTCGCTTTCAAAGAGACCGAAGTGATGTAACACCGATGGATCTTGTATTCCTCCCTGCTCAATTGCAGCCGAAAAGATGTCTCTCGTTTGTTGGGGCGACAAACGTCGTTCTATGCCATTCGAGCCAAGAAACCTAACCAGCAATGATCTACACAAATGAACCTCACCGGCATTAATGGGATTCAGATTACCCAAAAGGTCTTTGAATAGGTTTGTTAATATATCCATGTCTTGAATCTGCCTCTCGACTATCTTTTCCGCAACTATTCTATGTCTAGCCCCGAAATATACACTCTCAAAGGGTGCGGGAACTTCACAGATTATCTTCTTGGCTGTTGTTTCATAAACCTCTTTTTGAAATTGTTCATACGAGCAATCGAGGGTGCGAACCAGTAATTCAATAGGAAGTGGTATTGCATACTGATAAAAAGACGACACATATTGGTACGCATGTCTAGCCAAAGGCGAAAGACTGAGATATTCACTGTCAATCTTCTCGTCTAGTGTTGGTCTAGATGGCTCAACAAGTGAATACACTGAAGCAAAGAAAGAATCATAGTATTCTCGCTGAATTAGCTCGGATATAAATTTTTCACTTAATGCATGTTGGATAATACCAAGCGATTTAAGATGAATTGCAAATGATATTCTTTCTTCTTCTGATTGGAAGACATCGCTAAGGTTTACTGAATTCTCCTCGACTGATTGGTAGTGAGTCTCTTGGCAAGCGATCTCCCAATCATTCTCCCGAGTCGATGCGACTAGCGTTATGGGTATGCCTCGTGACTTCATGAATACCGGAATAGTCTTGAAATCGGTAATATGCGATGCAGCAGATTCCATAATCACTAAGACACGTGTTCGGGGAGTACCTTTCCTATTTTGGGGCGATTTACCTGAAGCAGCTAATACCTCGCACAATGTCGAAAGAAGCTTCAAATCTATCTCTTCATAATATGGCCTCAAAATTACTACGGGATTACCCAGAGTCCTGTATGCTTCATAGGCAAGGCGACGCAAAAGGATTGTCTTTCCCGATCCTGCCGGACCAAAAACCATGATCGATTTATTCTTGCCAACATCCGGATTGATCAGTTCCGTTTTAAGTCGATCGAATATATCCGTATATTGGTTTCTCTTGAAATCCCAGTCTCTGATATACCCTGTCCAGTCTTTTAGAAGACCTCTGAAGAAATCTCTTCGCACTTCATCCGTATCAGGTTGGACTTCTGCTAAGATGTCCTCGGAAAGAAAGTCGAATGATTGTCTATATAATCGCGCATCCTTGTGCGATATTAAGGTAACATTTCCCTTGACAACAACTTTGACATCATCCCTGTTATTGAGGGGTTTTGCGCCGGAAGGAAACCCGCTCTTCATCATGTCTACAAACTCAGTGGCAGTTATAGGCAGTGGTATGACTTTTCTTTCCCTCAGTTTTGTATCTTGAATTGAAGCGGGCTTTATATCAGGCATTAGAGCATAGCTATAGGGGAGTTTATTCAACCCAATGATTTGAATCAAGTTCGAGAAGATGTCCAGCAGGAGATTGTCACGGAAACTGTAACCAATATATAGAATTGTTCCGTCTTGCATTATGTCTTGGAGTACGCGGAAAAGGATGCTTTTAGTCCTTATCGCTGAGTTATAGTCTTCTCTTGTGAGTATCAGCTTGTTGTCTGGATGCTGGCTGGATATGCATCCCATGAGTTTGAATATCTTTACTTTTTCTTTGTCGTGGAGATAGAGAAGGTCTTTGTCACTAAATACTGGGTCGTGTAGTTGAACCCTGTCAGTGACCTCTCGGTATGCTTTCTCGATCAAATCATCGTAATTGGTTGTGAAGATTGCTGGCCAAATGTTTAAGGGCAACTGTAAATGGAAGGGTGATGGGTTCAAATCGTACAGAGATTTCTTGATAACAGCTTCTAAGTCTGATCGGGAGGTAAGTGTTGTTTCCATAACATCTGTGCACGTTTGGATGAAGTCATCGCTCGTATAGGTAGCCTCCTTAAACTTAGCCTTAATGGTTGCAACTACTTGTTCTGTAGTTGGCCCACCAGCATCTGCAGATGCTCCATTCCCTATAAAGAGGATCACCTTTTGGCTGCTTATTTTGTCCAACAGACCATCAGCTTCTGCTGATATTGGCATTTGAGCACCTTCTTAGTTATCAGCTAATATTGATTATCGCCCCAGCGTCACGATTTCGTTTGTACTGAATTATAATTAGTTCATTCAAAGCGTATTGGTATTAAATATGGATACATCCCATTTTTAGTAATCGCCAAAAAAAGGGGGAAGGCTGAATTAAGAATAGCTATGTTGCAAGGTCTGTAAAGATTGTAGAAATGTGAAGAGCTGATTTGTAGCATCATGAAACAAAACCCCGTTTTGCCTGTCAAATGAGTCCCCGTTCTCTTTGACAAAGTTTCTCCCCTGTAATAATTACCATATAATATGCAAAAACACTGATAAAGCGCAAGAGTGAGGTAATCAGTCGGACAGAAAAGTAATGTTCTATTTTGTCATCTCGGCTCTTGTCCTGGCTTCATCGGGGACCGGCCTGGAATCTTTCTTCAGAAGGAATCCCTGCAAGGAGACTGTGTCACAATTGCATATCGCTACTGAATTTATAGAGCCTTTGATATTAG
>JAVHLL010000035.1 GCA_031082155.1 Thermodesulfovibrionales bacterium | reverse complement strand
GGCAGGTCATTCACACTTACCTCGAACGCTTTTGCAAGCGCACCGGCTATCTGTATCGCCGAATAGGCGTCGTTGCACTGCCCGATATCAAGGAGACGGGGTATGCCGCCGATATCCCCGAGTTCCTTGTCGAAGAACCTGAACTTCCCGCATGCAAGGGTGAGGACAATACAGTCTTTCGGGACCTTCTCCACAAACTCTGTATAATAATTTCTCCCGGGCTTTGCCCCGTCACAGCCTGCCACGAGAAAGAAATGCCTTATCTGTTTGTTCTTCACCGCTTCAATGACCTTGTCCGCGACTCCCAGCACCGTGTTCCGCGCGAATCCTACCATGACTGTTTTTCCGGCAGAATCTTCCGTGAACCCCGGCAGGGAGAGCGCTTTTTCTATCGCCGGGGCAAAATTCTTGTCTGCGATATGATTGACCCCCGGCCATCCAACAAGGCCGGTTGTGAAGATGTTGTCACTGTAAGTGTCACGGGGCCTTTGAATACAATTGGTCGTCATGACAATTGTGCCGGGAAACTTATCGAATTCCTTCTGCTGGTTCTGCCAGGCCGTGCCATAATGACCATAAAGATGAGGATATTTTTTCAGCCCCGGATAGCCATGGGCAGGAAGCATTTCTCCGTGTGTATAGACAGAAATGCCTTTGCCCTCAGTCTGTTTGAGTATCTCTTCGAGGTCTTTGAGGTCATGGCCTGAAACAAGGATCGCCTTCCCATTTTTTGATCCGAGGGGAACTTTTGTGGGCACAGGATGGCCATAGGTTCCGGTATTCCCTGCATCAAGCAGTTCCATCGTCCTCAGATTGATTTCCCCGCATTTGAGAACTAGCTTCAACCAGTCATCGAGGCCGAGGTCTTTCCTCAGCATGGAGGCGAGCGCTTCATGACAGTACGCATACACCGCATCGTCCTCCTGTCCGAGGATCTGCGCATGGTCTGCATAGGCTGCGATGCCCTTGACTCCGAAAAGGACGACATGCTGAAGCGAGAGGATGTCGGGATTGACTGACGGATCTGATTTCAGTCCGACTTCCTCCCCCTGTTTTACTAATTTATCGAGTGTTGATTCCGGCCTGAACCCGGCTGCCACGTCAGTGAAATCAACCTTGCCCCCTGCAGCGCTCACCTTGGTTTTTAGACGATCTCTCAGTTCAACACACCGGTCGATAAGTTGTATGAAACGGGGCGTGTCAAAGTCGACATTGGTAAGGGCAGAAAAAAGGGCCTCGGCGGTAAAGACATTTACTGCACGGTCAGTCACACCGGCATTCCTTCCCGCCTGTGCATACAGCGAGAGGCCTTTCAGCGCGTATACAAGCAAGTCCTGAAGCGCCGCCACCTCGGACTGCTTTCCGCACACCCCGATATTCGTACAACCTTCTCCTTTTGCCGTCTGCTCACATTGATAACAGAACATTTTGTATTCCTCCTTTTCGATATGCAGAATTCACTTCATAAACGAACACCAAACGCGTATCCATGATTACACTTTAACCTGCAGGTGAAGGGTTGTCCTTGACTTATGTCAAGAAAGGCTGTTTTCCAGAAGAAGTATCCCCTCCCTCGCGAGGGAGGGGACAAAAGGAGGGGTACAACAGGGGTTTGCTACTTTGCCTGCTTCACGGTAAGGAGTTTTTCTTCGACTCCAAAGGGGTCGTGGATCACAACCTTGGAATCGTATTTCAATTTCTTTTTCCCTCGTTCGTCCAGATATTTATTTAATTCGAGGTTGACCATAACCGGAACATCGATACCTGCTTTCGTAAGCGCCTGTCTGAGCAGTGCTTCCGCTTTTGTGGCAAAAGCAACAGAATCACCGAGAATCCTCATGGCTTCAATAGGGTTATGAAAACCGACCGAGTTTTCTGCGCCTACAAAGTTCGTGCGGTAGAAAGCCTCCTCATAGAAGTCTTTCGCTTTCTCATAAAGAGTTTTGTCTACGCTTTTGCCTGCGGCTTGCGCTTCGTGAACCTTCTCAAAGAGTTTCGCCGCGGTTGCAGTCGCATATCCTGACCTGATCATCAGGGATACTATTCTGTCCTGGATTGCAAAGACTTGCTCCTGCAACCACTCCCTGCTCTCCGTATGGCACTGCATGCAGGCCTTCAGGTCATTTTTCAGCGGGCTTGTTACCCGGTGGTCGGAAACCTTGTATGCACCAACTTTTGTATAGGGCATATGACAATCGGCGCAGGATACACCTGCCTTCCAGTGAACGCTGTTGTTCGAAAAGAGCTCATATTCAGGATGACGGATGAACGCCATCTTGAACCCGGTTACTTTCTGTGTCCATTCTCCGACTGAAGGGTCATTCCGGATCTGCATAATAATATTTTCTACGGTGATATTGCCGAATTTGCTTCCCTGCCAGGGGAAGTAAATACCGACTGAACGCTTTTCCTGGTCTTTATTCACGTTGTAGGTGACATGACACTGTGCACAAACAAGGCTTTTCATGTCCTGACGGCTTACTTTGGCCTGGTTGACCCCCATAAATTCAAGTGCCTTTGTGAGAGTTGTAGCCCTGGAAATTTTTAAGGACATGTCTCTGTTATCATGACAGTCAACGCATGCTACACCAAGTTCCTGATGTTCTTTGGGGATTCTTGCATGTACTTCTTTCCAGGGCGTGTAATAATAAGCCGGTCCGAGTTCTGCTTCCAGTTTTGTTGCATACGGGGTCTTGCAGGTGAGACAGACTCCCCCGGCTTTTAATCGCGCCTCGTCGATTTCAAGCTGGTCTTTTATCATGTATGCATGACCACGGGGCTCATTGTATTCGACACCGAACCCCCATCCACTGAATAATAACGACATAAAGGGGAATTCCGACAGCTTGTCATAGGTGACGGCATCAGCGTCGAATCCGCGCTTATATTTACTCTTCCCGGGTTGTGTCGGTTCTTCGGTTTTTTTCCACAGTTCATAATGAACCGGATATGCCTTGCCCCAATTAGCAGGGTCTAAGTCCCCATCTGCAATCTTCACCGGCCTGACAGTCTCAGTCTTTGGGGGCTGACAGGCAAGTACGGCAAGAGCTGTTATGACAACAGTTATTAATAGAATCCATTTCTTCATCCTTCCCCTCCTTGTTAAAGTGTTTCTATTGCCCCTGTAAGTTTATGGGTTATTCTCCTGTGGCACTCCCAGCACTTCCTTTCCTTGTCAATCATTGTTACTGCGGTTTCATGACAGCGGATGCAATTTGCCTGGAGCACCTTCTTCCCGTGTGAAGAGATGGTAATCTGTTCCGGAACTTTGCCGGAATGAAAGACTACCGCATCCTTGACCCCGTCTATAGTCTTCCAGATATAGTGCATCACCTGGTTGTCGTTGGGCAGGTGGCAATCTACGCACTTAATCCTCCTGTGAGCGCCTGCGTGAATCCACGCTTCATATTCGGACTCCATCACATGGCACTTCATGCAGTAGTCCGGGGAATCGGCAAAGGCCAGGGCATGCTGCGGGTTCGCCGCGAACAGAAGCGAAATGAGAAGTAAACCGGTAAAAAACAGAAAAGAGAAGATACCTTTTTTTTTGAACGCCTGCAAAATATCACCCCCTCCAAAGGTATTTTTTTCTCAGATGGAAGAATGGAGAGCAAAAGGGATACCAGGCTCTAACCTTTTGAAATTTCAGTATACTTAAGATATTCCTGCGCAAAAGAAAGGGCAATTTGTCCTGATCGGGGGAATTTTGTCCAGTGACTGTCCTTCCTCATCCGGGCTAATTTTCGAATGGTTGATCATTGATTTCCGCAAAGGCATATTCTCTAATAATTCTCATGCCCCGAAAATCTTTACCCACTGATCGAATATCCGCAGTTTCTCTTCTCCATAGCGGGCTATTCCTTTTCTGACCAGTTCGACGGGTTTTTCCTTCCGGAGGTATTCGGGATTTTTTGAGAAGAACTTGTCGGCGAAGCAGATAAGTTTCTCTTCAAGTGAGACAGGCGCCATATCCCGTATCGGCAAAGAGAGGTTCCTGCTTTCAATCTCCTCCAGTGTTATGCCGGCGCCCACGTGCCGTTCACAGACGAGGGCATGTTTTGGCAAGCCTTCCTTCTCAAGGAGTTCTCTGCCGAGGAAACCGTGGCAGAGGTATTCTTTGTCGCCAAAGCATCCAATTTGGGGTTCTTTCGTGAAAAATATTCCTATGTCGTGCAGCATTGCTGCTTCCTGAATAAATTGTTCATCAGGGTGGAGATGCCGCACCCTGTGTGCGATGCGCAAAGCTTTTTTTGCAACCATTCTGCTGTGTGTGACGAGAACATGGTGTGCGAGGGTGCCCGGAGGGTAATATTTTTTGAGGATGGTCAGTGGATCCATGGGTCAATTCTTCGCAAGAGGTTTACCCATGACGGTCCTGATTGCATGGAGCAGTTCTTCCAGCGTATACGGTTTGGCAACAACACCTTTAAACCCGTATTCCCCGTAGTTTGCCATGATCGGGTCGTCAGAATACCCGCTTGATACGATGGCTTTGATATCGGGGTCTATTTCAAGGAGTTCGCGAATTGTTTTTTTACCTCCTATGCCACCTGGTATAGTCAGGTCCATGATCACTACATCGAAAGGACATCCTGAATCCTTTGCTTCCCTGTATCGCTGAATTGCCTCAACTCCCTCACTAGAAAGTTCCACATCGTATCCGCTTTTCGTGAGAATGCGGGAGGTGAAATCACGAAGAATTTCTTCGTCGTCCATAACGAGTATTTTCCCCGTACCGGAGGGAACAAGCAGGGTATCTTTTGACTTTGCCTTCAGTGGAAATCGAGAGGCAGGCAAAAAGATGTGGCAGGTTGTCCCCTTTCCCGGACTGGATTCCACCTGAATATGCCCGCCGTGTTTCCGGATGATATAGTATGCGGTGGTCAATCCAAGGCCGCTCTCTTTCTGCCTGGTCGTAAAATATGGATCGAATATTTTGCTGAGATATTTGGAGGGTATCCCGTGTCCCCTGTCTTCTATGGATATTTTCACATAGGCTCCCTGGGTGAGCGGAAGGGAATCATTGTCTCCGACCGTGATATTTTCTCCACGGATTGTGACTACCCCTCCCTCAGGCATTGCCTGCACGGCATTCAGGAGGATATTGTTCAGGCACTGGTTTATCTGGCCTTCATCGACTTCAACGAAAGCCAGTCCGTCAGGCAATTGCAAATCACCCCGCACGTTTGAACCGCTCAGCACAAAACTGGCTGATTCATGAATTAACGCAGAGGGAGATGCTGTCTTTTTAATCGGTTCTCCTCCCCGCGAGAAGGTGATCAGTTGCTGCGTGAGATCTTTCGCGCGAAGAGATGCTTTTTCTGCCATTTTCAGCGCACTGAATGACTCATCTCCGGGAACGAGGTTCATTTTTATGAAGCCGATATTCCCGATTATGGCGGTTAGCAGGTTGTTGAAATCATGGGCTATCCCCCCTGCCAGCAATCCGAGGGATTCAAGTTTCTGGGCTTTCATACGCTCTTCCTCTATTTTTTTCCGCTCAGTGATATCAACGCAGATCTCAGCGAACAGCCATTCCCCCTCAGCATTCTGAAAAGGTATCGTATTAATCTGCACCGGTCTGTTCCCCTCTTTCGGCAATATTCCTTCAGTGGACGTCATGGTCTTTGTTTCACAGGCACGGAGAACACCGCACGAGGGGCATACCTTATCGCGTCCCGTAAAATATTCGTAACACTTTTTCCCGGTTGGGTCTCCGTATACCCCTTGCCATTCAGGATCAATGTACCGGATATTGAAATCTTCATCGATAATATCAAGCCCTGTTTTTGTGGCGCCCAGAATAAACTCTATCTGTTGTTTGAGCGAACGGATTTCATTCTCTGCATGTTTCCGCTCGGTGATATCTTTGAAATCCTCAACGATGCCGATGAGTTTTCCCGTCGGATCACAGAACGGAGTTGCGGTAAGGATACAGTGTATATCCGATCCGTCCCTGTTTTTTTTCACTGTTTCACATTCCACTCTTTCTTCGCCGTGCGTAATTTTGGTTGCGGGGCAGAGCAGGGTGTGGCATTGCAGACCGGGAAACACCTCATGACACTTTTTCCCGACGGCTTCTTCGCCCCTTATCCCCGTGAGTTTTTCAAAAGTCTTGTTTACCCTCATTACGGTGAAATCCTTGTCGATTACAAGCATGCCGTCAGCAGCCGACTGAAATATCTGGTTGAGCTCATTAAAGGCATGTTTGGCCTTCTCTTCGGACCGTTCCCGCTCGAGGATATGCAGGTTCATCGGACGGAAAAGCGAGAAATACAGGACAAGGAAACCGAGACTGATTAAAACAAACGCATCAAGAACTACTTCGAGCCAAAGGGGTAACAGAGGCAAAAGCAGGCCGAGAAACAACATGATGACCGCTTCGGATACAAAAAGCGCTATTGTGGTGATGATGAGCAGTCCGAGCGGGGATATCCTTGCCATTGAGGTGCGATCCATTTTCACCTCTCTCTGAATTCAATATAGTATAAGTCTAGCACAAAGAGAAATACGACTTTTTCTGATGCTTAAATGTAGTTTATATTTAATATATTCATAATAATTAACTTGACAATAAGTTACTAAACTAATATTATATGATGTAATGAACGGAGGAACAATGGCGCCTGAAGGGAAAGATTATTACAAGACTCTCGGTGTGAACAAGGATGCTTCTCAGGATGAGGTGAAAAAGGCATTCCGGAAACTCGCGCGCAAGTACCATCCTGACCTGAACCCCGGCGACAAGGTTTCAGAGCAGAAATTCAAGGAACTGAACGAAGCGTATGAGGTTATCGGAGACCCGAAAAAGAGGGCAGAGTACAACCAGTTTGGCAGTTCGCCCTTTGGGGCCGGTGGCCAGGGACATGAGGGATTCAGAACTCATGATTTCAGGGACGCCTTCCAGTCCGGCGGATTCGGAGACATTTTCTCGGACCTGTTCGGAGCCCAGCGGGGACCTGAAACATATCGCATGAAAGGCCATGATATGGTCATGAACCTTGACCTCTCGCTGGATGAGGCATTCTCAGGCGTCACAAAAGCTATCAGTTTCTCCCGGGAAGTATCCTGCACACACTGTCATGGATCAGGAGGAGAAGCCTCCCAGACGTGCACTGTCTGCAAGGGGGCGGGGAGCGTAAAAACATCCAAAGGTTTTTTCCAGATGTCCCAATCCTGTAATGCGTGCAACGGGACAGGAAAAAAGATCACGAAAGTCTGTTCCGTCTGTAACGGGCGAGGGAAGACACTCCAGGCAGAGACCATAAAAGTGAAAATTCCGAGAGGCGCTGATACGGGTTCGAGGGTGAAAGTCAGGGGCAAGGGAGGCGCGGGAACAGGCGGCGGTCCATCCGGGGACCTCTTTATTGAAATCACAGTCCGCGGGCATCCTCTTTTTAAGAGAAAAGGAGACGACCTTTATCTTGATTTGCCGGTAACCTTCGGAGAAGTAGCGCTCGGCGCCAAGATCGAGGTGCCGACCATAGACGGAAGGACCGTAATGACACTGCCTCCGGGCACACAGGGTGGTCAGCGGCTAAAACTTTCAGGGAAAGGGCTCCCCTCACCGAAGACCGGAACAAGGGGAAATCAGTATATTGATATCAGGATTGTGGTACCGAAGGACCTGAATGCCCCGGAAAAAGATGTCATCAAACAGATAGATTCTTTTTATAAAGACGATCCGCGAAGGGGGTTGTCGGAGAGATGAAAACTACCCAAGACGGAAAAGAACCGCTTTTTATGATCAGTGTGGTATCGAGAATGCTCGATGTGCATCCCCAGACCCTGCGGCTCTATGAACGGGAGGGATTGATTTCTCCCCACAGGAAAAATCGCACCCGGATATACTCACAGGAGGACGTAGAAAAAGTAGCCATGATCCTCCGTCTTACAAGGGAGCTTGGCGTGAACCGGTCCGGGGTCGAAATCATACTCCGGCTCAGGCGCCGGGTTGAAGTCCTCCAGAAGGAAATGGAAGAAATGATGAACTTCCTTGAAGAAGATATACAACAGGACTTTATCGATAAATTCAGAAGGATATTTTCAGAAGAGTAAGGAGAAAGGATATGGATAAATTCACCATAAAAAGCCAGGAAGCGATACAGGAGGCGCAGCGGCTTGCGGAAAGAAAGGGAAACCAGCAGCTCGATGCTGAGCACCTGCTCCGGGCGCTCCTTGCCGACGAGGGCGGCGTCGCGGTACAGATCCTGAAACGAATCGGCGTGAATACGGCATCCCTCGCAAAGGATGTTGAGGAAGCTATTAATAAATTTCCGAAAGTCAGCGGCGCCACCCCGATGGGACAGATTTATATCTCCCCGAGGCTGAAAGCTGTCTTTGAAAATGCTGAACAGAACGCCGGGCATCTCAAGGATGAGTATGTAAGTGTGGAGCATCTTCTCTCGGCGCTCGTCTCGATAGGGGGTCCCTGTTCGGATCTCCTGAAACGATATGGTGCAACGGCTGACAAGATCCTCGCAGCAATGAGGGAAATACGGGGTGCTCAGCGCGTGACCGATCCCAATCCCGAAGAAAAATATCAGGCGCTCAAAAAATACAGTCGCGATCTCACCGAACTCGCCGGCAAAGGAAAACTCGACCCTGTTATCGGGAGGGACGACGAGATACGGAGAATCATCCAGGTTCTCTCAAGGAGGACGAAGAACAACCCCGTGCTGATCGGTGAACCGGGTGTCGGCAAGACCGCGATAGCAGAAGGTCTTGCGCAGAGGATTGTGGCCGGTGATGTGCCGGAAACGTTAAAAGAAAAAAAGGTTGTTGCCCTCGATATGGGTGCGCTTGTCGCCGGCAGCAAATTCAGGGGAGAGTTCGAAGAGAGACTGAAGGCTGTAGTGAAGGATATCGAACAGGCGGAGGGTAGGGTGATATTGTTCATAGACGAACTGCATACCCTAGTCGGAGCAGGTGCAGCGGAAGGGGCTATCGATGCATCGAATATGCTCAAGCCGGCTCTCGCACGGGGCGACCTGAGATGTGTCGGGGCGACGACCCTCGACGAGTACAGGAAACATATAGAGAAAGACCCGGCGCTCGAAAGGAGATTCCAGCCCATCACGATCAAAGAGCCGAGTGTCGACGACACGATCTCGATCCTCCGCGGACTGAAAGAGCGGTATGAAGTCCACCACGGTGTGAAGATTAAGGATTCGGCGCTCATCTCTGCTGCTGTGCTTTCACACCGCTATATTACCGACCGGTTTCTCCCTGATAAGGCGATCGACCTTATTGACGAATCTGCATCAAAGCTCAGGATGGAGATCGACAGCATGCCGATAGAACTCGATGAAATAGAAAGAAAGCTGAGACAGTTCGAGATAGAGAAACAGGCGGTAAAGAGAGAGGATACAAAGGAATCCAAAGAGAAACTCGATAAAATTCAGAAAGAGATGGCCGATCTGCAGGGCAAACGCGACGAGTTGAGGGCACAGTGGCTGAGCGAAAAGGAGATAATAGCAAAAATCCGGGAACATAAAGAGCGTATTGAAAAGACGAAAATGGAATCGGAAAAGGCAGAGCGTGAAGGAGACCTTACCAGGGCTGCGGAATTGCGATACGGAACACTCCCTGATCTCCAGAAGTCATTGGAGGACGAGAACCAGAAACTTCTCGAGGTTCAGAAGAAAAGAAAGATGCTGAAAGAAGAAGTTGACGATGAAGATATCGCAGAGGTCGTCTCCAAATGGACAGGAATTCCGGTAAGCAGGATGCTCGAAGGCGAAATCCAGAAACTGCTCCACATGGATGAGCGTTTGAGGCAGAGGGTGGTAGGCCAGGACGAAGCGATCGAAGCAGTGTCCAATGCAGTGAGAAGGGCACGCGCAGGAATTCAGGACCCGAACAGGCCCCTTGGTTCATTCATCTTTCTCGGGCCGACTGGCGTAGGAAAGACAGAACTTGCAAAAGCGCTTGCGGAATTCCTCTTCGACGACGAAAATTCGCTGATCCGGATAGACATGTCCGAGTATCAGGAAAGACACACTGTCTCCCGCCTCATCGGTGCGCCACCGGGATATGTCGGATACGAAGAGGGTGGTCAGCTTACCGAGGTGGTAAGGAGAAAACCCTATTCGGTAATTCTGTTCGACGAGGTGGAAAAAGCCCATCCCGAGGTATTCAACCTGCTCTTGCAATTGCTGGATGACGGGAGGCTTACCGACAGTCACGGCAGGACGGTGGATTTCAGAAACACGGTCGTGATCATGACCTCGAATATCGGCAGCGCCCATATTCAGGAGATGCTTGAAGAGCAGTCAAAAAAGCCGGCGGCCTACTGGGTCGGCACGAATGCCGAGCTGAAAGCAAAGATCATGAAAGACCTCAAGGATTTTTTCAGGCCGGAATTCCTGAACAGGGTGGATGAGATTATTGTCTTCAATACGCTGTCAAAAGAATTGCTCAAGCAGATTGTAGAGATACAGGTGAAGAGGATGAAGAGGTTTATAATGGATAAGGGAGTCGACGTTATCCTCACGGAGCACGCAAAGGAATATTTCGCGGATATAGGGTTCGACCCGGTTTACGGTGCGCGTCCGCTCAAGAGGGCCCTCCAGAGGGAGATCCTCAACCCGCTCGCAGTCAAGATTCTCGACCGGACATTCAGAGAAGGGGACACCGTTGAGGTTGACTTTCAGGACAACCGGCTGGTTTTTACAAAGGCAGCAGCGGCTGGGGTGGAGGCGTAAGATCACGGGTATAGTGAGCACTCACTTCGCCGGGAATTCTGAATACGGTCGGAAACGTCTGTCTAGGAAGATTTCCTGAGGGACTTGAGCAGAGATTTTTTTGCAGCGTCGAGTGTCCCTTTGAACGTATACCCCGCAGCATTTTTATGTCCGCCGCCACCGAAGGATATTGCGATTTCAGCGACATTCAGCGTGTCCTTGGAGCGAAGGCTGGCCTTCCAGTAAGCCTTGCCGATCTGCCGAAAGAAAGCCGATACTCTGACATTTTTCATCGTTCTTGCGAGGTTGGCGAAATTTTCGGTGTCTTCGGGAGCAGTTTCCGTCTTCCGGTACATTGCCTGGGTGACATGGGTAAACGCAACACCGTTCTGGATCTCCAGAGTATTCAGTGAGGCAATAAGGAGCGCAAATCTCTTTTCAGACCAGGTATCGTAAAGACTGTTTGATACGTATGATGGGGTAGCTCCGGCATCAATGAGTTCGGCCGCAACCCGTAACACCTCTGCAGTGGTATTGCTGTATCTGAATGTGCCGGTATCGATTGCTATGGCAGAATAGAGGTTCAGGGCGATGTCATTTGTTATGCCGGTTCCAAGCTGCCTGATCAGATAAAATACCAGAACACCTGTCGCCGCTGCATCAGGAACGATCCACCGGATATCTCCAAAGTCTTTTTCGGTCTGGTGGTGATCTATGACCGTCGAGGAGCGGAAGACCATCCCCTCGATACCTGCCCTGTCAGTGCTATTACAGTCGAGCAGGATCAGATTGCATGATGACGTCTGTATCCGTGAAGTCGAGTGTATGAATCTTTCATGCTTCGGGAGGAACCGGTAAAACTCAGGGACTATATCGCGATCATATACCGTGACCTTTTTCCCGAGCGATTCGAGTGCCATGGCGAGGGCGAGGGATGAGCCGAGTGCATCCGGCTCGGGGCTGATATGGGTGGCGATGAAAAAATTGTCATTTTCCCGGAGGAAGGAGACAAGTTCAGGTGGAGCTATCATCTTTTTCTCCGATCTCTTTGAGCAGTTTGTCTATTTTATCTCCGTATTCAATGGAGCTGTCGAGCTTGAAATCTACGGTGGGGATAAATTTCATCCTCAGCCTTTTCGAGAGTTCAGCGCGGATAAAACTCTTTGCAGTCTGCAAGATATCAAGAGTAGATTTCTTTTCTTCTGCTTTGAGGACGCTCACATAGACAGTAGCCATCTTGAGGTCGCTCGTTACATCGACACCGGTGACGGTGATAAAACCGACCCGCGGGTCTTTCAATTTATACATGATGATATCTGCGATCTCTTCTCTAAGCAGGTCACTGACTCTCTGGGAACGCTTGTAGGGAAGCATAATTTACCTCAAAATACTAAATCCAAAATATCTAAATCCTAAAAACAAACAAATAGAGTTGAAAAAAAATTGTTCTGACAAGACTGAAAGACAGCAATTTGAAATTTTTCCTTTTAGGTTTTATTCAGGACTTAGAGTTTCGAATCTGTAATTTTATCTTTTCTATAGTTTTGTCGCTATTTTTTCAATGACGTAGTTTTCGATAATATCTCCGACCTTCAGGTCATTGAAGTTCTCTATCATGATGCCGCATTCATATCCTGTATGGACCTCTTTCGCATCGTCTTTAAATCTCTTTAATGTAGCAATTTTGCCCTCATATACGACAATGTTATCTCTGATTACTCTTAATCCATCACTGGCCCTGTGCATCGTTCCGTCGATCACATAGCATCCTGCGACGGTACCGATTTTTGATATCGGGAAAATCTGGCGGACCTCAGCCCGTCCAAGGATTTTTTCCTTGAGTGTCGGTGCAAGGAGTCCTTCTAGTGCCTTCCTCACATCTTCGATTGCTTCATATATTATGGTATAAAGGCGGATGTCCACTCCCTCTTTCTCGGCAGTTTGTGACGCCTTGAGTTCCGGACGGACATTAAATCCAAGAATGATGGCGCTTGATGCAGCTGCGAGCATAACGTCTGATTCATTGATTCCGCCGACTGAAGAATGAATGGCTTTGACTTTCACCTGCGGATGGGTTATATTTTCTAAAGCATCCTTCACCGCTTCTACAGAACCCTGGGCATCTCCCTTGATGATGATGTTGAGTTCCCGGATCTCTCCTTCTTTGATTTTCGCATAGAGTTCATCGAGCGTGAGTTTCCGTGCCCTGGCAATTTCAGCAAGTTTCTGTTTCTGCTGGCGGATGAGCGCTATCTGTCTGGCCCTTTTCTCATCTTCAACCACGGTAAAGATATCTCCTGATGTCGGTACGTCTGAAAAGCCGATTACCTCTACCGGCATTGACGAACCTGCGTCATTGATCCGTTTTCCATTATCGTCAATGAGGGCGCGGACTTTTCCTGCGTGAATGCCTGCTATGAAGGCATCTCCGATTTTCAGTGTACCTGACTGCACAACTACCGTAGCAATAGGCCCTCTCCCCTTGTCGAGTTTTGATTCGATTATGGTTCCCCTCGCGTTTCTGTCCGGATTAGCCTTGAGTTCCATAATCTCAGCCTGGAGGAGGATCATCTCGAGCAGGTGTTCGATACCAATGCGGTTCTTTGCCGACACTTCGACAAAGATATTTTTCCCGCCCCATTCTTCAGAGATTATTCCACGCTCTGAAAGCTCATTTTTTACTTTTGTAGGGTTTGCGTCTGGTTTATCGATCTTATTTATTGCGACAAGTATAGGTACATTTGCAGCTTTTGCATGATTGATCGCTTCTATAGTCTGCGGCATTACCCCGTCATCGGCAGCAACGACAAGGACAACTATATCAGTTACCTTTGCGCCCCGTGCCCTCAGCGAGGTGAATGCTTCATGACCGGGTGTGTCCAGAAATGTGATGAATTTGCCTTTCAGCTTTACGTTATAGGCGCCGATATGCTGGGTGATCCCACCTGCCTCAGTCTCGGTGACCTTCGTTTTCCGAATCGCATCGAGGAGTGATGTCTTCCCATGATCAACATGCCCCATAATCGTAATTACAGGAGGACGAGGGACGAGGGCGCCGGCTTCTTCAGGTGTTGCGATATCCAGGATATCCTCTTCGATGGAGGCAAGTTCGAGTTTTGCTCCGAACCCTTCTGCAATAAGCAGGGCTGCATCCGTATCAACAGGCTGGTTTATAGTCGGCATATACCCGAGTTCCATGAACTTCTTGATGACGTCAGACAGTTTGATACTGATGAGTTCTGCAAACTCTTTGACCGTGGTGCCTTCCTGAAGCTTCAAGGTCTTTTTCCTCGTGATGGCAGGCTGCACCTGCGGTTTCTGTTCTTCAGCAGCAAAATGCCTTCCTTTCCCTCCAAATCTTTTTGTTGGCCTCTGATCATTCCATCTCTTCGGCTCGATCTTTCTTATGGTTTGAAAAGCCCTCTGCATGCCTGGTTTTACCTTGAATTTCTCTACTTTTTCTATTTCAATCTCTTTTCTGAACCGTTCAGGTATCTTTATTTCGTCATCTTCTTCAGCCGGGGCCTTGGGGACAGTTTCTGCGGGCTTCTTCTCGTCTGGATGGGTTCTTCCTTCGGGTTCCTCTTTTTTGACCTTCTTTTCCTCTGCAGCGGGCGGTGACTCTTTCGGCTGCTTTGCCTCTTTGACAAATTTTTTCGCTTCTTTTTCCTCTTTCGGTTTCCTGACGGGAGGTTCTTCGACCGCCGCCTCATGCACTTTTTTCTCAGGCTCTTTTGGAGGCGCAGGTTTTTTGACTGGCTCTGCGGTTTTTTTGCGAAGGATATCCGCTATCCGCCTCGCAAGCTCGGGTTCAATGCTCGAAGAGTGAGTTTTCCCTTCGATGCCAAGTTTGTCCAGTTCGTTCAGGATACTCTTATTCGGAACGCCTAATTTTTTCGCCAGTTCATAAATTCGTATCTTTGTCATATATGTATGCCTAACCTTTTCAGCAATCTGATATCCCCTCTGACTTGTAAGGAACGATCGACAGTCCAGGAAACTCTTGCTTTTCTCCTCAACAAGTCACGCAGAGAGGAAGATTCCACCCGCGGCAACAGAACGTTCTCTCTTGTATTGCACTTGTAACAAGGGATCTAACATGTTATCATAATAAACCTTTCGAATGCAATGAATTAAGGAGGTTGAAAACAGATGGCGAGTTGTGTTGTGTGCGGAAAACAGAGGGCAATAGGCAATAATGTCAGCCATGCCAATAAAAAGACGAAGAGAATCATCCTGCCAAACTTGCAGAGACTCCGCGTAGTTACCAGCAACGGCATCAAACGGGTCACGGTGTGTACAAGATGTCTCCGCTCAGGAAAAATTAAAAAAGCTGTGTAGTGAAGAGGGCGGACTCTTTACTGTCGGGCGTTTTCAGGGAATTAGGCATAGAAGACGGCGTGAAGCTTGGGGAGATGCGGAAGAGGTGGAACAGTCTTTTCCGGAAACCACTTCCCTTTCACATGGCGCCCGCGCTTCTCTCCCGTGGTGAACTCCTCATAGTTGTCGATTCGCCTGTCTGGCTCCAGGAACTTCGGTTCCGTCAGGATGATATTCTCAGGAAGCTCAGGCCTTTCCGGGTCGAAACTGTGCGGTTTAAGCTCGGGAAAGTTTCTCTGAATGTGTCCTCTGATGCACTGTATCGTGCTCAAGAGAAAAAATCCAGAACACTCGACTGCGGGGAACTGTCTCTTATAGAAGATGCTGTATTGCCAGTGGACGATGCAGAACTCAGGGAGACGATCCGGAACGCGATCGGGAAAGCAATCCTCGCAGGGAAAACGAAATGCTGAGAATGACAACCTGCCTATGCTGATTCTGCCTGTTTCTCGTAGATCAGGACAGGTTTCTCTTTTTTAGTAACCGTCTCTTCGGTGATCAGGCACTCCTTGATGCCCTTCTGTGAAGGAATTTCATACATTACGTCAAGCATGATGTCCTCAAGGATAGACCGCAATCCCCGTGCGCCGGTCTTGCGCTGGATTGCTTTTTTTGCAACGGCAGCGAGTGCGCCTTCCGAGAATTTCAGCCTCACGTTATCGAACGAAAGCAGCCTCTGATATTGTTTCATGAGAGCATTCTTCGGTTCGGTCAATATTTTAATCAGGGCTTTTTCATCAAGTTCATCAAGGGATGCGACCACTGGCATCCTTCCGACAAATTCAGGAATAAGGCCGTATTTGATCAGGTCCTGCGGCTCAACCTGACTTAATGTTTCTCCTATTTTCCTTTCTTTCCGTGCAACCATTTCTGAAGCAAACCCGACTGTTTTCTGTCCGTTCCTCTGCTCGATAATGTTGTCGAGTCCGATGAAGGCTCCGCCACAGATAAACAGGATATTCGTGGTATCCACCTGAATATATTCCTGCTGGGGATGTTTTCTCCCCCCCTGCGGCGGGATGTTTGCAATGGTCCCCTCAATCAATTTCAGGAGCGCCTGTTGCACCCCTTCTCCCGATACATCTCTCGTAATTGAGGGGTTTTCGGCTTTCCTGCTGATTTTATCGATCTCATCGATATATACTATCCCCCGCTGTGCTCTTTCCGTGTCGTAGTCAGATGTCTGGAGGAGCTTCAGGATGATATTTTCAACATCTTCTCCTACGTATCCTGCTTCAGTCAGCGTAGTTGCATCAGTGATCGCAAACGGCACATCGAGCACCTTTGCCATGGTCTGCGCGAACAGGGTTTTCCCTGTGCCTGTGGGTCCGATCAGCAGGATGTTGCTCTTCTGGAGTTCAACATCTTTCTCTGCCGGACTGTAAATCCTCTTATAATGGTTGTGCACTGCGACGGACAGGATCTTCTTGGCCCGCTCCTGGTCTATCACATAATCATTGAGAAAATTATGTATCTCCTTGGGCGTGGGAAGCTGAGGAAACGGTTTTCCTTTCGTTTCCTGGTGCAATGCGTCTGCAATGATCTCATTGCAGAGTTCCACACATTCATTGCAGATATATACCGTAGGGCCTGCGATAAGCTTTTTTACCTCTGCATGTCCTTTCCCGCAGAATGAGCATTTCAGTGCCATTTCGTCTTTCTTAGCCATTACTTTTCTTTTCCTTTATGGTGGTGATCACTTCATCAACAACCCCGTATTCTTTCGCCTCCTGCCCCGACATGAAGAAATCCCTGTCGGTGTCGGTCTGTATCTTTTCGACCGGTTGCCCCGTATGGAGGGAAAGAATCTTGTTCAGCGTTTCCTTCATCTTCAGAATTTCCCTGGCATGAATTTCGATGTCGGTTGCCTGGCCGTGGAACCCACCCATGGGCTGGTGCAGCATGATCCGGGAGTGAGGCAGCGCAAACCTCTTCCCTTTTGTCCCTGCTGCGAGCAGGAGGGCGCCCATGCTTGCAGCCTGCCCGGTACAATACGTTGCGATGTCGGGTTTTACATACTGCATCGTGTCGTAGATGGCAAGGCCCGAGGATACGATGCCTCCGGGGGTATTCACATAGATATGGATATCCTTGTCAGGGTCTTCCGTCTGGAGGAAGAGCAGCTGCGCGATCACTATATTCGCAATATGGTCGTCTACCGGCGTGCCGAGAAAGATGATCCTGTCCTTGAGAAGACGGGAATAAATATCATATGCACGTTCTGACCGTCCTGTCTGTTCAATTACAATAGGGATGATGCTCATTTATTCTCCTTTTTCAGTTTTTTCAACTGTGGCTTTTGATAAGAGCAGGTCCAGTACTTTCTCCTGGAATATCGAATGCTTCAGACCATCGAGAGACCCCTCTTTATAATGATAAAAGCTTTTGATTGCCTGAGGTGTTGCAGAAAGTCTCTTGGCCAGAATGACAATCCGGTCGTCCACTTCGCTGTCAGTAACGAAGACGCCTTCTTTTTTCCCTATTACATCAATAAGAAGGGAAGCTTTTACATTCTTTGCAGCCTTTTCTTTCAGTGCAGCGTCTGTATCTTCCTTTTTATCCTGTGATTCAGGGACGGCAGTTCCCTCTTCACTCGGTGCTCCGGTGACAGGCGGAAGGGTGTCCGACTCGAGGTCGATGGGCTCCTCTTCCGTTTCCTCATCCTTTTGATCCAGATTTTTGTTCATTTCGATCGCTTCAATCTCTTTCTGCAACAGTGATTCCGGCACTTCAACGGTGTGGGATTCGATCAGTTTATTGATGATCTCTGCCTTCTGTATCCTCCGGAGCTGATCTTGTTTCGCCGCATGAATCTTTTCTTTGAGCTTCTCCCTGAAATCCGCTATATTTTCGAACCCAAGGTCTTTCGCAAACTCGTCGTCCAGTGCAGGGAGCGCTTTCTTCTTCACTTCGGATATCCTGACCTGTATCTTGACCGTCCTTCCCGCGAGCTCTTTCGACTGGATTTCATCGAACGGTGTGGTGAATTCTATGAGGTCTGTTTTTTTCTTCCCAAGGGCCTTCTCAATGATGTCAGGCGGGAAAATGGTATTCCCCATTTTCGATATGATTCCCTTGACATCGGGAACGTCTTCGCCTTCAACGATTACGCTGTCAACATGCTCAAAAGTTGCGAAATCGTCCATCTCGATTTCCTTGTCGGCAACTTCGTAGACTGCCTTCTGTTCCCGGATTCTCCTGGTCATATCCTCAAGGTCAGACTCTTCGACGCTGAACGGAATATCTTTCACCGCGATATTTTCGTAGGTGAGGTTCTCTATCTTCGGGACTATTTCCAGGGTGACAGAGATGTTCAGAGGATTCTTTCTCTTGAAATCGAATTCTTCATCAAGAGTAGGAAGTGTAAGCGGGGTTATGTCTGCCTGCTGGAGGGCAAGGCGGAGATGTTCCGGAATCAGCTTGTCGAGCGCTTCTGCCTCGACTTCTTTCCCGTAACGCTTCTCGATGATGTTTAATGGAGCCTTGCCAGGCCTGAATCCCGGTATTCTTACGTTCTGTTTCAGCTTTTCGAGTGAATTCCCGATTTCTTTTTCAATAATATCTGATGGTATCTCGATCTTCAGGCGTTTTTTTGTCGCATTGATATCTTCAACTGATTTCAGCAAATTCGACCTCCTGAGTATTTCTTCTAATCTAAACTACCCCTTTCTTCTTTGTCAATTTAGCCGGTTTTCCTCGTCATATCTTTAATTAGGGTATAATCTCCTGTGGACCTTTACCTGATCGATGGCAATTCGTATGTTTACCGCGCGTATTACGCGATCAAGACCCTCACAAATTCCAGGGGATTCCCGACAAACGCTATCTACGGGTTCACCACAATGCTCCTCAAGATCATACGGGACAAAAAACCGGACGGCCTGCTCGTCTCCTTTGATTCGCCTGTGCCGACCGAGCGGCACAGAATTTACGAGGCATACAAAGCCCAGAGGCCGGAAGCCCCCGGCGACCTCATCGAACAATTCCCCCACATACGGAAAATTATCACTGCCCTGCATATCCCGATATACGAAATCCCGGGATATGAGGCCGATGACATTCTCGGCACCATTGCAAAAAAGGCTGCATCGAAAGGGGAAAAGGTCTTCATCGTCACCGGCGACAAGGACATGCTCCAGCTTGTCGATGAAACAATCAAGGTCTACGACCCGATGAAGGACAAGGTGCTGGATGAAGGATATGTGAAAGAAAAATTTGGAGTGAAGCCGGAGAGGATCCCTGAGTTTATGGCCCTGGCCGGCGATGCTATTGACAATATCCCGGGGATCAAAGGCGTCGGTGAAAAAACCGCCAGGGAACTTCTTGTCCAGTTCGGGAGTATAGAATCCCTCCTCAGCAATGCCTGCCTCATAAAGAAGGAAAAATTACGGCAGCTTGTTTCTGACAATGCCGATATTGTGAGACTGAGCAGGAAACTCGCCACACTCGATACGTCAATGCCGCTCGATATTGATATTGATGCGATGCGCATGAAAGAACCCGACTGGAACGCGCTCTTTTCGCTCTTCAAGGAATATGAATTTGTAACTCTGATGAAGCTGATACCCCACGAGGAAAAGGCTGATTCAGAATGTACGACGGTCTTTTCCCCTGAACAGGTCCGGCACATCGCATCTTCAATCAGGGATATATGCGCGTATGATGTCGAAACAACGGGCAGGGACCCGATGAGCGCCGGGCTTGTGGGACTTGCAGTCTGTTCCGAAAAAGACCGTGCATATTATATCCCTATTTCCCATACTTATGCTGAAGCTCCTGCTCAGGTCTCGCTCAAGGAGATTTCCTCATGTTTCTCGGAAACGTTCAGGGACAGCCGGATGCCCAAGACTGGGCATAACCTCAAATACGACATCATAGTGCTCGGTGAGCATGGCCTGGAGATCCAGGGTCCCCTTTTTGATACAATGATTGCATCGTATCTGCTGAATCCGAACAAACCGAACCACAGCCTCGAAGAAGTCGCACTGGAATATCTTTCCCGCCGGAAAAGGAAATTCGAAGATGTCCTGAAGAAGAGGAAATCATTTGCCGAAGTGCCGCTGGAAGAGGCTGCTCCCTATGCCTGTAATGACGCCCTTCTGAGTTTCGAACTCAGGGAGGTGCTTTTTGCAAAACTTGGCGAAACCGGCCTTGATCGTCTTTATTTTGAGATCGAGATGCCGCTTATCCCTGTCCTTGCCGATATGGAAAGAGCAGGGGTGATGATAAATGACGCTAAGCTGAACGACCTCTCGAAAGAACTCGAAAGGGAACTCGACGGTCTCACCCGGAGGATATTTTTCCTTGCCGGCGGAGAGTTCAATATTAATTCACCAAAACAGCTCGCACAGGTGCTCTTCGATACTCTCGGATTACAGCCGGGCAAAAAGACAAAAACAGGATATTCTACAAATGTGGCAGTTCTCGAAGAACTTGCGCAGGTCCACGAACTTCCCAGAGAAATCCTGAACTACCGGAGCTTTTATAAGCTCAAAACTACCTATATTGATGTGCTTCCCTCACTGGTCAATAAAAAAACAGGACGGATACATACCTCATTCAACCAAGCTGCAACCGCAACCGGAAGACTGAGCAGCAGCGAACCGAATCTCCAGAATATTCCGGTAAAAGGGGAATGGGGACGCCGGATACGGGAGGCGTTTGTCGCGGAACGGGACAGTTTCCTCCTTTCCGCAGATTACTCCCAGATTGAGTTACGCATCATGGCCCATCTGAGCGGTGATGCGGGTCTTATCAGTGCCTTCACCAACGATATCGATATCCATGCGCAGACAGCCGCTGAATTACTCGGCATCCCGAGGGAAAAGGTAGGTGCTGATGCAAGGAGGATTGCGAAAACAGTGAACTTCGGCGTGCTTTATGGGATTTCCCCTTTCGGTCTTTCTGAAACGCTGAATATATCCCGGGAAGAGGCCAGACAATATATCGATCAGTATTTTGCCAGATATCCCGGCGTCAGGCGCTATATCGAAAAAACCATAGACGATGCAAAACGGGAAGGGTATGTTGAAACCCTTTTCGGAAGAAGGCGGGCTGTCCCGGAACTTCACAGCAAGAACCAGTCTGTCCGGCAGATGGGCGAACGGCTCGCCGTCAACTCCCCGATCCAGGGGACAGCGGCAGATATCATCAAGATAGCGATGATACGGATAGGGAAAATATTGCGGGATATGAGGCTGAGGTCACGAATGATCCTCCAGGTCCATGATGAACTTCTCTTTGAGGTCCCCGAACCTGAGTTGAATACGGTCAGGGGGATTGTGAAAACGGAGATGGAGAGCGTTGTTAAGCTTTCGGTTCCCGTTCAGATCAATGTCCGGCATGGAAAGAACTGGGCAGAGGCGCATTAACAAAGTTGAAGGTCGTTGCCTGCCAAGATATTTTGAATACAGCATATGGCTCAATTTCCGAAGCAAAATAAACTCTCTTTGATAGGGAACATAGCCTTATCCGACTATAATGTTTTCATGAAATTCAGAGTTGAGGCTTCCGCTTCGTCTCCAGCCTAATCGAGACTACCCGTGATTTTGTTTCGGAAATTGAGCCATATGCTGTTTTTCCCATTAACTTTTCATTTGTAACTCTTAACTTTGTCTTGAGTTTCAGGTACAATATGCCAGTAAGGAGGGGCTTATGGCGAAGAAGGTGACCAGGGGAAAAGCTACGGTTCCTGCAAAGAAAAAGACAGCAGGGAAAAAGATCAGGAAAACCATGAAACCTTCTGAAAAAGCTGATGTGAAGAAGAAGTCCTCCATAAAGGCTGCAGTAAAACCAACGAAACCTGCTGCGAAAAAAGGAAAACCTCAAAAAGTCAAAAAACCATCAAAAACGGTAAAGAATAAAAAGGTTGACAGAAAGACTGTCCAAAAGACCGAGAAAAAAGTCCTGGCGAAAACCAAAGGCAAAAAGGTCCTCTCCAACGCTGCAAAAAAAAGAGAAAAGAAAATAACCGGGAAAAAGTCGGAGAAAGAGAAAACAGCCCCGCCAAAAGCTGCCATACAAAGAGAAAAGACAAAGGGAGTGCAACAGAAGCAGAAAAAGAGAGAGCAACAGACTGGAATCATGAAAGCAGAGAAACCCAAAAGGTCTGCACAAAAAAAGAAAGAGAAGAAAGTACCTGAACAGGCAAAAAAGGTCGTAACAAAAATCAAGGAAAGACCGAAAAAGGTTTTCACTAAAAAAGAAAAACCGGAAGAAGGGCCTGGAAAGAAAGTCAGGAAGAAAGCAGGAGAAACAAAGGCAGTAAAGAAGAAGGAAAAGGTCGTCACGCGAAAAGAAGAAAAGTCCCTCCCTGAAAAAGTCGTAAAAATTGCGGAAACGAAGAAAAAGGCCAGGGCCAGGGCGGCGATACCTGAAGAAAAAGAACCGGAACACCTAATCTCTCCTGCTCAGGCAGAGACACGCCCGCCAGCTTTTCTTATGAGCCTGCCGGCAGAATATGGCGAAAATGAGATTGCCATTATTATCGTCGAACCCAGAAAGGTATTTTTGTTCTGGGAAGTCAAAGAGAGCACGCTCAAGATTTTCCATGGCGATTTGCATATAAGGGTGTATGATGTTGCAGACGATGCCTTCCGGAACATTGGAGAGAAGTTCTGTCTCGATTTCTCTGTCGCTGAAAGGATAGGAAGCCTCTACCTCGATGTCCTGCCCGCACGGGAGTATGTTGCAGATATCGGTATTCTTTATGAAGATATTTTTATCACAATCGCGCGGTCGAACAAGGTGGCTACCCCGAGAGGGTCTGCCCTGAATGAAGGCCTTCTCCCCGCTGAACTCCTCGAAGGAGGACTGAGAATAGGCTACTGATTCCGGTACGGGCAATAGTATAGCAATATCTAGTTTCACTGCAACAATTAATTGCTATCGAAAAACATCAGAAAATACTTGAGAACAATCATCAGCCTTGCATCATTTCATTGCATTTGTTCCTTATTCTCAAAATAATATTCTTTAATATCAATTTGTTACATCTATGGCATAACGGTTGCTTATCATAGAAAAGATTATAAAGACATGAATTAATAAGCATATAAGGATAAGGAGATTGAAGTAGCTGTTTCTGATAATGTACAATTACGACACTCTCGAATGGCAACAGCATCAGAAATTTCCTGTTTATCATAGAAAATCTGAAAGGAGGGTATTGTTATGAAGAAGCTGGGGGTTTTGTTGTTATCATTTTCCCTCTTCTGTTTGTGGTCCTTACCGGTAATGGCAGCAGACACTTCAAAAGAGGTGCAGCAGCTGAAAAAAGAGGTTGAGAAGCTTCTCCAGAGGATAGAGGATCTCGAAAAGAAGCAGGCTGAGACAACCACGAAGGTTGCCGATGCAGAAAAGAAAGCAGAAAAAGCGGAGAAAAAATCACTGAAGGACCGCGTCAATTTCAGTGGTGAGGCACGTTTCCGCATTATGCACGAGAATAGCGAGGCTGACAGGAATTTCTATGGCGCCGGTCAGCCGGGCAGCGACCGGAAATGGCGTGACGATACCTCATTCCCGCTGCGACTCAGATTGAATGCGCATGCTGAAGTTGTCCAGGATTGGGTTGATGTGTATGCCCGTCTCACCATGAACAAACGCTGGGGTGCATGGGATTCTTCGGCAACAGATCCGTTCAACAAACCGAATTCTTTCGAATCGAGTATAGGCCATGATATGAATGCCAGATTTGAACAGATGTATATGACCTTCAAACTGCCCTGGATCAACAGCACATGGTATCTCGGACGTCTTCCGGGTATGGACGGAGCACCGCAGCGGCAATCACGCACCCTTTTCCCGAGGCTCTTCATAGACTCGGAGATCGATGGGACATTGCTCGCATGGAATGCACCGGAAACCGGGCTTGACAGTGTCGCTCTCCCCTGGATGTCGACAAGACTATGGGGCAAACAGAGTGAGCCAGGCAAGGCCCCGACCCTCAAGACGTATGAGTCCAAGGTAAAAGACAAAACCGGGATTATCCTCGGCTACCTGAAATATGATGAATATAAGCTCGTCAACACAGATAACAAGCAGGTACAGGCAGATTCTGATGCATTTCTTGCGCAGGCACAGGTAAAGGTAGGGAAAGACACAGAGGTAATCCTGAGCGGGCTGACCATGCAGGATTGGCATATGCCCAACACGTCCAAAAGGACCTATGTTCCGGATATGAACACTGATTACGTGTTAGCCGGCGCATATGTCGATACGCAACTCCTGGGACTGCAGGTTTTCGGGGCTTACTATTACAGCCATTTTGACATCCCGGGCCACAGCTTCCAGCGCGGGGGCACCGGAGATGCGGTAACAGTTGAGGGGAAAGGATATCCCGGCCATATCTGGTTTGCAGGGTTTAATACAGGCGATCTTATCAGCACCACTATGCAGTTGTCAGTCGAGTTTGCGGACGGCAGTGACGCTTGGATCAATCCCTTCAACTATCGCGGATTCAGGAGAAAAGGGACGGTATTATCGCCTGCAGGGAACTACTTCTATGACTCTTCAGGCCAAAGTACTGTAGGGTTTTATCCGTTTAACGCACAGGTCTGGGATATCTACTATGACTACTATTTCAAACCGAATGTGCGGTTCCGCTTAGGGTATATTGATTTCCTCTACGGCAGACATGAAAGGGACAGCGGCGAGCATTTTTCAGCTCTGGGCAGTTCGAAATACCAGCATGATTACTGGCCGTATTTCGAGGTGAATCTGAGTTTTTAATTGTTTCTCTTTGCAGCGCAACTGGAGAGGCCGCCTGAGAGCGGCCTCTTTTTTTTCATTCGACCGGTTTATCCGTCACTTGCAAGCGATTTCATAAATACATTAGAATCAATAATCGTTGAATTCGCTTCTCTCTGCTCCAGGATTGTAACTTTTCACCGCGCCGGTGTAGCTCAGAGGCAGAGCAGCTGATTCGTAATCAGCTGGCCGGGAGTTCGACTCTCCCCACCGGCTCCAATAAAATCAAGGGTTTAGCTGTTTTCGCTATTTTCCTGTGTGCAACTAATGAATTTTCTACATACTATGAGTTTAGTTTTAATAATTCTATGTCTTTCAATATGACCTTCCCCCGAAAAAGTGGACACTTGGTTAAGTTTCATTGAGGAGCCTTTCA